>NZ_JBEPQK010000004.1:0-689998 GCF_040547805.1 Bradyrhizobium sp. LA6.1 | reverse complement strand
GAAGCGCTTCATCCGAGACCCCCGCAAATCGTGCGGGAATCATACCGCGAGAATCACGTCAAGCGCCGCGTTTTTACACAGCCAGGGTCAAAAGCGGTCTTCGAGGAGCGTGCTTGGCAGGTCAGAAGCCGACGCAAGCCGTCACCGACGTGGCGCCTGGATATCGAATTCAGAGGTTGCCAATCGGTCGGCGGCGGAGATGGTGCGTTCTGATGGACGCCTGCTGGACACCCGCTGCCATGATGCCATCATGCCCCTGTTTTGCCCGACGGGTCAAATCGATTTCGTAAAATCGAAAAAATCCAATGCCGACAAGGGCGCGGCTACTGTGCATGGGGTTGTTTTCGCGAATTTTGTTTGTCGGCCCCCGATAGGCCGGGCCGGCCCCAATCTCGTTGGGCCCGGAGTGGCCTGAGCGTTCCCCTCAGCTATCCACCTTCAGCGCGGCAATGAAGGCTTCCTGCGGGATGTCGACCTTGCCGAACTGCCGCATCTTCTTCTTGCCTTCCTTCTGCTTCTCCAGAAGTTTCCGCTTACGCGTGATGTCGCCGCCGTAGCACTTCGCGGTGACGTCCTTGCGCAGCGCGCGCACCGTCTCGCGCGCGATCACCTTGCCGCCGATCGCCGCCTGGATCGGGATTTGGAACATGTGCGGCGGGATCAGCTCCTTCATCTTCTCGACCATCGCGCGGCCGCGCCCCTCCGCGCGGGTGCGATGCACCAGCATCGACAGCGCGTCGACCGGCTCGTTGTTGACCAGGATCTGCATCTTGACGAGATCGGCCACCTTGTAGTCGGTCAGGTGATAGTCGAACGAGGCGTAGCCTTTCGAGACCGATTTCAGGCGGTCGTAGAAGTCGAACACGACTTCGTTGAGCGGCAGATCGTACTTCACCATGGCGCGGGAGCCGACATAGGTCAGCTCCTTCTGCGCGCCGCGGCGGTCCTGGCACAGCTTCAACACGCTGCCGAGATATTCGTCGGGAGTGAGGATGGTGGCCTCGATCCAGGGCTCCTCGATATCGGCGATCTTGACCACGTCGGGCATGTCGACGGGATTGTGGATCGAGATCTCCTGGCCGTCGGTCAGGTGCATCTTGTAGATCACGCTTGGCGCGGTCGCGATCAGGTTGAGGTCGAACTCGCGCGACAGCCGCTCCTGGATGATCTCGAGGTGCAATAGCCCGAGGAAGCCGCAGCGGAAGCCGAAGCCCAGCGCGGCCGAGGTTTCCATCTCGTAGGAGAAGCTCGCGTCGTTGAGGCGCAGCTTGCCCATCGCCCCGCGCAGCGTTTCGAAGTCATTGGCGTCGGCCGGGAACAGGCCGCAGAACACCACCGGGATCGCCGGCTTGAAGCCCGGCAGCATTTCGGTGACCGGCTTCCTGTCGTCGGTGATGGTGTCGCCGACGCGGGTGTCGGCGACTTCCTTGATCGCCGCGGTGATGAAGCCGATCTCGCCGGGGCCGAGCTCGTCGACCTGCTCCATCTTCGGGGTGAAGAAGCCGACGCGCTCGACGTCATACGCCGCGCCTGTGCCCATCATGCGGATGCGCTGGTTCTTCTTCATGACGCCGTCGACCACGCGGATCAGCACGACTACGCCGAGATAGACGTCGTACCAGCTGTCGACCAAGAGCGCCTTCAAGGTCGCCTCGCGGTCGCCCTTCGGCGGCGGCAGGCGGGTGACGATGGCTTCCAGCACGTCGGGGACGCCGAGGCCGGTCTTGGCCGAGATCATCACGGCGTCGGAGGCATCGATGCCGATGACGTCCTCGATCTGCTGCTTGATCTTCTCGGGTTCGGCCGCGGGAAGGTCGACCTTGTTCAGGACCGGGACGATCTCGTGATTGTTGTCGAGCGCCTGGTAGACGTTGGCGAGCGTCTGCGCTTCGACGCCCTGGCTGGCGTCGACCACCAGCAGGGAACCCTCGCAGGCCGCCAGCGACCGCGAGACTTCGTAGGCGAAGTCGACATGGCCGGGCGTGTCCATCAGGTTGAAGATGTAGTCCTTGCCGTCCTTGGCGTGGTAGGCGAGGCGGACCGTCTGCGCCTTGATGGTGATGCCGCGCTCGCGCTCGATGTCCATGGAATCGAGCACCTGCTCCTTGCCCGCCATTTCGCGGTCGGTGAGGCCGCCGGTCATCTGGATCAGGCGGTCGGCCAGCGTCGACTTGCCATGGTCGATATGGGCGACGATGGAGAAGTTGCGGATGTTGGAAATGGGGACGGTCGTCATGGGCGCGGGATACCACTCACATCCCCGTGCGGCAACCATATTGCTGTATTTTCAGGGCCTTTCTTCACGCCAAGCTGATTCCACGAGGGCCCAAAACGCGCTACGCAACGGCCCATGTCCAGGCTCATGTCCACGACCTCGATCCCCTCCGCCCGAACACGCGTAAAAGCCCGGGTGAGCTTTAACCGCTTCCGGGCCTGGCTGGTTGCCTGCGCGATCCGGCCCGAAGCGCGGCTCTGGCTGGTGATCCAGCTCGCCATCCTGCATGCCGTGATCTGGACCTTCATCCTGATCAATCTCAAGGCAGCGCAGGACGTTCACATGGACGTCGCAGAAGCCTATGGCTGGGGCCAGGAGTTCCTGTGGGGCTACGGCAAGCACCCGCCGCTGTCGGGCTGGGTCGCCGGCCTCTGGTTCAAGGTGTTCCCGGCGGCGGACTGGGCGACCTATGCGCTGGCGATGGCGACCGTCGGCGTCGGCATGGTGATCTGCTGGCTGCTGAGCTTGCGCGTCGTGGACGCGCGGCGTGCGTTCCTGGTCGTGGTGATGGTCGCGCTCTACCCGATCTTCAATTTCAAGGGTTTCAAGTACAACCCCGACCTGCTCCAACTCGTCACGCTGCCGCTGCTCGTGCTCGCCTATCTCAACGCCTTCGAGAAGCGGACCTGGCAGTCCGGTATCTGGTTCGGGCTCGCCGGCGCGCTGGCGCTGATGACCAAATACTGGGTGCTGACCATGATCGGCGCCATTGGCCTTGCCGCGCTGATCCATCCCGACCGGCTGCGATTCCTGCTGTCGCCGGCGCCGTGGGTGGCGATCGCGACAATGGTCGTGGCGATGATCCCGCACATCGTCTGGCTTGCCGGCGTGCATTTCGTGCCGCTGACCTATGCCGGCGATACCTACAGCCTCGATGACAGCCGCCAGGTCCATCAGCTCGTGGCGGGCTACGCCCTGCATAATCTGGCGCTGCTGGCGTTGCCGGTGGCGCTGGCCGCGCTCGCAATGGCGCTGGTGCCGCATTGGTTCACGTTGCTGTTGCGCGCACCGTTACGCATCGTCACGCGTGCCTGGGGGCGCGGCGCCAATCCCGGCGTCAATGTTGCGCAGGCGTTGAACGTCTGGATCATCCAGATCATCGTCGCGGTCGGCCCGCCGCTCGGCGCGCTGGCCTTCAGCATCTACATGAAGACCGATTGGGGCATCTCGCTGTTCTTCCTGGTACCCTTGGCGCTGGTCGCGATCCCGGCGCTGCGGGTGCAGAGCGCGGCCCTGTTCAACATCGCCGTGATCTGGCTCCTGCTCAGCGTCGCCACGCTCGCCGCCTCGCCCTGGATCGCCGCGCGCGAGATGGCCGCTAATGCCGGCAACACGGCGACCTACGGCGCGCGCTCGGAGCTGGCGCATGAATTGACGCAGGCCTGGCACGCGCGTTTCGGCTCGCGCTGGGCGGTCGTTGCCGGCACCATGGAGTCGATCCAGCCGATGGTGTTCTACAGCCCCGATCATCCGGCCGCGTTGATGCCGCTCGAAGCCTGGGATTCCGGGCTGACGTCGCGCGAGGATGCCAAGAAGTATGGTTTCATCGGCGTGTTCGATCCAACCGATGGCCGCCTGCCGGCGTTCGAGAAATGGGTCTCGGAGATCGCGCCGAACGCCGAGCGCATCGTGATGACGACGCGCCGCTTCACCCACGGCAAGGCCGGCCCGTCGATGAGCTGGAATATCTACATCGCGCCGCCGGCGAAGTGATTTCGGCGTTGTAGGTCTCGTAGGGTGGGCAAAGCGACTTGTCCGCCATAGCTCGAAGAGCGACGGCGGAAGCGTGCCCACCACTTCTATGGCGATTGTCGCGAGATGGTGGGCACGGCGCTTCGCGCCTTTGCCCACCCTACGGCACTGAGCGCGTGGCTCAGATCCCTTCCTCGTTGAACTTGCTCTCAACGAGCTCGGTAATCGCCGCAAGCGCAGCCTGGGCATCATCACCGGCGGCGGCGACCGTGATCGTCGTGCCCGGTCCTGCGGCCAGCATCATCAGGCCCATGATCGAGGTGCCGCCGACGGTCTCGCCGCCGCGCGTCACCCACACCTGGGCGTTGAAGCGCTCCACCGCCTGGACGAACTTCGCCGAGGCGCGAGCGTGCAGGCCGCGCTTGTTGATGATCAGGAGGTCTTTGGAAATGGCTCCCGCCGGCACGCCTGTCCCGGCCTGGTTTCCGAGCGGCGCGTCGTCGCTCATTTGCCGGCGAGCACGCGGCTGGCAATGGTGACGTATTTGCGGCCCGCTTCCTGGGCCATCGCGATCGCGTCGGGCAACGGACGCTCCTCGCGCACCTTGGCAAGCTTCACCAGCATGGGAAGGTTGATGCCCGCGAGCACTTCGACCTTCGGCCGGCTCATGCAGGATATTGCAAGGTTCGACGGCGTGCCGCCGAACATGTCGGTGAGGATCGCGACGCCGTCGCCGGAATCGACGCGGTTGACCGCCTCGATGATGTCGCTTCGGCAGAGATCGGAATCATCTTCGGCACCGATCGTGATCGCTTCGATTTGCTTTTGTGGGCCCATGACATGCTCAAGCGCTGCCTTGAATTCGTCGGCAAGGCGCCCGTGGGTCACAAGTACTAGACCAATCATCGGAAAACTCCTCGCGGGCGCTTTTGGTGCACCGCACGAACGCGCCACTTTGACCATCCAGAGCCCCCGCGCAAGAGGGGATGTTGCGTATCTCCCTGAAACTAGACGGATGGATGAGGGGAGCTGCGCCGGTCTATTCGGTCGCGATAGTGGGGTTCATATGGTTACCATTTCCCTTCAAACAATCGCCTGAAGGGTTAACGGAAGATGAACTCTTGGTAGTGGTCAAGGCCGCAACAACCAAAGGGAGGGGCGAATAGTCGCGCCCGACGGGGATTCGCGGTATTTCGACACCGAAAATGCTTGTTTTCAGCGATTCCGCCGCAGGCAGCCGTTCTGCGTCGGCGGCGTCCAGATCGACCACGAGGCCGACGGTCGCATGCTCCACGAAGTCGCAGCGGCGGATTCCCAGTCCCCGAATCTCGATCAGGCCGGCCAGCAGCGGCGCGGGGCGGACTTCAATTTCGTCGCCGACTGTCGCCAGATGGACACGGTCATCGCCGACCAGAACGGCCCTTTCGACCACGCCAGCGCGTCCCGCCATGATCAAATCGAAGGCAAGGCGCGACTTGCCGGAGCCTGAGGGCCCGCGGATCAGCACCGCCAGAGTCCCGACCTTGACTGCGGAGGCGTGAACGCTGGGGCCACCGTCGCTCATAGCGCCGGCAGCCTCACCACGAAACGCGCGCCGACAACCGTAGGCGCTCCGTCCTCGTCCGCCGGGCCCGGGCGGTTCTCGGCCCAGATGCGTCCGCCATGGGCATCGACGATCTGCTTGGAGATCGACAGGCCGAGGCCGGAGTTCTGGCCAAAGCCCTGGTGCGGACGGTCGGTGTAGAAGCGCTCGAAGATGCGCTCCAGCGCGTCGTCGCGGATGCCGGGACCGTCGTCGTCGACCACGATCTCGATCTCGGAACGGACGCGGCGGCAGGTGAGGCGCACCTTGCTGCCGGGCTCGGAGAACGACTGCGCGTTGGAGAGCAGGTTGGAGACCACCTGCCCGAGCCGTGAATCGTGGCCCGTCACGGAGAACGCGTCGGTCGCGCCGCGGCCCTCGAAGCGCGTTTCGACCGCGACGTCATGGCCGAGCTTGGTTTCATTGGCGACGGATACGAGCGTCGTCAGCAGGCGGCGCAGGTCGACCCGGACCGCATCCTGTCGCTGCAATTCGGCGTCGAGGCGGCTGGCGTCGGAGATGTCGGAGATGAGGCGGTCGAGCCGCTTGACGTCATGCTCGATCACCTCGAGCAGGCGCGCGCGGCTGTTCTCGTTGCGCGCCAGCGGCAGCGTCTCGACCGCGGAGCGCAGCGAGGTCAGCGGGTTCTTCAGTTCATGCGCGACATCGGCGGCGAACATCTCGATCGCCTCGATGCGGCTGTAGAGCGCGCTGGTCATGTCGCGCAGCGCGCCGGACAGGTGACCGATTTCGTCGCGGCGCCGGGTGAAGTCGGGAATCTCGATGCGCGCCTTGATGCGGCGGCGGACGCGCTCGGCGCTGTCGGCGAGCCGGCGCACCGGGCCTGCGATCGTGCTGGCGAGCAGCAGCGACAGCATGATCATGACCGCGGCAGCGACGCCGCCGACCTTCAGGATCGCCAGGCGCTCGGCGGTGACCATCTGGTCGATGTCGTCGCCCTGCGTCGACAGCATCAGGGCGCCGTGGATGGCGCGCGAGCGCAGCACGGGGACTGCGACCGAAACGATCACCTCGCCGCGCGAATTGACCCGCACCATCGAACGCTTCTGGCCCTGGAGCGCGTCGCTTACTTCCGAATAGCCATTGCCGTTCTCGCGCCCGAGCTCGCGATACAGCGGCAGGTCACCGCGGTTGATCCAGAGCCGTATCGAGGTCAGGCCGCGCTCGATCACGCCGGGCTTCTGCGATGGCGGCGGCAACGGGAAGATCAGCACGTTCTCGAGGTCGCGGCTGTCGAGCAGCACCGTCCCGTTGGGATCGAATATCCGCGCGCGGGTCTTGGTCGGCGAGATCAGCGTGCGCAGCACGGGTGCCACGCGCTCCGGGCTGATCGGGAAATTCAGCGCCGAATAATCGTCGGATTCGCCATAGCTGTCGCCGAGCTTCAGATCGAGCAGGCGGTCAGGATCGACCGTGATCGCGTTGGTCTGCACGGTCGCCGACGCTCCGATGGCACCGGCGATGATCTCGGCCTGCACCAGCAGGCTCTGCGCACGCGCGTCGATCAGGCCGGCGCGGAACTGCGAGAGATAGAGAATGCTCGCGACCAGCGCGACGAGGCCGGCGAGGTTGAGCGAGACGATGCGGCGGGTCAGGCTCGAGAAGGAGAGCGCGAAGAAATACTGACCGGCGCGCGTCAGCCAGGACAGCGGCCGCCAACCTTGCGCGGCCGGCTTATCGTCGGCGACGTGCTCCGGTACGCCGTCGGATGCGATATCCCCGGCATTCTGGTTCTCGTCAGGCTGCGTTCGGTCAAGCAATGCTTACGCCCGCGTTAGGACATCTCGTGCGAAGGGTCCCCGCATCCTAGAGCCATCCCGGTCCCGATGGAACGAGAACCGGCGATGCTCTCAGTCTTTCGTGAAGGCGCGTGAGCCTCAGGCTTCCTTGAAGCGGTAGCCGACGCCGTAGAGCGTCTCGATCATCTCGAACTCGTTGTCGGTCACCTTGAACTTCTTGCGCAGCCGCTTGATGTGGCTGTCGATGGTGCGGTCGTCGACATAGACTTGGTCGTCATAGGCGGCGTCCATCAGCGCGTTGCGGCTCTTCACCACGCCGGGCCGGGTCGCCAGCGCCTGGAGGATCAGGAATTCGGTGACGGTCAGCGTCACCGGCTCGTTCTTCCAGGTGCAGGTGTGCCGTTCGGGGTCCATGCGCAGCAGGCCGCGGTCGAGCGCTTTGGCATCGTTCTCCTTCGGCGCGACGGTCGGGTCCTTCGGCGCAGAGCGGCGCAGCACGGCCTTGACGCGCTCGACCAGCAGGCGCTGTGAGAACGGTTTGCGGATGAAGTCGTCGGCGCCCATCTTGAGGCCGAACAGTTCGTCGATCTCTTCGTCCTTGGAGGTCAGGAAGATCACCGGCAGGTCGGATTTCTGCCGCAGCCGGCGCAGCGTTTCCATGCCGTCCATGCGCGGCATCTTGATGTCGAGGATGGCAAGATCGGGCTGGGTGGTGCGGAAGCCGTCGAGCGCGGAGGCGCCGTCGGTGTAAGTCATGATGCGATAGCCTTCGGCCTCCAGCGCGATCGAGACGGATGTGAGAATGTTGCGGTCGTCGTCGACCAAAGCGATTGTGGGCATGAGCCTCTGCTTTCTGCTTTCCGTTTGGGTCGTGGCTTGAAACGGCGAGCAATCCAGTGATGCGCCGCATACATGGGTGCCGAAGTCGGCGGTCGAACCTTGTCACCGAGCAATGCAAGCTGGGCTGAAGTGTGACCAAGTTCCACGAAGCGCAGCAGATTCGCCGCGTTTCGACCCATAACCTGACCCCCGTTTACCCGAAAAAAGACCTCTCTTGCAACCACCTGACCCGAGAAAGCCGATGCACCCGACCCCTGATTTCGACCCCGGAAAGCTCGCCAAATCGCTGCTCAGGCGCTCGCGCCAGGGGGCGCTGGCAACGCTGATGGCCGGCAGCGGCGACCCCTATTGCTCCCTGGTCAATCTGGCGAGCCACCCCGACGGTTCGCCGATCCTGCTGATCTCGGGCCTGGCCGTGCACACCAGGAACATCCTGGCAGATCACCGGGTCTCCCTGATGCTGGACGAGCGCGCGGCCGGCGATCCGCTGGAGGGCGCCCGAATCATGCTGTCCGGCCGGGCGGAACAGGCCGATGCCGACAAGGATCTGCTCCAGCGGCGGTATCTTAATGCCCATCCATCGGCCGAAGCGTTTGTTTCGTTTAAGGATTTCTCTTTCTTCAGAATTCGGCCCACGGGAACCCATCTGGTCGCCGGCTTCGGCCGCATCGTCGATCTCAAGCCCGAGCAGTTCCTGACGGACCTCACCGACGCCGAGGATCTGCTGGCGGCGGAGGAGGGGGCGGTCGCGCACATGAATGCCGACCACCGCGACGCCATGGGCCTCTATGCAACAAAACTCCTCGGCGCGGCGGAGGGCGACTGGCGCTGCACCGGCTGCGACCCCGAAGGTCTCGACATGCAGGATGGCCAGACTGCGCTGCGGCTGAACTTCCCGGAGCGGGTGACTGACGGCACGGCGCTGCGCAAGATGCTGGTCCGCCTTGCTGGCGAAGCGCGCGCGAAGGTGGACTAGCGCGCAACAATTTGAACGCTGCCCCCCATCGCTGCGACCCAAGACCGTAATGGTTCGAAGTCGGCAGCGAGAGGGTTCATGATACGCCGTCGTTTGACGCTGGTTGCGGGTTTGGCGCTCGCGATCACCGCATCGCTTGCCACGCCCGGCTTTGCCCAGAAAGGTCTCGCCGCGGAGAGCGCGCGGATCAACGCACTCCGAAGCGCCGGCAAATATTCGGAGGCGCTGCCGCTGGCGCAGGCCATGGTGGCGTCTCTCGAGAAGACCACCAACAATCGTGATCTCGCGGGCGCGCTCAACAACCTCGCGCAGATCTACGCCGACCAGGGTCACGACGACCAGGCCGAGCCGCTCTACAAGCGCGCCATTGCACTGATGGAGAAGGGGACCAGTCTCGACAGTGTCGAGATCGCACCGGTGCTGAACAACCTCGCCGCGCTCTATCAGAGGCAGAGCCGCTTTGCAGAGGCCGAGCCGCTGTTCAAGCGTGCGCTCGCTGTGCGCGAGAAGGCGCTGTCGCGCGAGCATCCCGACGTCGGTCAGTCCCTCAACAATCTCGCCACATACTATGTCAAGCAGCAGCGTCAGGCCGAAGCCGAGCCGTTGTTTCAGCGCGCGCTCGCGATCTACCAGAAGGCCGGTGGCCCCGAGCATCCGGCGGTCGCGACGCTCCTGAACAATCTCGGCCAGCTCGATCGCGACCTCAACCGCGACGCGGATGCCGAGGCGCCGATCCGGCGCTCGCTCGCGATCCGCGAAAAGGTGCTGGGACCGGACCATCCCGACGTCGCGCGCTCGCTGAACAATCTCGCCGGTCTCTACGAGCACCAGCAGCGCTATGCCGATGCGGAGCCGCTCTATCGCCGTGCGCTGTCGATCCGCGAACGTGCGCTCGGTCCCGATCATCCGGACGTTGCGACCTCGACCAGCAATCTCGCTTATTTCCTCTACGTCTCCGGGCGGAACGCCGATGCGCTGCCGCTCGCGGAAAAGACGCTTGCGACCAATCGCGCGCAGCTGCGCGTCGTGCTGCCGGTCCTGTTCGCCGCGCGACAGCAATATCTGCTGCCTGACGACAAGGCGCTGGACGAGGCGCTCGCCGCGATCCAGCGCGGCACGCAATCCTCCGCCGCGTCCGCCGTGAACAAGCTGGCCGTGCGCCTTGCTGCCGGCAGCGACCGGCTCGCCGAGCTCGTGCGCCGGGATCAGGATCTTGCGGCCGAGTCCGAGGCGCTCGACAAGGCGATCATCGCCGCGGTGTCGAAGCAACCGGCCCAGCGCGACGTCGCGGCCGAGCAGCGCAGCCGGGTGCGGATCGCGGCGATAGCGAACGAGCGCACAGGCTTGCAGAAGACGCTCGCGGTCGAGTTTCCCGATTATGCGTCGCTCTCCAACCCCCTGCCGCTGGCGGTCAAGGATATCCAGCCCTTGCTGTCGCCCGACGAGGCGATGGTGCTCTACTCCGTCGTCGACAAGCAGAGCTATGTCGTCGCGATCACGCGCGAAGGCGTCGACTGGAAGGAGATTCCGCTCGGCGCGGACGCGCTGACGCAGAAGGTGACTGCATTCCGCAAGGGGCTCGATGTCGGCAAGGCGCGCGATGCCTCCGGCAAATCAGGGTTGTTCGACCTCGGGCTCGCCAACGAGCTCTATGTCGCGCTGCTCGGCCCGGTCGAAGGGCTGACGAAGGACAAGCGCAACCTGCTGGTGGTGCCGTCGGCCGCGCTAACGGCGTTGCCGTTTCATCTGCTCGTCACAGAGACGCCGCAAGCTGCGATCCCGGACACGCTCGAAGGCTATCGCAGCGCCGCCTGGCTGTTGCGGCGTCAGGCGGTGTCGGTGCTGCCCTCGGTGGTCAGTCTGAAATCGCTGCGTGCGGTCGCGCGTCGGGAGCAGGGCGTGAAGCCGATGACCGGCTTTGGCGATCCCGTGTTCAATCCCGCGCTGGAAGGGCCGGCCGATCGTCGCGCGGCAAGCGGCAAGGTCGCTGCACGCAACATTGCAACAATTGCCTATAGCGATTTTTGGCGCGGTGCCGGCGTCGATCGCGCGCGGCTTGCGCAGGCGCTGCCGCAACTGCCGGATACCGCGGATGAGTTGAACGCGGTAGCAAAGGATGTCGGCGCGGCCGAGGCCGACATCCATCTCGGCCGCGATGCCAGCGAAACGACGCTGAAGCGTGCAGCGCTTGCTCAATACAGCATCATCTACTTTGCCACCCACGGTCTCGTGGCCGGCGATATCAAGGGATTGGGCGAGCCCTCGCTTGCACTCTCCATTCCCGATCGGCCGACGGAGCTGGATGACGGCTTGCTCACGGCAAGTGAAGTCGCTCAGCTCAAGCTCAACGCGGATTGGGTTGTGCTGTCGGCCTGCAACACCATCGCCGGCGACAAGCCCGGCGCCGAGGCCCTGTCGGGGCTGGCGCGCTCGTTCTTCTACGCGGGTGCACGTGCGCTGCTGGTCTCGCATTGGGCCGTGGATTCGGAAGCTGCCACCCGCTTGACCACGTCGACTTTCGAACTGCTCAAGAACGAACCAAAAATCGGCCGTGCCGAAGCTTTGCGCCGCGCGATGTTGACGTACATTGATGACACCTCGTCACCGCGCAACGCCTATCCCGCGATGTGGGGGCCGTTCGCGCTCATCGGCGAAGGCGAGGTACGATAGGACGGTCCGGGATTGTGCGTCGCAATAACCACAGGAAACGCCGAATTGCGCATTTGGTTGCGCGATCATTCGCGATTTTTTGATGCGCCTGCTCAGGGCTGACATGCGCGGCATTTGGCGCGGTCCTTGAATAAACCAAATCCTGCGAGATCGGCTTGGCAACGCCAGCGTTCACCATTATTACGTCGTTCAACCGAGGCCGGACGGCCTATAATTCACGGTGACTGCGATGGCGCCAAAGCTTGGTCGCGCTGAGTGTCGCGGGTTCTAGGAGGATTTTTCGTGCAAGAGACGGGCGTGCGCAACGGTGCCTTCGGTGCCGACAAATTCGGCTTAAAGAATCTCAAACGGGTTCACTGGAACCTCGGCGCGCCGCAACTCTATCAATACTCACTTTCTGCGGGCGAGGCGGTGCTGTCGGCAGACGGTTCGCTTTGCGCCGACACCGGTGAGTTCACCGGCCGCAGCCCGAAGGACAAGTTCACGGTGCGTGACGCCACCACCGACAAGAAGATGTGGTGGGCCGGCAACCAGTCGATCACCGCAGAGCAGTTCGAGACGCTCTACCAGGACTTCCTCAAGCACGCCGAAGGCAAGAGTCTGTTCGCGCAGGACCTCTATGGCGGCGCCGATCCGGCCTACCGGATCAAGACCCGCGTGTTCACCGAGCTCGCCTGGCACTCGCTGTTCATCCGTACGCTGCTGATCCGCCCCGAGGCGGTCGAGCTGCCGAGCTTCACGCCGGAGCTCACCATCATCGACATGCCGAGCTTCCGCGCCGATCCGAAACGCCACGGCTGCAAGTCGGAGAATGTCGTCGCGATCGATTTCGCCCGCAAGATCGTCCTGATCGGCGGCTCCTATTATGCCGGCGAGATGAAGAAGTCGGTCTTCACCACGCTGAACTACTATCTGCCCGAGCGCGGCGTGATGCCGATGCACTGCTCGGCCAATGTCGGCGCTAATGGCGACACCGCGATCTTCTTCGGGCTATCAGGCACCGGCAAGACCACGCTGTCGGCCGATCCGAACCGCACGCTGATCGGCGACGACGAGCACGGCTGGGGCCCGAACGGCGTGTTCAACTTCGAAGGCGGCTGCTATGCCAAGTGCATCAAGCTCTCGCAGGAAGCCGAGCCCGAGATCTATGCGGCGTCGACGCGCTTCGGCGCGGTGCTCGAGAACTGCGTGCTCGACGAGGACACCCGAATCGTCGATTTCGACGACGGCTCCAAGACCGAGAACACGCGCTCCGCGTACCCGCTCGACTTCATCCCGAACGCTTCGCGCACCGGCCGCGCGCCGCAGCCGAAGAACGTGGTGATGCTCGCTGCCGACGCCTTCGGCGTGCTGCCGCCGATCGCAAAGCTCTCGCCAGCGCAGGCGATGTATCACTTCCTGTCCGGCTACACCGCCAAGGTCGCCGGTACCGAGCGCGGTCTCGGCAACGAGCCGCAGCCGGAATTCTCGACCTGCTTCGGTTCGCCCTTCCTGCCGCTCGACCCCAGCGTCTATGGCAACATGCTGCGCGACCTCATCGCCCAGCACAATGTCGATTGCTGGCTGGTCAACACCGGCTGGACCGGCGGCAAGTATGGCACCGGCTCGCGCATGCCGATCAAGGTGACGCGCGCGCTGCTTACCGCCGCGCTCGACGGCTCGCTTCGCAACGTGGAATTCCGCACCGACAAATATTTCGGCTTCGCGGTCCCGACCGCGCTGCCGGGCGTGCCGGCCGAGATCCTCAATCCGGTCAACACCTGGAAGGACAAGGACGAGTTCGACAAGACCGCCCGCGCGCTGGTCGGCATGTTCCAGAAGAACTTTGCCAAGTTCGAAGCCCAGGTCGACGCCGAAGTGCGCGCAGCCGCGCCGGACGTGAAGCTCGCGGCGGAGTAGGTCCGTATCGCTTGAAATGCAAAAGGGCGGCTGAGAGGCCGCCCTTTTTTTGTGGCGAGTAGCGCGAACCTCACACTCGGTGTCGTCCCCGCGAACGCGGGGACCCATACCGCGTGATCTCTCAAGGGAGTGCAGTGCGGGTAGCGGCGATGATCACTACGAATCTTCGCCAAACTGCTCCTTGTGGCTATGGGTCCCCGCGTTCGCGGGGACGACGCCGGAGCGAGACCTCACGCCTTGAAATACGCGATCTGCGTCGTGGTCGCGAGCAGCCTGCCGTTCGGCGACCACAGCTCGGCGTTCTGATCGGCATAGCTCCTGTGCATGATCTTCGAATCGGCCGTCGCGAGCACGCGCGTGATGTCCTCGGCGGCGAGCTCCTCGCTGTCGGTGTGAAAATACGTCGTCAGCGACACCGTGCCGAACGGCACCAGCTCGCGCCTGGCGTGGAAGATGCGGCCGAAGAAGGCGTCCGACATCGACATCAGCGACAGCATGTCGAGCTTGCGCGGCGTGCGGTCGCCGATCCAGAGCTTGGAATAGGTGCCAGCGAGCTCGGTCTGCGGCGGGCCGATCCGCATCTCGCCCTCGACGAAGCGGAATTCATACTGGTTGGCCCAGGACGCCGAGATCTTTGGGAATGGCAGCGTTGCCTCGAACGCCGTGGCGTCCGGATATTGCGCCACCCTGTGCTCCCAGGAGGGCCGGCGCTCGGCGAACACGGCGGTGGCGAGCGTTGCGACCTCGCCGCCGCCCTGCGACAGTTCGACGCTCCAATGCTGGCTGGAGCGATTGGCCTTCACCAGCCGCACGTCCAGATCGAACGGCCCCTTGGCGATCGGCGCGCAGTAATTGACGGTGAGGGCCAGCGGATCGCCGGCGCGTTGCGGATGGTCGATCAGCGCGCGCAGGATCGTCGCGGCCGTGGCGCCACCGAACGGGCCGACAAAGGCCCAGTAATCGTCGCTGGTGTGCCCCTGCCAGCTGCTGTCACCGGCGGTGATGCGGGTGGCGTCGTCGAACGGGTGCGGGAGCTTGGCGTGCATGGGATTAGACCTCTACTGAGCTTCCGTCCCAACGACGAAACTCCATCGTCTCATCACCAGGGCCATATTGCTGCGAACTCAACACATCGTCTGCCGGATCATCTGTGACCCAGGCATCCGCGACGGAGCCTCCTATGCGCTTCAGCGCAATGATACTCTTGCCGCTGATCAGATCGGCGACGAAGTCGCCGATGGCAGCTTCCTCGTCCTTGCCTGAAAGACTGGCAAGGATGCTGCCGTGCGTGTGCCAGGAGAATCCGTCGAACTCCAGCGTCCAGTCCCCGTCGGGACATATGACCAGCAATCGAAGCTGCCCATCCGGGCTCGTATACTCGCCGACAGGCACGATCGACTCCGGCCAGAAAAGCTCAAGCCGTAATATGATGCCTATCCTGCCAAATCAATAACCTCGCAGGTAACGCCGATTTCACGTTGCGGAAAATCAGCCCGCGACGTCGCGCAGATCTGGCAGCAACGGCGTGGTCGGATTGACCGGCACGTTCCAGATCTCCTCGGCATATTCGCGGATGGTGCGGTCCGAGGAGAACCAGGCCATGCGCGCGACATTGAGGATGGAGGCGCGCGTCCAGGCCGGCGCCACCTGCCAGCGTGCGTCGACGCTGCGCTGCGCTTCGTAATAGGAATCGAAATCGGCGCTGACCATGTAGTGGTCGAGATAGCGCAGCGCGTGCGCGATGGATTCGAAGCGGCCGGGATCACCGGGCGAGAACTCGCCGGTGCCGATCGCATTGATGGCGCGCTGGAGCTTTGGCGAATTGCGGATCACGTCGGAGGCATCCAGCCCTTGCTTGCGGCGGATCATCACGTCGCCGGCCTCCATGCCGAAGATCGCGATATTCTCCGCGCCGACATGGTCGCGGATCTCGATGTTGGCGCCGTCGAGCGTGCCGATGGTGAGCGCGCCGTTCAGCGACAGCTTCATGTTGCCGGTGCCGGAGGCCTCCATGCCGGCGGTCGAGATCTGCTCGGACAAATCGGCCGCGGGAATGATCACCTCCGCAAGGCTGACATTGTAGTCGGGCAGGAAGACGACCTTGAGCTTGCCGCCGATCGCGGGATCGTTGTTGACGACGTCCGCGACGTCGTTGACCAGCTTGATGATCAATTTTGCGTAGCGGTAGCTCGCCGCCGCCTTGCCGGCGAAGATTTTCACCCGCGGCACCCAGTTGCCGTTGGGGTCGTCCTTCATCGCCTGGTACAGCGCCACCGTCTCGATGATGTTGAGGAGCTGGCGCTTGTATTCGTGAATGCGCTTGATCTGCACGTCGAACAGCGCGGTCGGATCGACCTTGATGCCGAGCCGCTCGCCGATCAGGCGCGCCAGCGCGGTCTTGTTGTGAAGCTTGACGCTGCGGAACTTCTTCTGGAATTCGACGTCGCTGGCGCGGGCTTCGATCAGGCTGAGCTGGGTCGGATCGTCGAGCACGGCTTCGCCGCAGGTCTCGCGCAGCAGGTCGGTCAGCTTCGGATTCGCCAGCATCAGCCAGCGGCGGAAGGTGATGCCGTTGGTCTTGTTGGTGATGCGGCCGGGATAGAGATGGTTGAGATCGTGGAACACGGTCTCGCGCATCAGGTCCGAATGCATCGCCGAGACGCCGTTGATGCGGTGCGAGCCGACGAAGGCGAGCTGGCCCATGCGCACGCGGCGTCCGCTCCTCTCGTCGATCAGCGAAACCGAGGCACGGAAATCGATGTCGCCGGGCGCGCGCGCTTCGGCCAGCGCCAGATGCTGCACGTTGATGCGGTAGATGATCTCGAGATGGCGCGGCAACAGCTGCTCGAACAGTTCGACCGGCCAGGTCTCCAGCGCCTCGGGCAACAGCGTGTGGTTGGTGTAGGACAGCGTTGCGACCGTGATCTTCCAGGCCTCGTCCCAGCGGAAATTGTGCAGGTCGACCAGGATGCGCATCAGCTCGGTGACGGCGAGGCTCGGATGCGTGTCGTTGAGCTGGACCGCGACCTTCATTGCGAGGCTGCGAAGCTGGCCGTCGGAGGTCAGGTGGCGATTGACCAGGTCCTGAAGCGAAGCGGAGACGAAGAAATACTCCTGGCGCAGCCGCAGCTCGCGTCCCGCCGGGCTCTCGTCGTTCGGATAGAGGAATTTGCAGATGGCTTCCGCGCGCGACTGCTCGGCGCTGGCGCTGACATAGTCGCCCTTGTTGAAGGCGTCGAGCTTCAACGGATCGGGCGAGCGTGCCGACCACAGGCGGAGCGCGTTGACGTGCTGGCCGCGCCAGCCGACGATCGGCGTGTCATAGGCGATCGCCTGCACGGTCTCGGCCGGATGCCAGATCGCGCGGTCGCGGCCCTTGTCGTCGACATGCTCGACGCCACCGCCGAAATGGACGTGATAGATCACCTCGGGCCGCTGCAATTCCCAGGGATTGCCGAAGCTCAGCCATTCGTCCGGATATTCCTGCTGCCAGCCCTGATTGATGATCTGGCGGAACAGGCCGTAATCGTAGCGGATGCCGTAGCCGATCGCGGGGATCGAGAGCGTGGCCATGCTCTCCATGAAGCAGGCGGCGAGCCGCCCCAGGCCGCCATTGCCGAGCGCGGCATCCGGCTCGCATTTGCGGAGCTCAGGCAGCGACACGCCGAGATCGCCGAGCGCGACCTCGAAGATCTTGAGCAGCCCCATGTTGTTCAGCGCGTCGGTGAAGAGACGGCCGATCAGGAATTCGAGCGAGAGATAATAGACGCGCTTGCGTCCCGCATCGTAGCTGTGCTTCTCGGCCGTGAGCCAGCGATGCACGATGCGGTCGCGCAGCGCGAGCGCTGCGGCCTGGTACCAGTCGTGCTTGGTGGCCATGCCCGCATCCTTGCCGATGGCAAGGCGCAGCTTCGCCAGGATCGCGCCCTTGACGTCAGCCAGCGCGAGCTCGTCGATGGGCTGGCCGGAGGCCGGAAAACTTGGCTGGAACGATTGATCTTGCAAGGCCGTCACTTCCTGGTCGCGAGAACACCACTAACTCTACGCGTCTTGCCCCTGCACCGGAACCATCCCTGGCGCGGCCGTGCACTGCGCTGGCGTAAATTTATGCAAGGAACGGGCCGATTTGGGAACCCGGAAGCGTACGGAGAGATGCGGATTCGGTGCTAGATTGAGGGCAGATTCAGCCATCAGTGTGGAGGAAACGTCCATGAGACTGCTGATCGAAATCGCCGCCGCGGCCTTCCTCGTCGTCTGCATCACCGCCTCCAGCGCCGCCTTTGCCGCCGGCAAGACGAGTCGCAGTGCCGACGGCCTGAGCTGCGGCTTCAGCGTTCCGGAAAATGCGTCTCCCGCGGTGCGCTGCGCCGCCATCAAGCGCCAATGCGGTGGCAAGTTCTACGCGAATGCGTGCGGGGACAGGCTGGTGTCGGCAGCGAATTGAGGAGCGGGTCGCTGGATTCGCCGCGCGTGAAGGTGCTGCGCGCTATCTGACTACGCCCGACGTGAAGCCCGCCTTGCGGCGCGGCGGCTTGATTTCCTTTTTCAGGAAGCAGCGCGCTTCACGCCCGGTGTAGCCGGGACGGGCATAGGTGAAGGCGCGGCACTTGTTGTCGGCGATGCAGGCGGCCTTGCAGGCCTCTTCGCCTTCGCCGTCCTTGATCTCGAAATTGCGCAAGTCGCCGCCGGGGCGGTCGATCGACGTTTCAACGCCTTCGATCCGCGGCTCGATCACGCCGGCGCCACGCACACCGGAGATGCAGCAGCTGCCCGGGACACGCGGCGGCACCGTGTTCTTGAGCCAGCACACTGCCGAGCCGCCTTCGACGTCGGGATAGTTGAAGCTCCAGGAGCGGCAGCGGCGGTCACGCTCACACTGCAGCGCGCAATCCTCGGGGTCACCTGACGTCACCGGCGAGCTGAAATAGTCGCCGCCGGGCCGGTCGAACGCCGTCTGGGCGCGCGCAGGCGCGCTCGCAAACACGAGCGCAAGCAACGTGGCGCAGGCCACGACGCTTGCCATGACGGCCCCACGCAGGCGGCCCTTCCCCATTGGAACAGCTTTCGAGTTATTGACGGCGCTCAGGTTTTTTCAGCCGGTCATTTGATCGCCGCAAACCTGTATGGGCGATGAACGGCTCAGGTCCTGGTCGTCGGCCTCTGGCCTAGAACGCGTATTCCGCGTAGGCCGGTTCCACGGAGCCGTTCCAGGCGCCGTTGAACTTCTCCAGCATCTCCTCGGCCGGGGTCCGGCCGGAATCGATGATGCGATCGAGCGGCTCCAGATGCCGGGTTTCGTCGCGGCCGAGCTGGTCGATCCGGCCGCGGCGGCGCAGGCCGGCATGGGCCAGAACGAGGCATTCCTTGGCGATCTCGAACAGATAGCGGTCCTTGATCCGCGCCTTGAAGCCGAACCGCGGCACGTCGTCGCGCAGGGCCTGGCGCTCATGCGCGGTCCAGTGCTTCACGAGGTCCCAGGCGGCATCGAGCGACACATCGTCGTAGAGCAGCCCGGCCCAGAAAGCCGACAGCGCCGGCAGGCGGCCCCACGGGCCACCATCGGAGCCGCGCATCTCGAGATAGCGCTTGAGGCGCACCTCCGGGAAGATCGTCGAAAGATGATTGGCCCAGTCCGACAGCGTCGGGCGTTCACCGGGCAGATTGTTGTTGCGGCCGTCGAAGAAGGCGCGGAACGAGGAGCCCGAGACGTCGATGTAATCCTCGTCGCGCTTGACGAAATACATGGGCACGTCGAGCGCGTAGTCGACATAGCGCTCGAAACCCATGCCGTCCTCGAATGCCCACGGCATCATGCCCGAACGCGCATTGTCGGTGTCGCGCCAGATCTCGGAGCGGAACGACAGGAAGCCGTTCGGCTTGCCCTCGGTGAACGGCGAATTGGCAAACAGCGCGGTCGCGACCGGCTGCAGCGCGAGCGAGACGCGCAGCTTCTTGACCATGTCGGCTTCGGAGGAGAAGTCGAGATTGGTCTGCACCGTGCAGGTCCGGTACATCATGTCGAGGCCGTATTGGCCGACCTTCGGCATGTAATTGGTCATGATCTTGTAGCGGCCCTTGGGCATCACCGGGATGTCGGCGCGCGACCAGGACGGCGTCATGCCGAGCCCGAGGAAGCCGATGCCGAGCGGGGTCGCGATCTCGCGCACCTGCGCCAGATGCGCCATCAGCTCGCTCTGGGTCTGATGCACGTTCTCGACCGGCGCGCCGGAGAGCTCGAACTGTCCGCCGGGCTCGAGCGAGATGGCGCCGCCGCCGGTGACGTCGTAGAGGCCGATGATGTTGCCCTTCTCCATGATCGGCTCCCAGCCGAGCAGGAGCTTCATGCCTTCGAGCAGCGCGCCGATGCCCCGCGCACCCTCGTAAGGCACCGGACGGTGGCCTTCGAGCGTGAACGGCGTCTTCTCGTGCTCGGTGCCCATGCGGAATTCGGACGGGTCCTTGCAGCCGGCCTCGAACCACGCGACGAGCTCGTCGCGCGACTGCAGCGGCGTCATATCGATCTGGTCTCGCGCCATATCAAACTCTAATCAAAAAGGGCGCTTCGATCGAAGGCGCGCGGGTGACGGGGTGGTCCGCGAACCCAGGGGGTGCACGGACGAGCTGGTGTGCCGCACGATCATCGAGACGGCGTGGTTTCGTTGACGTGGATGGGCGGCAGTTTCATCTCGCCGCACGAGCAGCCGAGACGGTCGAGCAGACCGCTGAGCTTGACGGCATCCGCATCGGACAGTTTCGAGCCGACATACTTTTCGATCGCGGCCGAATAGGCGCCCCACATCCGCTTCTGCAACTCGCGGCCGGCTTCCGTGATCTCCACGAACTGGCCGCGCTTGTCGATCTTGCATTCGCGCCGGGAGGCGAGCCCCTCGTCGACCAGGCGATCGATCAGGCGCGAAGTGGAGTATTGCGGGATCAGCATTTGCCGCTCGAGTTCCACCGGCCGCAGCTCTCCCGAGGGCGCTCGCGACAATTCGAGCAGCGCGTCGTACCAGGCCAGCGGCGGGAACCCCGCCTTCTTCAAGTCCTGCTCGACGCAATCGAGCACGCGGCTCTGCACCCGCATCAGGCGGATCCAGGCCGAAGTTGCCTCGGTCGATGGTTTGCGTTTCATGGTCCCGCTCAAGCTCGTCGTCCCGTCTCTTACCTCACTCAATGCACCTGCATCAATCTTGACTATTGGATGCAAATGCATGTAGGCGTTCCTTCGCCCCAACCAAGCGTCAAGAGAAAGAAATTCCATGAAACTCTATTACTCGCCCGGCGCCTGCTCCCTGTCCCCCCACATCGCGCTCCTGGAAGCCGGCCTGCCCTATGAGCTGGTCAAGGTCGATATCCGGGCCAAGAAGCTCGAAAATGGTGAGGATTATCTGAAGCTGAACCCGAAGGGCCAGGTCCCTGCGCTGGGCCTCGACAGTGGCGAGATCGTGACCGAAGGCCCGGTCATTGTCCAGATGATCGCCGACCAGGCTTCGGCCAAGGCGCTGGCGCCAGCTCACGGCAGCTCCGAGCGCTACAAGCTGCTCGAATGGCTGAACTTCCTCACCTCGGAGGTGCACAAGAGCTTCGGACCGCTGTTCGCGCCGGCGCTGAACGACGAGGCCAAGGCCTTCTTCAGGGATCGCGTCATGGGCAAGCTGACATACATCGACAGCCAGCTCGCCGGCCGCGACTACCTCATGGGAAAGCAGTTCACGGTGGCCGACGGCTATCTCTTCACGATGCTGACCTGGGGCGATCGGATGGAGTTCGACCTCTCGGCCATGCCGAACCTGACCGCCTACAAGGCTCGCGTTGCGGCGCGGCCGCAGGTCCAAGAGGCGCTGAAGAAGGAAGGCCTTGCGCAGGCGAAGTAAGCGCATCGCAAGATGCAACAATCGAAAGGCCGGATCGACGATCCGGCCTTTTTCTTTGTGAACCATTCGATCGGCGGCCACGTCGAAATCGCGGAGCACCTCCATGGGACAGCCGCCGCGATGAACATTATCGTCCTTATGACCGCCGCGGGCGCGCCGCTCGCGATGCTTGGCTTGTCGACGCCGGACCTGCCGCAGCGCAATTGCATCTTCATGATCCATCCGCAGGTCACCTCGGCCGTGTTCGAGAGCAAGGAAGGAAAAATCGTCTTTCCCGATCGGCCGACCGAATATCCGTGCAGCTATGCCAGGAAGAAGGGCGGAACGGACATCGCCTTCACCAACCAGAATGGCTGGCGCTTCGAGGTTCGCATTGGCCGCGGCGATGAAGGCAGCTGGAGAGCGAGTCTTGCCGACGATGCGGTCTCGGGCCGGGCGTTCTCGCCGCTCGGAGACCGCAAATAAAACGGGCCGGATCGTCGATCCGGCCCGTTTTATTTGCCCTGGGGCGGGCTGGGCGCGAACCCATCTCGCCGGATCATCGTACCTATCATTAGACTTATGAACTACTGTTCGCCGAATGTAAGTAGTGCTGTCTTGTCAGTACCCGTAAAGCGCGCGAGCTTGGCGGAATTGTTAGAGGATTATTTCATCGGAGCCGAACTTGACGATTGCCTTGGTCCTGATCGTCGCAAGTGCATTGGTGGGAATAGCGACAGGTTATGTTTTCAGGATCTGGGCGCTGATATTGATTGCGCCGGCGATCGCAGTTTTCTCGGCAATCATTCTTCGCGCTTACGGATTCGGCATGATGGCGGGTGTGACCGTCATCGCCATCTGTCTTGCCGTCTGCCAGCTCGCCTACTTCGCGGCGGCCTACCTGCTGCACGCGCGGGCGGTCTCAGCCCATGACGAAGTCGACGGCGAGCCAGGCGAGGGAAGCCAGCATAAAATCCGCCGCCAGCACAAGTAACGCCAAAGCGGCCCAAAGCATCGGCCCCTTGCGGCGCAGGCGCGCCGGCTTCTGTTGCGGCGAGAGGCGGCCAGTTGTGGGTCCAACAGCATATTTCGCGGTGAGATCGCGACCGAGCGCGGTCTTCCGCAGCACCAAAGAGTTCATCAAGGATACTTTCTTATTTTGTCTTCAACCTGCCGATGGCTCGGCAAGTGTCCCAACCGGATTCGGAACCCTGACCCGGAGCAAGACTAGTGCCAGGGCCGAGCAAAAGAACGGCGCCGCTTCGACACGCCTATGACAATTGCGCGACACCACGGCAGCGGGGGACTCTGACACGGGTCCTACGCGAATTCTGTGATTGGTTCCACAAGCCGGGAACAAATCTGACGCAACCGTGATGACGTCTCCCCAAACAAAAAGGCCGGATCGACGATCCGGCCTTTCTTCTCAAATGATCTTGGGTGGTCAGGCTGCAGCCTTCTTCGGCGCGAATCGGCCGTAGAAGGTTTCTCCCTTCGCGGCCATCTCCTCGAGAAGCTTCGGCGGGGTGAAGCGCGAGCCGTACTTCGCCTCCAGCGTGTGGCAGAGCTCGACAAATTTCTTCGTGCCCATGAAGTCGATGTAGGACAGCGTGCCGCCGGTGAACGGCGCGAAGCCGAAGCCGAGGATCGAGCCGACATCCGCCTCGCGCGGGTCGGTGATGACGTGGTCCTCGACCGTGCGCGCGGCTTCCACCGCCTGCACCACCAGGAAGCGCTGCTTCAGCTCCTCGATGTCGAGCGTGTCGGGATCGAGCTGCTTCGGCTGCAGCGCCGAGAGGCCCGGCCACAGGCTCTTCTGGCCCTTGCCCTTCTCGGGGTAGTCGTAGAAGCCCTTGCTGTTCTTGCGGCCGAGACGGCCCTGCTTCTCGACCATCTCCACCATCAGCTTCTTCTGATCGGGGTTGATGGCGTTCGGGCCGAGATCGGCTTCCGTCGCCTTCATGATCTTGAGCCCGAGGTCGAGTGCGACTTCGTCCGAGAGCGAGAGCGGACCGACCGGCATGCCGGCCATCTTGGCGCAGTTCTCGATCATCGCCGGCGGCACGCCTTCGAGGAACATCTCGTTGCCTTCGGCGACGTAGCGGCCGACGCAGCGATTGGCGAAGAAGCCGCGGCTGTCGTTGACGACGATCGGCGTCTTGCCGATCTGCCGGACGTAATCGAGCGCGGTCGCGAGCGCGAGGTCGCCGGTGTTCTTGCCCTTGATGATCTCGACCAGCATCATCTTCTCGACCGGCGAGAAGAAGTGGATGCCGACGAATTTGCCCTGGTCCTTGAAGCCCTCGGCCAGCGAGGTGATCGGCAGCGTCGAGGTGTTCGACGCGAAGATCACGTCCGGCTTCATATGCTCCTGCGCCTTCGCGAAGGTATCAGCCTTGACCTTGCGATCCTCGAACACGGCCTCGATGACGAGGTCGACGTCCTTGAGTGCAGCATAATCGGCAGTCGGCGTAATGCGCGCGAGCAGCGCGTCGGCGTCACCGGGCTTGGCGCGGCCCTTCTTGATCTGCTCCTCGATCACCTTCTGAGCATGCGCCTTGCCCTTGTCGGCACTCTCCTGGTCGCGGTCGATCAGGACGACGTCGAGACCGGCGCGGGCCGAGACGTAGCCGACGCTCGCACCCATGAAGCCGGCGCCGATCACCGCGATCTTCTTCACCTTGGTCGGGGCTACGTCCTTCGGGCGGCGCGCGCCCTTGTTCAGCTCCTGCATCGACAGGAACAGGCTGCGGATCATCGCGGCTGCTTCCTTCGAACGCAGCACCGAGGTGAAGTAGCGCGACTCGACGCGCAGCGCGGCGTCGATCGGCAACTGCAGGCCTTCATAGACGCAGCTCATGATCGCGCGCGCGGCCGGATAATTGTCGTAGGTCTCCCGGCGATAGATCGCGTTGCCAGCCGGGAACATCATCATGCCGGCCTTGGAGAACACCGGACCGCCCGGCAGCTTGAAGCCCTTCTCGTCCCAGGGCGCGACCGCCTTGCCGCCACCCTTGATCCAGTCCTTCGCCGCCTTGACGAGGTCGCCTGCGGGAACGATGGCGTGAATCAGATTAAGCGCCTTGGCCTTCTCGACCGTGACCGGATCGCCCTTGAGCAGGATCGTCATCGCGTCCTGCGGCGGCACCAGGCGCGGCACGCGCTGCGTGCCGCCGGCGCCGGGGAACAGGCCGACCTTGACCTCGGGCAGGCCGAGGCGCGTCTTGGGATTTTCCGCCGCGACGCGGTAGTGGCAGCACAGCGTGATCTCGAAACCGCCGCCGAGCGCGAGGCCGTTGATCGCGGCCGCCCACGGCTTGCCGGAGGTCTCGATCGAACGCAGCACCTGCGAGAAGCGCCGGCTCTGGTCGAACAGCATCTGGTTTGCGGCGGTCTCGTCCTGCTCCTTCAAGACCTTGGCGTAGGCCTGGTTCATGCCCTCGAGCATCGACAGGTCGGCGCCGGCGCAGAACGCCTCCTTGGCGGAGGTGATGACGACGCCCTTCACGGCGGCGTCGGCCGTGGTTTCCTTGACGATCGCATCGAGCTCGCTGGTCGAGGTCTCGTCGAGCACGTTCATCGAACGGCCCGGGATGTCCCAGGTGACGAGCGCGATGCCGTCGGAATCGGTCTCAACCCTAAAGTTCTTGTAAGCCATGTTGGTTGCTCCTCGGTGCCGCAGCCGATCTCAGGCGCGGCGGTTGACTTGAGATCTCGTAGGATGGGCAAAGGCGCTCTTGCGCCGTGCCCACCATCCTTCGCGGAGACAGCAATGGTGGGCACGCTTCGCTTTGCCCACCCTACGGCAGCTCGTTAGACGCGCTCGATGATGGTCGCGGTGCCCATGCCGCCGCCGATGCACAGCGTCACCAAGGCGGTCGCCTTGTTGGTGCGCTCGAGCTCGTCGAGCACGGTGCCCAAAATCATCGCGCCGGTGGCGCCAAGCGGATGGCCGAGTGCGATCGCGCCGCCATTGACGTTGATCTTCGCGTTGTCGATGTCGAAGGCCTGGATGTAGCGCAGCACGACGGAGGCGAAGGCTTCGTTGAGCTCGAACAGGTCGATGTCCGACTTCTTCATGCCCGAACGCGCGAACAGCTTCTCGGTGACGTCGACCGGACCGGTCAGCATCATCGCCGGCTCGGAGCCGACATTGGCGAAGGCGCGGATCTTTGCGCGCGGCTTCAGGCCGTACTTGCTACCCGCTTCCTTGCTGCCGAGCAGCACGGCGCCGGCGCCGTCGACGATGCCCGACGAGTTGCCGGCGTGGTGCACGTAGTTCACGCGCTCGATTTCCGGGTGCGACTGCACCGCGACGCCGTCAAAGCCGCCCATCTGCGCCATCATCGTGAACGACGGCTGGAGCTGTGCCAGCGACTGCATCGTTGTCGAGGGACGCATGTGCTCGTCCTTGGCGAGGATGGTGAGGCCGTTGATGTCCTTCACGGGCACGATGGACCTGTTGAACCGGCCCTCGTCCCAGGCCTTGCCGGCGCGCTGCTGGCTCTGCACGGCATAGGCGTCGACGTCGTCGCGCGAGAAGCCGTACTTCGTGGCGATCAGATCGGCCGAGACGCCCTGCGGCATGAAGTAGGCCGGCACCGCCATCGACGGGTCCATCGGCCAGGCGCCACCGGAGGCGCCGATGCCGACGCGGCTCATGGATTCGGCGCCGCCACCGATCACCAGCTCATGCTGGCCGCTCATCACCTGGGCTGCTGCGAAGTTCACAGCGTCGAGGCCGGAAGCGCAGAAGCGGCTGATCTGCACGCCGGGCACGGCTTCACCGAGGCCGGCCTTGAGCGCGGCGAAGCGCGCGATGTCGCTGCCGGCTTCGCCGACGGGGTCGACCACGCCGAGCACGACGTCGTCGACGGAATCTTCCGGCAAATTGTTGCGGTCCTTCAGCGCCTTGAGCGGCACGGTGGCGAGCGCGAGCGCGGTCACCTCGTGCAGCGCGCCGTCCGCCTTGCCGCGGCCGCGCGGGGTTCGGACGTGGTCGTAGATATAGGCATCTGCCATGGGAGCCTCCTGATTGCAGTTATTGGTTACGACCGCGGCGCGGTCGGATCATTGGCGAAGCGGGAAGCCTCAGAAAGCTTCCGCCGGCAGTTCCATGATGGTGGCGCAGCCGGCCTGGATGCGGGCGAGATTGGCGGCGGTCTCCGGCAGCATGCGCTCCATGAAGAAGCGGCCGGTGACGAGCTTGGTCGAGAGATAGGGCGTCGCTCCGCTCGCGGCAATCTTGGCCTGCGTCACCTTGGCCATCTTCGCCCACATGTAGCCGAGCGTGACGAAGCCGAAGAGATGCAGGTAATCGGTTGCGGCAGCACCGGCATTGTCGGGCTTTGCCATCGCGTTCTGCATCAGCCAGGTCGTGGCCTGCTGGAGATGGCCGAGCGAAGCCGAGAGCGGCGCGATGAAGGGTTTTAGTGCCTCGTCGCCGCCGTTCTCCTTGGCGAAGGCCATGACCTCGCCGAAGAACGCCATGATGGCGCGGCCGCCGTCGCGCGGCAGCTTGCGGCCGACGAGGTCGAGCGCCTGGATGCCGTTGGCGCCTTCATAGATCATGGCGATGCGGGCATCGCGCACAAACTGCTCCATGCCCTGCTCGGCGATGTAGCCGTGGCCGCCATACATCTGCTGCGCCTGCACCGCGTTGGCAAAGCCGTAATCGGTGAGGAAGCCCTTCAGCACGGGCGTCATCAGGCCCATGTGGTCGTCGGCGGCCTGGCGGTCCTTGGGATCTTCGGAGCGATGGGCGACGTCGCTCTTCAGCGCGGTCCACATCACGAAGGCGCGCGCCGCCTCGTTGAAGGCGCGGATCGAGAGCAGCGTGCGGCGCACGTCGGGATGCACGATGATCGGGTCGGCCTGCTTGTCCGGCGCCTTCACGCCGGTCAGCGAACGGCCCTGGATGCGCTCGCGGGCATAGGCGACCGCGTTCTGATAGGCGACCTCGGACTGCGCGAGACCTTGAACGGCGACGCCGAGGCGGGCCTCGTTCATCATCACGAACATGCCCTGCATGCCCTTGTTCTCTTCGCCGATCAGCCAGCCGGTGGCGCTGTCGTAGTTCATCACGCAGGTGGAATTGCCGTGAATGCCCATCTTGTGCTCGATCGAGCCGCACACCACGCCGTTGCGTGCGCCGACCGAACCATCGGCATTGACCAGGAATTTCGGCACTACGAACAGCGACACGCCCTTGATGCCGGCCGGTGCGCCCTCGATGCGGGCGAGCACGAGATGGATGATGTTGGGGGCGAGGTCATGCTCACCGGCCGAGATGAAGATCTTCGTGCCCGTGATCTTGAAGCTGCCGTCGGGCTGGCGGATCGCCTTGGTGCGGAGCATGCCGAGATCGGTGCCGCAATGCGGCTCGGTCAGGTTCATGGTGCCGGTCCACTCACCCGCCACCATCTTCGGCACGTAGGTCTGCTTCTGCTCGGGCGAGCCGTGCACGATCAGCGCCGCGGTCGCGCCCATGGTGAGGCCGCCATACATCGAGAACGCCATGTTGGCGGAGATCTGGAATTCGTTGACCGCCTGGCTCAGCGTCACCGGCAGGCCTTGGCCGCCGAACTCGGTCGGCGCCGACAGGCCGAGCCAACCACCCTCTGCCACTTGCTTGAAGGCGTCCTTAAAACCCTTCGGCGTGGTGACGCTGCCGTCATCGGCGCGCTTGCAGCCTTCGAGATCGCCGACGCGGTTGAGCGGCTGCAACACTTCTTCCGCAAGCTTCGCGGCTTCGCCGAGGATGGCTTCGCGCACGTCGCTCGACGCATCGGAGAAGCCGGCCAGATTGTCGTAGCGATCGATCTGGAAGACGTCGTTGAGCAGGAAGTTCACGTCTTCGACGGGGGCTTTATAGATCGGCATGATGGTCTCCCGGCAGGCGGTCTGAAGTGATGATGTTGGCTTATGATTGAGCGGCGGCCAACTGCTCCGCCATCAGGCGGTGCAGCATGTTGATCGCCTTGAGCGGACGCACCATCACCTTGAAATTGGTGATGCGTCCCTCGGCATCGAAGGTGATAATGTCGACACCGTTGATCTCGATGCCGTCGATGACATTCTTGAATTCGAGCACCGCGCCGTTGGCGCTTTTCCACTCACCGACATAGGTGAAGCCGGGACCGCCGAGCACCTTCACGGCACTGGCGAGATATTTGAAGGTGATGTCGCGGCCGCGCTGTGGCGAATGCACCACGGGACTTTCGAACACGGCGTCAGGATGGAGCAGGTCCCAGAGCGCGGCGCGGTCGTGGGACTTCATAAAGGCGTACCAGGAATCGAGGCCGGTCATTCTCAGGTGCCTCCCTTAGTCAAAGGCCTTCTTGATCAAAGGCCTTGGCAAAAACGCGAAAACAACCCCATGCACAGTAGCGCGATGGCCGATAAGGGCGGGTCTGAAGCCCGCCTCATATGCACATTGACGCATATGCACCGATGCGCATAAAGTCAAGTCAATTGGTCGAGACCTCGAAAGGGAGCTGGTGCCATGGCGCTGGGCGACGCAATCCTCGCATGTCTGACGGAACGTCCGATGACGGGCTACGAGCTCGCCAAGACATTCGATTCCTCGATCGGCTTCTTCTGGAAAGCCGACCACCAGCAAATCTACCGCGAGCTCTCGAAGCTGCGCGACCGCGGCTACATCCAGGGCCGCGAGGTCGTGCAATCGGGCAAGCCCAACAAACTGATTTATACGCTGACTCCCGAGGGCCGAACAGCGCTGCGGCACTGGGCCGCGCGGCCGAGCACACCGCCCTCGATCAAGGACGACCTGCTGGTGCGGCTGCACGCGCTCGACAGCATCGACATCGAGCCCATGCGCACCGATCTGATGGCCCGGCTGGAGCACCACCGCGACCGGCACGAGAATTACGAGCGGATCCTCAAGAAGCGATTCCCGGAGGGCTCGGCGTCGGGCGTGCTCGACCTCGGCAATCTGCTGCTGCTTCAGCTCGGTGCCCGCCACGAGCAGATGGTGGCCGATTTCTGCGAAGAGGCGCTCCAGGCGCTATCGGCGATGAGCGGCAAGGGCACGGTCGTGCCGCTGGAGGACGGCAAGCGCGAGGGGAAGGGCTGAGCCTGCGCAGCCCTAGTACTTCGTGACGACCGGCCTATCCCAGTTGAACCGGACATTGACGCCGGCGCGGACGATGTCGTCCGTCAGCCGGACGTCGCGCGTGACGGCGCCGCTGATCGGCGGATCGACATATCGTTTGCTGCCAAAATCGACGTGCACATATTCGAGCTTGAGGGTCACGGCGCCCCAGGTATCGACATAGGCCGCCCATTCACCACCGAGCCCGGCCGCCAAGCCGGTGCGGGTCTGGGAGCTGGTGACCTGCACCACTTGGTTGGACACGGTGACCTCGGTGCCCGCGAAGGCGATACCGGCCGTGCCATAGATCAGAAACTGATCGAGCGCGTAACCGACACGGCCGCGGAACATATCGATCCATTTTTCCCGCGTGCCGCTCGTCACCCCGACGTTGAAGGGCGGCAGATCCTGCACCTTGCCGTGCTGGTTGGTCCATGACGCGTCGTTCTCGAAGCCGAGCACGGTCTTTTCGATCTGGAAATCGCAGCCGAAGACACCGCCCGCGACGGCAGCACCGCTGAGATTGAAAGTCCCTGTGATCGTTGGCCCGGAGTCGTCGCCGGCGCGCCGGACATGCTCGCTCTTGCCCCAGTTGCCGCCGCCCTGGATGCCGACATAGCAGCTGGTCCAATTGTATCCCGCGGGCGCCGGTGCCTTCACCGCAGGCGCTGCCGCCGGGGCATCGGCGGCAACAGCATGCGATGCCAGTCCGGCCGCCATCGCGGCCACGAGCAACCTTTTCATGTCAGCCAACAATCCAGTCAGGCAAGAACCCGCCCGTGGATCGGGCCGCTCTCTATCCATTGAGACGTGCGGATCGGGCGCGTGGCGAAATCTTTGTCGGGACGCAGCTTTGGGGCGGGGCCAACGGCGGCAATCGGGTTCCCGGCGCCCAACTTTAAGACACCGGCAACGCGTTCCTTAACCCGTTATTTACCGTAACAGGAAAAAGTCGGTTTTCGAGGCAGACGACCCGCGCCAAATCCGATTGTCTTCACAACCGGCACGCGTGGGGAGGCTGGAGGCGCCGGGTGGGGCGCCGGAGTCGGAACCGGACAGAGTCATGAATTCGCGCGTATCGTGGAGTGTTGACGGCATCGATCCATCCGTCAGGGAGCGGGCCGAAGCTGCTGCGCGTCGTGCCGGCATGTCACTCAACGATTGGCTGAACTCCACGCTCGGCGAGACGGCCCCGCCGAATTTTCGCGGACCTTACGATCAACGCCAAGAACAACGTCAAGAGCAGCGCCAGGATCAGCGCCCGCAACAGATGCCGAGCCAGGAGAGCCGCGACGTCGCCGATATCCACCAGCGGCTCGACGCGATCACCCAGCAGATCGAACGGATTTCAAAGCCCGCGCCGCGCCAAGATGCTTCACGACAGGACGCGTCGCGACCAGACGTCTCGCGCGAGCAGGGCGTCGCGCGCCAGCTCAACGACGCGATCTCGCGGCTCGATGCGCGGCTGTCGCAAATCTCAAAGCCGCAGCAACCTCAGCGGCCGGCACCGGCTCCGGCACCCGTCGAGACGCGCCAGCGCCAGGCCGATATGGTCGAGCGCGCGGCCGCACAGGTCTATCGCAATTCACCTCCCCTGAGCCCCGCGTCGTTCGACGTTGCCGTCGCCGAGATCACGGCCCGGCAGAGCGAGCTCGACGGCTTTACGCCGCGGCAGATACCGCCACGCGCAGCGCCGTCGATTGCACCGACGGCAGCTCCTTTCGCGCCCCCGATGGCGCCGCCCGCGCCTGCCTATGCACCGCCGCCCCCGCAGCCGGGGCCGGATTTCTCGTCGCTCGAGCGCCATTTGCTCAAGATCACGAGCCAGATCGAGTCGCTCCAGCGCCCTGACAATACCGAGCAGGCGATCAACGCTTTCCGCAGCGAGCTCGCCGAGATCCGCCACGCCATCACCGAGGCGATGCCGCGCCGCGCGATCGAATCGATCGAGAACGAGATCCGCTCGCTGCATCGTCGCATCGACGAGACCCGCTCGTCCGGGACGGACGGCCAGGTCCTGTCGGGCATCGAGCACGCGCTGTCCGAGATCAAGCAGGTGCTGCGCACGCTGACGCCGGCCGAGCAGCTCACCGGCTACGACGAGGCGATCCGCAATCTCGGCGCCAAGCTCGATCTGATCCTGCGCGCCAATGACGACCCGTCGACGGTGCGCCAGCTCGAAGGCGCGATCTCGGCGCTGCGCAGCATCGTCTCCAACGTCGCCTCCAACGAAGCGCTGGCGCGTCTTTCCGAAGACGTGCAGCTGCTGTCCTCCAAGGTCGACCAGGTCACCCGCTCGTCCGGCCCCAGCGACAGCTTTGCGGTACTGGAGCAGCGCATCGCGGCCCTCACCGCCGCGCTGGAAACGCGCGAGCGGCCGCAGCCCACCGAGAGCAGCGAGCATCTCGAAGCCGCGATCCGCGCGCTGTCGGACCGTTTCGACCGCATGCAGGTCGGCAACGATTCCGCGTCGACCTTTGCGCATCTCGAACAGCGGGTCTCGTATCTGCTGGAGCGCATCGAAGCCGCCTCCGATCCGCGCAACGGCAATCTAAGTCGCGTCGAGGACGGGCTGCACGACATCCTGCGGCATCTGGAGCGGCAGCAGGCGACCTATTCCGCCCTCGCCGAAAGCCGCAATTCGGCACCGTCTGCCGATTCCGGCATGGTCGATCTGGTCAAGCGCGAGCTCTCCGACATCCGCTTCAGCCAGGCCGAGACCAACCGCAGCACCCAGGATTCGCTCGAGGCCGTGCACAGCGCGCTCGGCCATGTCGTCGATCGCCTCTCGATGATCGAGGGTGATCTGCGCGCGGTGCGCACGGCGCCGCCGGCCCCCGCGCCGCAGCCGATGCCCAGTTCGACGTCCATGTCGATGCCAATGGCCGCGCCCATGGAGCCCCCGCCTGTCGCGCGCGAGCCGTGGCAGCAGCCGCAGCAGCAGCCGAAATACGATCCGAAGCCGGAGCTGATGAACCCGGCCGCCGCGCAACAGCCGCCACAGGGCGCCTTCGTCGCCGCGCCGCGCGAATTCCATGCCGCCGCACCGGCCGCGCCGCCGCCGGTGCCAACGGCACCGCCCGTTCCGCCGCGTGCGATCAGCGAGATCCTCGAGCCGCACACGGCGCCCGCGCGCGCCGCGCTCGCACCGGAATTGCCGCCGGACCATCCGCTCGAGCCGGGCACACGGCCGGGCGGCCGCGTCGCCACGCCCTCGGAGCGCATTGCCGCGTCCGAAAGCGCGATCAGCGAAATCCCCGCCGCGCCGAAAGAGCCGGTGTCGTCGTCGAGCTTTATCGCGGCCGCACGCCGCGCCGCGCAGGCCGCCGCCGCGCAGCCGGAAAAGCCGGCCCGCGGTGCCAAGGCAAGTGCAAAGGCAGCTGCCAAGGCGGCCATCGCAGGCCGCACCAAGGACAAGGGCCAGGAAGGCGGCTCGACCATCACCTCGAAGATCCGCTCGCTGCTGGTCGGCGCCAGCGTGGTCGTGATCGTGCTCGGCACCTTCAAGATGGCGATGAACCTGCTCGATGGCGGCAGCCCGCCACCGTCACCGCAGGCGATGGAGAATTCGTCGAGCGCGCCCGCGCCGCAGGCTCCGCCGCCGCCGGTCGAGACCAGGCCTGCCACGCCCGAGCAGGTCACGCCGTCGATGACCTCGCCGACGCCGATCGGGAAGCAGTCGCTGAATAATCCCGCGCCGGCTCCCATGGCAGGGTCGGGCAGCTCGGCTTCGGTCGAAATCCCGCCGGTCCCCGCGACGCCACCACCGCCTGCGGCGAGCAACGACGTCACCGGCGCGCTGTCGGGCGCGAGCCGCGCGAGGCTCGGCATGATCCAGGTGCCGCCGAGCGAGAAGCTCCCTGACGGCATCGGCGGTCCGGTGCTGCGCACCGCCGCGATGAAGGGCGATGCGACCGCGGCCTACGAGATCGGCGTGCGCTTTGCCGAGGGCAAGGGCGTCGCTGCGAATTACGATGAAGCCGCCAAATGGTACGACCGCGCGGCGCAGGCCGGCGTGGTGCCCGCGACCTTCCGCCTCGGCACGCTCTATGAGAAGGGCCTCGGGGTGAAGAAGGACGCCGACATCGCCCGCCGCTACTACACGCAAGCCGCCGAGCGCGGCAACGCCAAGGCGATGCACAATCTCGCGGTGCTCGACGCCGACGGCGGCGGACGCGGCGCCAATTACAAGAGCGCGGCGCAGTGGTTCCGCAAGGCCGCCGATCGCGGCGTCGCCGACAGCCAGTTCAACCTCGGCATCCTCTATGCCCGCGGCATCGGCGTGGAGCAGAACCTCGCCGAATCCTACAAATGGTTCACTCTCGCAGCCGCCCAGGGTGACGCGGATGCGTCGGGCAAGCGCGACGACGTCGCCAAGCGGCTCGATCCGCAGTCGCTCGCCGCCGCCAAGCTCGCGATCCAGACTTTCAGCGCCGAGCCGCAGCCTGACGATGCCGTCAATGTTCCCGCCCCGAACGGCGGCTGGGACAGCGCGCCGCAGGCGAACGCAAAGCCTGCGCCGAAGCCGGTCGCGACCAAGCGCTCAGCCTCGGCGGCGCACTAGAGCGCACTCTCACTCCTCATGGTGAGGAGCGCGCCCTGGCGCGCGTAGCGGACGATGCTTCGCATCGCCGCGAGAACCATGCAGGCCCCCACCACCGATCCGGGCTTCGCCCTTCGAGACGCCTGCTGCGCAGGCTCCTCAGGGTGAGGGGAGACAGCTCGCGCGCCGTATTCACCACGCCCCAAATTCATGGTCCCGCCCGACAACGAATTCCGCTATTGAAAGGCGCGGCAATCGTTCCGACCGTCCGGCGAGCATTCCCGCGCAATCGATCCATTTCGCCGGAGTGTGGTCCTTCGATGCAGCTCTATCTCCCGATAGCCGATCTGCCGGTCAACATCTTCCTGGTGCTGGCGATGGGTGCGGCGGTTGGCTTCGTCTCCGGCATGTTCGGGATCGGCGGCGGCTTCCTGATGACCCCGCTCCTGATTTTCATCGGGATCACGCCGGCAGTCGCGGTCGCCTCCGTTGCGAGCCACATCGCGGCCTCCTCTTTTTCCGGTGCGCTGTCCTACTGGCGGCGGCGTGCGATCGACCCGGCACTGGCGAGTGTGCTGTTATGCGGCGGCGTCACCGGCACGGCGCTCGGGGTGTGGACCTTCACGCAGCTTCGCGCGCTCGGCCAGCTCGATCTGATGATCGCGTTGTCCTACGTGGTGCTGCTCACCACGGTCGGCAGCCTGATGTTCTCCGAGGGCCTGCGCGCCTTGATGCGGACCCGCCGCGGCGCGGTGCCGCCACGGCGCACGCACAGCTGGATCCACGGCCTGCCGCTGAAGATGCGGTTCAAGCGCTCGAAGATCTACCTCTCGGTCATTCCGGTCGTGATCGTCGGCATCGTGATCGGCTTCATCGGCGCCATCATGGGCATCGGCGGCGGCTTCATCCTGGTGCCGATCATGATCTATCTGCTGCGGGTGCCGACCTCGACCGTGATCGGGACCTCGATGGTCCTGACGTTGGTCACGATGCTGTTCGCGACCTTGCTGCACGCGGTGACCAATCACCTTGTCGACGCGGTGCTGGCGCTGATCCTGATGGTCGGCGGCGTCACCGGCGCGCAGTTCGGCGCCCGCGCCGGCCAGAAGATCCGGGGTGAGCAGCTGCGGCTGTTGCTGGGCCTGTTGATCCTTTCGGTCGGCGTCCGCTTCGCCATCGAGCTGGTGATCCGGCCCGAGGATCTCTTCACCATCCGTGAATTGGGAGTGAGCGGATGATGCGCGCAGCTCTCGCAATCCTTCTCGTTCTGCTGCTGGGCTCAGCGGCGCGCGCCGAGCGACTGATCGTGTCGGTCTCCAACCACCGCGTCACGGTGACGCCGAACTATTCCGGCGAGGAACTGGTGCTGTTCGGCTCGGTCGAGAAGGACGCCTCCACGCCTGCGGACCGCAAGAGCTACGATCTCGTCGTCACCGTGATGGGCCCGCGCGCCGACATGGTGACGCGGCGCAAGGAGCGCACCTTCGGCATCTGGATCAACACCGACTACCGGCAGTTCCTGGCGGTGCCGAGCTATCTCGCGCTGTTCGCCAACCGCCCCTTCGATGTCATCACATCGCCCGAGATCGCGCGGCGGCAGCAGATCGGGCTCAACAACGTGCTGCTGACCCAACGGGTCAGCGGCGACTATGCCGACGTGGTGCCGAACGATGCGTTCCGCTCGGCCTTCATCCGCCTGCGAACCCAGAAAGGTCTCTATCGCGAGGACCCGAGCGCGGTGACGTTCCTGACGCCGACGCTGTTCCGCACCGGCATTCCACTGCCGGAGGAGGTGCCGATCGGCACCTATGAGGTGGAAATCAAGCTGTTCGCGAACGGCGCGTTGGTCACCAAGACCGAGACCGCGTTCGAGATCGTCAAGGTCGGCTTCGAGCAGTTCGTCGCGACCAGTGCGCGGCAGCACGGGCTGATCTACGGCCTCGCGACGGCCGCGATGGCGCTGATGACGGGCTGGATGGCGTCGATCGTGTTTCGGAAGGATTAGCGTCCGTCATTGCGAGGAGCACCACTCTCTCCTCCCGTCATCGCCCGGCTCGACCGGGCGATCCAGTATTCCAGAGGCCTTCGTCGAATAGCTCGCTCTCGCAACGACCGCCGCGGCGTACTGGATGCCCCGGTCCCGGCTCCGCCAAGGCTACGCCGGGCCACAAGCTCGCCCGGCCGCCGAAGCTTCAGCGAAGGCGGCAAGCCGGGGCATGACAGCTGAGGCTCACGGCGCCTCAACCACCGTCGGCAGGCCCGGCTCCAGCAATCGCAACCGGGTCCCGAAGCCGAGCACATCAAAGGTCTTGCGCAGATCCTCGCCGTCCTGGCGGAAATGCGCCCAGCCCTCGGTATGCAAGGGCACGATCATCGCATCCGGAAAGGCGCGCGCCGTCTCGATGGTGTCGTTGGTGTCCATGGTGAGGTGGAACGGCCCGCGCGTTTGCGCCGCGCCCGCGAACGGCAGCACCACGCCGCATTTGAAGCGGCGCGCGACCTCGGCGACGCCGTCGAACCAGGTGGTGTCGCCGCTGATGTAGACGTCGCTCGTGTCCGTCCGGCTCGAGGACACCACGAAGCCGATGACGTCGCCCGACAGCGGCTCGATGCCGGCGGGGCCGTGGCGCGCGGGCGTCGCGGTGATCGTCAGCGTGTTGCCGTCACGGTCCTTCAGATGCGAGGTCGCCCAGGGCGCGAGGCCCTCGACATGGCCGCCGAGGCGTTTTGCGCCGGCCTCGGTCGTCAGCACGCGCTTTGCGTGTTTGAGAAACGCGCGGCCGGAATTGTCGAGATTGTCGGAGTGCTGGTCGTGGCTGAGCAGGACCGCATCGATCGGGCCGATCGCATCGGCCTTCATCGCGGGACCGGTGGTCTTCTCCAGCGTCACATGCGGCAGCTGGTAGGCGCCGGGCGCATCGAAGGTCGGATCGGTGAGCAGGCGGAAGCCGTCGATCTCGATCAGCGCGGTAGGGCCGCCGATCAGGGTGATGGAAATGGGCATCAGAAAACTCCTCTTACGCGACGGGCTTTGCGGGGCGCGTCACCAGGTAAATTCCGAGCGCGACCGGGATGATGCCGAGCAGGTCGCGGGCCTCGACATGCTCGCCGAGCACGATGTAGGCGAACAGCATGCCGAGCGGCGGCATCAGGAAATGATAGGCGCTCGCAGCCGTTGCGCCACACACTTTCAGGAGATGAAACCAGAGCCAGTAGGCGAGGATCGAGCCGCCGAGCACGAGGAACGCGAAGGCGCCGACCAGGCCCGGGGTGAAATCGATTGCGTGGACGTCGGCAAAGGTGAACGCGACCGGCGTCAGCACGATGCCGGCGGCGAGGTTCTGCACGCCGTTGCCGATCCACAGGCTTCCCTTCGGCGCCAGCAGCTTGAACAGAATCGTGCCGGCGACGATGGAGGCGAGCGAGGCTAGGGTGAAGACGGTGCCGTGCAGGGAGTCGGTGCCGACCGACAGGCGATGCCAGACGATCAGGGTCACGCCGATGATGCCGAGCAGGAGACCGCCCGCCTTGCGCCAGGTCATGCCTTCGCCAAGCAGCAACGCGGCGAGCGCCGCCGTGAATACCGGATTGGCCGAGACGATCAGGCCGCCGAGGCCGGCGGAGACCGATTGCAGGCCGGTGTAGCCGAGCCCGAGATAGAGCGCGTTGTTGGCGATGCCGAGCACGGCGAAGATCGCGGCATCGCGCCAGGACAAGGACCAGCCATCACCGCGGATCAGCGTCGCACCGAGGATCAAAATGCCGGCGAGCGAGAAGCGCGCGGCGAGCAGGATCAGCGGCGGGCAATGGGTGACGCCGATCTTTCCGGCGACGAAGGCATAGCTCCAGAGCAGGCAAAACAGTCCGATGGCGAGCGGTAGCGTGTTGAACCGGCTGGGGGCTGCGGGAAGCGAGGTGGCGAGCGACATGAGGGCATTCTCCTGAACCCTCGATCTAGGGAGACGGCTTGTCATTTGGAAATTAAATGATTAACTTCCGATCAGTGGATTTTCGAATGGAGGCGGCCATGCTCGACCTGGAGCTCCTGCGCAGCTTCGTCTCGGTGGTCGAGGCCGGCGGCTTCACCCGCGCCGGCGAGCGCGTCCACCGCACGCAATCGACCGTCAGCCAGCAGATCAAGCGGCTGGAGGAGGACGTCGGCCAGCTGCTCTTGCACCGTGACGGCAAGGACGTGCGCCCCACCGAGGCCGGCGAGCGGTTGCTGTCCTATGCGCGGCGGCTGCTCACGCTCGCCGAGGAGGCGCGCGACGTGCTGCGCGAGCCCGACAGCGAGGGCGCGATCCGGCTCGGCATCCCCGAGGATTTTGCGGCGTACCGGCTGGCAAAACTGCTCGGCGCCTTCTCGCGCTCACATCCGGGTCTGCGAATGGATGTGCGCGCCGACCAGAGCAAGAACCTGTCCCGCGACCTCGAACGCGGCGAGCTTGACCTGGCGCTGTTCAAGCGCGAGGCCGGCGCGAAAGGTGCCATCGCGGTGTGGCCGGAGCGGGTGCACTGGGTCACCAGCAAGAGCCATCCGGTCGACGTCAACGCCTCGTCCGTGCCGCTGATCGGATTTCCGCTCGGCTGTCTCTATCGCGCCGGTGCCATCCACGCGCTGGAAAGCGCGGGTCGCGCCTGGCACATGTCCTACTCGTCGTCGAGCCTTGCCGGCATCCAGGCGGCGGTTGCCGCCGGCATGGGCCTCAGCATTCTCTCGGAGATGTCGATCCAGTCCGACCACCGCGTGCTGACCGCCAAGGACGGCTTTGAGCCGATCAACCGGACCGAAGTGGCGCTGATGGCTTCGCCCGGTGCCAGCCCCGCAACGCTGCGGCTTGCGGATCGGCTCGCGGAGTTCTGCGACAATGTACAGGCCAAGGCGGCGTGATCACTCCGCGGCAATCACTGTGAGTTCCGGCCACAACGCCTTCCATCGCGCGGCCTTCACCGCGTAACTCGCCGCAGAGAAGTTCGGGCCCGGATTGGGCCGCGCGATCAATCCGGTTATGTCGTCGAAGCCGTGCGGCGCGTAGACCTCAAAGCTGTCGCCTCCGTGCCTCACACCGACTTGCGTGTTCTGGGTGAGGAAACGGTCGATGCCGTCGGTCGAGCAGGTGAGAGGCGGATAGGGCAGGCCGTGCTTGCCGGGATACCAAAGGTGCACACGCGCCTGGTTGCGGGTCTCGATCTTGACGCCGAGATGCGCGAGCCGCGCATGCAGCGTGCGGATCACCGCGTCCTCCGCCTCCCATGAGGTGTCAGGATCGAAATAGAACACGTCGTAATCGGCGATGCCATGATCGACCGCGCGGTCCGTGAGTACGTTCCACGCCGTCTGCACCAGGCACCCTGACACGAGCCACGCATCGGGAAGCGCGAGCGAGGTGAGCTCGCCGATGATTGCAACATTGACCGGGTTCTTCAGCGCCAGCGTGAGGAAGCGGTCGCGATCCATCGCGGCCATCATTCACGCGCTGGCATCGAACGCGGCGCGCGCGGTCTTTGAGGCGAGGCCCCGCCAGCGCCGCCGCAGGAACGGCTCGACGATCGCGCGCTTCGCCTTGGACAGGCGGATCAGCACGATCGGATAGTCGGAATAGTGATCGGTGAAATAAAAGATTTTTGGCTGGCTCTCGACCAGCATCGCGCGCTCGTCGATGGGGACGTCGGGCATGACGAGACTGTCGCCGTCCTCCTTCAGCCGCGCCAGCATCTTCTTGCGCACTTTCAGCGCCGGCGTGCCGTAGGAGGTGCCGTCCTCGACCTCCGGCCACGTCAGCGCAAATTTTCTGACGTCGTCGAAGGTCATTTGATCAAGACCTTGGGATCAGCTCAGTGCACGGCGGTGAAGAACCGCGCGAGCCGGAAGCCGGAGAGCCAGGTCCACACCGGCTGGCCGCGCATGCCGAGATCCCAGGAGCCGAGCACGGCATCGGCGCGTCCGACCAGATTGTCGATCGGCAGCAGGCCAACGCCGCCGGAGCGCAGGGGCACGCGGCTGTCGGCGGAATTGTCGCGGTTATCGCCGAGCACGAAGAGGTGGCCGGGCGGCACCGTCACTTCAGGCGTGTTGTCGAGCGGACCGTTGTCGCGCATCTTGAAGATCAGATGCGACACGCCGTTCGGCAGGGTCTCGATGTAGCGGTAGGCAGGCTCGCTGCCGCCATTGTCGTCTTCGGCGGCGCCGACACCATCCGGCTTCAGCTCGGCGGGGCGGTCGTTGATGAAGAGCTGGCCCTGCCGCATCTGGATGCGGTCGCCAGGCAGACCCACGACGCGCTTGACCCAGGCCTGCGAGCGATCGCCGGGCCAGCGGAACACGACGACGTCGCCCTGCTTCGGCGTCTCCGCGAAGACGCGGCCGCTTTCGGGCAGGTTGATCTGGATCGGCAGCGACGAGGTGCCGTAGCCATAGGGGAATTTCGAGGCGAGCAGCGCATCGCCGATCAGGAGCGTCGGCTCCATCGAACCCGACGGCACGTAGAACGGCTCGGCGAGCGCGCCCTTGGCGATGAACACGGCGGCGACGATGCCGGCGAGCTGCATCAGCTGACCAGCCCAGCCGCTGCTCTTCCGCTTGGCGGTGACAGTTACCTTCTCAACGCTCATGCGCCCGTTCCACCTACAGTAATACGTTCCATCAGAAGCGACGGCTGGCCGACGCCGACGGGCACGCCCTGACCGTTCTTGCCGCAGGTGCCGATGCCGGTATCCAGCGCGAGATCGTTGCCGATCATGCGGATGCGATGCAAATCGGTCGGTCCGTTGCCGATCAGCATGGCGCCCTTCAGCGGCGCGCCAATCTTGCCGTTCTCGATCTTGTAGGCCTCGGTGCACTGGAACACGTATTTGCCCGAGGTGATGTCGACCTGCCCGCCGCCGAAATTTGCGGCGAAGACGCCGTTCTTCACGGACGCCAGGATCTCGGCCGGGTCGCGGTCGCCCGCGAGCATGTAGGTGTTGGTCATGCGCGGCATCGGCACGTGAGCGTAGCCCTGGCGGCGGCCGTTGCCGGTCGGCTTCATGTTCATCAGGCGCGCGTTCTGGCGGTCCTGCATGTAGCCGACTAGAATGCCGTCCTCGATCAGCACGGTGCGGTTGGTCGGCGTGCCCTCGTCGTCGATCGACAGCGAGCCGCGGCGCGAGGCAATGGTGCCGTCGTCGACCACGGTGACGCCCTTGGCCGCGACCTGCTGGCCCATCAGGCCGGCAAAGGCCGACGTCTTCTTGCGGTTGAAATCGCCTTCGAGGCCGTGACCGACCGCCTCATGCAGCATCACGCCGGGCCAGCCGGCACCAAGCACGACGTCCATTTCGCCGGCGGGGGCAGGGATCGATTCCAGATTGACCAGGGCCTCGCGCAGCGCGCCGTCGGCGGCATCGCGCCAGTTCTTGCTCTCGATGAATTCCGCATAGCCGGCGCGGCCGCCATAGCCCTTGCTGCCGCTCTCCTGGCGGTCGCCCTGACCGGCGACGACGGAGACGTTGACGCGCACGAGCGGGCGGATGTCGCGATAGCTCTCGCCGTCGGGCCGCAGGATCTCGACGACCTGCCAAGTCGCGCCCAGGCTGACGCTGACCTGCCGCACCCGCGGATCCTTGTCGCGTAAGTAAGCGTCGATCTCGGCGAGCAGCTTGACCTTGGTCTCGAAACCCGGCGCATCGAGCGGATTGTCGTCGCTATAAAGCCGCACGTTGGTATGCGCCGGCGGGGCCGCAAAGCTGCCCGAATAACCGCCGCGCACGGCAGCGACCGCGTCGGCGGCGCGAATCAGCGCCGGCAGCGACACGTCGGAGGAATGGGCATAGCCGACGGCGTCGTCCTTGACGGCGCGCAGGCCGAAGCCCTGCGAGGTGTCATAGGTCGCCTGCTTCAGCCGCCCATTGTCGAACATCAGCGCTTCGGTCTGGCTGTATTCCAGGAACAGTTCGCCGTCGTCGGCACCGGCAAGCCCGCGCGCGAGCTCGTTGCGAACCTGGTCGCGATCGAGATTGGCGCGGTCGAGCAGGGAGGTTGTGGCTGGATTGGTCATGCGTCCGTCCATTATCGGAAGATGTAGGGCAAGATAATGGTTTCCCGGCGGTTCCGCGAGGGTGCCAGGTGCCACATTACGAAACGATAGGATTCGCCGCGCGCGGACGCGCCTGCCGCCTTATGGCAGCTTGTCATAGCCCTCGCCGAGCCCGTTCAGGCTGAGCGGGAAGCCGATGCCTTCTTCCGGGGTCTCGAAGATGATGAAGGTCGCGGTCTTGGCGGTGCGGAGCTGGCCGAGCAGCTTGTCGTCCATGACGACCTCGGCGACGCAGCCATTGGGCAGACAGCGGACGAAGCCGGCGCGGCCGACGTCCTGGTTGTCGAGCTTCAACCCGAGGCCGGATGGCAGCAGCACGCCGAGTGGGGCGACCACCCGCATCAGCCGGCTCTTCTGGTCGGCGGTCTTGAGCACGATCACGGTGAGGCCGGCATTGGAGCGGTCTTCGGCCACCACGCTCTGGATCAGGGCGCATTGCTCGGTCTGGGCGCCGGGCGGGGTGTCGCAGCGGATCTGCCAGTCGCCATGGACGGAGCGCACCGCGCCCTGCGCATGGGCGAGGCCCGGGATCGCCATGACGATGACCACCACCAGCAGGGCCGCCAGCATCGTGGGGCCGCTCGCCTGCCTTGCCATGCTTCTCGAAAACCCCATTGGGTCGGTCCCTCTGCTCGCCTGGGTCGCTCGCGCCTGGCGGACTGATACGGGAATGACGGCGTCTTGAAGGCAATTCGCAAGCAAATTCCGCGCCGCCAACACCGCCATCGCCCGCACGAATCAGGTTCCTGCGCGGCTGTCTGCCAGTGCCTACCGCGGGCAATGCCGCTGTCAAGCCGCGGCATCCCGGGAAACGGTATTTTTCTCTGATGTTACTAGGAAATATCTTGCGGGTGATGGCTGACAGACGGGGCTCAAGACTGCATTGCGATAGATCAAGAATTATGGTTTGAGAGGCTTGATTTCGGCGTTCTAGCGATCTGGCCCCAATTCCTCTTAGAGGTATTCTTGCGCGGCGGTTTGTCAGACGGGCGGATCGAATAAGCGTTTCCCGGAAATAGGGGGATGCACTTGGGGTGATTTCGTTAGGGGAGCGCGAACGGCATGAGGATGTCGATGGGCCATGTGGGCCGGCACTTGCTGGGATTGGCCGTGGCGGGTCTGACGCTGGCGACGGGCGGTGCGGCATATGCCGAGCTCGGGCAGCCGGCGCCGTGGGAATGGACGCTCCAGCAATCCGCCTCGCCGGTGATGGACAACATCGTCTGGTTCCACAACTTTCTGTTTGTGCTGATCACGCTGATCACGCTGTTCGTTCTGGCGTTGCTCGTGATCGTGGTCATGAAGTTCAACGCGAAGGCCAATCCGGTGCCGTCGCGGACCACGCACAACACGCTGATCGAGGTGGCCTGGACGCTCGTTCCGGTGCTGATCCTGGTCGGTATCTCGGTGCCTTCGTTCCGCCTGCTGTTCCTCGAGCTCGACGTGCCGAAGGCGGATTTGACCATCAAGGCCACCGGCAAGCAGTGGTACTGGTCCTATGCCTATCCTGATAACGGCAAGTTCGAGTTCGACTCGCTGATGGCCCAGGACAAGCAGCCCCGTCTGCTCGGCGTCGACAACGAGATGGTGGTGCCGGTCAACAAGGTGATTCGTGTCCAGGTCACCGGCGCGGACGTCATCCACGCCTTCGCGCTGCCGGCTTTCGGCGTCAAGATCGACGCCATTCCGGGGCGGCTGAACGAGACCTGGTTCAAGGCCACCAAGACCGGCATGTTCTACGGCCAGTGCTCGGAGCTCTGCGGCAAGGACCACGCCTTCATGCCGATCGCGATTCGCGTCGTGGAGGACAAGGACTTCGCCTCCTGGGTCGAAACGGCAAAGAAGAAATATGCGAGCGGCGGCACCAGCACTTTCGCCTCCGCGGCCGGCCCGACGCAGTAAGCGCCGGGCGACGGCTCGAGGGACAGAAAGCGACATAAAGGGCGGGACCGCAGAAGGTCCGAACGGGACGCAAGGCAGGATTTGAAAATGGCAACGAGCGCAGCGGCACACGGCGATCACGCGCAAGACCACGGACATGACGAGCACGCCCATCCGACCGGATGGCGGCGCTATGTCTATTCGACCAACCACAAGGACATCGGTACGATGTACCTGATCTTCGCGGTCATCGCCGGCGTCATCGGTGCCGCGATGTCGATCGCGATCCGTGCCGAGCTGATGTATCCGGGCGTGCAGATCTTCCACGAGACGCACACCTATAATGTGTTCGTGACCTCTCACGGCCTGATCATGATCTTCTTCATGGTCATGCCCGCGATGATCGGCGGCTTCGGCAACTGGTTCGTGCCGCTGATGATCGGCGCGCCCGACATGGCGTTCCCGCGCATGAACAACATCTCGTTCTGGCTGCTGCCGGCCTCCTTCGCGCTGCTGCTGATGTCGACCTTCGTCGAGGGCGAGCCGGGTGCCAACGGCGTTGGCGCCGGCTGGACCATGTACGTGCCGCTGTCGAGCTCGGGCCATCCGGGCCCGGCCGTCGACTTCGCGATCCTGTCGCTGCATCTGGCGGGCGCCTCGTCGATCCTCGGCGCCATCAACTTCATCACCACGATCTTCAACATGCGCGCGCCGGGCATGACCCTGCACAAGATGCCGCTGTTCGTGTGGTCGATCCTGGTGACGGTGTTCCTGCTGCTGTTGTCGCTGCCGGTGCTCGCCGGTGCGATCACCATGCTGCTCACCGACCGTAATTTCGGCACGACGTTCTTCGCGCCGGACGGCGGCGGCGATCCCGTGCTGTTCCAGCATCTGTTCTGGTTCTTCGGCCACCCCGAGGTGTACATCCTGATCCTGCCCGCCTTCGGCATGGTCAGCCAGATCGTCTCGACCTTCTCGCGCAAGCCCGTGTTCGGCTATCTCGGCATGGCCTACGCCATGGTGGCGATCGGCGGCATCGGCTTCGTGGTGTGGGCGCACCACATGTACACGGTCGGCATGTCCTCGGCGACGCAGGCCTATTTCGTCGCCGCGACCATGGTCATCGCGGTTCCGACCGGCGTGAAGATCTTCTCGTGGATCGCCACGATGTGGGGCGGCTCGATCGAGTTCCGTGCCCCGATGATCTGGGCGGTCGGCTTCATCTTCCTGTTCACTGTCGGCGGTGTCACCGGCGTCGTGCTGGCGAATGCCGGCGTCGACCGCGTGCTCCAGGAGACCTACTACGTCGTCGCGCACTTCCATTACGTGCTGTCGCTCGGTGCGGTGTTCGGGATCTTTGCCGGCTGGTACTACTGGTTCCCGAAGATGTCGGGCTACATGTACAATGAGACGCTGGCCAAGGCGCACTTCTGGGTCACCTTCATCGGTGTGAACCTTGTGTTCTTCCCGCAGCACTTCCTCGGCCTGTCGGGCATGCCGCGCCGCTACGTCGACTATCCCGACGCGTTCGCCGGCTGGAACCTGGTCTCCTCGGTCGGCTCCTACATCTCCGGCTTCGGCGTGCTGATCTTCCTCTACTGCGTGTTCGACGCCTTCGCGAAAAAGGTGCCGGCTGGCGACAATCCGTGGGGTGCGGGCGCGACCACGCTGGAATGGACGCTGCCTTCGCCGCCGCCCTTCCATCAGTTCGAAGTGCTGCCCCGCGTGCAGTAAGCCAACGCCCGCGGCGCCCGTGACGGGCGCCGCGGCTCTATAACGAAGCGAGTCAAAACTAGTGTCCGTCCTCGACCATAACGCCATCGACATCGATCCCCGCATCTCCGAAGCGGAGGTGGGCGACTACATTGCGCTGCTCAAGCCGCGGGTGATGTCGCTGGTGATCTTCACCGCGCTGGTCGGACTGGCGATGGCGCCCGGGCATTTCCACCCGGTGCTGGCCATCACCTCGCTGCTCTGCATCGCGGTCGGTGCCGGCGCTTCCGGAGCGCTCAACATGGCGCTCGAAGGCGATATCGACGCCAAGATGTCGCGCACGGCAAACCGGCCGATTCCGCGCGGCCGCATCACCCGTCCCGAGGCGATGGCGTTCGGCATGACGCTAGCCTTCTTCTCGGTGATGACGCTCGGCATCCTCGTCAACTGGATCGCCGGCGCGCTGCTCGCCTTCACCATCTTCTTCTACGTCGTGATCTACACGATGATCCTGAAGCGCCGGACCGCACAGAACATCGTGATCGGCGGCGCCGCCGGTGCGCTGCCGCCGGTGGTGGCGTGGGCCGCGGTCACGGGCACCGTCGACGTCGAGCCGCTGCTGCTGTTCGCCATCATCTTCTTCTGGACGCCGCCGCACTTCTGGGCGCTGGCGTTGTTCCGCTCCGACGACTACGCGCGTGCCGGCATTCCGATGCTGCCCAACGTCGCCGGTCCCGACGCGACGCGGCTTCAGATCCTGCTCTACACCATCGTGCTGATCGCGGTCGCCGCCGCCCCGTGGGCGCTCGGCTATTTCGACGCCATCTACGGCATCGTCTCGCTGATCCTCGGCGCCGGCATGCTTGTGCTCGCGATCAACGTCTATGTGCGCCGCGAGCGCAGCCAATCGCTGCGCGCGACCCGCAAGCTGTTCGCCTTCTCCATCCTTTATCTGTTCGCACTGTTTGCAACCCTGCTGGCCGAAGTCGTGTTCCGGGCGCTTGCTCCGATGGTAGGGGGCGCATGATCGCTGGAATGGCCGACAAACCTGAGATGAATGGAATCGTCCTCACGGAGGCGCAGAAGAAGAGCCGCCGCCAGCGCTCGATCGCGATCGCGCTCGCGCTCGGCGTGCTCGTGGTGCTGTTCTTCGCCGTCACCATCGTCAAGGGACCGGCAGTACTCGTCCGGCCGATGTAGGAAACATGGATCGAGAGCCCACCATATCGCGGGATCAGAGCCGGACGGCTAAGCAGGGGCGGGGGCCTTCCAAGGGTCTTGGCCGCGACGTGCTGGTCGCCTCGATCTGCGGCGGCGTGGTGGCGCTGATGGTCGGTGCCTCCTACGCGGCGGTGCCGTTCTACAACTGGTTCTGCCGCGCCACCGGCTTCAACGGCACGACGCAGGTTGCGACCTCGGCGCCGGCCACCGGGCCGATCGCACGGAAGATCGCGGTGCGCTTCGATTCCAACGTCGCGCCCGGCCTGCCCTGGAAGTTCGAGCCGGAGCAGAGCGAGATCGAGGTCAATATTGGCCAGGTCGTGACCGTCTTTTACACCGTGACCAACCAGGCCGCGCGCACCACCGCGGGCCAGGCGGCCTACAACGTCGCCCCGCTGACGGTCGGCTCCTACTTCCAGAAGATCAACTGCTTCTGCTTCACCGAACAGACCATGGCGCCCGGCGAGAAGCGCGAGATGCCGGTCGTGTTCTACGTCGATCCGTCGATCGCCGACGATCACGAGAACGACGGGCTGAACACGATCACGTTGTCCTACACGTTCTATCCGGTGCGCGATCCCGTGGTGAAGCCGCTGGCGTCGGGCGAGGACGACAAACGCAAGGGAAATCTCTGACCGCCGGGCTCATGCCGCGGGGGTCGGACACAAGGGGATAAGTGCCGGACAGGCACGGGATTGAGGAGAGAGACCGCAAATGGCAACGGCGCACACCAAGCATCACGACTACCACCTGGTGGATCCCTCCCCGTGGCCCGTCGTCGGCTCCATCTCGGCCTTCGTCATGGCGGTCGGTGCGATCACCTGGATGCACCACATGTTCGCGGCCGCGCCGATCATCTTCGGTGCCGGCACCGTCGGCGTGATCTACACCATGGCGAGCTGGTGGGCCGATGTGATCAAGGAAGCCCAGTACAAGGGCGATCACACCCGCGTCGTGCAGCTGCATCACCGCTACGGCATGATCCTGTTCATCGCTTCCGAGGTGATGTTCTTCGTCGCCTGGTTCTGGGCCTATTTCAACGCGGCGCTGTTCCCGGCCGACGCCGTCCACGCCACGCGCGACGCCGTGTTCGGCTGCGGTCTCGGCACCGCGGCTGGCGCCTGCGCCGTGCCCGGCACCTGGCCGCCGCATGGCATCGAGACCTTCGATCCCTGGCATCTGCCGCTCCTGAACACGCTGATCCTGCTGACATCAGGCACCACCGTGACCTGGGCGCACCATGCGTTGCTCGAGAACGATCGCCAGGGCCTGAAATACGGCCTGATCCTCACCGTCGTGCTCGGCGCGCTCTTCACCTGCGTGCAGGCCTATGAGTACAGCCACGCGGCGTTCTCGTTCGGCGGCAACGTCTATGGCGCGACCTTCTTCATGGCGACCGGCTTCCATGGTTTCCATGTGCTGGTCGGCACCATCTTCCTGCTGGTCTGCCTGTTCCGCGCCTATGCCGGCCACTTCACCCCGACACAGCACCTCGGCTTCGAGTTCGCCGCCTGGTACTGGCACTTCGTCGACGTGGTCTGGCTGTTCCTGTTCCTCTGCATCTATGTGTGGGGACACGGCGCCGAGACCATGGCCCACGGCGCGCACTGAGCCGCATTGGACCGATCAGAAAGGGCGGCCGCAGGGCCGCCCTTTCGCTTTTGGGCCGCCGGAAGGTTCGGCGGAAACTGTGATTGAGCGTTTTCGAGCGAAGTGGATACCGGTTCGCGTGAAGAAAACACGTCAAAACAAGAATCTAGAGCTTCGGTTCTGATTCAATCAGAACCGATAATGCTCTAGAGTCCGTCATCATGAACGATACCGCCGGCCCATCCGAGCCCGAGACGACCGTCCTGCAAAGCGCGCTGCGCGGGCTCGCCTGCAAGTGCCCGCGTTGCGGTCAGGGCAAGCTCTATGCGGGTTTCCTGACGCTCGCGCCCAGCTGCGACCGCTGCGGCCTCGACTATGCCTTCATCGACACCGGCGACGGTCCTGCGATCTTCATCATCATGCTGGCCGGCGGGATCGTCGTTGCGTGCGCGCTGATCGTCGAGGTCAAATACCAGCCGCCGTACTGGCTGCATGCCGCGCTATGGCTGCCGCTGATCCTCGCGACCACGCTCTTGCCGCTGCGCGCGATGAAGTCGCTGCTGATCGCGCTGCAATTCCACCACAAGGCGGCGCCGGGCCGGCTGGTCGACCGCGCGAAATGAACGAGACCGCGCGCAAGCCCCGCGTGGCCGGCTTCGCGCTGTTCACGCTTTTCCTGGCCGCCGTCTTGGTCGCGCTCGGCGTCTGGCAATTGCAGCGCCGCGTCGCGAAACATCAGTTGATCGCCGCATTGACCGAGCGTCTCGCGGCGGCACCTGTTGCGTTGCCGCCGCCGTCGCAATGGAGCACGCTGACGCCGGAGCGGGACGAATTCCGTCGGGTCACATTTACGGCGACCTACGAGTCCCGTCTGGATGCGATGGTCTACAGTTCCGGCTCCGCCATCCGCTCCGACATTTCCGGCCCCGGCACCTGGGCTTTCCTTCCCGCACGGCTGCCTGGCGGCGATATGGTCGCGGTCAACGCGGGCTTCGTGCCGAACACCCAACAGGACCGCGCCCTGCAGGATCGGGCGGTCGCGCGACTCATTACCAACAAGCCGGCGATGTTGACCGGCTACGTCCGTTTCCCCGAAACAGCCAGCGTGCTGATGCCTGACGCTGAGCGTGACAAACGGCTGTGGTTCACCCGCGATCATCTCGCCATGTCCCGGGCGCTCGGCTGGGGCACGGTCGCGCCGTTCTACATCGACCTGGAGCGGCCGGTGCCGGAGAACGGCATTCCGCGTCCCGGCCCGCTCGACGTGCATCTGAAGGACGATCATCTGCAATACGCCATCACCTGGTTCGCGCTCGCCGGCGCGGTGCTGATCGCATTCGGCGTCTGGGCGTGGGGACGGCGGCACCCGACCTGAAATTTTCCGTAGGTTCCTGGAGGGAACCCGGTATCGCCCGGGGTTTATTATTCAGGACATATTCACGAGGGTGGTCCTAAGCCGCACGCAAATTTTTCGCGGCAGACAGGATTTTGGTGTGAGCGATTTCGACCAGATGGGAATTGTCGTCGACTGGGTGGACGCCTGCCGGAAGGGCGACCTCGCGACGCTCCTCGATCTCTATGCGGACGACGCCCGGGTCGAATGCATGTGCAACGGCAAGCGACATTATCGCGGGCGGCGCGAGCTCGAAACCTATTGGGGACCGCGGCTCAGCACCTTCTCGTCGGCAGGCTTCGGTCTTGAGGAGATCAATCCAGTGCCGCATGGCATCGATCTCGAATATTCCGTCGCGGGCTCGCTGCGTATCCACGCCTCGTTTCGCTTCAGTCCCGAAGGCAAGATCTACAGCACCCTGTGCGAGCCGGCGGAGCAGACTCCGCATGCAGATGGTGTGTGCTAGCCGGCCGCCGGCGCGTCTCGTGCCGTCTCGACCGGCAGGCGACAGCGCACATAGGTGCGCTCGTCGGCGCGCAGCAGTGACAGCGATCCGCTGAGCGCGCGCACGCGCTCGTGCATGCCCGTCAGGCCGCGGCCGAAGACGTTGTCGGCGGGAAAGCCGCCGCCGTCGTCGGAGATCTCAATCGTGAGCACCTCGCCGGCAATGGTCGCCAGCACATGGGCGTTGTTCGCCCCGGCGTGGCGCAGCACGTTCGTCAGCGCCTCCTGGATCAAGCGATAGACGGTTTGGGCCAGCGGTCGGTCGATCTCGTTCAGACCAGGATCGATCGTGGCCGTCAGGCTGATATGCGGCGCCTGTCTGCGAAAGTTCTGGAGCAGCGTCTGCACGCTGGTCTCGAGCCCCAATTCCTCGATGTAGAGCGGCCGCAGCCGGTCGAGGATGCGGCGGTTGGTCTGCTGGAGCGCCTCGACAGAGCGCATCACCTCCTGCGCCGGGTTGCCGAGATTTCCCGAGGTCTCGCTCAGCGCGATCGTGCTGGCGCGGATGCCGAACAATAGCGGTCCGAGCTCGTCGTGCAGCTCGCGCGCGAGATCGCGCCGCTCGTCGTCCTGGAGCGACACCAGGCGGTGCAGCAGGTCGCGATTATCCTGACTCAATTGCGCGAGCGTCATCGCCAGCGCATTGGCTTCCTCGCAGCTCTGCCGGATCTCCTGCGGTCCTGCGACCGGGATAGGCGTTGCATAATCGCCGCGCCGGATTCGCGTGAGGCCTGCGCCGAGATCTTGCAGGGGACGCAGCACCGATCCCGCAAAGAGATAGGCAATGGTCCCAGTCAGCATCATCAGCACGGCGATGAGGCTCGTCAGCGCCAGGAAGCCGATCCATTTCTCGAACAGATCGGCTGACAGGTCCGGCATGAACACGATGTCGCCGACACGCCTGCCGTCGATGATGACGGGAGATGCGGCGTCCATCTCCGGGATGGCGATCAGGTCCACGAACCAATGCGGCACGCCATGCAGATCACGCAGGCTGTCCTTTGGAGAGGGGGCGGGACCTGCTTCCACTGAACGGAATTGAATATCCGAGGAGTTGTCCAAAGAATGGACAAATGCATCGAGTATCTTCCGCGGGTCGTCCGAGGCCTTCAGGCTGTTGTTGAGTGCCTCGGCGACCGTCCGGGTCGAGCGTCGGCCCGGCTCATTCTCGTCGGCAAGCTGCCCCGCCGCGAAGCTCTGGAGCAGCACGCCGCCCATGACCAGCGCGGCAAGGAAGCTCAAGCCGAGCGGAAGAAACAATTGTGTTCTGAATGAGAGCCGCTGCCACATTAGGTCAATTCTAACGCGCATTGGCGGGATTTGCTCTTTCCATTTGTTCCCGTCGGTCTATGAGTCGAAAAACAAGAGAGCGCGCGATGCAAGATACCGCCAAGCCGGCGACCCGAGTTCTGATCGTCGACGACCATCCCGTGGTGCTGTCAGGATGCCGCACCCTTTTCGCGTCCGACCACTCGATCCGTATCGACGAGGCGACCGACGCCAAATCCGGGCATCGCGCCTATATCAGCAAGCGGCCCGACGTCACCGTCATCGACATCAGCCTGCCCGACGTCTCCGGCTTCGAGCTGATGCGGCGGATCCGCAAGGACGACCCTGATGCCAAGATCATCATGTTCAGCATGAACGACGATCCGGCCTTCGTGGTACGGGCGGTCGAGCTTGGCGCGCAGGGGTATGTCTCCAAGGGCGACGATCCCCGGATTCTGCTCAAGGCGGTGCGCAAGGTGGTCGCCGGCGACAATTTCATCTCGCCGCAGCTCGCGGAGGCGGTCACGTTCTCCGGTGCGGCGATCAAGGCCAATCCGGCCTCGCAGATGACGCCGCGGGAGCTCGAGATTCTCCGCCTGCTCGGCCGTGGCGACAAGATCGTCGAGGTCGCCGAGGCGCTCGGCATCTCCTACAAGACGGTCGCCAACACCACGTCCCTGCTCAAGCAGAAGCTCGGCGCCAAGAACCATTCCGACCTGATCAGGATCGCGGTGGAAATCGGGATGAGCTGACGCCCGGGGCACTGGCGGCCCGGCACCGAACCGGCTGCTCCAGGATGCAGCCGGTCCGGCCGGGCGGATCGGGTCTCGACGCTTAGCCGGGCAATGCATGGACAGCGCCGACACCATCCGCCGACACAATGGGCCGGCGTGATATTCGTTCCTGAACCACCCGAAATTGCGGGAAAAAGAAGCAATGGCGCGCGGGCGCTCGCAGGAATGCCTTTGCGAACCGCGAACCGCGCCGGGAAAAATAGGAACATTTTCTTGCCCCCGCCGTTTTGGCTCTTGACGATTTCGTGACGGGCGCCGAGAACTTGGCCGACAGTTTTGGCGGGCCGGCAACCCGCACGAGGCAAACCGGTCTGCACATATCAACGACAGACCTTCCAAGAGAAGGGCTGCGGCATCGCCGCAGCCCTTTTTCGTTGAGCGGGGCACAGGCGGGAAGCGGTTTCCCGATGCCGCAAAACACTTTATGGTGGCCCAACGCTTCTGGCCGTTAACAAGTAGTTTCATGAAATCAAAGGCTTATGGATCTGGCTCAAGGCCGGCCGGCCTTTGGAGGGCAGTTTGACTCGCTATATCTCGACCCGGGGTGAGGCCCCAGAACTCGGCTTCTGCGACGTGATGCTGACTGGGCTTGCCCGTGACGGCGGCCTGTATGTGCCGGTGACCTGGCCGCAGCTCTCGACCGAGGCCATCGCTGGCTTCTTCGGCCGCCCCTATTGGGAGGTCGCGGTCGACGTGATTCGTCCGTTCGCTGGCGGCGAGATTTCGGATGCCGAGCTCGGCCGCATGGCGAACGAGGCCTATGCCACCTTCCGCCATCCGGCGGTGGTGCCGCTGCGCCAGATGACGCCGCATCAATTCGTGCTGGAGCTGTTCCACGGTCCGACGCTCGCCTTCAAGGACGTGGCGATGCAGCTGATCTCGCGGCTGATGGACCACGTGCTCGCCAAGCGCGGCCAGCGCACCACCATCGTGGTCGCGACCTCCGGCGACACCGGTGGCGCCGCGGTCGACGCGTTCGCGGGCCTGGAGAATGTCGATCTCATCGTGCTGTTCCCGCACGGGCGCATCTCCGAAGTGCAGCAGCGGATGATGACGACCACGGGCGCGGCCAACGTCCATGCACTCGCCATCGAGGGCAATTTCGACGACTGCCAGGCGCTCGTGAAGGGGATGTTCAACAACCATCGCTTCCGCGATGCGACCTCGCTCTCCGGCGTCAACTCCATCAACTGGGCGCGCATCGTCGCCCAGGTGGTCTACTACTTCACCTCCGCCGTCGCCGCCGGTGCGCCGGCGCGCACGGTGGATTTCGTCGTGCCGACCGGAAATTTCGGCGACATCTTTGCCGGTTATGTCGCCAAGCGGATGGGGCTGCCGGTGCGCACGCTGCGCATCGCCGCCAACGTCAACGACATCCTGGCGCGCACGCTCAAGACCGGGATCTACGAGGTGCGCGAGGTGCACGCCACCGCGTCGCCATCGATGGACATCCAGATCTCCTCGAATTTCGAGCGGCTGCTGTTCGAGGCCGGCCGGCGCGATGCGGCCGGCGTGCGCCGTCTGATGGACTCGCTAAAGCAGTCGGGGCGCTTCGTATTGCCTGACGCGATGCTGGCCGCAATCCGTGAAGAATTCGACGCCGGCCGGGCCGACGAGACCGAAACCGCAGCCGCGATCCGCGCCGCCTGGCGCGAGGCGGGCGAACTGGTCGATCCCCATACTGCGGTCGCGCTTGCTGTCGCTGACCGCGACACCACCGATACGACGGTGCCCAGCATCGTGCTCTCCACCGCCCATCCGGCCAAATTCCCCGATGCGGTCGAGGCAGCCTGCGGCCAGCGGCCGCAATTGCCGGCCTGGCTCGACGGTCTCATGACCAAATCCGAACACATGAAGGTGATGAAGAACGATCAGGCCGAGGTCGAGCGGTTCGTGCTGTCGGTCAGCCGGGCCGCAAAACAGGGAGTTGCCGGATGAGTGTCGAGATGTCCAAGCTTGCCTCCGGCCTGACCGTCGTCACCGACGAGATGCCCCATCTCGAGACCGCGGCGCTCGGCGTCTGGGCCGGCGTTGGCGGGCGCGACGAGAAGCCGAACGAGCACGGCATCTCGCATCTGCTCGAGCACATGGCGTTCAAGGGCACGACCAAGCGCTCCTCGCGCGAGATCGTCGAGGAGATCGAGGCGGTCGGCGGCGACCTCAATGCCGGCACCTCGACCGAGACCACGTCCTATTATGCGCGGGTGCTGAAGGCCGACGTGCCGCTCGCGCTCGACGTGCTCGCCGACATCCTTGCCAATCCCGCATTCGAGCCCGACGAGCTCGAGCGCGAGAAGAACGTCATCGTGCAGGAAATCGGTGCCGCGCAGGACACGCCCGACGACGTCGTGTTCGAGCATCTCAACGAGCTCTGCTATCCCGACCAGCCGATGGGCCGCTCGCTGCTCGGCACCGCCAAGACCCTGCGCGCCTTCAACCGCGACATGCTGCGCGGTTATCTGTCGACGCACTATCGCGGCCCCGACATGGTGGTGGCGGCAGCCGGCGCGGTCAATCACAAGCAGGTCGTCGCCGAAGTCGAGAAGCGCTTTGCGAGCTTCGAAGGGACGCCGGGTCCGAAGCCGCAAGCCGCTCAGTTCGGCAAAGGCGGCGCCAAGGTGGTGCATCGCGAGCTCGAGCAGGCGCATCTGACGCTGGCGCTGGAAGGCGTGCCGCAGAGCGATCTGTCGTTGTTCTCGCTCCAGGTCTTCACCAACATCCTCGGCGGCGGGATGTCGTCGCGGCTGTTCCAGGAGGTGCGCGAGAAGCGCGGCCTCTGCTACTCCATCTACTCGTTCCACGCGCCCTACACCGACACGGGCTTCTTCGGCCTCTACACCGGCACCGATCCGGCCGACGCGCCGGAGATGATGGAGGTCGTGGTCGACATCATGAATGATTCGGTGGAGACGCTGACCGAGGCCGAGATCGCGCGGGCCAAGGCGCAGATGAAGGCGGGCCTCCTGATGGCGCTGGAGAGCTGCTCGTCCCGCGCCGAGCAGCTCGCCCGGCATGTGCTGGCCTATGGCCGGCCGCAGACGGTCGAGGAACTGGTGGCCCGGATCGACGCCGTCAGCGTCGAATCGACCCGGGATGCCGCGCGTGCGCTGCTTTCGCGGAGCCGCCCTGCAGTTGTCGCATTGGGCAGTGGCAGGGGTCTGGACACGGCGGTGTCTTTTGCGGAAGGATTGACCCGGGCACGTGCCAAGGCGCGGCTGCATTAGGAGCCGCGCACGGGCTGATCTGCCCCGGGAAGCATCACCATGGCCCTGTTTCGCCTGCCATCCAGTGGACCCGCCGCCCTCGCGCCGCGCGGCAACGGCCTGTTGCTGCGCGCGCCGCAGATGTCGGACTTCATACAGTGGGCGCATTTGCGCGAGTCCAGCCGCGACTATCTCACGCCCTGGGAGCCGATCTGGCCGTCCGACGACCTGACCCGGTCCGGCTTCCGCCGCCGCCTGCGGCGCTATTCCGAGGACATCGCCGCGGACCGCTCCTATCCCTTCCTGATCTTCCGTGAGCTCGACGGTGCCATGGTCGGCGGCATCACGCTCGCCAATGTCCGCCGCGGCATCGTCCAGGCCGGCACCATCGGCTACTGGGTCGGCAAGCCTCATGCCCATCGCGGCTACATGACGGCGGCGCTCCGGGTGCTGCTGCCGACGCTGTTTGGCGAGCTCAATCTGCACCGGGTCGAGGCCGCCTGCATTCCCACCAATGCGCCGTCGATCCGGGTGCTGGAGAAGTGCGGCTTCTCCCGCGAGGGCCTGGCGCGCCGCTATCTCTGCATCAACGGGGTCTGGCAGGACCACCTTCTGTTCGGCCTGCTGCACGAGGATTTCCGCGGCTGAGCCCTGTCATGCCTGAGGCCAAAGTCTCATTGGACTGCCTTGCTTGCCTGCCTTGGGTTCGCCGATTTTGACGATATAACGCGCGAGGACCGGCCGGCGATCGGCTGGAAGATGGTCATGGAGTATGGGCGTTGATGGTGAAGAAGCTTCGGTCATCGCGGAATGCGTTGCGGCGGGGTACGGGGATCGCGCTGGCGTTGTCGGTTGCGCTCGCCTCCGTCTCGCCAGTGGCGGCCCAGTCGCTCACCGACCGCTTCAAGAGCCTGTTCGGCGGCAAGTCCGACGAGCCGGCCCAGCCCAAGCCGGCGCCCGCGCCCGGCCAGCCGGCGGCCGATGACGATGTCGATTGTCCGCAGGTCACGGTGCGTGCCGGGGCCTCGACCTACGCGGTCGGCGCCGCCGGCAAGCCGGCCGTCGGCAATGAGATCCGCTTCCAGGCCACGATCACCAAGATGGCGCGTGAATGTACCCGGAATGGCGGCGATATCACGGCCCGGATCGGCATCCAGGGCCGTGTCATCGCCGGTCCCGCCGGTGCGCCTGCGACTGTCGAGGTGCCCTTGCGCATCGCCGTGGTGCAGGGCGGCGTCGGTGAGAAGGTGATCGCCTCGAAGGCCTACCGGACCACGGTCGAGATGTCGGAGGGCGGCAGCGTGCCCTTCACCTTCATCGCCGAGGATCTGGCCTATCCGGTGCCCTCGGCCAAGATCGCCGATTCCTACATCTTCTATGTCGGCTTCGACCCGCAGGCGCTCTCGCCCGAGCCGAAGGCAAGGCCGAAGAAGAAATAGGTAACCACAAGCTTCGCTGTCATGCCCCGCGAAGGCGGGGCATCCAGTACGCCGCGGCTTCTCCGTATCCCATTGCTGTCTCTGGAATACTGGATCACCCGCCTTCGCGGGTGATGACACCTGATTTGCGGCTACAGGCCTGCCCAACAAAAAAGCCGGCGCTCGCGCGCCGGCTTTTTGATTGGTGAGGCGAAACCCCTCAGTTCAGCTTCTGCCGAACCTCGTTGATGCCCTTGGCGAGCAGGTCGTCGGCGACCTGGCCCTTGACCGACTGCGACAGGATCGTGGAGGCGGCCTGAACGGCGGCTTCCGCGGCTGCGGCGCGGACATCGGCCACCGCCTGGGCCTCGGCGAGCGCGATCTTGCTCTCCGCGGTCTTGGTGCGGCGGGCGACGAAGTCTTCCATCTTCGCCTTGGCCTCGGTCGCGATGCGCTCGGCTTCGGACTTGGCGTTGGCGATGATGTCGGCAGCCTCGCGCTCGGCCGTGGCACTGCGCGCCTTGTAGTCGGCGAGCACCTTGGCCGCTTCCTGCTTGAGGCGCGTCGCGTCGTCGAGCTCGGCCTTGATGCGGTCGGCGCGGTGGTCGAGCGCAGTCGTCACCTTCTTGAAGACCCCGAGATAGCCGAACAGGACCATCAGGATCACGAAGGCGATGGCGACCCAGGTTTCAGGATCGAAGAACATATCGACTAACCCTTCAAGGACGCGTCAACGGCAGTGCTGACCGAGGCTGCGTCCGGAACGATACCGGTGAGCTGCTGCACGATCTGGCCTGCCGCATCGGCCGCGATGCCGCGGACGTTGCTCATGGCCGTCGTGCGGGTCGAGGCGATGGTCTTTTCCGCCTCGGCGAGCTTGACCGCCAGTTGCTCTTCAAGCGCCTTGCGCTCGGCTTCCGCCTGCGCATTCGCCTTGTCGCGGGATTCGTTGCCGATCGCCTGCGCGCGCGAACGTGCCGAAGCAAGCTCACCCTCATAGGCCTTCAGCGCCGCGTCGGACTGGTCCTTCAGCTTCTGCGCTTCGGCGAGGTCACCCTCGATCTTGTTTTGACGTGCCTCGATCGCACCGCCGACGCGCGGCAGAGCGAGCTTGGACACGATCACGTAAAGCGCGACGAAGAAGATCGCGAGCGACACCAGCTGTGAAGCGTAGTTGCTGCTCTCGAACGGCGGAAAACCGCCACCGTGACCGCCTTCGGACTCGGTGTGGGCGCCCGCCGCCGGACTTTTCGCCCCGCCATGACTCTCAGCCATGGATTACTCCTGTTGCCGTCATGCGCGCCGCTTCGGTCGAAGCGGCGCGAAACATCGTCCTCAGAGCGGAACGAACAGCAGCAGCAGCGCGATCAGCAGCGAGAAAATGCCAAGCGCTTCGGTCACGGCGAAGCCGAAGATCAGGTTGCCGAACTGGCCCTGAGCGGCCGACGGATTGCGAACGGCTGCGGCAAGGTAGTTGCCGAAGATCACGCCCACGCCGACGCCCGCGCCGCCCATGCCGATGCATGCGATGCCCGCGCCGATAAGTTTTGCTGCTGCCGGATCCATTTTAGACTCCTTGGAAGAAAGATTGGGTTGTGGGTGGAAATTCCCCGGACCGCTCAGTGTCCCGGATGAATGGCGTCGTTCAGGTAGATGCAGGTCAGGATCGCAAACACATAGGCCTGCAGGAACGCGACCAGAATCTCGAGAGCGTACAGCGCGACCGTGAGCGCCAGCGGCAGCACGCCGCCGACCCAGCCGAGCGCGCCGAGCGAGAAGCCGAGCATGGCGACGAAGCCCGCGAAAACCTTGAGCGCGATGTGGCCGGCCAGCATGTTGGCGAACAGACGGACGCTGTGGGAGACCGGCCGCAGGAAGAACGACAGGATCTCGATGAACATCACGAGTGGCAGGATGTAGCCGGGGACGCCGTGAGGCACGAAGATCGAGAAGAATTTCAGGCCGTTCTTGGCGACACCGTAGATCAGCACGGTGAAGAAGACCAAAAGCGCGAGCGCGGCCGTCACGATCAGATGGCTCGAGATCGTGAACGTGTAGGGGATGATGCCGACCAGGTTCGAGACGCAGATGAACATGAACAGCGAGAAGATCAGCGGGAAGAACTTCATGCCTTCCGCGCCGGCGGTCGAGCGGATGGTCGATGCCACGAACTCGTAGGAGATTTCGGCGACCGACTGGAGGCGCCCGGGAACCAGCTGCGTGCCGCTGGCAAGCATCAGGATCGAGATGATCGCGACCGCCACCAGCATGTAGAGCGATGAATTGGTAAAGGCGATCGTGTGATTGCCGATATGGCCGATCGTGAAGAGAGGCTCGATGTTGAACTGGTGGATCGGATCGATTTTCATCAGCGCGGCATCTCTTGGTCTGCCGGGCAATGCCGGCGGGTCTCGGTCTGCCGGCCGGGCCGGCCCGTACCGGCATGGCCGGCACGATCATTCCTCTGTTGGTGCGGATCGCTTAAGAATCACCGCGCCTGTTTTGACCCGCGCCTGCCGTTCTCACCACATTCACCACGCCGGCCACGAAGCCCAGCAGCAGGAACACGATAAATCCGAAAGGCGACGTCGACAGCAAGCGGTCGAAACCCCAGCCAATCCCCGCTCCGACAACGACCCCGGCGACCAACTCGGAGGATAACCGGAAACCAAGCGCCATCGCCGAAGCTCTGGCCGCTCTGTCTTCACCGTCACCTGCGGGTTGCTCGGTCTTGATTCGTCGGTCCCGGAATTCGGACAACCGCTGATCAAGATTTCCGAGCCGTTCGGAAAGCGCAGCTTCCTCGGACGATCTATCGCGATCCCCATTCTCGCCGTGTCCCGTGCCCTGTGTCATGCAACGAAGACCCGAAACGCCGCGGCTGAATGGAAATTACGCCCGCCACCCTCAAAAGCCGCGCGGACCATACTGATGGCCCATAATCAAGTCAAGCCAAGTCACGATTGCGTCGCGTTCTATTATGTATCTGATTTACTTGATGATATTGGCACGCACGGCAACGCTGCACACAGCGTGACGCCGCACCGCAGCAGCTCTCTTCATGATCGGCGAATGCGACCACCATTTCGTCCTGCCGGCGGGATCAAAGGGATTGCCGCGATCGTTGATATCGGTGGCGCGTTTTGGGCGGCAGATCGCCTCGCCGGGGTGTAGAATTGAAGAGAAGCCACAGAAGCGCCATGGCGGAGAGCGCGATGAGACCAGTAAATTCATCCACAGCATCATGGCTTGCAGCGGCGGTATTCGCCGCGATGATGACCATCGGCGGCGGCCTCGTTGCCGCACAGTCCGCGCCCGACAGCGAAAACGGCCGCTACAGCATGACGCCCATCCCCGAAGGAGTGCTGCGGCTCGACACCCGCACCGGCACGGTATCGACCTGCACCAAGAACGGCGCGGGCTGGGCCTGTTACGCGGTGCCCGACGAACGCACCGCGCTCGACGCCGAGATCGGCCGGCTCCAGGCCGAAGTCGAGAAGCTGAAGGGGCAGATCGCGGCGGGGCCGACCGTGTCGGGCAAGATCGACGAGGCGATGCCGAAATCCGATCCGCTCAAGAAGGACCCGAAGGTCGCCGAGGGGGACCGCAAGATCGAGATTCCGCTGCCCAGCGACCAGGATGTCGATCGGGTGATGTCGTTCCTGGAAAAGGCCTGGCGCCGGCTGATCGACATGGCCAACCGCGTGCAGAAGGACGTCTCGGGGAAGATCTAGCGCATGACGAGATGCCGTAGGGTGGGCAAAGGTGCGAAGCGCCGTGCCCACCACCTTGACCTCGTTGCGTCGATTGGTGGGCACGCTTCGCTTTGCCCACCCTACGGTGGCATTCCGAGTTGAGAGATCTTTCATGACATCAGGCAAATCCGTCACGCGCTCGGCGCCATCGTCGGTGCAAGTCACCACCGTCGCATCGTCACTGCTGACCGTGCAGACGCCCGGCCGCGGCTTCACCGATCTCACCAGCGAAGCCGCGAAGTTCATCAATGAGGTTCAGGCGCGCGATGGCGCGCTGACGCTGTTCATCCGGCACACCTCGGCGTCGCTGACGATCCAGGAGAACGCCGATCCGTCCGTGCTCGTCGATCTCACCACGGCACTGTCGCGGCTCGCGCCTGAGAACGCCGGCTGGACCCACTACACCGAGGGACCGGACGACATGCCGGCGCACGTCAAGACCATGCTGACGCAGACCTCGCTTCAGGTCCCGGTCCTGAACGGCAAACTCGCGCTCGGCACCTGGCAGGCGATCTACCTGATCGAGCATCGCAAGCGCCCGCACCGGCGCGAGGTCGTGCTGCAATTCATCGGTAGCAATCAGTAGGCCCCAAAACAAAACCGGCCGCGGAGACCGCGGCCGGTTCGTATTGTCGGTCGCTGCTGTCGATCAGGTCGCCTTGATGTCGACGTCCTTGGTCTCGGGCAGGAAGAAGAAGCCGATCACGACGGTAATCGATGCGAAGATGACCGGATACCAGAGACCCGCATAGATATCGCCGGTCGAGGCCACGATCGCGAACGCGGTCGCTGGCAGCAGGCCGCCGAACCAGCCGTTACCAATATGGTAGGGCAGCGACATCGAGGTGTAGCGAATGCGGGTCGGGAACAGTTCGACCAGCATCGCGGCGATCGGGCCGTACACCATGGTGACGAAGATCACCAGGATGAACAGCAGCCCGACGGTCGCGGCCACCTGCGGACGGAAGATGTCGAACGGATGCGACATCTTCACGATGCCCGCATCGCCCGGCTTCGGATAGCCGGCTGCCTGCACTGCGGCGAGCAGCGCGGGATTGCCGTCCTTGGCGTTGGCGTAGGCGATGTCCTTGCCGTTGACCACCACCTTCACGCCGGAGCCGGCCGGGCCGGAAGAGGTCGAGTACTTGACCGACGCGCCCGACAGGTAGGCGCGTGCGGTGTCGCAGGGCGCGCTGAAGACGCGGGTGCCGACCGGGTTGAACAGGTCGCCGCAACCCGCGGGATCCGCCACCACGTCGACCTTGACCGACTCGATCGCCTTTTCCAGCGCCGGGTTGGCGTTGGTGGTGATCATCTTGAAGATCGGGAAGAAGGTCAGCGCCGCGATCAGACAGCCGCCGAGGATAATCGGCTTGCGGCCGATCTTGTCGGAGAGCACGCCGAACACGATGAAGAAGCCGGTGCCGAGCAGCAGCGACCAGGCGATCAGCAGGTTGGCGGTATAGCCGTCGACCTTCAGGATCGATTGCAGGAAGAACAGCGCGTAGAACTGGCCGGTGTACCAGACCACGCCCTGGCCCATCACGCCGCCGAGCAGCGCGAGCAGAACGAGCTTGCCGTTCTGCCAGTTGCCGAAGGCTTCCGTCAGCGGCGCCTTCGAGCTCTTCCCCTCGTCCTTCATCTTCTGGAAGATCGGGGATTCGCTGAGGCGGAGCCGGATCCAGACCGAGATGCCGAGCAGCAGCACCGAGACCAGGAACGGGATGCGCCAGCCCCAGGCCGCGAAATCGGCTTCGCCGATCGCGCTGCGGGTGAACAGGATCACCAGCAGGGACAGGAACAGGCCGAGCGTGGCCGTCGTCTGAATGAACGAGGTGTAATAGCCGCGCTTGCCGTTCGGCGCGTGCTCCGCGACATAGGTCGCCGCACCGCCATATTCACCGCCGAGCGCCAGGCCCTGGGCGAGGCGCAGCGCGATCAGGATGATCGGGGCCGCGATGCCGATGGTCGCCGCATTGGGCAGCAGGCCGACGATGAAGGTCGACAGACCCATGATCAGGATGGTGACGAGGAAGGTGTATTTGCGGCCGACGATGTCGCCGACGCGCCCGAACACGATGGCGCCGAACGGACGGACGAGGAAGCCCGCGGCGAAGGCCAGCAGCGCGAAGATGTCGCGGGTTGCCGGCGGATAGGCCGAGAAGAACTGCGCGCCGATGATGCCGGCCAGCGAACCGTAGAGGTAGAAGTCGTACCACTCGAAGACGGTACCGAGCGAGGAGGCGAGAATGACGAACCGTTCGTCCTTCGTCATTCCTCCCGCGCCCGCTTGAGACACAGCCATTGTCGACATGTTGAGTCGCTCCCCGAAATGCGTTTCCTCGCGCCCCGGATACCCGGTCATGCCGGATCAACCCAGGTCTTGGCTCCAAGGTAACATCGGCGTGAAACCCGCCCCAATACGACTTTCGGCCTTGCGCACTGACGCGCACCTGACGCCGCGGACCTTTCAATCCGGCACGATCGTGCTCGACCATGGGTTAACCCCGTTCCCGCAAAGGGATAATGCCCACTTGCATGCCACGGCCGGTCGGGAAAGAATTGACCAAGGCCCCGGGCCGGCCTACTGGCCCGGTGTGAATGCCAGCAAGAGAACGATGAGCGCTCCTTCGACCCATCTTGTCATTGCCGATGACCATCCCCTGTTCCGCGACGCGTTGCGGCAAGCGGTGGCGGGCGTCCTGACCTCGGCCAGGATCGACGAGGCGGGATCGTTCGAGGATCTCACCAAGCTGCTGGAACAGACATCCGACGTCGATCTGGTCCTGCTCGACCTCTCGATGCCCGGGATCTCCGGCTTTTCCGGGCTGATCTATCTGCGCGCGCAGTACCCGGCCATCCCGGTGGTGATCGTCTCGGCCTCCGACGACAGCGCCACGATTCGCCGCTCGCTCGATTTCGGCGCCTCCGGCTTCATCCCGAAGCGATTCGGCGTCGAGACCTTGCGCGACGCGATCCTCAAGGTGATGGAGGGGGACGTCTGGGTTCCCACCGACACCGATCTATCGGCCGCCGCCGATCCCGACATGACGCGCCTGCGCGACCGCCTGGTGACGCTGACGCCGCAACAGGTCCGGGTCTTGATGATGCTGTCGGAAGGGCTGCTCAACAAGCAGATCGCCTACGAGCTCGGCGTCTCCGAAGCCACCATCAAGGCGCATGTCTCGGCGATCCTGCAAAAGCTCGGCGTCGAGAGCCGCACCCAGGCGGTAATTGCCGCGGCGAAGATCGCCGGCGGGCAGTGGAAGCAGGGCACCCCGACGGGATCGTAAACCGCGATCGGGTCAGTCGCCTTTTTCGCGCGTCGGCTTGGGCAGGATATCCGGCTGTACCGATTCCAAAATGCTCTTGACGTCGCCGTGCCTTGCAAGGGCGTCGAAGACGTCGGGTACGTCGGTCGACACCGAAAACGACTTGGCCAAGCGAAACACCTTGCCGAGCTTGATCGCATTGGCCGGCAGATCGAGGCTAGCGCTCATGTCAGTGACGATTTCCCTTGCCTTCTCCGGCAGGTCGCTCGCGGCAACGTCATCGTTCAGGAACACCTGAACTGACGAAGGCTGGCCGGGCTTGGTGGCTTGGCGCAATCGATTGACGACAGCCTTACCTTCCCATTCGGGCGAAGGCTTTGTCTTGTCGGTCATGGCCGGCTCCTGTGCGGGAATCCCTGGCGGCCTGGCCAATATAGCGCTTATTGCGGCCGGCTTTTAGCTGGCCGCAACAAGAATTGCCGTGGAGTCAGGCGGGACGGCGCTTCGAAGGGCTCTTCTTGCGCGCGGGGCGCCGCGATGCGGCAACCTTCGGCCGGCGTGCCATCTTCTTGGCGACGCTGCGCGGTGGATGCGACGACGAGCGCCCCCTCGCAGAGCGCTTTTTCGCGGGCGTGCGCCGCCGGGGCGCGACGCTCACCTGCGCGGCGGGGAGCTGCGACCCGGTCAGGAGCTCGTAGGCCCTGACGGCATCGGGCACCCCATGGTTCGCGCGGGCCTCTTCCATCGCCTCGGGGCGCGCGCAGGATCCGATGATGGCGGCTTCGAGCTGGTCCGCCGTTGCAGTCGGCCTCGCTTGCAGCAGAAGGGCTGCAAGACCCGCGACGTGGGGCGTCGCCATCGACGTCCCATTCATGGTCTCGTACTTTTTGCCGGGAACGCAGGACGTGATCGCGACCCCCGGTGCGACGATCGCCGGGCACAATGGGCTGATCGCGCGATTGAAGCTCTGGCTGCTGGAGAAATCAGGCACGACGTCGTGCACGTCGATCGCGCCGATCGACAACACGTTCGCGTAATTGCCCGGCGAGCGGCTGGTCCGGGGGCCCTCATTGCCGGACGCAATGACCGGCAGAACGTTGGCGGCGCGCAAGGCATCGATCACACTCTGGAATGCCGGCGTGAAGCCGCGTAGTCCGAGCGACATGCTCAGGACTCGGGCGCCTTCGCCGATCACCCAGTCCATGCCGGCCAGGATGCGTTCGATCACCTGCCCGCGCTCGATCACCATCGCGCTCGCGAGCTGGGCATCCGGTGCGACGCCGAAGCGACCCTTGCTGACCGGCCGGCCGACGATCGTGCCCGCGGTGTGAGTGCCGTGTACGCCGCTGTCGCGGGCCGGTGCGTTCGGAACCTGATCTCCCGCCAGGTCGAACTCGGCAAACTTCTTGATGGCTCCGGCCAATGCCGGATGCTTGCCGTCGACGCCGGTATCGAGGTGACCAACCACCACGCCTTGGCCGGTGAAACCCGCCTGCCAAAGGCGTTCCACGTTCAAGCGCTTGATGCCCCAGGTCGGACCGACCCCGGTCTTGATTGGACGGGCTTCGACCGGTTTGATCAGGCTGATCTCCGGAGCCTTGTCGACCTTGCCCACTTGCGGATCAGCCTGGAGCGAAACGAGGCCGCTGGCATCCACGCTGCCGACTGCGAGTCCAAGGTTGGGGTAGATGCGCACGCGGCGCTCGGCCAGGCTCTCCGCTCCTCTGATTTGGCGGCCGGCGGAGCGCGTTGCCGCCGCCACGAGACTCTGTGTCTGGGCAGTGTCCGGCGCGATGAAATGATCCTGCATCGCGATCTCGGACGTGGCGGCGGCCGACGCCCTGTCCTTCATTGTGACAATCACTTTGACATAGCCAATCGCGGCCAGTGTATCCTCGAGGCTGGACCCTGCCATTGTCGTGGCTCCGGATGATTGAAATGGACGTGCTAAAGGCAATCAACTGAATAGGTTCAACATGCGATAAAATGCTCGCAGTGGTTGATGCTAGTTCATTTCCCGGGAGTTGCAACGAGAGAGGATGTCGCAGGGACACGCGGCGCGACCCTCGAACATTGAGATACCGTTTCGGCCGGCGCCTGGCCGCCGGTGCGCTTCCTAGAGAGTCTCCAACAACTTGCTGGCGATCCCGATATCCGAGGTCCGTGACCCGTCGGAGAAACCTCCGAGCGCCGATCGAAGCAACCTCTTCGCGTCCGCGCGCTGGCCGCGCCCGGCGATCAATTTCGCGAGATCGATCGCCGCTCGCAACTCCCAGGCTTTCGCATCGGTGCGGCGGCTCAGGTCAAGCGATTGCCTGAAGTGGTTCTCAGCCTCATCGGTGGCCGGCTCCGGCAGTGTCAGCGACACATTACCCTTCATGCGCAACAGCTCGGGCATGTAGAGATGATCGCCGCCTTGCTCGACGAGGCCGATCGCGTCGTCGATCAGGCGCGCACTCCGCTCGATCTGCCCGAGCGCCAACAAGCCATGCACGAGCGCGATGTTGAACGTCGTGGTGAGCAGCTCGTAGCCGGCGTCGTGGAGCTCGCGCAGACAGGCCCGTATCGTCTCGACGCCGCCAGCGGCGTCGCCGCGCCGGATCGCCAGCTCGCCTTTGACGCCGCGGCCGACCGCGAGATAAGGGCCCATCGAGCGCGTTTCGGCATGTGCGATGAAGCGGTCGAGGTTCTCTTCCGCGCCGTCGAGATCCCCGCTCCAGAGATCGATCGAGACCGCCCAGATCAGTGCGATGCAGAGCGTGATCGGATGGTCCATCTGCGCGGCCTCGGTGACCGTCTGCTGCGCCAGTTGCCGCGCATCCGCCGGCCGGCCCTGCAACCAAAGCTCGCGCGCGAGCGAGATGCCGGCCCGGTTGCGGTGATCGAAGCCGTGGACAGTGCTGATCCGCTCCGTACCCGGCCCGTGCCAGGCGGCCTCCAGCATGCTCAGGGCGTCGCGATGCTCGCCGGCCAGATGCAAGGAGACACCCAGCAGCGAATGGGCGAGGGCGATGGAGGCGGCGTCGCCGAGCGTCTCGGCGACCGTGAGGCTCTGCTGCGCATAACCGAGCGCGGCGTCGAACTGTCCCATCCGCTCGTGGAAGATGTGCATGCGGCCGAGCAGCTGGAGCTGGTTCGCCGCGTCGCCGCGAGCCTCGGCGATCGCCAGGCTCCTGCTCAGGGCGCCACGCGCAGCTTCGCTGCCGCCACGCGTGAACATCAAGGTCAATCCGAGGGCGGCCTGGATGTGCATTTCCTCAGCGCTGCCGCGCGAGGACGGATCGATCGCAAGCAGCGCCCGTTCCGACCAGCGCCGGCATTCGATCAGCAGCGACATCGCGAGAAAGATCGGAGCCGCCGCGGCGGCGAGCGCAATGCCGATGCCGACATCGCCGTCCGTGCCGAAGCACCAGTCCAGCGCGGCGCGCACGTTGTGAAGCGCGGAGAAATGGATCGCGCGTTCGTCGGCGCTCGGCACCGTCGCCCATGTCGTGCCGGCCTGCTCCAGCCATCGCCGGTAGTGGGTTGCGTGGCGGGCGGCAAGCGCGGTCTCGTTCGGCTCGATCTCGAGCAGATAGGCGCGCGTCGTGTCGAGCAGACGGTAGCGCATCATGGCGCCGACCGGTCGCGGCGCGACCATCGACTTGGCGACCAGGCTGTCGATGGCATCGAACAGGCGCGAGCGGTCGACGCGCTCGTCCGGCACGATTTCGAGCGCGGCGTCGATGGTGAAGTGACCGGCGAAGACGGCAAGCCGGCGCAGCACGAGGCGCTCGGTGTCGGACAGGAGCCCGTAGCTCCAGTCCAGCGTCGCTTGCAACGTCTTCTGCCGCGGCGGCGCGGTGCGCTGGCCCTGCCAGAGCAGATTGAGGCGTTCGTCGAGCAGTGCGGCCGTCTGCTCCAGTCCGTAGGCCTCGATCCGGCCGGCGGCGAGCTCGATCGCCAGCGCCATGCCGTCGAGCTTGCGGCAGATCCCTGCGACGATCGCGGCATTGACGTCATCGAGCGCGATCTGCGCGCCGCCGGCCATGGCACGTTCGAGGAAGAGCTGAAGCGCGGGATAGGTCTGCGCGGCAGCCGCGGTCAGCCCGGGATTGTCAGGCGGAACGGCGAGCGGCGCCAACCGGTAGACCTGCTCGCCCTCGACACGCAGGGCCTCGCGGCTCGTGGCGAGGATATGGACATGGGGTGCGGCGTGAAAGATTTCGGCTGCCAGCGGCGCCGCGGCGGCGATGACATGCTCGCAATTATCCAGGATCAGCAGCATCCGCTTGTCGCCGAGATGCGCGAGCAGTGCCGGCAGCGGATCGTCGGTCTGCGCCGGCAAGCCCAGCATCAGCAGGATCGAGGTGATCACGAGATCGGGATCGCTGAGCGCGGCGAGGTCGACGAAATGCGCGGCATCGGAGAAAGTCTCGAGCAGGTCGTGCGCGATCGCCACCGCAACGGCGGTCTTGCCGACGCCGCCCGGGCCGACGATCGTGACGAAGCGCGAGCCGATGAGCTTGTCGGAGACGGCGGCGACCGCATCGTCGCGCCCGACCATCCGTTGCAGCCGGTTCGGCAGCTTGACGGGCGGTAATTCCGTTCGCTGCGCGGGACGCCGCTCTGCCGCGATTTCCGCCTTGGAGATCGGCGCCACGAAGCAATAGCCGCGGCCGGAGAGCGTGGTGATGTAGCGGGCGCCGTCCTTGCCGTCGCCGAGCGCCTTGCGCAGGGCTGCGACGTGAAAGCGCAGATTGGCTTCTTCGACGGTCAGCCCGGGCCACACCAGCGCCATCAGGTCCCATTTGCTGACGACCTCGTTCGGCCGCGACATCAGCGCGATCAGCGTGTCGAAGGCCTTCGCGCCGAGCGGCAGCGCGACGCCGTCGCGCATCACGAGCCTTTCATGCGATGTCACGGTGAATGGCCCGAACGATTGGGTTCCCGTTGCGGTGCCGGCCGACTCGGTCATGGCGAAATGTTGTCCTTTCAAACCGACCGGATAGCCAGATGATCGCGATCCGGCAAGGCCGCACCTGCATCGGCATCAGACCGCTGATGCAGGCATCGTGGCGGGACTGTGCGCCGGGGCCTCACAACTTCTCACAAGTCCAAACGGGTGTCCTGCCGCCGCCGCTGCTAGTCAATTGCGCGACGGCAAGGAGACCTTCATGACGCAAGCGGCAAAACTGCTTTACACGGGCAAGACCCACACCAGCGGTGGACGACAGGACGGCATATCGCGCAGCTCCGACGGCCGCCTCGACGTCAAATTGTCGCCACCGGGCGGCGCGGGCATCGGCACCAATCCCGAGCAATTGTTCGCGGCCGGCTGGTCGGCCTGCTTCGAAGGCGCCATGGAGATGGCCGCGCGCAAGCGGAAAATCGTGCTTCCGAGAAACAGCGCGATCGATGCGGAAATCGACCTTCTTCTCGATGAGGGCACTTACGCCCTCAGCGCACGCCTCAACGTCAGCCTGCCGGGTCTCGATCGCGAGATCGCGCGCGGCATCGTCGATGAGGCGCACCAGACCTGCCCCTATTCCAAGGCCGTCCGCGGCAATATCGACGTCACAGTCGCGCTGATCTGACGGACATCACCAACCATCAACAAGGTAGCACCACCATGAAACAGATCATCGACCAGCACCGCCGCAAATTTTTCGGCGTCGCCGCGGGAACCGTCGCCGTCGGTCTCGGCGTGATCGACCTCGCCCGTGCCGAAACGGACGCGCCGAAGTCGTCCGCATCGAATGCGTCGTTCGGTCCGATCAAGCAGATCGACGCCGGCGCCCTCAATGTCGGTTATGCGGAGGCAGGTCCCTCGAACGGTCCCGTGGCGATCCTGTTGCACGGCTGGCCTTACGACATTCACGCGTTCGTCGATGTCGCGCCGATCCTGGCAAAGGCCGGCTATCGCGTGATCATCCCGTACCTGCGCGGCTACGGCTCGACGCATTTCCTTTCCAGCGAGACGCCGCGCAACGGCGAGCCCGCGGCCATGGCCGTGGACATCATCGCGCTGATGGACAAGCTCGACATCAAGAAGGCTGTTATCGCCGGCTTCGACTGGGGCGCGCGCACCGCCGATATCATCGCTGCGTTGTGGCCGGATCGCTGCCGCGCGCTGGTGTCGGTCAGCGGCTATCTGATCTCGAGCCAGGCCGCGGGCAACGCGCCGCTGCCGCCGTCGGCCGAGCTGCAATGGTGGTACCAGTTCTATTTCGCGACCGAGCGCGGCCGCGCCGGATACGAGAAGTACACGCATGATTTCGCCAAGCTGATCTGGAAGCTCGCCTCGCCGCAATGGAAGTTCGACGACGCGACCTTTAGCCGGAGCGCTGCGGCGCTGGACAACAAGGATCATGTCGCCATCACGATCCACAATTACCGCTGGCGGCTCGGGCTCGCCCAGGGCGAAGCGAAATACGAGGAGCTCGAAAAGAAGCTCGCTGCAGCTCCGGTGATCAGCGTCCCGACGATCACGATGGAGGGCGACGCCAACGGCGCGCCGCATCCCGACCCCAGCGCCTATGCCAAGAGGTTCTCAGGCCGGTACGACTTCCGCCTGATCACCGGCGGCATCGGCCACAATCTGCCGCAGGAAGCGCCGCAAGCCTTCGCCAAGGCCGTCATCGACGCCGACGGCGCCTGAGCGTTCATTCGATGCCTCGGTCCAGCGCGGCTGGACCGAGGCTATGCCGCGCTCCGCTCCCAGCATGAAGGAACGTCATGACGTCCATCGAACCTGAAAAGAAAAAGCGCTCTTATGCGACGGCTCTCACGCTTGCCGCGCTCCTTCTCGTCGTTCTCCTGACTTGCGTGCCCTACCTGGTCTCGATCGCTCTTGCGGAGGGGCCGGTGCAAGGCAATACGGCAGACGCCTCGCCGATCTTCGGCGTCACGATTCCTGCGGGTTACAAGCAGTGGGAGCTGATCGCGCCCGCCGAAGAGGCGGCACCGCTCGATGAGCTTCGCGCCGTTGTCGGCAACCAGACCGCGATCGATGCTTATCAGGCCGGAAAACTTCCGTTCCCCGATGGCACCATTCTGGTCAAGCGCGCCTGGAAACGGAAACAGTCGCCGGAATTCGCATCCGCGACGATTCCCGGCGCGGCCACCACGGTGCAGGTGATGGTCAAGGATTCCAGGAAATATGCGTCCACCGGCGGCTGGGGGTTCGGCCGCTTCATCAATGGCAAGCCGGTTGACGAGGCACAGCACCGCACCTGCTTCACCTGCCACGACGCCCGCGCCAAGAGCCACGACTACGTCTTCACCCGGCTTGCGCCTTGAGCGGTCAGGAGCCCACCGTGTCAAAGATCTGGTTCATCAGCGGCAGCTCGCGCGGGCTCGGACGTGCCATCACGGAAGCCGCGCTTGCGGCGGGTGACCGGGTGGTTGCCACTGCCAGGAATCTCGGTCCGCTCGAACCGCTGCGGGAACGCTTTGAGGAAAGACTGCGGCTCGCAACGCTCGACGTGACTGACGAGGCGGCCGCGCAAGCGGCCATCGGCCTCGCCGTGGAGGCGTTCGGCGGCGTCGATGTGGTCGTGAACAATGCCGGCTATGGCGATCTCGGATCGGTCGAGGACACGAGCCTGGCCTCGTTCCGTCAGCAGATCGAGGTCAATCTGCTCGGCACCATCATCGTCACCAAGGCGGCGATTCCTGTGCTGCGCCGGCGGCGCCGCGGGCATATCGTGCAATTCTCATCCGTCGGCGGACGGATAGGAGCCCCCGCACGCGCGGCCTATTCGGCCGCGAAATGGGGCATCGAGGGCTTTTCGGAATCGCTGGCGCGCGAGATGGCGTTGATCGGCGTGCACGTGACGCTCGTCGAACCCGGCGGCTTCCGTACGGGCTTTGCGCAGTCAGCGCATGCGACCGGCGAAGGGCGGGCGGAGTACGATGCCGTCGTTGGAGCCGCCGTCAGGATGCAGCGCGATTACGATGGCCGCCAGCCGGGCGATCCGGCGAAGGCCGCTGCCGTCGTGCTGGAGCTCGTCGACATGGACAGCCCGCCGCTGCGGATCGCGCTCGGCAGCGACGCCGTGAACGCCATCGCGGCGACGGACCGGCAACGCCTCGACGAACTGGAGAAGTGGCGCGCGCTCAGCGTCTCGACCGACTACTGACCGCGTCTCACTCCGCCGCCACCATCTGCTGCGTGCGCCATTGTCCCAGCAGGGCGCGGAGCGAGGCCGGCTTCACCGGCTTGTTGAGCACCGCGACGTTTTCCTCGCGCGCGGCAACCTGCACTGCGGGGCTACGGTCGGCGGTGATCAGGATCGCAGGGATGCTGTCGCCAAAGCGGCGGCGAATGTCGCGGATGGCGGCAATGCCGTTGCCGCGGTCGAGGTGATAATCGACCAGCAGGCCGGTGACGCGGCGGCCCGCGCCTTCGATCGCGGCGATCGCGCCCTCGGGGTCGGCGACCGCGATGACCTCGGCGTCCCAGGCCTTCAGCAGCGTGCGCATGCCGTCGAGGATCGCTGCGTCGTTCTCGATGCAGACGATGAGGGCGCCAGAGATCGGCCTACGCGCCAGCGGCGTCGCGCTGGTCACGGCCGCGGTGTGGGTGATCGCCTTCGCCGTCGGCACCGTCACGGAGAAGACCGAGCCGCCGCTCTTGTTGCCGTCGATGGCGATGCCGTGCTTGAGCACGCGTGCAAGACGCTCGACGATCGAGAGGCCGAGTCCAAGGCCGCGGGCGATCCGCGCGCCCTGTTCGAGGCGGTGGAACTCCTTGAAGATCTCGCCGCGCTTGACCGGGGGGATGCCGACGCCGGTGTCGTAGACGCAGATTTTCAGTGAAGGGCCCTGGCGGCGGCAGCCGACCAGCACGCGTCCGCGCGGGGTGTATTTGATCGCGTTGGAGATCAGGTTCTGGAGCAGGCGCCGCAGCAAGAGCCGGTCGGACTCGACCGGCAGCGAGCAGGGCACGAAGGCGAGCTCCAGGTTCTTGGCGCGCGCGATCGGTGCAAACTCGATCTCCAGCGAGCGCATCAAATCGGCCATCTTGAAGCTCGAAATCGAGGTCGTCATCGCGCCGGCGTCCAGCCGCGATATGTCGAGCAGGGCGCCGAGGATCTCCTCGATCGCCTGGAGCGATTCGTCGATGTTCTCGACCAGCCGCGTCTCCTCGCCGCTGTGCTGGCGCTCGACCAGGCTGGTGACATAGAGCCGCGCCGCGTTCAGGGGCTGAAGGATGTCGTGGCTGGCCGCCGCCAGGAATCGCGTCTTGGAGATGCTGGCGTCCTCGGCCGCGCTCTTGGCCAGTGCCAGCTCGGAATTCAGCCGGGTCAGCTCCTCGGTGCGGTCGCGCACGCGCTTTTCGAGCGTCGCGTTGGCGCGCTCCAGCGCTTCGGCGGCCTCGAACGTGGGGGTGACATCGGTGAAGGTGATGACGAAGCCGCCGCCGGGCATGCGGTTGGTCAAGATCTCGATCACCATGTGGCGGTCGGGCAGGCGCTCGAGATAAGGCTCGCCGTCGGTGGTGTAAGCCGCGAGCCGCCGCTCCAGCATGGCTTCGCGCTCGACCGGATTGTCCGGCTCGCTCACACCCATGAATTCCAGGATTTCACGCAATGGCGTGCCGAACTGGATGAAATGCGGCGGCACGTTCAGGAGATCGCCGAACTGCCGGTTGGAGCAGATCAGCTGCAGATCGGCGTCGAACACGGCGATGCCCTGGCGGACATGGTTGAGCGCGGTCTGGAGGATCTCGCGATTGAAATGCAGCGCGGCGTGGGAATCGTCGAGCAGTTTCAGCGCCGCCTTCGCCGAGACCGTCCGCTTGCGCAGCAGCAGCGACATCACGAGCCGCGAGGAGGCTGCGCCGATCGAAGAGGCGATCAGGTGCTCGGCGTGTTGCAGCAGTTCGAAATCGGCGGGCGCACCGGATTCCAGGCGCACATTGCGCCGCACCGAAAATGCCTCGAAGGAGTGCCGGGCGCGGTCGGGCCCGAGATATTGCGCGACCGTGGTCTGGATGTCCTGCACCGTGACGGTGGTGCGCCAGCGGCGGAAGTTCGGGGAGATCGGCGCGAGCGTGTTGGGTACGAACAGATCGGCTTGCACCAGCTCGATCGAGGACGGCCGCCGCGCCAGCGACAGCAGCACATAGGTCAGGATGTTGAGCGACAGCGACCAGATTACGCCGTGCATCAGCGGCGGCAGGTCGGCGCCGAACAGCGCCTGCGGCCGCAGTGCCTCGATGCCGAACGGGCCGTGCTGGAGCAGCAGGATGCCCGCCGTCGAGGAATCCATGAAGCTCGGGATGAACAGCGTGTAGAGCCACACCGCGAAGCCGACCAGCATGCCGCCGATGGCGCCGCGCGCGGTGGCGCGCCGCCACAGCAGCCCGCCGAAGAAGCTCGGCGCGAGCTGGGCGATGGCGGCAAAGGAGAGCAGGCCGATCGCCGCAAGCTGGGTGTTGCCGAGCGCGCGGTAGTAGAAATAGGCCATCACCATGATGGCGAAGATCGCAAGCCGGCGCGAGCGCAGCAGGAAGTCGCTGAAATCGGCGCCGCCGGTGCGCCCCTCCGGCCGCCGCTGCAGCACCAGGGGCACCACGAGGTCGTTCGAGACCATGATGGATAGCGCGACGCATTCGACGATCACCATCGCGGTCGCCGCCGACAGCCCTCCGACGAAGACCGCGACGCTGAGAAGTCCCGCACCGCCCTCCATTGGCAGCGCCAGCACATACATGTCCGGATCGACCGCGCCGAACGGAAAGGTGACGAGGCCGGCGAGCGCGATCGGGATCACGAACAAATTGATGGCGACGAGATAGAACGGGAACAGCCAGCGCGCGCGGCTGACCTCGGCATCCGAGGAGTTTTCGACCACGCTGACGTGGAACTGGCGGGGCAGCAGCATGATCGCGCAGAGCGACAGCAGCGTCATGGTGAGGAAGTTGCCGATCGACGGCGAATAGTTGATGGCGCGCACCGCCTCCGGCGTCCTCATCGCGCGCTCGATCAATTCGTGTGGCGAGAACATCCAGAAGGTGACGAAGATGCCGGCGGCAAGGAAGGCGATCAGCTTGATGATGGATTCGGTTGCGACCGCCAGCATCAGGCCGTGCTGATGCTCGGTGGCGTCGGTCTGCCGCGTGCCGAACAGCACGGCGAAGGCGGCCATCGCCAGCGTCACCATCAGCGCCATGTCGCCGAGGATCGGGATGTGGGAGAACGCCTGGTCCTCGCTCAGGATCGTTTCGAGCGAGGAGGCGACCGCCTTGAGCTGGAGCGCGATGTAGGGCACCGAGCCGATGATCGCGATCAGCGCCACCGTCGCCGCCACCGCCTGGCTCTTGCCGTAGCGCGCGCCGATGAAGTCGGCGATCGAGGTGATGTTGTGCGCCTTCGCGAGCTGGATCACGCGGCGCAGGACGCCCGCGCCGAGCCCGATCATCAGGATCGGGCCGACATAGATGGCGAGGAAGTCGGTCGAGGCGCGGGTGGCGAAGCCGACCGAGCCGAAGAAGGTCCAGGAGGTGCAATAAATCGCGAGCGACAGCGGATAGATCAGCCCGGACGCGCGGCCGCGCCCGGCCGGCGAGCGGCGGTCGCCATGGCTCGCCACCAGGAACAGGAAACCGATATAGCCGAAGGCGGCAGCGATCACGCCCCAGTCGTGCAGCATGGCGAGCGCGCTTCTCCCTGGGCGCGAGGGCGCCCGAACTCATTTTCCCTGCAAATCTAGCGCGTTGGGCGGGCGCAAGCGACAGCGAAATGCTCTACCGGGGCGGGAATTGGGGTTGTCGTTAAGGTGCGGGCGGACGCGGATCCCGCTTACCCTTCCCTGGAGGGGGAGGGTCGATCGCGCGAAGGGTGATCTTTCCACACGAGCAGCGTCAGAGGTGGAGAGACTGTCACCCCACCCCGTCTCCCATTTTCGCTGCGCTCAATGTGAGCCGACCCTCCCCCTCCAGGGGAGGGTGGAGAAACGCCTACTCCGCCGCCAGCGACTTTTGCTTGAGCGGCAGACCGAGGCGGTCCCACACCTGCAGGAGCGCTTCGGCGAGCTGATCGATCAAGCCGTCGTCGTGATAGGGCGAGGGCGTGATGCGTAGGCGTTCGGTGCCCTTGGCCACCGTCGGATAGTTGATCGGCTGAATGTAGATGCCGTGCTGTTCCAGCAGCAGGTCGGACGCCTGCTTGCACTTCTCGGCATCGCCGATGAACAGCGGCACGATATGGGTGTCGCTCGACATCACAGGCAGGCCGGCGGCGTTGAGGATCGCCTTGACGCGGGCGGCGCGGTCCTGGTGGCGCTCGCGCTCCCAGTTCGAGGTCTTCAGGTGCTTGATCGCGGCGGTCGCGGCCGAGCAGATCGCCGGCGGCAGCGCGGTGGTGAAGATGAAGCCCGGCGCGTAGGAGCGCACGGCGTCGATGATCTGGCCGTTGGCGGCGATGTAGCCGCCGAGACAGCCGAACGCCTTGGCCAGCGTGCCTTCGAGAATATCGATGCGATGCATGACGCCGTCACGCTCGGCGATGCCGCCGCCGCGCGGGCCGTACATGCCGACGGCATGGACCTCGTCGACATAGGTCATCGCGCCATATTTCTCGGCGAGATCGCAGATCTTGGCGAGCGGGGCGACGTCGCCGTCCATCGAATAGAGGCTTTCGCAGGCGATCAGCTTCGGCCGGTTCGGACCTGCGGCCTTCAACTTCTCTTCGAGGTCGGCGAGGTCGTTGTGGCGGAACACGACGCGCTCGCAGCCGGACTGGCGGATGCCCTCGATCATCGAATTGTGGTTGAGCTCGTCCGACAGGATCAGGCAGTTCGGAATGAGCTTCGCGATGGTCGCGATGCCGGTCTGGTTCGAGACATAGCCCGAGGTGAACAGCAGCGACGCTTCCTTGCCGTGGAGATCGGCGAGCTCGGCCTCGAGCTGCACCAGCGGATGATGGGTGCCGGCGATGTTGCGGGTGCCGCCTGCGCCGGTGCCGACGCGGGTCGCGGTTTCGACCATGGCGCCGACCACCTTCGGGTGCTGGCCCATGCCGAGATAATCGTTGGAGCACCAGATCACGACGTCGCGTTTGCCCTTGGGCGAGTGCCAGAGCGCATGCGGGAACCGGCCGGCGATGCGTTCGAGATCGGCGAACACGCGGTAGCGCCGCTCGGTGTGGAGACGATCGAGGGCGGTATTGAAGAACTGGGCGTAATCCATCGGCAAAACCTAAGACGGAACTGACCAAAAAGGGCGCATCTTCTTAGAGCTTTTCCAGCTCTAGAGTCTATGCGCTATCCCACATTTGGGCATGGGAGCATTTAGGCAAAATGCCCTATCGTGCGATTTGAAACTTGATCCCGATCAAGTTCGCGCGAGAGGCAATGTTGCTTTGCACCATTGGCGGCGGTGCGCGTCTACCCGGCCTTGGCCTTCTTGCGCGGCTCGCTCCGCGCGTCCTTGACGGCGGCCACCGGCTTTAACCAATCCGAATTGCGCAAGGCATGCGCCACGCAATCATGGATGTGGGTGTGCAGCACCTTGTTCGCGCCCTTGGCGTCGCGCTTCAGCGCCAGCTCTTTCAGCTCGCGATGCTCGGCCGCCGCCATCTCGCCACGGAACACCACGGCGATCATCTGGTAGCGCAGATAGCGGTCATAGACCGCGGCATGCGCATCGAGCAGCACCTTCGAGCCGCAGGCCGCGACGAGCGCGCGGTGAAACTGGAAATCGCACTGTTTCCAGCTCTCCGCATCGGATCGCTCGCCTGACAGCAGCATCCGCTCCATCGCCGCGAGCTTGTGATGCGCCGAGACGATGTGCGCTTCCCAGTCGAGATCGCCGGCCGCGAACGACTTCTCGATCATGTGGCTCTCGAGCAGCTCGCGCAGCTCCGCGATCTCCTGGAATTCGGTCGCCGAGATCGGCGCGACCTCGAAGCCGCGCTGGCCTTCGGCGACGACAAAACCTTCCGAGCACAGCCGGTTCAGCGTCTCGCGCAGCGTCGAGATGCTGGTGCCGTAGGCGCCGCTCATCCGCTCGAGCTTCAGCTTCTGCCCCGGCGTCAGCTTGCCGAAGATCAGGTCGGTGCGGATGCGGCGATAGGCGCTGTCGCCCACCGTCTCGGCTGTCGTGTCGGGAAGGGTGTCCATGCCTCATCCTAGCGCTTTGGACGTGCGTTTTGCCAAATTTCGTAACTTTATCAAGCGTTTCTTATAATATCAGACAAAATCAAAAATATAGGTTGATTTATAATTCGTCATATAAGACGTTCCCGCCCCTAAGAACGAGATCAACAGGGGAGGGGGCGATGCCCGTTCGGTTCAAAGGTCTGGCTTTGGTGGCGGCGATCGGCGCGGTCGCCTTGGGCGCGATGGGGCCGGCCTCGGCGCAGGCCATTCAGGAGCGCACCATCCGCTGGGGGCACCTCAACAACACCGACCATCCCGTCAGCAAAGGCGTGCAGAAATTCGCCGAGATCGTCGCGGCCAAGAGCGGCGGCAAGCTCAAGGTGCGCGAATATCCGGCCAACCAGCTGGGCAGCGAGATGCAGCAGCAATCGGCGCTGCGCGCCGGCACCCAGGAGATGCAGTCGCCGGCGACGACGTCGCTGGTCGGCATCGTCAAGGATTACGGCCTGATCGATTTCCCCTTCATCGTCTCGACGCCGCAGCAGGCCGATGCCCTGCTCGATGGTCCGCTCGGCGCAGCGCTGCTGGCAAAGCTGCCTGAGAAGGGGCTGGTTGGTCTCGCTTATTGGGATCTCGGCTTCCGCAACGTCACCAACAGCAAGCGTGCCATCACCAGGGGCGAAGACCTCGGCGGCATCAAGATCCGGGTGATCCCGAACCCGGTCTATCTGGAGACCTTCAAGGCCTTCAACGCCAACCCGGTGCCGATGAGTTTTTCGGAGCTCTATAGCGCGCTGGAGACGGGCACCGTCGACGGCCAGGAGAACCCGTTCTCGGTGATCCTGTCGAACAAGTTCTTCGAGGTGCAAAAGTATCTCAGCGTCACCAACCACACCTATTCGACCAACATCATCCTGATCAGCAAGAAATTCTGGGACGGTCTTTCGCCTGACGAGCAGAAGATCTTGCAGGACGCGGCGATCGAGGCGCGCGACTACCAGCGCAAGGTCAGCCGCGAGCAGGCCAACGCCGCGATCGACGAGCTCAAGGCCAAGGGCATGGCGGTCAACGAGATCGCACCCGCCGAGCTCGATCGCATGCGCGAGAAGACAAAGCCGATCGCGGAAAAATTCTCGGCCGACTACGACCCCGCCATCGTCAAGCTGTTCAACAGCGAGCTCGACCGCGTGCATGCGCTCAAGCCGTAAGCCGACGCGCAGCAGGCCGGACATGATGAAAACGATGGTCAACGCCTATTTCTGGCTGCTCCGCGCGGTGATCGCGGTGCTGCTCGCCGCCATGGTGGTGCTGGTGTTCGGCAACGTCGTGCTGCGCTACGGCTTCAATTCCGGTATCGCGATCTCGGAAGAGCTGTCGCGCTGGCTGTTCGTGTGGATGGTGTTTCTGGGCGCGATCATCGGCCTGAAGGAGCATGCCCATCTCGGCGTCGACAGCCTCGTCAAGGTGCTGTCGCCGCTCGGCCGCAAGGTCTGCTACGGCCTCAGCCACGCGCTGATGCTCTATGCCTCCGTGCTGCTGACGGAAGGCTCCTGGAAGCAGACGGTGTTGAACTGGGACACGGTGGCGCCCGCCTCCGGACTCTCGGTCGGCCTGTTCTACGCCGCCGGGATCGTGTTCGGCGCCTCCTCCTGCGTGATCATCGTGCACGAGCTCTATCGGCTCGTGACCGGGCAGGTCGCCGATGCCGATCTGATCGCCATCAGCGAGTCCGAGGAGCTCCCGCATTCTCCCGGCGCCGCGAGCGGAAAGCAGCAGGCATGACTGTCGCCGTCTTCACCTTCTCGCTACTCGGCGCCATGGCGATCGGCATGCCGATCGCGTTTGCGCTGATCATCTGCGGCATCGCGCTGATGACCTATCTCGCGATGTTCGACTCCCAGATCATCGCGCAGAACGTCATCAATGGCGTCGATTCCTTTCCGTTGATGGCGGTGCCGTTCTTCATCCTAGCCGGCGAAGTCATGAACACCGGCGGGCTGGCACGCCGCATCCTCAACTTCGCGATCGCGCTGGTCGGCCATTTCCGCGGCGGGCTCGGCTATGTCGCGATCCTGACGTCATGCATCCTGGCCTCGCTCTCGGGCTCGGCGGTCGCGGACGCCGCGGCGCTCGGTGCGCTCCTGGTGCCGATGATGGCCGCGGCTGGCCACAATCGCGCCAGTGCGGCTGGCCTCGTCGCTGCCGGCGGGATCATCGCGCCCGTCATTCCTCCGTCGATCGGTTTCGTCATTTTCGGCGTCGCCGCCAATGTCTCGATCTCGAAGCTGTTTCTGGCCGGCATCGTGCCGGGCCTGCTGCTCGGCGTCGGCCTGTGCTTTGCATGGTGGTGGGTGGTGCGCAAGGAGAACCCGGCGCGCCTCCCACGCAAGAGCATCGCCGAGATCTGGCGCGCGCTGATCGACGGCTTCTGGGCCCTGATGCTGCCGATGATCATCATTTTCGGCCTTCGCTTCGGCATCTTCACGCCGACGGAAGCGGCCGTCGTCGTCGCCGTCTACTCGCTGGTGGTGGCGATGGGCGTCTATCGCGAGCTTAGGCCGGCACAGCTGCCGGCACTGCTGGTCTCGACGGCGCAGACCACGGCTGTCGTGATGTTCCTCGTCGCCGCGGCGCTGGTATCGTCCTGGCTGATCACGGTTGCCGAGATTTCCGACCAGATCGTTGCGCTCGTGCAACCGTTCGCGGGCAACAAGACTCTCCTCACCTTCGTTCTGATGATCATCGTCGTCATCGTCGGCACCGCGCTGGACATGACGCCGACGATCCTGATCCTGACGCCGATCCTGATGCCGATCGTCAAGCAGGCCGGCATCGACCCCGTCTATTTCGGCGTGCTCTTCATCATCAACAATGCGATCGGGCTGATCACGCCGCCGGTCGGCGTCGTGCTCAACGTCGTCTGTGGCGTTGCCCGCGTCTCGATGGATGATCTGATCCGCGGCGTCTGGCCCTTCATGATCGCGCAGCTCGTCGTGCTAGCCTTGCTGACGCTGTTTCCCATTCTCGTCACCGGCCCGGCCAAGTGGTTCGGTGGCTAACTTCCAGAAGGACCTGTCCATGAAGCGCGTGATGATCCTCAACGGTCCCAACCTCAACATGCTCGGCATCCGCGAGCCGCACATCTACGGCACGACCACGCTCGACCAGGTCAACGCAAGCTGCGAGGAAGCGGCTGCCAAGCTCGGGCTCAAGTTGGCCTTCCACCAGTCCAACCATGAAGGCGTGCTGGTCGATCTGATCCAGTCGGCGCGGCAGGACGCCGATGCCATCATCATCAATCCGGCCGGTCTTTCCTTCACCTCGGTCTCGATCATGGACGCGATCAAGACCTTCGAAGGCCCGGTGCTGGAGGTCCATATCTCCAACATCCACGCCCGCGACGAATATCACCGCCACTCCAAGATCTCGTTCGTGGCCACCGGTGTGATCTGCGGGCTGGGCCCGTTCGGCTACGTCGCGGCGCTGCACGCGATCGCGAATATGAAGTGAGCCGCTTCCACAAACTCGTCATGCCCGGGCTTGTCCCGGGCATCCACGAACTCGTTTCGACCTGAAAGAACGTGGATGGCCGGGACAAGCCCGGCCATGACGCCGTGGCTCAAGTCGTCCGGAACTGGAGCACGCCGTCTTTCGTCTCCGCCGTCAGACGGCCCTCGACGATCATGTAATTGACGTGGGCAACGAGTTCGCCGGCGGCAAAGCCCATCTGGTGCTCGTCAAGCACGTGCTTGTTGAACACGACAGGCACCAGGGCGCGCGAGGTCTGCGGCACCTCGCTGCAGGCTTCCGCGATCAGGCGGCAGCGCTCCTCGTGGTGATCGGCGAGCTGCTTGATGCGGGTCTTCAGACCATAGAACGGCACGCCGTGGCCGGGCAGCACCAGCAGATCGTAGGGCAGGGTGGTGGTCAGGCTCGCGAGCGAGGCCAGATATTCGCCGAGCGAATTCTGGTCGGGTTCGACCGCCCAGACGCTGACATTGGGCGAGATCTTGCTCAGCACCTGGTCGGCGGAGAGGAACAGCTTGTCGTCGGCGCAATACAGCATCACCTGGTCGAGCGCGTGCCCGCCGCCGGTGATCACCTTGAAGCGGCGGGTGCCGATCACGACCTCGTCGCCATGCGAGATGCGGCGGTAGGACGGCGGCAGCACCGAGACGCGCTTGAGATAATCCTGGCCGCGGCCGAGCAGCTTTTCGGTGAGCGACTCGTCCATGCCGTGGCGGCGGAAGAACAGCCGCTGGGCTTCGCGCCGCTCCTCGGTGCCGCGGTTCTGGTGGTAGACCGATTGCAGGTATTCGACCTGCGTCATCACCAGCGGGCAGTTGAACCGCTCGACGATCCAGCCCGCAAGGCCGACGTGATCGGGGTGCGAATGCGTGACGATCAGGCGCGTGATGTTGACGCCCTTCAGCGGCCCCTCGAACAGTCTGGTCCAGGCCTCGATCGTTTCCTCGTTGCCGAAGCCGGCATCGATCATCGCATAGCCGTCGCCGTCGGCGAGCAGGTAGATGTTCACGTGGTTGAGGCGGAACGGCAGTTTCAGCCGCGCCCACAACACGCCGGGACGCACCTCGACGACCTCTTCGGGGCCGGGATGCTGTTCCCAGGGATAGCGCAGGGCCTCGGCCGAGGACTGCACGGTGTCGGTTTTCGGGTTCATGCTACCGGCTTAAACCCGCCGGGCGCGAGGCGCCAGCCGAAAAAGGCCGGGCCGTGGTCTCCGCATGGCGGTCATCCCCGCAGTTTTCCGTAGCCCGGATTACGCGGCGCTCCATCCGGGCCACGGGCCGGCGGCTTACGCCGCCCGCATATTGTTGAGGAATGCGTCGATCTCTCCGCGCAGCATGTCGGCTTCGCGGCGGAGCGCGTCGGAGGCGCCCAGCACTTCGCTCGCCGCCGCGCCGGCTTCCGCGGACGCCGTGGAGACGCCGATGATGTTGCTGGAGACCTCGCTGGTGCCGCCGGCGGCATGCTGGATGTTGCGGGCGATTTCGCGGGTGGCTGCGCCCTGTTCCTCGACCGCGGCGGCGATCGTCGTCGTCACGTCGTTGATCTCGCCGATGATCCGGCCGATGCCCTGGATAGCGCCCACCGCCGAGGTGGTGACTTGCTGCATGCTGGCGATCTGGGTGCGGATCTCTTCCGTCGCCTTGGCGGTCTGGCTCGCGAGGCTCTTCACCTCGGAGGCGACCACTGCGAAGCCGCGGCCGGCTTCGCCCGCGCGCGCTGCCTCGATGGTGGCGTTGAGCGCGAGCAGGTTGGTTTGCGAGGCGATGGTCTGGATCAGGTCGACCACGACGCTGATGCGGCTCGCGCTGTCGGCAAGGCTCTGCACCGTGGTGTCGGTGGCGCCGGCCTCGTCGACCGCCTTCCTGGCGATCGCGGCCGAGGTGACGACCTGCTTGCTGATCTCCTCGATCGAGGACGACAGCTGCTCGGTGCCTGATGACACGGTCTGCACGTTGACCGAGGTTTCCTCCGCGGCGGAGGCAACCGCGTTCACCAGCGCGTTGGACTGGTCGGCGGTGTTCGACATGCTCTGCGCGGTGGACTGCATCGAATTGGCCGACTGCGCGAGATTGTCGAGCGCGTTGCGTACCGCGCCCTCGAACTCGGCGATCTTCGCTTCCATGCGCGCGGCACGCTCGGCCTTGGCGACACGGTCCTTGTCCTGCTCGCTCGACATCGCGCGGGCCTCGATCATGCTCTCGCGGAACACCTGCAGCGTGTTCGCCATCACCGAGATTTCGTCATTGTGGTGCTTCGAGCGGTAGATCTCGGTCTCGAGGTCGCCGTTCGCGAGCAGCTGCATCGACTGATGCAGCGCGCCGATCCGCCGCAGGATGTTGCGGCCGACATAGAGCCAGACGAACAGCGCCGAGCCGACCAGCATCAGCGCGCCCAGCGCCAGCATCGCGGTGGTGGCGAGCGAGATCTCCTGGCGCGCCTGGAAGGTCGACGCGTTGGTCTCCTTCTGCACGCCGTCGACGAGCTGCTGCACGCTGATGCCGAGACCGACATTGAGCTTGCGGGTCTCGTCCAGAATGGTCTGGCCGTAGTCGATGGCGTCGAGCTCCTTCTGGCGGATCTTGAACACGCCGGTCTTGCCCTCGCCGAAGGCGAACAGCTTCTGCACGGCGTCGCGCACCGTCTGCATCGAGGGCATGTTCGGGAGATCCTCGAGGTTCGACTTGACGCGGTCGCGCGTCGCCTTGAACTCCTTCTCGATCGCTTCCAGCGTGTCGCTATTGTTGGCCGACAGCGCCGCCATCATGTCGGCGGCCATGAGATTGCCGTTGGCGGAGATTGTCGCGACCTGGGAGACGGTGCGGGCGGCCTCAGTCGCATCATCGGCGGAAACTTCCGCCGCGCCGAGGATCGCGTTCAAGCGTGTCTGTGCGTCCAGCATCGCAGGACCGGCCGCGCCGACGAAGGTGAGCTGCGCGTTGCGCAGCGCCTCATACTGCTTGTCATGCAGCGCGCCGGTCTCGAGCCGCTCGCGCGCGGCCGACACCAGGCTCTGGGTCGCCTCGTCGATGCTCTTGGCGGTGTCGCGCAGCGCGGTTGCGATCTGCTTGTCGGCGCCGAGCTCGATGATCTCGCCGAGCTTGGCCATGGCGAGCTGCTGGATGTCCTTCACGCTCTTGGTGCGTTCCTTCAGCGCCTCGTCGGAGGGCGATGCCAGCAGGCCCGGGCCTTGCGCCGCGAGCGTCGCGCTTTGCGAGGCAAGCTGCAGGCTGGCGGAGAGGCGCGGGATGTCGCGGCCGCTCAGATCCATCATGGTCGCGCCGAGGTGATTGAACACGAAGCCGGCGCCGGCTGCGATGACGAGGCCCATGCCGGCGATCAATGCGAAGGCGGCGAACAGGCTGCCGCGCACGCCCCACCTTGGCATCTTGAAACGAGGCTTGAGACGGCCAAGGACACGGCCAGCACCCAGACGGATCGCCATCGAAATTCCCCCACGCGTGATCTTTATATTTTCGCCGCGGAGTATCCCTGGGTCGGGTTAAAAAATCGCAAGTTGCACAATCGGTTGCGCCTGTTCCGCACAGCGAAAAAAGAAAGGGCCGGCAGAATTGCCGGCCCTTGATTGCGAAGAGATTTTTGAGGCGCGATCAGTAGCGCGCGACCGCCGAATTGGCCCAGTTGAAGCGGTAGTTGACGCCCGCCTTGAAGGTGTGGTCGTCGGTCGTGAAGTTGCCGGTGCCCACCAGCGGGCCCGCGGTGAAGTGGGCGTCGCCGAAATTGTAGTACTGGTACTCGGCCTTGGCCGACCAGTTCGGGGCGAACATGTATTCGAGGCCGGCGCCGACGGTGTAGCCGTTGCGGTGATCGCCATCGATGATGAAGCCCGTCGGCACGCCGCCAATCGTCACCTTCTCGTTGTTGTCCGAATAGGCGTAGCCGCCCTTCACGTAGAGCAGGCCCGGACCCCAGGTGTAGCCGACGCGGCCGGTGATCGAGCCGAGGCCACGCTGGTCGTTGCTGTAGGCGACGCCGCCCGGGAACGCCGCGCCGACGCTGCCGGAGAGCCAGGAATACTGGCCTTCGACGCCGACCAAGAAGTTCGGGTTGAACTGCCAGTCAGCACCGACCTGCACGCCGCCAAGGAAACGGCCGTTGCCGTTGTTGCCGGTGGAGAGGCCGTTGAAATTGTTGTCGCTGGAGAACGCGCCGCCGACATGGCCGCCGACATAGAAGCCCGTCCAGTTGTAGATCGGCGCGGCATAAGCCGGCGCGGGCGCCTTGTAGTAGTTGCGGTTGCCGAGATCGGCGCCGACGGCCGGCGCGGCAGCGCCCACCACGAGCAGCCCAACGGTCGCAAACAAAATCTTCTTCATCGTCTTGAACTCCAGCACTTTGGTCCCCGGCAGGCGCGCTGTCCGCGCCGTCGTTGGTTTTGCAGATAGCTCGCTTTTGACGAAAATGCTGTCACATCCGTGGCACAGCGACAGCCAACCTAACTTATTGGGCTGTAAATGATTTTCGTGCTTAATGGCGGCTTAAGAAGTGGTGAAGGAAGGCTTAACGTCGCACGTCTCGGGTAACTTGCGCGCGTCTCTCGTTAACCAAGACGCCGCCGCGCCTCATCGCGCATCTGCGCGCGGAAGGCCGCGCGCCTTGCAGGCCGGTCTTCCTCGCGTACGTCGTGGCGATCGAAGACGTCGAACTTCTCCATGATCGGATAGCGCTCGCTGGCCATCGCGAGCACGCGCAGCACCTTGGTCGCGGACGGCGTCGGGCCACGGACCTCCCAGCGCCGGATGGTATCGGCGCCGCCCTGCGCCGGCAGTCCGCAAAGCTTGGCCATGTCGGCCGCGGTGAGCTTGCGCTCGAGGGCATCGGAAAGGTCGTTGCGGAGCTGCTTCAGTTCGGGGCCGGTCATGCTGCTTGCGTCCAGGGAAGTCACTGAAGGCGATGCACTAGCGCTGATTCGGGTCCATCCGAAGGCGGGTGGTCGTGATAGTGTGTCCATGCCGGTCGAGCATCAGCGAGGCGAAATCGCATGCCTGTGTTCAAGCTGCCCCTGTCGGGGAATGTCGTCCAGTCCATTTATCCGTCGTTCTTCAGCCCCACCGGCGGCCAGTTCGGCCTCGTCAACATCACGGTGGGGCAATCCTCGGCGCCAGATGTCGAGAAGGACGTGCTGTCGGATGTCGCCGGTTACGGCAAACAGATCGGACAGATCGCGGACGCGCTGCTGGCCGTGGTCGAGCATCTGGAGTCGCGGCCCGACCACGCGCTCGCTGACGATCCGGCGATCGCCGCCTTCAAGGCGCTGATGCACTCTGTCGCGACAATCAAGGAGCGACATGGCCGCAAGGCATGTCGTCCGAAGCGACGATGACCACGGCAGCGGTGCCTGGGTCAGGCACATTCGGGCGTGCACGAAGTTATGAACGGGTGCCCATGGAAATTCCGCGTTGAATGAACACATGGCACAGTGGGCTCGCAGCCAATGAAGGGAACCGCCATGACAAGCATCAAACCCGCCATTGCCGCACTCATCACCGTCGGACTGCTTGCCGCGCCCTTCGCAGCCGAAGCGAAGAAGGCCCGGCCGAGCCGGCATCACTACAGCACGGGCGTGGTCGCCCCGACCTATGGCGCCGCCGCATTGCCGGTCGCGCAGCCCAGGACCTCTTACGGGTCGTCCGGACAGACGGTCGGGACGGTCACGGCGCCCTCGATCGGATCGTACAATTGGCCGTCGGTCGGCGTGACCAATTCGGTGCCGACCTGGAGCAACACCACGAGATAGAGAACACGCCGCCAGGCGCGCCGGCGACTGTCAACGCACACCCGGCGCGAGGCCTGAGAGCAGGTAGAGCGCGACCAGCAATGTCGCGACCGACAGCATCGTCGTGACCGAGACGGTGGCCGCGACCAGCTTCTCCTCGACCTTGTGCTCGTGCGCCAGCACATAGACGGTCTTCGCCGTCGGCACGGCCGCGCATATGACGGCGGCGACCGTGTAGAGCGGGTTGAGGCCAGTGACCACGCAAAGTCCGTAGACGATCAGCGGCATCACCACCAGCTTCACGGTCGCGAGCGCGAACGATGCTTTCAGGTTGGATCGCAGGCCGTCGACCGACAGGCCAAGCCCGATGGCAAACAGTGCGCAGGGCGTGAGCGCGGCGGCAATGATGTTCAGATAGGCCGCGACCGGCGCCGGAATCGGCAAGCCCGTGATCGCCCAGACGAGACCGATCAGCGTCGACAGCACCATCGGATTGAGCAGGATCTGCTTCACCAGCCCGGTGGAATGCGAAGGGCCGCGCACGTCCCTTTCCAGCAGGATGACCGTGAGCGGAAACATCACGCCGGCGACGAACACCGTCGCCACCGCGGCAGGCAAGACGGCGGGCTGGCCGTAGATCGCGTGCAGGATCGGGAGCGCCACGAAGCCGGTATTGGTCATGGCCGCCGCCATGCCATGGATCGTGCTGCTGGCGAGGTCGTGCTTGCCGCCCGCGCGGACCGCCAGGAAGACCAGCGCGAAGCAGAGGAGGGAGCCGCCGCCGAAAGCGAGCAGGAAGCGCCATTCCAGCAGGTTGCGCGCCGGCTCCTGGGCGATCGTGACGATCAGCAGCGCGGGCATTGCCACGTTGTAGGCAAAATGCACCAGCGCGTCCGCAAGCGAGCGGGAGAGATAACCGAGTTCGCCGGCAAGCCAGCCGGTGACGATGATTGCGAACACGGGAAGAACGAGGCTGGCGACCTCCATCCGGCGTCCCCCTCTGCCAAGCAGCGTCGCCATTCTAGCCTGGCGATGCATGCTCGTCACGGTTCAACTGGATGGCGCCGTCCTTGACCAGACGGCCTGTGGCCTCAGGCGCCCCTGCCGGTCTGTTGACCGAACACGCAGCGCCATCCAGCCAGGCGTTCGGCCGGATGCTGGTTCATCCATTCGGCGAGCTGCGGCGCGCCCATCAGGCAGGACTGCATCGAGACGTTGGCGAAGTCCGAGGTGGTGACGATCTGCTCGTGACAATTTGCCGGGGAGGAGAGGCTGCACAGCACCGCGATGATCTTGATCACGCCAGATTTCCTGCGTCGCCGTTGGCCGCGCGGCCGATCGTCGCCTTGCCCTGCGGCTCGCCGCTCGGATCAGCCGGCGGAAAAATGCTGTCGTAGATCGCGCGTGCCTCCTGAATGAGGCGAACGCGCTCGCGCTCGGATTTCGAGACAAACTGAATAACCTGGCCCATGTCGGCTCCAATGGATCGGAAATCCATCATCAGATGATGGAAATCATTCCATGCGAATCTGGGGTGTCGGCCTCTGTTTCGCATCTGTGCGGACGGTCACGGGGGATAAAAAGCCCGTGAGTGTTCCGGCGCGCGAAGAGGAGCGGAATACCTTAGCCATGAGCTGGCGTGACGTTGCCAGTGCGCGCTGCTTGCGTGCCGGGACCGCTGCAAGCACGGCACACATGCGAGCATCCTCCGGTGCGGCGGCGAGCCAAGGCGCTGGGAGTGCGCCCCTGTTCGGTTGGAGCTGCTCGTCGCGCCATCGTGATGGAGCGTCAGGCCCTGCAGTGTGATCGTATTGCGGCACATTTTCGCGCGCGTGGAGTTGTAAGATTGCTCAGTGCACGAGTGGTTCGACGAGCGAACGGCCGACGCGACTGAGAGACCGCCCGAAAGGATTAGCCATGACAAGAACGAGACGCTCGATTGCGGTACTTATCGCGGTCGGATTTACGGCATCGCCATTCGCTGCAGGCGCGCAGACGTCTGCGGCGGGCACCCAAAGCAACACGGGCGGTCTTTCCGGAGCGCCAGCAACGCAAGGCACAACTTATGGAAGCTCCGGACAGACCGTCGGGACCGTCACTGCGCCGTCGGTCGGAACGTCTAATCAACCATCGGTCGGCGTGACCAACTCAGTCCCGACCTGGAAGAACACCAACCCTCCGGCCAAGTAGCAACCACGATCGGCCGACTTACGCCGCCGGCGCGCGTTCCTTCTGCCCGGGCACCGCCGCCAGCAGCTCGCGCGTATAGGCGTGCTCCGGCGCGGCGAACAGTTGTGCGGTCGGCTTCAGCTCGACGATGGCGCCGCGCTGCATCACCGCGATGCGGTCGCAGATCTGCGCCGCGACGCGCAGATCGTGGGTGATGAACAGCATCGAGAGGCCAAGGCGCGCCTTGAGGTCTTCGAGCAGTCGCAACACCTGCGCCTGCACGGAGACGTCGAGCGCGGAGACGGCTTCGTCGGCGACGATGATCTCGGGTTCGAGCGCGAGCGCGCGCGCAATGCCGATGCGCTGACGCTGGCCGCCGGAGAATTCATGCGGGTAGCGGTCGAGCGCGCCGGCGTCCAGTCCGACCATCTTGAGGAGATCGCGGGCGCGGTCGAACGCCACTTTCGGATCGATGCCGGCTGCGATCGGACCGTCGGCGATGATGTGCCCGACCTTGCGGCGCGGATTGAGCGAGGCGAACGGATCCTGAAAGATCATCTGGATGCGATGGCGCTCGGCGCGGAGCGCCTTGCCCGACAGCGAGGTGAGATCGGTCTCGCCGATCCGCACCGTGCCGCGGTCGGCTTCGATCAGTCGCATCACCAGACGCGCTACCGACGATTTGCCGGAGCCGGATTCGCCGACGAGGCCGAGCGTCTCGCCCTTGAGGATGTTGAAGTTGACTTCGCGCGCGGCATCGACGCGGCGGTCGTCGCGAAACCAACCGCCTGATGTGACGTAGGTCTTGTCCAGCCCGATCACCTCGACGGCCCTGGCCTGGTCATCGAGCGGCTCGCGCGCCGGCGGGTCCATCGACGGCACGGCGGCGAGCAGCGCCTTGGTGTAGTCATGCTGCGGATTGTTGAAGACGGAGCTAGCGGGGCCTTCCTCGACGACCTTGCCATGCCTGAGCACCACGACCTGGTCGGCGATGTCGGCGACCACGCCGAAATCATGGGTGATGAACATCACCGCCATGTTGCGGTTGCGCTGGAGGTTGCGGATCAGTTTCAGGATCTGCGCCTGCGTGGTGACGTCGAGCGCGGTGGTGGGCTCGTCCGCGACCAGCACTGCGGGCTCGAGCGCGAGCGCCATCGCGATCATGGCGCGCTGGCGCTGGCCGCCGGAGAGTTGGTGCGGATAGGCGCGGACAATGCGCTCGGGGTCGGGCAGGCCGACCTCGCGCGCCAGCGATAGGGCCTTGGCGCGCCGCTCCTTCGGCGTCAGCAGGCCGTGGGCCTCGAACATCTCCGCCATCTGGTCGCCGATCCGCATCAACGGATTGAGCGCGGTCATCGGCTCCTGAAAAATCATCGCGAGGCGGCGGCCGCGCAGATCGCGCCAGCCGTCGTCGTCGAGCTTGAGCAGGTCGCGGCCTTCGAACTGGATCTCGCCGGAGGTGACGGTGACCGTATCAGGCAGAAGGCCCATCAGCGCATGCGCGCACATCGACTTGCCGGAGCCGGATTCGCCGACGACGCAGACGATCTTGCCGGGCCGCAAATCCAGCGAAACGCCGTCGACCGCGAACGGACGCTCGGCGCCCTTGGGCAGCGCGATCCGCAGATTCTTGATCGAGACGGCGGGCGGGGCGGTCATCATCAGCGGCCCTCCCGCGACAGGCGCGGATTGAGCGCGTCGTTGAGGCCTTCGCCGATCAGGTTCAGCCCGAGCACCGAGATCAGAATGGCGACGCCGGGAAACACGGTGATCCACCAGGCCTGGCGGATCACGGTGCGGCCGGCGCCGACCATGTAGCCCCAGGAAATCAGATTGGGATCGCCGAGCCCGAGGAACGCCAGCGAGGATTCCAGCAGGATGGCGGTCGCCACCATCAGCGAGGCCAGCACGATCACCGGCGACAGCGCGTTGGGCAGGATCTCGCGCAGGATGATCCAGGTGTTGCTCTGGCCCGTGACCACCGCGGCCTGGACATATTCGCGCGTGCGCAGCGACAGCACCTCGCCGCGCACGAGGCGGGCGACCGGCGGCCAGCTCACCACCGCGATCGAGGCCACGATCGAATAGATCGAGGGCTGGAGGATCGCGACCAGCACGATCGCGAGCGCAAAGCTCGGAATGGTCTGGAAGAACTCGGTGAAGCGCATCAGGGCGTCGTCGACCTTGCCGCCGAAATAGCCGGCCATGGCGCCAATGGGAACGCCGACGACCAGCGCGACCAGCGTTGAGACGAGACCCACCAGCAGCGAGACGCGCGCGCCAAAGATCATGCCGGCGAACACGTCGCGGCCGAGCGCGTCGGTGCCGAGTGGCACGGTCGAGAGCGTGAAGGGCGGCAGGAACGGCCGCTGCACCATGCGCCAGGGTGAATTCGGGAACAGCATCGGCCCGAACACCGCGATCGAGATCGCAAGGACAAGGATGACGAGCCCGACGACGCCGCTCGGGCTCTTCAGCATCGATTTCCAGAACTGTTTCATGAAGCGAATTCGATGCGCGGGTCGACCAGGCGGTAGACGAGGTCGGTGATGAGGTTGAAGATCAGCACCATGGCGGAGCAGATCACGAAGACGCCGAGCAGGAGGTTGTAGTCGCGCTGGAGCAGCGCGTCGTACATCAGACGCCCGATGCCGGGCCAGGCGAATACGGTCTCGGTGATGACGGCGCCGCCGATCAGCGTGCCGGAATGCACACCGGCCAGCGTCACGACCGGCAGCAGTGCGTTGCGCAGCACGTGGCGACGCTGGATCACGGCATCGGAAAGGCCCTTGGCGCGCGCGGTCTTGACGAAGTCGAGGCGCTTCACCTCCAGCATCGAAGCGCGCGTCATGCGGGTATAGGTCGCCATGAAGAACAGGCCGAGCGTCATCGCCGGCATGATCAGGTGCTTTGCGACGTCGGCTGCGTGGGCAATGCCGGTGAGGTTGGCGCCGACGGTCTCGTAGCCGAAGCTCGGCAGCCAATCCATGGTGACCGAGAACAGGAGGATTCCCATCAGCGCCACCCAGAAGATCGGCATGGCGTAGAAGATCAGCGCGAACACGGTGATGGCCGTGTCGAGGAAGGTTCCGGCAAAGCGCGCGGCGAAGGTGCCGAAGAGAACGCCGAGCATGAGCGAGATCGCGAATGCGGTCAGTGTCAGCAGCAGCGTCGCCGGCAGCCGCTCGCCGATCAGCTTCACGACCGGCGCCTGCTGGCGGAAGGAGAAGCCGAGGTCGAGCGTGACGACGCCCTTGACGTAGATGAAGAGCTGCTCGGGCAGCGGCTTGTCGAGGCCGAACTTTTCCCGGAGCTGCTTGACGAAGACCTGGTCACTGGCACCGGCCTCGCCCGCCATCACGACCGCGGGGTCGCCGGGCGCAAGCCGGATCAGGAAGAAATTGAGAACGACGATCGCGAGCAGGACGATCACGCCCTTCACGATACGCTGAGCGACGAAGGAGAGCATATTAGAGAGTCATCTCTTGTAGCGTGACCTGGAGCCACGGAGACACTGGGCTCCCTCGCCCCGCTCTTGTCCGCCGAAGCCTCGACGAAGGCGGATGCGGGGAGAGGGTTGGGGTGAGGGGGACTCTCCGCGGGGACGGTGATAGTTGGACTCGCGGAGACTCCCCGTCACCCGAATGTGCGCTATGCGCACATTCGACCTCTCCCCGCGAGCGGGGAGAGGTGAAGAGGGCAGTCATCACTTGTCCAGCCATGCGTCCTTGAAGCCGTCATTGACGCCGATCCCCGTGGTGATCAGGTTCTTGACCTTGCAGCGGGTGATGGTCGGGAATTGCAGTTCGAGCATCCAGGCCACCGGCACGTCCTCGACCAGGATTTTTTGCGCCTTCTCGTAGATCTCCTTGCGCTTCGAGTCCGGCGTCGCGGTCGCGCCGTCGGCGAACAGCTTGTCGATCTCCGGGTTGGAGTAGCCCTCGACGTTGTTGAAGACCTGCCCCTTGGCGATGTTGCTGGAGATATAATTGCGGCCGACGCCGAGCGCGGGATCGCCATACTGGTAGAGATAGGTGAAGGCGATGTCGTAGTCCCAGTCGCCGATCTTCTGGTTGCCGCCGGCAACGTCGGTGGCGATCGTCTCGATGTTCATGCCGACGTCCTGGAGGTTCTGCTTCACGGCTTCACCCCAGCGCTGCCAGGTCTCGCCATAGGCGAGCGGCAGCAGGCGGATCTTCTCGCCCTTGTAGCCGGCTTCCTTCAGCAGCGCCTTGGCCTTGGCCGGATCGTAAGGGTATTTCGGCACGTCGTCGGTGTAGAACCTTATGGTCGAGGCGGACGGGCCTGTCGCCACCTTGCCGAGCCCGTTCCAGATCACGTCCTTGGCGAAATCGCGGTCGATCGCGAACATGATCGCCTGCCGCACCCGCTTGTCGGCGAGCGGACCCTGGCGGTTGTTGAGCCATAGCCAGGCGAGCGGCGAGAAGAACTCCCAGCCGGCGCCGGTGACGCAGGTGTCCTTCAGCTTGGACAGCCGCGGCACGTCGAAATTCTCGACCGAGCCGCCGGGCAGCACGTCGACCTTGCCGGTCTCGTACGCCACCGAGCGCGCGGCGGCGTCGGGAATGATCTGCCAGTAGATCTCGTCGAGATAGGGCTTGCCCTTTTCGTGGTAGTTCGGGTTCTTGACCAGGCGGATGAACGAGCCCTTCTGCCACTCCTTGAACATGAAGGGGCCGGTGCCGACCGGCGCGTTGTTGTAGGGGTTGGTCTTCCAGTCGGTGCCTTCATAGAGATGCTTCGGCACCATCGGCATCGAGCCGACCTCGAAGATGCCGAGGAACGGTCCGAACGGCTGCTTCAGCGTGAACACCACCGTATAGTCGTCCGGCGTCTCGATCTTGTCGACCTGCGCCAGATTGGTGCGGGCACGCGCATGCGTCTGCTTCAGCATCTCCATCGAGAACAGGACGTCGGCGGCGGTGAAGGGCTTGCCGTCATGCCAGGTCACGCCCTTCTTGAGCTTGAAGGTGTAGGTCTTGGCGTCCTCGCTGACGCTCCAGCTTTCGGCAAGCTCCGGCAGCGGCTCGAGCTTGGGGCTGTAGCGCAGCAGGCCCTCGAAGATGTTGCCCGAGACCATTTGAGTCGGGCCGTTCTGGACCTGCGCAAGCATCAGGCCGGGCGGCTCGGGCTGGATCACGGCGTTGATCACGCCCCCCGTCCTCGGCTCTTGCGCCAGCGCCGAGGCCGTGAGGCCGCAAGCCAGGAGGGCACCAAGCAACACTCGTTTTGGCATGTCGTATCTTTCTCAAGCGAGACCGGCCGAGAACGCTTCGCACGTCATGGCGCGCAAAGCTCCGGCCGGCCCATCCCAGTCCCCATCCGGTATCGAGGCTCACACAGTCTCATTCGGGGCCGCAAGATGAAAGTCTCGACAGTGTTCGCACAAAAAATGTACAGCGCGTCCTGTTTTCACTTGATTCATTGTCTTGTCACGGAGACAAGTCGGCCATGGACAATGCCAGCCGCTCCGAACGATCCCGTAACGCCGCACTCGAAGCGGCCATCGCGATCATCGCGCGCGCCGGGCCGGGCCGGCTGACGCTGGATGCGATCGCGCGCGAGAGCGGACTCAGCAAGGGCGGCGTGATGCATCAGTTCCGCACCAAAGAAGCGGTGCTGAAGGCGTTGCTCGACCGGCAGATGGCGCATTTCGAGGAGTTCGCCACCAGCACCATGGCAAAGGTGAGCGCGACCTCCGCGAATCCCAATCTGGCGACCCAGCTCGCGACCGTGCGCGAAGCGGCCACCTCGCCGAATTCTGCCGCGCTGGCGCTGGTTGCGGCCATGGTCGAGAATCCGAGCCTGATGGCGCTGCCGCGCGAGCGCGAGATGGAGAGGATGGCGGCGATCAGGGAAGAGGCCACTGATCCTGATCTCGCGATGCTGCGCTGGGCCGGCGCGATGGGACTCCTGCTGAGCTCGTTGTTCGGCATGTCACCGCTCAGCAAGGACGAGCACCAGCGGCTGTTCGCGCGTCTGCTCGACGACGCGCAGTGGACCGGCCTCGCGCAGCCGGGCGCCAAGCGCACCGCCAAATCCGGCGCGCCTTCGGCGGCAAAGGCCGCAACGCCGCGCAAGCGCGCCTGATTCATCGTTAACGATTTCCCGCCGATCGCTGCCCAAAGCCGCGCCTGCGGCCAAATGTGCCATGCCCGCGTTTTTGAACTTTACAAACCGTCTAGTCGGTTTTATAAATCGACACACTGAGACGACTCAAGGCTTCCGAGATGGCCCCGGACGAAGCCTTGGGTTGGCACTGGTGAGCGCCGCAGCCGCGTCTGGTCCCGTACGCGGCTGCGGTCGCCACTGCCTGGGCAGCAAGCCGCTAGAGGAGTCTGGAATGAATCGCTCGATCGCCCTGCGCGGTCTGGGAACGCTGCTGCTCGGCGCAGCCGTCGCGGGCTGCGCCACCGTCGCGCCCGTGCCGTATTCCGGGATGGCGTCCTCAGCCTACATGGCTCCGGACAAGTCGGACGCCTCCGGCCGCGTGCCCTACCGCTATTCCACGCCGGTCGACTGGCGCGCTTATAACAAAGTCATCCTCGAACCGGTCGTGGTCTATCGCGGCAGGGATCACCAGTTCGGCGACATGTCCGACAAGGACAAGGCGACGCTTGCCGCCTACATGCAGAACCGTTTCGCCGAGGGTCTGCGCGGCCGCTTCGCGCTGGTGCGCGAGCGTGGGCCGGAGACGCTGCGGATCAGGCTGACACTCACCGGCGCCGTCGCCAACACGCCGGTGCTCGGCACGCTCTCCCGCTTCGACGTCGCCGGCGCCGTCTACAACGGCGTGCAGGCCGCGCGCGACGGCGAAGGCACCATGACCGGCTCGGTCATCTACGGCGTCGAGATCTTCGACGCCGCCACCGCGCGCCTGCTCTCCGCCTACGTCACCAAGCAATACCCGGCTGCCTACGACATCAAGGCCACCGCCGGCGCGCTCGCCGCCGCCACCGCTGGCCTCGACAAGGGCGCCGACGCGCTGATGGCGCAATTGAACTGACGCCGCGACCCATCCAACGAAAGGTGCCGCAGATGAACATTGTCCTTCGCTTCGTGCTGCGCGTTGCGATCACGATCCTGATGATGGTGTTTGGCGGCCGCGCCGGCGCCGCGGCGCCGCCCGACCCCAGCGGCACCTGGCTCGTCCAGGACGGCCGCGCGCGCATCAGGCTCGAGCGCTGCGGGCCGTCGCGCGACCGCATCTGCGGCTTCATCGTCTGGATGAAGGAACCGGCCGACAAGCGCGGCCAGCCCTATCGCGACAAGGAGAATCCCGATCCCGACAAACGCGCCCGCGCGCTGCTCGGCCATCAGCTCATCATGGGTTTGCAGGCGACGCCGGAGGGACAGTTTGCCGGCGAGATCTACAATGCCGAGGACGGCAAATCCTATTCGGTCTCGCTGTGGCGCGACTCCGCCGATCGCCTCAAGCTCAGGGGTTGCCTGATCAAGTTCCTGTGCCAGACCCAGACCTGGCAGCAGACCCTCGACGTGCTGCCCGGCCAGCTCGTCGGCCTCACCGGCGATCTCAACGGCCCCCGCGCCGACAAGGAATGGGCCGCCGTGCCGGCACCGAAGCCGATACAGGCCAAAGCCAAGTAGCGGATTGCTTCTCTAACCATTCACGTGGTTTCCGGTACGCCGACGGCTGCACTCGCAATGACGACGTGATGGCGGTCGCATATTGCGCGCCTTCGAGATTTGACCGGTTGTTCGCCAAAAGCTATCCTTCCGTCCCGCTGGGTCGTCCAATCTGAATTTGCACGCGCGAATTCCTCGTTCCGGGGGCGCACCTATGGAATGGTCAGCCAAGCCCTCTCGTGCCGATCGGCCCTTCGGCAGTTGGGCCGACGATCTCGCTGCGGCCTTTGTCCGGCTCGAGCCGCGTAAAATCGCCGACCGTCCCTTCGAAGGTTCGATCGCGCGTACCGACGCTGCGTCGGTCCAGATTTCGCTGGTGAAAGCCACAGGGCACTGCGTTCTCCGGCTGCGGCCCCATATTGCGCGAAGCACGGACGATCTCTGCTTCGTCAATCTCCAGCTCGAGGGTCTGGGCCGCACGACGCAGCGGGGACACGAGCAGGTCTGTGCGCCCGGCGACCTCGCGGTCGCCGATACGACCGAGCCGTTCGAGATTGCCAACGGCCGCGACTTCCGCCTCTTTTGCTTTGCCGTGCCGCGGCGGCACCTGCCAAAGAGCTTTACGGATTCTCCGCGGCTTGCGTTGTCGAGGACGGAAAATGGCCGCGCGTTGTCGCGCACGCTCGCGGGCTATGCCGAGCTTTGCCTGGCAGCACCCGCCGTTGCGGCAAGCAGCGGCACGCATGTGGTCGAGCTGATCGCGCATGCACCGGAGATGCTGGGTGAAATGCCGGTTGCGCGCGTGAATGCGCCCGTGCTGCTGTCGATGATGCTCGACCATATCGACCGCCACAGCGACGATCCCGGTCTCGATGCCGAATTGCTTGCCCGGAAGTTCCGCTGCTCGGAGCGCTATGTGCACCGGTTGTTCGTCGCGACCGGCCGCTCCGTCGGCGAGCATGTCGGCGATCGGCGGATCCTGATCTGCGCCCGCGACCTGCTCGACGCGCAGCATCGTCACAAGACCATCTCCACGATCGCGTATGAGGCCGGCTTTTCCGACATCTCGCACTTCAACCGCCTCTTCAAGCGCAGCCACGGCCTCGCCCCGCGCGAATTTCGCAGGACGAAGGGGAAGGGCGAGTAGTTCACCTCCAGCCAAGAATTAGGTCGCTGCCGACCAAGATTTTCCGCCCTCGCTCGGCTCACCCTGGTGACCTGCCGGAGCGAGGGAGATGTTCGATGGCGATTGATTTCACGCTTTCACCTGCGCAGCGCGCGTTGCAGCTTCAATCGCGAAAATTCGCGGCGGAGGTCTTGGCCGGCGCCGGCAAGGCCGAGTTGCTGGCGACGCCGGAAGAGCGCTTCCTCGCGACGAAGCCGACCTATGAGGCGATGGTCGCTGCCGGTTATCTGCGCAAATGCATTCCGGCGCCGGCGGGCGGCGACAATGCCGGACTCATCGACATGGCGATCCTGGCGGAAGAATTCAACGCCGTGAATCCGAGCGTGACGCTGACCATGCTCGGCACGGTGCTCGGTCTGCTGCCAATTCTGCTTGGTGGCACCGCGGAGCAATGCGCCCGCCTGCTTGCACCGTTCCTGAAGACGAGCGGCGCTCCGCTTGCGGGCTTCTGCTCCTCGGAACCCGGCGGCAGCGCCAATGCTGCCGCGCCGCCGCCGGGCGAGGGCGTGCGCACCACCGCAAAACGCGAGCTCGGCAATTGGATCATCAACGGCCGCAAGAAATGGGTGTCGTCCGCCACCGGGTGGGATCGCAATGGCGCCGACGTGCTGTGCGTGGTGTGCCGGACCAATCCCGCCGCGCCACCGGAGCAGGGTGTCTCCATCATTGCGGTCGAAGGCCCGGTGCATGGCATCGTGTTCGAACGCGCCATTGATTCGATCGGCCACCGCGCTCACCTCGTGCCGGAATTCAGCCTGCGTGCCGTCACCGCGCCGCACGGCAATCTGCTCGGGCAGGAGGGGGGCGGCTTGATGCTGGCGTCCGCCGCCTTCACCGGCACGGCGGCGCTGGTCGGCATCTTCGGTGTCGCCCTGATGCGGGCCGCCTTCGACTTCGCACTGCATTTTGCCCGCACCGAGAAACGCGGCGGGGCACAGGCGATCATCGAGCATCAGGCGGTCGGCTATGCACTCGCCGATGCCAAGACCACTATCGAAGCCGCGCGCTACCTGAGCTGGCGGGCCTGCCATGCGCTCGATACGCAATCACCGGGCGCCGACGAGCTCGCGGTCCAGGCCAAGATCTTCGGCTCCGAAGCCGCGGTGCGGGTCATCACCGACCTGATGCGCGTGGTCGGCATCGACAGCTATGATCACGCGGCGCCGTTCGGCCGCTTGTTGCAGGACGCGTTGGCGCTGCCGATCTTCGACGGTGGCAACATGGGCATTCGGCGGCGCCAGCTCCACGCGATGCTGATGCGGCCCGATTACGATCCACTGACCGCGTGCGGAGGAGCCTGAGACGACGCGTCGTATCTGCATCCGCCCTTTGCGCATTTGCGGGGAGAGGGAGTTCTCTACCCCAACCCCGCGCGCCGGAATCCCTCCAGATAGTGCTCGCGATCGGCGTCACTGGCCCATGGCAGCTGCGTCGCGATCCAGTGCAGCGAGATGTTGGGCTGGGTACGGCGGAGTTCGCCCAGCGCCATCTCGGCCAGCGCGCAGTCGCCGGTCATGCCGGCGGACACCGCGAGCACGCGGTAGGCGCCGGTGAGGTCGCCGCGATGGCGGATCGCCTCGCGCGCCAGCGCGATCGCCTCGTCGTAATGCCGTTCGGTGAAGCGCGCATAGCCGGCAATGCCGTAATAGATCGCCAGCGACGGATCGCGCGGCGAGAGCCGGATCGCCCTCTGCGCCGCATCGAACGATTCCCCGGAACGACCGGCGTAGGACAGCGCCAGGGCGTAATAGCCCTGCGCCAGCGAGAAGTTCGGGTTGAGCGCGAGCGCCTGCTCGAACTCGGACAGCGCGTCGGAAAGCCTGCGCGTCGAGAAGAAGACGCTGCCGAGCGCGGCATGCGCCCAGGCATCCTCGTGGTCATGGCGCACCGCGGCGAGCGCGGCGGCCTCCGCGATCGGCACCGTCGTGGCAAGCTCCGCCCAGCCGAGATGGACGCCGAACATGTGGCTTGCCGCGAGCACGGACAGCGCCTGGCCATAGTTCGAGTCGATCGAAATGGCGCGTTCGAGCAATGCCTGCGCAGCCTTGTGGTCCTGCTGCGTCACTCGCCAGTAATGCGACAGCGCGCGCATCAACAGGTCCCAGGCATCGAGGCTCGCGGGCGGCTTGCGGTCGGCGCGAAAATTCTCGGCCGCGTGGATCTGCGGCTCGATCGCCGCGACGATCGCGTTGGTGATGTCGTCCTGCACGGCGAAGACGTCGACAAGCTCGCGGTCGTAGCGCTCGGCCCAGAGATGGCTGCCGGTGGTGGCGTCGTTGAGCTGCGCGGTGATGCGGACACGGTTGTCGACCTTGCGCACGCTGCCTTCGACGATGTAGCGGACGCCGAGCTCCTCGGCGATCTGCCTGATATGAACCGAGCGCCCCTTGTAGGTGAAGGACGAATTGCGGGCGATCACCATGAACCAGCGCTGCTTCGACAGCGCGGTGAGAATGTCCTCGCTGATCCCGTCGCCGAAATATTCCTGCGTGGGATCGCCGCTCATGTTCTCGAAGGCGAGCACCGCGATCGCCGGGCGGTCCATCACGGCGCGCACCGGGGCAGGGCCGGGTTCCACCGGCGCAAGCGTCGCTGCCACATCTTCCCGGACTTCGCCGACGAAGCGAAAGCCCTTGCGCGGGATCGTCTTGATCAGCCGCTGCGTCGCGCCGTCGTCGCCAAGCGCCTTGCGCGCGGCATTGATTCGGCTGTTCAGGGCGGAATCCGAGACGATGCGGTCGCTCCAGATCTGGCTGATCAGGTCATCCTTGCTGACCACACGGGCGCGTTGCGCGACCAGATAAAGCAGCAGATCGAACACTTGCGGCTGCAGCGGCACGGCCGCGCCGCTGCAGGTCAGTTCCCGCAGGTCGCCGTCGAGCACGTTGTTTTCAAAGAGAAATCGCACGTTTCTGTCGTCTCAAGCAAAAATCAAAGTGGTCTCAGGCGAAAATCAACCGTCCGTGAAAGTCAGGGGGTGTCCGATCCGGCATGGTGCGAACACTAAACAGTGCCGATGCCTCGGCACAACGGAGCGTTCTATGACCCAACTTGATCACCAGCTTCATTCCATCGGCCCGGAGGTTGCGGGCTCACGCATTTTCAAATTCATCGGCTTTCTGTACGGAATTGCGGCATATCTCGTGTTTTTCGTCACCATTCTCTACGCCATCGGCTTCGTCATGGGGCTGGTGGTGCCGAAGACCATCGACACCGGAACCGACACGCCGACGGCCGAAGCCGTCATCATCAATCTACTGCTGATGACGCTGTTCGCCGTTCAGCACAGCGTGATGGCGCGCAAGCAGTTCAAGGCGTGGTGGACGCAGTTCGTCCCCAAGCCGGTCGAGCGCTCGACCTACGTGCTGTTCGCGAGCCTGTCATTGCTGCTCCTGTTCTGGCAGTGGCGTCCGATGCCTACGGTCGTATGGGATGTCGGAAACCCGGATCTCGCCGTGACGCTGGTCACGCTGTCCCTCGCGGGCTGGGTGCTGGTGTTCGCCTCGACCTTCATCATCAATCACTTCGAATTGTTCGGATTGCACCAGGTGACCAACCATCTCGTGGGCAATGAGGCGGCGCCGCCGCGCTTCAAGACGCCGTTGTTCTACAAGTTCGTTCGTCATCCGATCTATCTCGGCTTCATCATCGCGTTCTGGGCGGCGCCGGTCATGACAGCGGGCCATCTGCTGTTCGCGGCCGTGACCACGCTCTACATCTTCGTCGGCATCGCGCTGGAGGAGCACGACCTCGTCGATCTCTTCGGCGACGAATACCGGCAGTACAAACAACGGGTGTCGATGCTTATTCCCTGGCGCAGATAGGTATAGCCGTAGCATCTTTCCGCCGCGTCCACCGAAAGGAGGACGCGCGGCGGAACCGAAGCGCGTAACGGACGTTGCCGGCCTCCAGCCTTCAACGTCCCTCGGGGTGATTCCCTCCGCTCCGACGCCTCTCCCCGCATCCGCCTTTGCCGGTTTATCGGCGAGCCGGAGCGGGGAGAGGAATTTCAACCTTCATCCAACGGAGACGACCCAATGAAACATGTCGGAAACTGCTTCTGTGGCGCGGTCACGATCGAGGTCACGGGCGAGCCGGCGGCGATGGGCTATTGCCATTGCCGCTCCTGTCGCTCGTGGTCGGGCGGACCGGTGAATGCCTTCAGCCTGTGGAAGCCGGAAGCCGTGCGCATCACCGAAGGCGCCCAGAACGTCGAGACTTTCGCCAAGACGCCGCTCAGCCAGCGCAAATATTGCAAGAAGTGCGGCGGTCATCTCATGACCAACCACCCGCCGCTCGACCTGATCGACGTCTTCACCGCCACCATCCCCACGCTCGGATTCACGCCCGGCGTCCACGTCAACTACGCCGAGACGGTGCTGCCGATGCGCGACGGCCTGCCGAAGCTGAAGGACTTTCCGGCCGAGTTCGGCGGCAGCGGCGAGATGATGCAGGAGTAGAGGTGCTCTTACCCTCCCCTGGAGGGGGAGGGTCGATCGCGCGAAGCGCGAGCGGGGTGGGGTGATCTCTCACACAGGCAGTCTTCGTTGTGGAGAGACCGTCACCCCACCCCGTCTCTCATCTTCGCTGCGCTCAGATACGAGCCGACCCACGGGCGAGCTACGCTCGTCCCGGACCGCTCCAGGGGAGGGTAAACAGCATCACCTCATTCCCGCGCGCCGAAACCCCTGCAGATAGTGCTCGCGATCCTCTGCCCGCCGCATCGGCAGCTCGCGCGTGAGCCAGGCCAGCGAGATGCCGGGCTGGGTGCGTTGCAGGCCCCGCAGCGCGTACGCCGCGAGTTGAGGATCGCCCAACATGCCGGCGGCGGCCGTCAGCACGCGATGGGCGCCGACGAAATCGGCGCGCTGCCGCATCGATTCCCGCGCCATCTGCACGGCGCCCTCATAGTTGCGGCCGATGAACTGGGCATAGGCGGCTACGCCGCAATAGATCGCCGCGAGCGGATCGCGCGGGCTCAGCCGCAGCGCGCGGCGTGCGGCGGCATCGCCGTCTCGCCATCTCCCGGCGTAGCACAGCGTCACGCCGTAGAAAGCGTGCGCCATCGCAAAATTCGGATTGAGTTGCAGCGTCAGCTCGAACTCAGCCAGCGCGTCGTCGAAGCGGCGGCGGAACAAATAAGTGTAAGCCAGACCGTGATGGGCCCAGGCGTCCTCGCGATCGGCTTCCACCGCCGCGAGCGCCGCGCGTTCGGCGACCGGCACGGTCATGGCCATGTCGGCCCAGCCCATATGCGCGCCGAAGATATGGCTGGTCGCGAGCAGGCCCAGCGCCTTGCCATAGGCGGGATCGATCGCGGTCGCCTGTTCCAGCAGTCCTTGCGCGGCGGCGTTGTCCTCGCGCGTGATGCGCCAGTAATGCGACAGCGCACGCATCACGAGGTCCCAGGCGTCGAGGCTGCCCGGTGGCTTCTGCTGGGCACGAAAGCTTTCGGCGGTATAGAGCTGCGGCTCGATCGCGGCGACGATCGCCTCGGTGATCTCGTCCTGCACGGCGAAGATGTCGGCAAGCTCGCGGTCGTAACGCTCGGCCCAGAGATGGCTGCCGGTCGAGACGTCGTTGAGCTGCGCCGAGATGCGCAGGCGATCGCCGCTGCGCCGCACGCTGCCTTCGAGCACATAGCGTACGCCGAGCTCGCGCGCGACTTCGTGCATGTGAACGGCGCGGCCCTTGTAGACGAAGGAAGAGTTGCGGGCGACGACGAAGAACCAGCGCAGCTTCGACAGCGCCGTGATGATGTCCTCGCTGATGCCGTCGGAGAAATAGTCCTGCTCGCGGTCGCCGCTCATATTGGTGAAGGGCAGCACGGCGATCGCGGGACGGTCGGGCAGCGCGAGCGCCGCCTGCGGCGCCTGGGCGACACGGCCCGGCTCCGGCAAGGCCGCGCCGCGCTGCGTCTGGACAGCGCCGACGAAACGAAAGCCCTTGCGCGCGATGGTGCGGATCAGCGCCTGGTTGGCTCCGCTGTCGCCGATCGCCTTGCGCGCCGCGTTGATCCGGCTGGTCAGGGTGGATTCGGAGACGCTGCGCCCGTGCCAGATCTTGTCGATCAGCTCATCCTTGCTGACCACCCGGTCGCGGTTCTCCATGAGGTGGACGACGAGGTCGAAGACCTGCGGCTCCACGGCCACGGGAACCTGCTCGCGGCTCAGCTCGCGCCGGTCGGTGTCGAGAAGGTGGTCCCGGAACATAAACTGCACGTCGAAAACTCAACCCTCGCAATGACATCAGGCAATGATGAAATCAGAATGGATTTCGACTCTAAGACTGTGAGTCCGCTGAGCGGCCTGCCGGGTTCACCACGATCGCGTGATGGCTGCTATGCCGTTTTCGGATAGGAATGCAACTTGAATGAGAATGTGGCGGGTCTGGTGGACTGTCGCGGGCTGCGCACATAGCCCGATCTTGCCGCGCGCACAATTTATCCCGTCCCCCTGAAGTGGCCGCCTTGTCACGGCCCTCGAAGGGCGACGGCCCGGCTGCATCGCGGCCGCTCATCACTTCGAGGCGCTTCGTGCGCCGCTGCGCGTCGCACGCTTCGCATCTCAGGATGACGGGGTGATGGAGCGATGCGCCGTCGTAATGTCGTCGTACGGCATCGAATGTGTGGCGAGCCATGAATGTCCATTGCCGAACAGCGCGGCCCGCGTAAGCTGCTCTCACACAAACGCAAACCATAAAGAAACGCCCATGCCCGCTTTTCCCGCCTCGACGACCGTGCTCGATTCCATGCTGTTCCGCGACGCCTTCGGCACGCCCGAGATGCGCGAGGTGTTTTCCGATGTCGCGCTGGTCGGACGCTATGCCGAGGTCGAGGTGGCGCTGGCGAAGGCGGAGGCGAAGTGCGGCGTGATCCCGCAGGAAGCCGCCGACCAGATCGCGGCGCGGACCGACGTCGCCGCATTCGATTTCGATCTGCTGCGACAGGAGACCGACATCGTCGGCTATCCGATCCTGCCGCTGGTGCATCAGATGGTGAAGCAGTGCGGCGAGGCCGGCCGCTATGTGCATTGGGGCGCGACCACGCAGGACATCATGGATACCGCGGTGGTGCTGCAATTGCGCGCCGCGCTCGGGATCGTCGAGCGCGACATCGCCGAGCTGCGAAACATCCTCGCGGACCTCTCGAAGCGCTACCGCGACACGCCGATGGCCGGCCGCACCCATCTCCAGCAGGCGCTGCCGGTGACGTTCGGCTACAAGACCGCGATCTGGCTCGCGATGTTCGACCGCCACGCCGAGCGGCTCGTGCAATTGAAGCCGCGCGTGCTGGTCGGACAGTTCGCCGGCGCCGCCGGAACGCTGGCCTCGCTCGGCGGCAAGGGGTTCGAGGTGCAGGAGGCGCTCTGCGCCGAGCTCGAGCTCGGCGTTCCCGCCTCGACCTGGCACGTCGCGCGCGACGGCTTTGCCGAGGCCGTGAATTTCCTCGCGCTCGTCACAGGCTCGCTCGGCAAGATCGCACTCGACATCATGATCATGGCCTCGACCGAGTTCGCCGAGGTCTACGAGCCCTTCGTCAAGGGCCGCGGCGCCTCCTCGACCATGCCGCAGAAGCGCAACCCGATTTCCTCGGAGCTGATGCTCGCGGCGTCCAAGGCGGTGCGCCAGCATGCCGGTCTGATGCTGGATGCGATGGTGCAGGATTTCGAGCGCGCCACCGGGCCCTGGCATGCCGAATGGATGGCGATCCCGGAAAGCTTCGTGCTGACCGCCGGCGCGCTGCACCAGGCGAAGTTTGCGCTAGCAGGCCTCATCGTCGATGAAAGGAAGATGAACGACAATCTCGCCATCAGCCGCGGCCTGATCGTGGCCGAAGCGGTCATGATGGGGCTGGCGCCGCAGATCGGGCGGCAGGAGGCGCATGACGTGGTCTATGATGCCTGCCGGCTCGCCAATGAGAAGGGTCTGACATTGGCGGACGCGCTCTCGTCCGACGCCCGCGTCTCCGTCAGGATCGACCGTGCCACGATCGAAGCGCTGACTTCACCGAAAAATTACCTCGGCCTTGCGCCTGCCATGGTCGACCGGGTGCTGAAATCGGCAACGCGTTGAAAACCAAAATGCGCGAAACTCCGTATCTCTCCGTGTCGCAAGGCGCTCGCGCACTTGCGCCTTGCGATGCTAGACTTAGATTGAACGAGAGAGCTTCGGCAGAGGACCCCGCATGATTGATCACCGCAATTCCGCCGTTCCCATCGATCCCGTGAAACTCGACCGGCTGGCCGAGGTGGCGGTGAAGGTGGGCCTGGGCTTGCGGCCGGGACAGGATCTGCTCTTGACGGCGCCCGCGATCGCGCTGCCGCTGGTGCGGCGGATCGCCGTGCACGCCTACAAGGCCGGCGCCGGTATCGTGACGCCGATCCTGTCGGATGAGGAGATGACGCTGGCGCGCTACCGCCACGGCCAGGACAACAGCTTCGATCGTGCCGCCAACTGGCTCTATGAGGGTATGGCCAAGGCGTTCTCCGACAACACCGCGCGGCTCGCCATCGTCGGCGACAATCCGATGCTGCTGTCCGGCGAAGATCCTTCCAAGGTGGCGCGCGCCAGCAAGGCCAATTCGATAGCCTATCAGCCGGCGCTGGAAAAAATCGTCAATTTCGACACCAACTGGAACATCATCGCCTATCCGAGCCCGTCATGGGCCAAACAGGTCTTCCCTGATGATCCCGAGGACGTTGCGATCGGCAAGCTGGCAGACGCGATCTTCGCGGCCTCCCGCGTCGACCGCGAGGATGCGATGGGCAATTGGGCGAGCCACAATGCGGTGCTGCGCGAGCGTACCAACTGGCTCAACGGCCAGCGTTTTCGCGCGCTGCAATATTCAGGTCCCGGCATCGACCTCTCCATCGGGCTGGCCGACGGACATGAGTGGGAGGGCGGCGCCTCGCTGTCCAAGAACGGCATCAGTTGCAACGCCAATATCCCGACCGAAGAGGTTTTCACCACGCCGCATTGCCGGCGCGTCTTTGGCCATGTCGTGAGCTCGAAGCCGCTGTCCTACCAGGGCACGCTGATCGACAACATCGCGGTGCGCTTCGAGGACGGCAGGATCGTCGACGCAAAGGCCTCGCGCGGCGCGGAGGTGCTGAACAAGGTGCTCGACACCGACGAAGGCGCGCGGCGTCTCGGCGAGGTGGCGCTGGTGCCGCATTCCTCGCCGATCTCACAGAGCGGGCTGTTGTTCTACAACACGCTGTTCGACGAGAACGCGGCCTCGCACATCGCGCTCGGCCAGTGCTATTCGAAATGCTTCGTCAACGGCGCGCAGCTGACGCCGCAGCAGATCGCCGCGCAAGGCGGCAACCAGAGCCTGATCCATATCGACTGGATGATCGGCTCTGCCGAGACCGACATCGACGGCATTCTCGCCGACGGCAGCAAGGTGCCGGTGTTCCGCAAGGGTGAGTGGGCGAAGTAGTCCGCTGCGGCTCGTCATGCCCGGGCTTGTCCCGGGCATCCACGTTCTTTGTGCCGCTAGGCGTGGATGGCCGGGACAAGCCCGGCCATGACGATGATGGTGGAAGGTTCAAGCCCCAGCGCTGGCGTCACGTTCTTTCACGCCGCCGCGTTGCGCAGCATCCGGTTGTTGTCGATGCTGAAGCGGTTGAACAGCGTCGTGAACGGGCTGCCGTCGGTGGCCCGCACGATGGCGTCGGACGTGGCGACCGCCTCGTAAAGCGCACCGATGGGATCGTCCGCCTCGGGCAGGTCGAGGCCGCCGCGAATTTCCTCGCGGGCCGCGTTGACGTCATCGTCCTGGTCGAGTGTCGCCTCAAGCGCATCCGCCGCGCGCCGCATCTCTGCGAGATCGCCGCCGGCGGAGAATTTGAGGATGTCCAGCCAGTAGGGGTGGGCGACAACGAGCTGGATGAAGGCTTCGAACGTGCCGGCGATGATTCCTGCGCGGCCCTCCGATGAGACGTAGAGCACATTCCGCGATGGCAGCAGGACGAAGGTGCCGCCGGAGCCGTCGCTGCCGATCTGCCGGGGGTTTTCGACGCCATCGATGGTGAACCAGGGCTCTTCTTCGGCTGCGAAGGAAACATCGAGGCTGCCAAGCCAGGCGACGACCTCGCCTTGGGCTGTCAGAACCTCCGGGGTGAGGGGCATCGGTGTGGGCTCCTTCGCTGGTCACTTTCGCGCACTTTGTCGCACCCCGGAAAAAATGGGTTCATGTGCGCGAATTTGCAGGCAAATCCCGACGTTAACCTCTTCGCACTGCAACTTGCGGCTGATTGTCGGCGCCTGCGTAAGAAAGAATTAAAAACCGGCTACTAGCGTTCCAACATCTTTGGAAACAATCCGGGCCCAGACCCGGCCATACATATTTTATTCCCTGGGGAAGCAGATGTCGCCGTCATTGATTGAAATCAGTAGTTGCAACGTGGATCTCGAGCTGCGGCCGATCGAGCCGTCCTGGATTATCGAAGGCAATCCGGTGTCGCGCTCGCACATCCTGTCCACCAGCGCCGACGGTACCGCCTCGACCATCATCTGGCAGTGCACCGAAGGCCGCTTCAACTGGTACTACGACATCGACGAGACGATCATGATCATGGAAGGATCGATCGTGCTCGAAAGCGACGGCATGCCGCCGAAGCGCTATGGGCCCGGCGACGTCATCTTCTTCCGCGACGGCGCGCATGCCAAATGGCATGTCGAAGGCCACGTCAAGAAGATCGCCTTCTGCCGCAAGACCAATCCCGTGATGATCGGATTCCTGATCCGCGTCGTCAACAAGCTCAAGCGGATGCTCGTCTCCGCCGGCGAGCGCCGCCCCGCCTCGCTGTTGGGGGCTGGCTAGAGTTCAAGCATTTTCAAGGACGCTTCCCAGCGGCCACGACGGAAGAGGGGCCGGGACCAACATCCCGGCCCCTCTTCTCGTCATGACGGCAGTTCGAGCCGGTAGACATCGGTCGCCGTCTGCGAGAACAGCGCCGTCTTCTCGGCCTCGCTCAGGGGCGCGGCGATACGCTTGAACGCGTTGAAGATCACCTGGTAGCTGCACTGGCCCTTGTCCGGCGGGAAATTGCTCTCGAACATCGCGCGCTTGGGGCCGAACGCCTCGATGCAAGTCTCGACATAGGGCCGCCAGGCCGCGGCAAGCTCCTCCGATGACGGGGGCTTCGCGCGCAGATGGAAGTCATAGCCGAGCAGGCACATCGCGAGCCCGCCGAGTTTCACCGAGACGTTCTCGCACTTCGCGATCTCCTGGATCGAGGCGCGCCATTGCGGAAACACCTCTTCGCGCCGCCCTGCAAAGCGACCGACGCCGGCCGGGCCGCCGCAATGGTCGAGCACGATTTTGGTGTCGGGAAAGGCGCGCGCGAGCTCGGTCAGCTCGCCGATCTGCGGGTGAAACAGCCAGGCATCGAAGCTCAGATTCAGCGGTGCGAGGCAGGCAAAGCCTTTGCGGAAAGTCGGATCCCGCAACAACCCCTTCGGCCGATTGGCATACATGCCGGCGACGACAGGGTCTTCGTCCCAGGCCGAGGAATGCCTGATGCCGCGGAAGCGGCCGTTGCCCGCCGCGATCTCGGCTTCCAGCACCGGCTTGGCGGCATCGCCGAGCAACAGGTTCACGTGGCTGACGATGCCGGCGCAGATCGCGGCCGTGCCATAGCCGCCGCTTGCGCTCATGGCGGCGACGCCGTTGGCGAACTCGACTTCGCCGACCGGCCGGAATGCCTCGGGCCCGTGCGCGCGATACATCGAACGGCAGTCGACATAGACGGTGGCGATGATGTTGTGCCCGGAGGCGATATCGGCCGCCATCTCCTCGATCAGATAGCGATGCCCGCGATTCCAGAGATGGTGATGCGGATCGACGATCGGCCGCAAGGGATCGATGATCTCCTCCTGATATTGCGCGAGCCAGTCCTCGCGCGGCTCGACGAATAGCCCGCTCGTGTTGGCGGGCACACCGCTTGCAGCCATCGGCATTCGCTCCCTTGAGTTTTTTGTGGGGGGAGCCTAGCACCTCGTCTCCGCATCCAGCTGCGCGTGCTGCGCAACCGCACCCGTCATCGCGAGCACAGCGACGCCGTCGTTAGCCCTTGCGCCGCTTCGCCCTCACATCGACCACAAGCCGCCAATCGACGGCGGCTGCCGGCTTCACTTCGCCGAGCCAATGGAAGGAATCATCGGTAATCTCCGTGAAACTCCAGCGTGTCAGGTCGCCCGCATCGGTCGTGCCTTCCTGCACGATGTCCGCGCCGCGCGGGTGGCCGATCTGCTGGCGGAACACGCTACGACCGGGATCGAACCAGGAAATCCGCCACGCGGAAATGGAGGGGTCGTAGACCCGCAGCGTCGTGCCGTACCAATTGCCGGCGATCGCAAACGCCGGCGCAGCCGCTGGGCGAGGGATGATCCAGACATCCTGAACGGCGCGGCCTTCCAGCACCCAGCCGAAATGGATTTCGCCGGGCGCGGTGTGCTTGGTTCCGTCGGGGCCATGAGCGGTGATCCCGGCATCCCAGTCGCCGACGAAGCGGCCGTAAAGCTGGAGCGCCGCCGCGTGCTCGGGGTTCGGTCCGTCCGCGTGCAAAAGTCTGGCAAAGTCGGTCATGTCGATCTCCTGTCGTGAGGAGATCAGCACGAACGAACGCCAACCGACTTGGAGAAAATTGCGCGTCAGACGCCGTCGAGGATGATGACCGTCGGCGTCGTCGGCAGCGCGTCCCGCGACATCCGGAAGGAACGCTCGCTGCGCCGGTCGATCTCGAACTGCCGGCCGATGAGGTGCATGAACTCGTCGAGCGGGGTGGCGAAGCGGTGCATCGGCAGCACCACAGAGGCACGCAGCCGCTTGGTGATCTCGGAGACGCCGTCGAGCGACATGGTGTAGGTGCCGTCGATCGGCACCATCACGATGTCGAGCCGCCCGATCTGGGCGAAATGGGTTTCGTCGAGCTTGTGGTGGAGATGGCCGAGATGGCCGATGCAGAGGCCGGCGACTTCGAAGATGAAGATCGAATTGCCGTCGCGGATCATATCGGTGCCGGAATCGTCGCCGAAATAGCGGCGGATGTCGGTCGTGACGTTGCGGATGAAGGTGTCGCCGATGCGCTCCGACACGACGGCCGGCTTGCCGTCCTCGCCCCAGCCATGCAGCACATGGGGAATGCGCTTGTCGGGAAATAAAGAGTAGTGGGTGCTGTGCGCCCGGTTCATGGTGACGACATCGGGCAGACGTCCGACCTGGTAGGCGCCGCTGTAGTCGGTCGCGATGCGCAAGCCGCCGGGCGTGTCGATGAAATAGGTGGAATGGCCGGCATAGGTGATCTGGACTTCAGCCGAGCCTGCGGCCTGCCGGAAGGCGGCCGGCATTGCGCGGGGCATGGCGTTTGCCATCGCCAGGCATTCGCTCCGCTGAGGTGGCTGCTGGGCGAGAGCAGGAGAGAGGAATGCGCCGAACAGCGCCAGAGCCGCTGAAACCAGTCGCCGCATGAATCCGTCCCCGATGACTTCGGAAGAAGTTTAGCGTGCAATGCAGCGCGTGGCCAATAGGCCGCGATCAACAGCGCGTCAGTGTCGCAGCCCTACTCCCGGCGCTTAGCTGCGCCTTGGGCTGAACTTCCAGGTGATGGCGATGAGGCCCGCGGTGATCAGGCCGCTGATGAGGCCGGCAATGGGAAGGGCGAGCAGCAGCGCCGCGCTGGCGGCCCAGCCGATCGAGGAGAAGGCTTCGGCAAAGGTCGCGAGCCGCGACGAGGTCTGGCGGCGGCGGAATTGGCTGCGCCGGGCCTGCACCCGGAACCAGAGCTGGATCGCAGTCGCGGATGCCGCGCTGATGATGACCGCGGCGGCACTGACCGCGGCCTGGAACGGCGAAGCGAAAGCGAGTGCCGCGATCAGCGGGCAGAAGATGGCGGCGATGGCGATCAGCACCACCTCGATCTTGGCGCGGATGACGCTGGACGGCGTCAACGGCGCGGTCGCGACCAGATCAGGCGCGTCCTCGCCCGAGATCGTCAGCCAGGCGAGCCCGCCCGCGAGCTGTCCCGCCGCCATCACGATGACGGGTGTGATCAGCGTCAGCGCTGCGGAGCTGTCGGCAAAGTTGCGCCAGAGCAGCAGCGCCGGCGGCACCAAATAGAGCAGCTGCATCAGCGTCTGCGAGATCAGCCAGGGATCGCGCCAGAGCAGCGAAAATTCCTTGCGCCGCAGCGCCTGTTGCCGCGATCCGCCGCGGAACGGGCGCTGCTTCGCGGCCTTGCCGCCGGAGGCGCCGTAAGCGGCGGCATCGATTGCGGTATCGGCAAAGCGGTGCGAGAAGACCGCCATCACGCTGCCGAGCAGCACGAGCCCGAGCGCGAGGAGCAGCAACAGCGCCTCGCTGTCGCCCATGGTCGCCCGCGCCGGCCACCACCAGATGCTGTCGACGTCGGGCGCGTAGGCGGCGAAGCTGCCCGAGGTCAGGATGGTGAAGCGCGACAGCGTGCCATAGGACATGATCGCGGCGACCTGGAGCGCGATCACGAAACCGGCGCCGATCATCGCGGCGAGGACCTGGGCGACGAAGCGCGTGCGCGCCGGGCCGATCAGGCGGAACAGCAGGATGGTGATGGCGATCGCGATCGCCGCGGCCGAGAGGCCCATGGCGACGACGACGCCGAACGCCGCGAGCCAGCGCGCGCCGCCGCCGATCACCAGCACGTCGATGAACGGCGTCGAGAACAGCAGCGCCATCACGGTGACGGCCAGTGCGATCGCGGCGATGCGCACCGAGAACAGATTGGCCAGCATCGCGGGCGAGGACATGATCAGGTCGAGATCGGCGCGGGCGTAAAACACCCGCGTCACCGATTCGATCGCCTGCGACAGCATCAGCGTCCAGGCGAGAAAGATCGTCGCCGAGATCACGATCAGCGAGGATTTGTCGAGCGGCAGCTGCAGGTCGGCGAAGCGGCCGATCACAGCCCAGGCCGGTACGTGTAGGAGGGCCGCGAAGAACAGCAGGCCGATCATTGCAGCGCGCGCCCGCTTGCGCCGCCCGCCGGTCATCATGGCGAACCATTCGCGCCAGGCGAGCCGGAGCTCGTGGCGGGCAAACCAGGAGAGCGCGGTTGCCGAGCTCATGCGGCTTCCGGAAGCGTCACCAGCGCGATGAAGAGATCTTCCAGGCTGGTGTCGGCATGGCCGTTCTGCTGGCGCAGCTCGGTCAGCGTGCCCTCGGCGACCAGACGGCCCGAGGCGATCACGCCGATGCGGTCGGCCATGCGTTCGGCCACCTCGAGAATATGCGTGGTCATGATGACCGTGCAGCCGGCGCGGACGCGCTCGCTCAGCAGCCCCTTCACGTGGCGGGCGGAAACGGCGTCGAGGCCGGTCAGCGGTTCGTCGAGGATGATGAGGCGGGGATCGTGCACCAGCGCGCCGGCGAGAGCGACCTTCTGGCGCATGCCCTTGGAAAAGCCTTCGCAGCGTTCGTGCCGGTGCGGCTCGAGCCCGAGCGAGGTCAGTAGGTCCTGCGCGACCGGTTCCGAGGCCGACGGCGCGATGCCCCAGAGCCCGGCGACGAATTCGAGGTACTCAAGCGGCGTCAGCTTGTCGTAGATCATGGGCTCGTCGGAGACCCACGCCATCAGCTGCTTGGCGGCGACGGGATTTGCGAGCGCATCGATGCCGAAGATCGAGACCGCGCCGGCATCGGGCCGCAACAGGCCCGCAACCATGCGCAAAGTGGTGGTCTTGCCGGCGCCGTTGGGGCCGACCAGCGCATAGAATTCGCCGGCGTGAATGGTGAGATCGAGGCTGTCGACCGCCAGACGGTCAAAACGCTTCGTTAACCCCAGGACTTCCAGCGCCGATCTGTCCGGCTTCATGACGGCCACACCATCCGGTTTTGCATCGCTCGCGACCATGATCCCAAGATGTTTCGGCACCGTGAATATACGGCCCCCAAATTCCGCCATCCGGTTGCTACTAATGGCAAGTCACCGTTTGTTGACAGCGCTGGACGGTTCAGGCTGAATTGCTGCCGGGACAAATGGCGCTAACGCGGCGAAACGACCGCGTAGCGACTGGACACAAGATGCAACAAGGCGGTCGCGAAGAGCCGCTGTTGTATCGGGAGGTTGCGCGGCGATGCTGGATTTCGTTCAGCAGCTGGTCAGCGGTGTTGCGCTCGGCTGCGTCTACGGCCTGATCGCGCTCGGCTTCGTGCTCGTCTACAAGGCCACCGAGGTCGTCAATTTCGCCCAGGGCGATTTGATGATGCTGGGCGGCTTCTTCGCCTTCACCTTCATCGGCATGATGGGACTGAACTACTGGATCGGCTTTGCCGGTGCGGTGGCGGCCATGGCGCTGTTCGGCATGCTGGCGGAGCGCGTGGTGGTGCGGCCGATCCTCGGCTATCCGCAATTCTCCATCATCATGGCCACCATCGGCCTCGGCTATTTCCTGCGCTCGGTCGCCGGGATGATCTGGGGTACCGACGATCTGAAGATCGAGACGCCGTTCAGCCACGGCGTGCTGCGCGTCGGCTCGCTGGTGCTGGCCTATGACAAGCTCTCGGTGATCGCCGCGACGATGATCCTGTGCGCGCTGCTCTGGCTGTTTTTCAACAAGACCACGCTCGGCACCGCGATGCGCGCCAGTTCCGAGAACATGCTGGCGGCCTATTACATGGGCATCCCGGTCAAGCGCGTGGTGTCGGTCGTCTGGGCGATCAGCGCGGCGGTCGCGACCTGCGCCGGCGTGCTGCTGGCGCCGATCACGTTCATCCATTCCAATGTCGGCCTCGTGCTCGGCCTCAAGGCGTTTCCCGCCGCAGTCCTCGGCGGCTTCGGCTCGATCCCCGGCGCGGTCGTCGGCGGCGTGCTGATCGGCGTGATCGAGAGCATGGCCGGCTTCTATCTGGCGGAGGGCTGGAAGGACGTCGCGCCCTATCTCGTGCTGCTCGCCGTACTTCTCTTGAAGCCTGAAGGCCTGTTCGGCCTTCACGTCCGCAAGAAGGTCTGAACGCCATGCGCTTCCTGTTCAAGACCGACTATGAGGACGACATCAAGCTGTTCCCGCATTCCGGCTACGTCGTCTCCTACGGCATCCTGCTCGCGCTGCTGCTGATCGCGCCCTATGTGCTCTCCAGCTATCTGATGAGCCAGCTCGTCTTCGTCTGCATCTACGCGACGGTTGGCGTCGGCCTTCTGATCCTGACCGGTTTTACCGGGCAAGCCTCGCTCGGCCACGCCGCGTTCCTCGCGATCGGCGCTTACACGGCGGCATACTTGCAGAAATATAACGTGCCGTTCCCGGTCTATTTCCTCGCTGCCGGTGCCCTGACCGGGTTGATCGGCGCGATGGTCGGCTTTCCCGCCCTGCGTCTGACCGGCATCTACCTCGTCATCGCCACCATCTCCTTTGCCCTGATCGTCGAGGAGATCCTGGCCCGCTGGGAGAGCGTCACCAACGGCAACGAGGGCATGCGGGTCAAGACCCTGTCGCTGCTCGGCGTCACGGTCCCGCGCGACAGCCCGACTTTCTATTTCCTCTGCCTGGCCGTGCTGGTGTTGACCATCGTCGGCACGCTCAATCTGCTGCGCTCGCCGACGGGGCGCGCCTTCGTCGCGATCCGCGACAGCGAGACCGCGGCGCGCAGCATGGGCGTCAACGTCGCGCTGTACAAGGTGAAGTCCTTTGCGATCTCGGCGGCGATCACCGGCTTTGCCGGCGTGCTGTTCGCGCACAAGCTCTCCTTCATCTCGCCGGAGATGTTCACGCTCCAGCTCTCGATCGAGTTCATCATCGTGATCCTGATCGGCGGCACCTTCAGCCTGCACGGCGCGGTGCTGGGCGCGATCTTCATCGTGATGATCGACCCGTTCCTGACCTATCTGAAGGACGACCTGCCCGGCATCATCGCCGGCATTGCCGCGACGTTCGGGGCGGGTCCGGCGACTGCGGGCAATATCCAGTCGAAAGTCGCGGCGTTCGCCTCGCTCAACGGATTGAAGGGTGCGATCTACGGCATCATCATCGTGCTGTTCGTGCTGTTCGAGCCGCTCGGGCTCTACGGCCGCTGGCTCAAGATCAAGCTCTTCTTCCAGCTGTTTCCGCTCTACAAGCGCGCCACCTTCAAGCGTCAGAAGATCTACGTGAAGTCGGAGCGCAACCGATGAGCTACTTTCGCGCGGAGAACCTGTCGCTGCATTTCGGAGGGCTGAAGGCGGTCGATGCGGTATCCTTCGCGGTCGAGAAGGGCGAGATCCTCTCGATCATCGGACCGAACGGTGCCGGCAAGAGCTCGATCTTCAACCTGATCTCGCGGATCTACCGGCCGACCACGGGCCGCATCTTCTTCGAAGACCAGGACATCACCGAGCAGCCGCCCTACGACATCGCCAGGCTCGGCATCGCCCGCACCTTCCAGAACATCGAGCTGTTCGAGAACGCGACCGTGCTCTCCAACCTCCTGGTCGGCCGCCACCGTCACTCGACCACCCAGCTCTGGCAGGAACTGCTGTTCCTGCCGAGCGTGCGGGCGAACGAAAAGGTGCATCGCCGCAGGGTCGAGCAGGTGATCGAGTTCCTCGATCTCGAGCCCTATCGCGACAAGCTGATCTCCGGCCTGCCCTACGGCGTGCGCAAGGTGATCGAGCTGGCGCGCGCGCTGTGCTCGGAGCCGAAACTGATCCTGCTCGACGAGCCGTCCTCCGGCCTCAACGTCGAGGAGACCGGCGACATGTCTTTCTGGATCCGCGACATGAAGAACGAGCTCGGCGTCACCGTGCTGATGGTCGAGCACGACATGTCGCTGGTCAACCGCGTCTCCGATCGCGTCATCGCGCTGAACTATGGCCGCGTCCTGGCGATGGGCTCGCCCGCCGAGGTGCAGCAGCATCCCGATGTCGTCGCCGCGTATCTGGGAGCCTGATGCATGGACGCCGCCGTCACGCCTGACATCATCTTAAAACTCTCCAACATCGAGAGCTATTACGGGCCGATCATGGCGATCCGCGGCATCTCGCTGGAGGTGCCGCGCGGCCGCATCGTCACCCTGCTCGGCGCCAACGGCGCCGGCAAGACCACGGTGCTGAAGACGATCTCAGGCATTCTGGATCCGCAGAAGGGCACGATCGAATTCATGGGCAAGTCGATCCAGCGCATGGAGGCGGACCGGATCGTGCGGCTCGGCCTCAGTCATGTGCCGGAGGGGCGCGAGGTGTTCCCGTTCCTCTCGGTGCGCGAGAACCTGATGATGGGGGCGTATCCGCGCCGGGACCGTGATGGCGTCGCGGAGGATCTGGAGCGCGTCTACGGCTATTTCCCGCGTCTGAAGGAGCGCATCAACCAGCCGGCCGGCCAGCTTTCCGGCGGCGAGCAGCAGATGCTCGCGATCGGACGCGCGCTGATGAACCGGCCGACCTTGCTGCTGCTCGACGAGCCCTCGCTCGGCCTGTCGCCGCTGCTGGTGAAGGAGATTTTCACCATCATCCGCCGCGTCAACGAGGAGCAGGGCATGTCGATCCTGCTGGTCGAGCAGAATGCCAAGGTGGCGCTGGAGACGGCACATTACGGCTACGTGCTCGAGATCGGCCGCGTCGTGATGAACGACACCTGCGACCGCTTGATGCATTCCCAGGACATTCAGGAATTCTACCTTGGCGCCAAGGAGGCGGGCGCGCGAGGCGAGCTGCGCTGGAAAAAGAAGAAGACCTGGCGCTGAAGATTTGGCCCTGAAGGCTTGGCGCTAGGGGAAGGCGTTAAATGGATTGGCCCATCCGCAACGACAGACCGCCGGCAAGGCGGGCAGCGGAGGGGAGAGCGACAAGGAGGAGACGCGCATGGCCCGACCGGCGGTGCTGACGGTCGCTGATACGATCGCGAAGAGCTTCTTGCGCGCCGCCGAGACGCGGGGCGACAGGCCGGCCATCCGCGAGAAGAAATTCGGCATCTGGCAGCCGACCAGCTGGCGCGAGTGGCTGGAGATATCGAAGGAGATCGCCTACGCGCTTCACGCCTCCGGCTTTCTGCCCGGCGATGTCGCCTCCGTCATCGCCAATGCCGTGCCGGAATGGGTTCATGCCGACATGGGCATTTTGTGCGCCGGCGGTGTTTCCTCTGGAATCTATCCGACCGATGCATCGTCCCAGGTCGAATACCTGGTCAACGATTCCCGGACCAAGGTGATCTTCGCCGAGGACGAGGAGCAACTCGACAAGGTGCTCGCCTGCCGCGCGCGCTGTCCGTCCTTGCAAAAGATCATCGTGTTCGACATGGAGGGCCTCAGCGGCTTCTTCGACGACATGGTGATGTCGCTCGACGAGTTCCGTGCGCTCGGCCGCAACCACATGGTCGGCCGCGAGGCGCTGTGGCAGGACATGATCGACAGCCGCAGCGCGGATGACCTTGCCATTCTCGTCTACACCTCGGGCACCACCGGTCCGCCCAAGGGCGCGATGCACGCCAACCGCAGCGTCACGCACCAGATGCGGCATGCCAACGATTTCATCTCGGCGCGGGAGGACGAAGACCGGCTGATCTTCCTTCCGCTCTGCCACGTCGCCGAGCGGGTCGCCGGCTACTACATCTCGGTCGCACTCGGCTCGGTGATGAATTTCGCCGAGAGCCCGGAGACGGTGCCGGACAATCTGCGCGAGGTGCAGCCGACCGTCTTCTTTGCGGTGCCGCGCATCTGGGAGAAGTTCTATTCCGCGATCACCATCGCGCTGAAGGACGCGACGCCGCTGCAGCAATGGGTCTATCGCCGCGCCATCAAGGTCGGCTATCGCATGGTCGATTGCCGGATCGAGGGCAGGGCGCCGCCGCTCTCGCTGCGCATCGCCAACGGCATCGCCTACCGGCTCGCGTTCCGCAACATCCGCCGCATGATCGGGCTCGACCGCTGCCGCATCGCGTTCACCGGCGCTGCGCCGATCGCGCCGGAGTTGATCCGCTGGTTTCTCGCGCTCGGCATCGACATGCACGAGGTCTATGGCCAGACCGAGAATTGCGGCGTCGCGACCATGATGCCGGCGGAACGCATCAAGTTCGGCTCGGTCGGCACCGCCGTGTCCTGGGGCGAGGTCGCGCTGTCGCCCGATGGCGAGATCCTGATCAAGGGCGACTTCCTGTTCATGGGCTATCTGAATCAGCCCGAGAAGACCGCCGAGACCATCGACCATCGCGGCTGGCTGCACACCGGCGACGTCGGCACCATCGACAACGAAGGTTTTGTCCGCATCACCGACCGGATGAAGGACATCATCATCACCTCCGGCGGAAAGAACGTTACGCCGTCCGAGATCGAGAACCAGCTCAAATTCTCGCCCTACATCTCGGATGCCGTGGTGATCGGCGACAAGCGGCCCTATCTGACCTGCCTCGTGATGATCGACCAGGAGAATGTCGAGAAATTCGCCCAGGACCACGACATCCCCTTCACCAATTATGCGAGCCTGTGCCGCGCGGCGGAGATCCAGGACCTGATCTGGCGCGAGATCGAAGGGGTCAACGGCAATTTCGCCCGCGTCGAGACCATCAAGAGATTTTACCTGATCGAGCGCCAGTTGACCCCGGAGGACGAGGAGCTGACGCCGACCATGAAGCTGAAGCGCGGCTTCGTGAACAAGCGCTACGCTGCCGAGATCGAGGCGATGTATCGCCAGCGCGCGGTGGCGTGACGAGCCTGCCAGTTCGAGAAAGCGAAGGAGCTGTGGCCCCCGCCCTTCGCACCATACGGGCCCAAAGGAGAGGAGACGTCAATGTCGAAATCGTTCAGCACGCTCGGCCTTGCTGTGAGCGCCGTGGTGCTCACCTGTCTGCCGGCCGCGGCGCAAACCAAGGTCACCAACGAGGGCATCTCGGCATCCGAGATCGTCATCGGCACCCATCAGGACCTGTCGGGGCCGATCAAGGGCTGGGGCGTCCCGGTCTCCAACGGCATGAAGATGGCGGTCGAGGAGATCAACGCGGCGGGCGGTGTCCAGGGCCGCAAGATCAAGCTGGTCGTCGAGGACTCGGGCTACGATCCGAAGAAAGCGGTGCTGGCTTCGCAAAAGCTGATCGAGCGCGACAAGATTTTCGCGATGGTGGGACCAATGGGATCGCCGACCGTGCTCGCTGCGCAGGATATCTTGCTCGACGCCGGCGTGCTTCAGCTCTTCCCGCTGACGGCGGCCGAGTTCACCTTCAAGTTCGATCCGGCCAAGCCGCAGGAGAGGCTGAAGTTCAACAACCTCCTGCCCTATGTCGAGAGCACGCGCGCAGCGCTCAAATACATGATAGAGGCAAAGAATTTCAAGAAGCCGTGCATCCTGCATCAGGACGACGAGTACGGCAAAAACGTGCTCGACGGCTTCAACCAGCAGCTCATCGCCATGAAGCTGCAGCCGGCCTCGATCACGAGCTACAAGCGCGGCGCCTCCGATTTCAGCGCGCAGGTCGCCAAGATGAAGTCCGACGGTTGCGACCTCGTCGTGCTCGGCGCGGTCCTCCGTGAGCCGATCGGCACGATGGGTGAAGCGAAGAAGCTCGGATGGGACGTCACCTTCCTCGGCGCCACGCCCGTTAACGTGCTCGAAGTGCCGGCGCTCGGCAAGGAAGTGGTGGAAGGCTTGTATTCCGCCTCGAACTTCGAAATTCCCTACGAAGACACCGCGAAGGGAAAGGTGAAGGACTGGCTCGTCAATTACAAGAAGATGTTCAACGCCGACGCCAACACCCAGGCGATCATCGGCTACAATGCGGTGATGACGTTCGCGCATTATGCCAACAAGGCCGGCAAGGATCTCACTGGCCAGAAGATGCTCGACGCGCTGGAGTCCGGCGACAAGTTCCAGGATATCTTTAATTCGCCGCCGACGGTGTTCTCGAAGACCAACCATCTCGCCACCACCGTCACGCAGGTGCAGCAGGTGAAGAACGGCCGCTGGGTGCTGGTGAAGGATAATCTGATGTTTTGATCGGATCGCTCTCGCGGCGCTGACGGTGCACCCTCTCCCCTTGCGGGAGAGGGTGGCTTCGCGAAAGCGAAGCCGGGTGAGGGGTCTCTATCCTCACGAATACTCGAGCGAGCTGAGAGAACCCCTCATCCGGCGCTTCGCGCCACCTTCTCCCGCAAGGGGAGAAGGAAGAAGGAGCGACACGCGGGGAAAACCTACGATCCCCCGCCCGCCGTCCCCGAATTCACCGGCGCCAGCTCGTCTTCCCGGCAGCGCCAGCCGTCGGCGGCTTTCACGAAAGCAAACGTCCGCTGGATTCTCAGGCGGCGCGTGACGTTGAAGGCCTCGCCGGATCGCTCCTTGCTGCCGATGCCGGGCTGCGGACGGCCCGTCCTGGGGTCCCAGCAGGTGCCGGTGCAGGTGGAAGCGACCTTGCTGCACATGGTGAAGGGCGCCAGCACGACCATCTCGATCTCGCCCGTGACCTGCGCCTCCTGGTCGGTCACCTGGCTGTCGAGCGCGTAGACGCGGTTGATGCGGAGGAAATTGCCGCACGAATTGGCGGCGTGAATCCGCGCGGCGCAGAAATCGACGGCATCGGTGTCGGGCGAGCGGGCCGCGACCTGCCGGCCGAACACTTTCTTCGGATCGCCCTTGGCGGCGGCGATCTCCTCGGTCTTGCGCTTCAGATGCTCGGCGAGACAATCTTCCGCGAACGAAAGCTCGGCAAGCGGCACGTTCTCCTTGCCAACGAGATTGCACTTGCGATCGCGCTCCCTCGTCCATCGGCCGTATTCGGCGAAGGCAAAGCGGGCCGCGGTTGGATCCAGCCTGCCGATCAGGCCCAGCACCTGGCTGTTGAGCTCGGTTTCGGTGAGCGCCAGCGACGGGTCCGCGCAGATCAGCGCGCCCGCGGCGGTGTTGGCCGCGAGACAGTCGAAATCCGGATCACGCACGATTGCGGCGCGCTCTTCGGTGACCTTGAGAAGGCACGCCTTCACGCGGTCGAAATCGTCGGTGCGGATCGCGGTCTGGCCGACGATGCCGCAGCCGAGGTTGCGCTGGCGGATCCAGATCGCATTCTCCTCGATCGCGGGCAGGCGATCGGGCAGGCGGGCGAGCCGCGCCTCGATCGCCGTACTGAGCTTCTCGGCGGAGGCGGCCAGCTCGGCATCACCGCAGATCAATTGATTGCCGGGATCGCGGATCTGCTGGCAGTTGTTTCGGGCAAATAGCGGCAGCCTGTCGGCGATGGAGCGGTCGGATGGGCCCGATTGCGCAGAGCCTGGTGCCGCCGGCAATACCAGCAGCGCAAGCACAGACAGCACGATGAACCGCATTCCAGTCGCCCCCGCAAAGGCGCCATGCTAGCGCCCCGGATCGCGCGGCGAAACGGCTTTGTGGCGTGACGGTTTACGTGAGACCGGTAGCCCGGATGGAGCCAACGGGTCGGCGCAAAGCGCCGCCCGATGACAGGCTCCGCGTAATCCGGGGCCGCTGCTAGTGGTTAGGGTGCGTACTCATAAAGTCGGTTGCTGCGAGTCGGCCACCTGATGTCTGCCTCTCCCCCAACGGCGGCGCGGGAGCGGACATCGCGGCACTTCGCCTTCGGGCGGAAGAACATAAACCAGCTGGTCATTGGCCGAGCTGCCGCGGAACCTGCGAAACCTTGCCCTGCGGCACCATGGTCCCGCACTATCCGAGAATGCAGGTCGATCTGAACGCGCGTTTCGTCTAAACTTGCAGCAGGGTCACTTTGGGAAGAGACCCCAGATCCGTATTCCTGAGAACGCCTCGAACGCTCAAACCAGACCCTCTCAACGGCGAGAACAGGTCCATGAGCAAACCTCGCTTGCGAGATATTTCGCAGAATCCAGACACTTCCCAGTTGCCGATCGGCGAGTGTCCCGATGCGGAAATGACGCGCGTACTCAAGACGAAGCCCGTTCAAATGGCATCATCGTCCTGCGGCGCGATCACATTTTGGAAGCATGATCCGCTGCACGACGTCGTCAAGCCCATGGACGATCACGTCATCATGACGTTCCCCGCCGGGTCGGTGCGGTTCGAGCGCCGTAACGGGAAAGCATTTGTGAATGGAATGACGCGTCCCGGGACCGTGACGGTCATTCCGGCCGGTTCGAGCTCACGATGGGACATTTACCAACCTCTGAATGTCGTTCAGCTCTACCTGCCGCACGCAACGCTCCAGCGCGTTGCCCACGAAGCCGACGCGGCCGCTCCTGGTGATCTCGTGGAGCGAACGGTCCATCCCGACCCCGTTACATCCCGATTGCTCCTGAGTGCTGCGGATGTGCTGGAAGGCAGCGCGGCCTTGGATGCCCTGTTCAGGCATCAGATGACTGATCTTCTGGCGACGCGCCTGCTGGTTGCCCACGCAGGTTCGCCTGTAACGGTCCAGCCGGTCACCGGCGGGTTGTCGCCCAAGGTGCTGTGTCGCGCCATCGAACGCTTGCGTTCGGACAGCAATGCGGACGTCTCGCTCGCGGCGCTGGCATCCGATGCCGGCCTTTCGCGCTTCCATTTCTGCCGCGCCTTCAAGGGAAGCACCGGGCTGTCGCCGTATGCCTGGCTACGCCAGCACCAGCTCGAGCAGGCCATGAACATGCTGCGCGACACCGACGACTCGATCGTGTCGATCGCAGCCGCGCTTGGTTATTCCTCGCAGACCGCCTTCGCTGCGGCATTCAGGAAGCTGACCGGCGAGACCCCGAGCGGTTGGCGGCGACGCACGCGGTGAACATCTTCTTCGTCAGTGCGCCTCGGGCGCGGCCATCGACAACCGCACGGGTTCGTCGACATATTTCATCACGGCGGACTGGTAGAGCACGAACAGCGGCTGGTAGGTCTGCGCCGCGTCGTCCTCGACCATCGCCATGCGGCGGTTGTCGAGCATCAGCCAGTGGCCGTCGAGCCTTGCTGCGGCGACCGCATGCTCTTCGCCGGCCCTGACATCACGCACCACGACGATGCGGAGGTCCTCATTGGCAACGCCGGCGAGCCGCAGCGCGGCCAGCTTGGCGATGGCATAGTCTTCGCAATCGCCAGCGCCCCGCGCGAAGGTCGCGAGCGGCGAGCTCCAGACGTCGTCGGCGCCGTCATTGGCGGCCCGGATGGCAAGATTGATGGCGCGATTGGTCTCGCCCAGCTTCGCGCGGCCGTCACGGCTGCGGGCCTGGTCGACGATGGTGATCAGTTTGAGCGCCGCCGGCGACGCGCAATTGTCCCGGTCGCCGTCGCACAGCGCGAGCTGCACCATGTCGTCGTCGAGCTTCTGTTTCAGCGCGAACCATTTCTGCTGGAGGCTGCCGGACGAGATGGCGAAGGCGAACACGCCGAACGGCTCGGCGGATTTGCGCACGAGGACGCCGGCTCCAGGCGACAGCAGCGTGCCGGCGCGGAGCTCGGCGGCCGATCCAAGCAGGATCAATCCGCACAGCACAATGACAGCGCGCCAAGCGCGCGAGCGAGCAGCGGTCTCCATCTGACATCCCCTTCCAGCTTCGCCAGGTCCCCCTCGACCTGGTCGTGCCGGGCTTTGTTGCTTTCGCGGAGATAGTGCGAGACGGGCCGTTTTGTTCTGCTTAATGCGCCCGGCAGGGCTCCCAAAACCGTGGGACAGGCTGAAACGGGCCTGTGCAAATTGCGTAAAATTTTACGATTCGCCGGCTAGGAGGGCTCCGTCGCCGCGAAATGGAACCAATTGCGGGCTGAAGCTGCGGGAGGGCTGATTCTACCGCTTATGGCTAACAGCCCGCTATTTCACGGGTTCTGTTAGTTGGGTCACAGATTCTGCCCCGTATTTGCCGCAGGATGCTGCGGGGAACTACGAACAAAAGATGACACAAGTATCCGTCGTTCGATATGGGCGACTGATTACTTTGGATGACTGGGAATGCGTGAAAATAAGCCGAAAACCGACCTCGGAATATTTAAAGAATTACTTCGACTTCTCTGTGAAGGCGCCGCTATTGGAGACTCCTCCAGCCAAGTGATGGGAATCACACAAGCAATAGATGGTTTCGCTAAGGACTTGGTAATGCTATTCAAGCTTAGGCGGTCGTTACTTACTTAGATTTTAACTCTTTTTGCGGTGCCCCCCGGTTGAATTACGCTGGCAAATTTGACGCCACGATTCCCCTTGATGGCGAGGGTTCCCGCTCGGCCGCGGACGTTCATATCGATTCCTTTACGGCCAAGACTTTTATCGCCAAGCCTTTTGTCGCGAAGGCGCACGGTCACGTGCCCGACGGAACGTTCGTTGTTCCCGATGCTAACCTGATCTTCAATGGCGAGTTCAAGCGCGCAGGTCTCGACCTCGTGCTGTCCCACGAGGGGCATGAGTTCGTCGTTCACGATTATTTCAAGGGCGACAAGCGCGCATCGATCGCCTCGCCCGATGGCGCCCATCTCACCGGCGACGTCGTCAACGCGCTCACGGGCCATGTGCAGGTTGCGCAGGCCGCGCCCGGCATCGCCGCCGCGCAGGTCATCGGCCACGTCACAAAACTCTCCGGCAGCGCGACCGCGGTTCGCAACGGCGTCTCGGTCACGCTGAACAACGGCGATAACGTCGAGAAGGGCGATGTGGTCTCGACCGGCGCGGATTCGACGCTCGGCATCACCTTCATCGACGGCACCGTGTTCGGCCTGTCCTCCAATGCGCGGATGGTGCTGAACGAGATGGTCTACGACCCCAACGGGTCGAGCAATTCCTCGCTGCTGAGCCTGGTTGCGGGCACCATCACCTTCGTCGCCGGCGAGACCGCCAAGCACGGCGACATGAAGATCGACACGCCGGTCGCCACCATGGGCATCCGCGGCACGGCGGTGCTGACCCAGATCAACTTCGTCGTTCCTGCCGGCGGCGGCGATCCGCAGCCGCAGGCGAGCTTCCAGGTGCTGGTCGAGCCGAACGGCACGACGGGCTCCTACATCCTGTTCGACAAGGTCACGCTGCTGCCGATCGCGACGGTCAACCAGGCCGGCCAGATGATCCAGATCAGCGGCGGCAACGTCTCGATCACCAACGGGCTGCTGTCGCCGGACGTCCAGAGGCTGATCACAGACGTGTTCACGCTGAAGTTCACCGACAACAACACCAACACCAAGCTGACCACGAACTTCACCGACACGATCACGCAGACCAGCGACGGCCTGGTGATCAAGACTCCGGCCGGCTACATCGCGACCGCGCTCTTCACCAACCTCGGCCAGCAGGGACCGCAGGGGCCCAGCGATCACACGACGCCTTTCAACCGTTACCCCGGCAAGCCTCTGTCTCAAAGCCTTGATCTCAACGGCAATGTGAAGACGGCGTTCGCGCTGACCGAGCGCGCGGACACGACCGGCGACACGACGCATTCCGACACGATCTCCGGCCGGATCACCTTCGTCGACCAGAACCTGGGCGACAGGCCGACGGTGAGCGTGAATCTCGCCGATGCGCCGAACTACGTCTACAAGAGTGCCGGCCAGGACGTCACCGGCTCGCTCACCGCGCTCCAGAAGCAGGACATCGCGGCGACGCAGATCCAGATCAACGTCGTCGCCGACGGCGGCAACAACAACAACGGCTCGGCGGTCTGGACCTACACGATCCCCGACCACGTCTTCGACTTTCTCGCGGCCGGCGAAACGTTGACGCTGACCTACATGGTCCGCGTCGACAACAATTTCTCGGTCAGCCCCGAGACCGCCTTCATCCCCATCACGATCACGATCACCGGCACCAACGACAAGCCGGTGATCACCACCAGCGTTCCGGTCATCATCTTCGAAGGCGGCACCAGCGTGCCGGGTGGCCCGCTCACCAGCGATGTGCCGACGACGGGCACGCTGAACTTCGACGACGTCGATCTCACCGACAAGCATACGGTGTCGGTGGCGCTGACCAGCGCGACCCTGCCTGACGGCACCGTTCCGCCGGGCCCGCTCGCGGCGTTCCAGAGCGCGATGTCGGTCGCGATCGCGGCCGGCGCCGACAGCACCGGAGACGGCACCGGCACCATCAACTGGTCGCTGGCCGATCTGCCGGTCTATCTCGCCGACTTCATCCCGAAGGGTGAGGTGCTGACGCTGGTCTACACCGTGACGCTGACGGATTCGCAAGGCGCGACCTCGAAGCAGACCATCACCGTCACCATCACCGGCACCGACGCGCCCGCGGTGGTGTGGATCGCGACCGACAAGGCCGGCGCTCCCTCCGGCGGCTTCTGGAAGGACGCGGCGAACTGGGCAACCGGTACGGTCCCGACCATCAATGACGATGTCATCGTCATCACCGATCAGCTGCACGGCCTGACGCCGTCCTATCCGGTGACGATCGACACCGCGGCCTACGCCAAGTCGCTGACGATGAACGATTTCGGTGGCCCGCCGCCGAAGGTGATCGTCCAGAGCTCGCTGACGATATCAGGCGCGCTCAACATGGGCGCCGATTCGATCCTCACGACCGCCGCGACCGGAACGATGTCGGTCGGCGGCAAGGCCGAGATTCTGGGCACGAGCGTGCTCACCAACGCCGGCTATCTGACGCTCGCGGGCGGCGGCGATTTCGCCAGCGGCACCAAGATCACCAATTCCGGCACGATCGAGCTGTCCGGCGGCACGCTGAAGACGCTCGCCACGATCCACAACGCCGGCGGCTTGCTGAGGGCCGATGCCGGCGCGACGCTGATCGTCGACACCGCGACGGTCGATGGCGGCACCGTCAGCATTTTGGGCGCGCTGGAGCTCGACGGCACCAGCCTGATCGAGAACGGCACGCTGAACAATTTCGGCACAGTCAACGTCAAGGGCACGGTCGAGTTCGCCCACGAGACCGTGTCCAACACCGCGACCGGTGTGATCGAGGTGCTGGCCAACGGCTGGCTGACGATCCATCAGGGCTCCAGCGTTACCAATGCCGGCCAGATCACGGTCGACGCCAGCGGCAAGCTGATCGTCAGCAATGCGACCATCGGCGGAGCTGGTGCGGTGATCGACACCGGTGGCGGTGATGACGAGGGAGGCCCCGTCCTCAACGCCGGCATTCGCGGCGCCGGCACGATTACCAACAACGGTGAGATTGATCTGACCGGCGATGCCGTCCTGAGCGGCGGCATTCTGAAAAACAATACCGTCTTCAAGGTGAGCGGTGCGCGCAATGCGCTCAGCGATGAGATCGTCACCAATGCCGGCATCATCGAAGTGCTCGCCAACGGCGCGCTCGCGATCGATCAGGGTTCGACCGTCGACAATTCGAGCGGCAATGTCATCGTCGACGGCAATGCGGTCCTGACGCTGGACGACGCCACGATCAGCGGCGGCGCCATCAAGGGTGCCGGCACGATCGACGTCACCGGCGCCAGCAAGATCGACAGCGCAGCCACGCTCAGCGTCAGCGCGGTGACGGTCGAGAGCGGCGTCACGCTGACGCTCGACGACGCGACCGTTTTGGGCACCGCGATCGTCAATCACGGCACCGTCAGGGTCGATGCCAGCAAAACCACGACGTTGAACGGTGCGAGCCTGGCCGGCGGCACGCTCACCATCGCCGGCACGCTGGAATCGACCGGCGCGTGCGCGATCGACAACGCCGACGTCGACAACATCGGCACGATCTCGGTCACCAGCGGCACGCTGACGATCGATCCCGGCATTCTTCACGCCATCACCAATCACAGTCTGATCGAGGCAGTGACCGGCGGCACGCTGAAGCTCACGGCCGCCACCATCGCCAACGCCGGCGGCATCATCTCGGTCGACGGCGCGTCAAAGCTCTATCTGACCGACGTCTCGATCAACGGCGGCAGCCTGACCAACGCCGGCAATCTCTACAGCGTCGCCGGCCTCAATACGATCACGGGCGGCGTCACCAACACCGGCACCATCGAAGTCCAGAGCGGCACGCTCAACCTGTCCGGCGGCATCACCGGCGCCGGCGCGCTGATCATCGACGATAACACGACGCTGGAGCTCGGTGGTGCGGACGCGCAGACCGTCACCTTCGCCGGCGGCACCAATACGCTCGAGATCGACAAGACGAGCCATGCCTTTACCGGCACCATCACCGGTCAGGCGACGACCGGCGGTACTTTCACGGTCACCGGCGGTGCCGACATCAATTCGGGCAAGGGCGACGCGCTCGGCTTCACCGCTTCGGGCGGGACGATCGGCCATCGCGGCAACATCGTACTGACCCCGAGCGGTACGCTGACCGGCGCGACCAACGGTATCGTCGTCACTCAGAATGGCATCGGCGACATCTCGCTGACGACATCAGGCGCCATCACCGGCCAGACCGGCAACGGCATCGTGCTGCATGACGGCGCGAACGGCGCAGGCGATATCACGGCGACCATCGGCGGCGGCGTTTCCGGCGCGGTCGGTCTCGACATCGTCTCCCATGGCAACGGCGCAGTCACCGTCACCAACAACGGGCACATCTCCGGCACGACCTCGTCCGGCATCAATATCGACCAGGACGATGCGGGCGCGACCGGCTCGACGCACATCACCAATACCGGCTCCGTGGTCGGCGCCGATGGCGTAGCTGCGATCTCCATCCAGGAGAGCGGCACCGGCACGGCGACGATCGACAATTCCGGCACCATCGGGCCAGCCGATGCCGGCAGCGTGACCTCATCGATCTATGCCATCGTCGAGACTGGCGGCGAGATCACGATCAACAACACCGGCCACATCAACGGCAACATTTCGGTCGCCACCGCCACGTTCAATAACAACGCCGGCGGCACCTGGACGGTCGCCGGCAGCGGCGTGTTCGGCGATGCGTCCTCGATCGTCAACCACGGCGACATCGATCTGCACGGCGACATCGATCTGCACGGGGCCTCCATTTCCGGGGCCGATCTGACCATCGAAAATTATGGCGACATCGACAGCTGGGGCACTGCGTCGATCACGGGCGACATCACCAACACCGGCACCGGCTCGATCGAGGTTCACACCGGGACGCTGACGCTGTTTGGCTCGCTGTCGGGCTCGGCCACGGGCGCGGTCGTCGTCGATGCCGGCGCGACGCTCGAGGTCAAGGGTGCGGTATCGCAAACGATCACGCTTGCCGGTGACGGCGCCGAGCTGGAGATCGATACGAAGGATTTCGGCGGCTCGATCGCGGAGCTGTCCGCGAACGACAAGATCGACCTGACGATGATCAAGTGGGGCCCTGGCACCAGCGCGGTTTATGTCCCGGATGCCGACCACCCCGCGAGCGGCGGCGTGCTGACGGTCACCGGCGACGATGGCAAGAGCATCAGCCTGACCCTGATCGGAGACTATCGCGACGCGCACTTCGCGGGCAGTGATGAGGGTGGCCATACGCTAATCACGATCCATGCGGACGACGATGCGCCGACATTCACCACCACGGATGTGGCGCAGCTGACTGCAAGCTTCTCCGAGCAGCCTGATACCACCGGTTCGTCCTCGACGATCGACCCGTCGCCGGCCGCGACCGGCTCGATCGACTTCAAGGACATCGACCTGACCGACCGTCCGACGGTGACGAAGGTCGACCAGGACGTGACCTGGCTCGACGGCGCCACCGACCTCACCGCGTCGCTCACGCCCGACGAGACCGCCGCGTTGAAGAACGCGCTGGCGTATCAGCTGACCGGCAAGAACAACGGTACCGTCACCTGGCACTATTCGATCGCCGACAACGCGCTCGATTTCCTTGGCCAGGACCAGACGGCGAAGGTCGTGTCCACCATCACGCTCGATGATGGCCGGGGCGAGACCACCACGACCGACGTCACCATCACGATCACCGGCAAGAACGACGCGCCGACGCTCGACAGCGCGACGCTGGCCGCCGTCGCCGGCAACGACAGCGATCCGGCTGGCAGCAAGATCCGCGATCTCTTCACGAACAAGTTCCATGACGCCGACACTGGCGCGACCTTCAAGGCCATCGCGGTGACGTCGGACGCCACGACCGCTGACCAGGGCGTCTGGCAGTACAAGGTTGGCGGCTGCTGGGTCGATGTCGACTCGGTCGGTGATGCGAATGCGCTTGTGCTGAGCTCCGCTACGTTGATCCGGTTTGTGCCTGCCGACGGATTCAGCGGCGAGCCTGGCGCGCTGGGCGTCCACGCTCTCGACGACACCTATACAGGCGCCATCACCACCGCTGGCTCGACGGCGACGATCGATCTCACGGCGACGGGCCCCGGCGGCACCACGCCGATCTCGCACGACATCACCACCATCGGCACGAGCGTGACGCCTGCCATCGGCCCAGTCATCAAGACCGAGAACTTCCACGTCGAGCACATCCGCGAGAACAGCAACGATATCATCACCGATCTGGTGGTCACCGATACCGATTCTGGCGCGGCGACGGACATCTTCACCGTCACGGTGTCGACCTCGCATCCGGATACCAGCAGCGTCAGTGTTTATCCGACGACGGGCTCGCTCGAGAAGATCAACACCGGCCTCGCAGAAGGTGCCGGCATCACCTACGACCCGACAGGCGCCAGCACCGAGCAGTATCCGCAGCCGCCCGCAACGGACAAGATCACGGTGACCGTTGCCGACTCGACCGGCCATTCCGACACCGTGAACTTCATCTTCGTCGAGGGCGCCAACAGCCAGGGCGTCCGCCTGGAGGGCACCGGCGGCAAGGACGTGATCTTCGCCACCGAGTCGAGCGACACGCTCATCGGCGGCGGCGCCAAGGACCAGTTCGTGTTCGCGCCGACGTCGTCGCAGTCCACGGTCCAGCACAGCGTCGACGATTTCGAGATTGGCCTCGACAAGATCGACCTGCGGCAGTTCGGCAGCATCAGCTCGCTGGACGACGTCAATATCGCTCCGCAATCGGGCGGCGCCCAGGTCACGCTGGACAACCACGAGACGATCCTGCTGAAGAACGTGATCGCGGCAAATCTGAAGGCCAGCGATTTCATCTTCCACATCACCTGATCGCCGCCCGGGCCTCCTGGCAGCCGGCTCGCAGCTTGACCGCGGCAAAAAATCCATAATCCTCAACCGCCGGGGAATAGCCAATCGCTCGCGGACGCTCCATGATCGGTGCGCCGGGCGCGATACAGGTCAGGAAGTCCGACTGAAATGAAACGTCTGAAGATCCTGCGGCGGTGGTTTGCGCGGAAGCTTGGCTTCGCGCGGCTGATGTGCCTTGCGCTGCTGGTCGTGTTCGCCGGCGCGCGGCTGTGGGATCCGCCGCCGATCCAGGAATTGCGGCTGCGCACCTTCGACATGTTCCAGCTGATCGATCCCCGCCACAAGGCGGCGCGGCCGGTCACCATCGTCGACATCGACGACAAGAGCCTCGCCAAGCTCGGCCAGTGGCCGTGGCCGCGCACGCGGATCGCGGACCTGATCCAGAACCTCACCGGTAACGGCGCGGTGACGATCGGCTTCGACATGGTGTTCTCCGAAGCCGACCGGCTCAACCCGGATCTGGTCGCGAGCCAGATGCGCGATCTCGACGACGCCACCCGCGCCAGGCTGCGCGAACTGCCGACCAATGACCAGGTCCTCGCCGACGCGATCAAGCGCTCGCACGTGGTTCTGGGCGAGACCGGGCAGCCGGCTATCTCGTCCGAGATCGACAAGTCGCTGCCCTTCACCGGCGTCGCGACGGTCGGCGAGGCGGATGCCGAACGTTTCCTGTTCGAATTCCCGGGCCTGCTGCGCAACGTGCCCGTCATCGAGAAGGTCGCCGCCGGCCGCGGCCTGTTCTCGATCAAGACCGAGCGCGACGGCCTGATCCGCCGCGTGCCGTTGATCATGCGCGCCCAGGGTAACATCATGCCCTCGCTCAGCCTCGAGATTTTGCGCGTCGTCACGGCAACGCCGACGCTGCTGGTCCGGACCGACAAGACCGGTGTGCGCGCCGTGCGCCTCAAGGGCGTGGAGATTCCGACCGACAAGAACGGCCAGCTCTGGGTGCACTACGCCCGCCAGGATCCCTCGATCTACATCTCGGCGGCCGACGTGCTCGACAACACCGCGCCGCCGAACAAGATCGCTGGCAAGCTGGTGCTGGTCGGCACCTCGGCGGTCGGGCTGAACGACATCAAGACCACGCCGGTGTCATCGACCATGCCGGGTGTCGAGATTCATGCCCAGGTGCTGGAGAGCGTGCTCAGCGGCGCGGTGATCTCGCAGCCGAACTATGCGCTCGGCGTCGAGCTGATCGCCGCGCTCGTGATCGGCCTGCTCGTCATCATCTTCACGCCCAATCTCGGCCCTGTCCGTCTGGGGCTCGCGGGCGCGATGTTCGCCGCCATCCTGGTCGGCGTGTCCTGGTTCTTCTACGCGCAGTACCGCTACCTCATCGACTTCACCTATCCGCTGCTCTCGACCACCGCGATCTATCTGACACTGATCTTCGCCAGCTTCGTGCGCGAGCAGCGTCAGCGCGTGCAGATCCGCGGCATGTTCGCGCAATACATGTCGCCCGTCCTGGTCGAGCAGCTCGCGCAGTCACCCGAAAAGCTCGTGCTCGGCGGCGAGGAGCGCGAGATGACGATCATGTTCTCCGACGTGCGCGGCTTCACCACGATCTCGGAGAGCTACAAGCAAGATCCGCAAGGCCTGATCGCGCTGATGAACCGCTTCCTGACGCCGCTGACCGACGTCATCATCGATCAGAAGGGCTACATCGACAAGTACATGGGCGACGCCATCATGGCGTTCTGGAACGCGCCGCTCGACGATGCCGATCACGAGGTCAACGCCTGCGAGGCCGCGATCCAGATGCTGGAGCAGATCGACGCCGTCAACAAGGAGCGCGAGCAGGAGGCCGCCGACGGCGGTCACGTCTACATCCCGCTCAATGTCGGCATCGGCCTCAACACCGGCATCGGCGTCGTCGGCAACATGGGCTCCGACCTAAAGAAGAACTATTCGGTGCTCGGCGACAGCGTGAACCTCGCCTCGCGCCTGGAAGGCCAGTCGAAGGAATACGGCTTTCCCATCATCGTCGGCTCCAGGACCGCGCTCGCCGCCAAGGACAAGTTCGCGATCCTCGAGCTCGACTTCATCATGGTCAAGGGCAAGACCGAGCCCGAGGTGATCTACGCCATCGCCGGCCGCGAGGACGTGATGCATTCGGGCGCTTTCCAGCGCCTGCGCAACGTCACCATCGAGATGCTCGGCTGCTACCGCGGCCGCGACTGGCAGGGCGCGCTGGAAGCGATCGAGCGCGGCCGCCGCAGCGAGGATGCCGACACGCTGGAAAAGCTGTTCAAGCTGTACGAGGCGCGAATCAAGGAATTCCAGATCAATCCGCCGGCGGAAGGATGGAACGGCGCGTATGCGCTGCTGACGAAGTAGCGGTGTGAGTGCGTGGCCATCGCTGGTGCTGCACTGAAAGTGTCGTCCCCGCGTACGCGGGGACCCATACCCCCAGGGAGATGTTATCGCGCGAGCCGGTAACTCCGAGTCTTCGCCAAACCACTCCCTGCGGTTATGGGTCCCGGGCTCGCGACTACGTCGCGCCCCGGGACGACAGCGGTGTTTGGCGCGGTAGCGTCCGTCTGCTCTTCGCCACCAACATCAACTCCCGTAGGGTGGGCAAAGGCGCGCTAGCGCCGTGCCCACCATCTTACTCCGCGTATAGAGGTGGTGGGCACGCTTACGCTTTGCCCACCCTACGACACCGGCGTTTGCCGCCTTCACTCCGTCCCGATCGTCGTCAGATCCTGGAACCAGTGCTGCGCCTGCACGAACTGCTTGATCTTCGGCGACAGCGCGTGCGGGTTGGTGTCGTGGACGACCCAGACCAGCACGGCATCGTCGACGATCAGCGCGTGGGCCTGCGCGATCAGATCGTCCTGCTTGGCGGTGTCGAACGTCTGCTTGGCCTCGCTGATCAGCGCGTCAACCTTCGGGTTCTTGTAGCCGCCCCAGTTCACGCCGACCGGCGCGATCTGGTCGGAGGCGAAGAAGCGGACGATGGCGTAGAGCGGGTCCGAGGTGACATAGGCGATGTTGTTGGCGGTGATGCCGGCGTTCATCTCGTCGGCCGCGCCCTTGCGCCAATGCGTATATAATGTCTCGAGCTCGACCACCTTGAAGTCGATGTCGATGCCGATTTCCTTGAAGCTTTGCTGCAGGAATTCGTTCATCGGCAGGGACAGCATCTGGCCGGTGCCGCCCTGGGCGATGATGAAGGTGGCCTTCAGCGGCTTCGCCTTGGAGTAGCCGGCCTCTTCGACCAGCTTCTTGGCCGCGGCCAGATCATATTTCAGCTCGAAGGTCGGTTTGCCGAACCACGGGCTCGACGGGTCGACCTGGCCCTTGGCGGGTTTTGCAAGCCCGTTCATCAGACCAACGACTTCGTCACGGTTGATCGCGAGATTCAGCGCCTTGCGCAGGCGGATGTCGGTCCAGGGCGAGCCCGGCAGCACGCTGAGGTGATAGTTCCAGACGTGCGGCGTGACGTTGTCGACGATCTTCATGCCGGCGGCTTTCAGCTGCGGTACGGCGTCCGGCGCCGGCGTCTCGATCAGGTCGACTTGGCCTGCGAGCAGCGCATTGGTGCGCGTCAGCGCTTCCGGCATCGGCACCAGCACGATCTTGTCGGCCTTTGGAATGCGCTTCTTGTTCCAGTAGTCCGGATTCTTCGTGAGCTCGGCAAGCTCGCGCGGCACCAGCTTGGTCAATTTGAACGGACCGGTGCCGGAAGGCTGGCTCGCGAACTTGTCCCAATCCTTGCCGAGCTTCTCGTACTGCGCCGGGCTCGAGACCAGGAACCACAGCATCTGATAGGGGAAGAAGGAATCGACCGTCTTGGTCGTGATCTCCACCGTGAAATCGTCGATCTTGGCGTAGCTCGCGACCGAAGGCAGGCGGGTCTTCACCTGCGCGCTCTGCCGCTTGTCGAATTGCGGCGCCTTGTCGTTGAGCACCTTGTCCAGATTCCAGATCACCGCATCGGCGTTGAACTCGCTGCCGTCGTGAAACTTCACGCCCTTGCGCAAAGCAAACCGCCATTTGGTCTTGTCGGCATCATCCACCTTCCATTCGGTGGCGAGCCCGGGCACCAGCTTGCCGGGGCGGTCGGCGACGTCCATCTCCCAGGCGACCAGCGGATCGTAGATGGTGTACGCCGTGAACTGATAGGCGCCGGCGCCGCGATCGGGCTGGCCCGTCGTCAGCGGGATGTCCGCCATCGAGATGCCGTAGCGCACCACCGTTTCGGCGCGCGCCGTGATCGCGGATAGCGCCAGCGCAAGCACGGCGAGACAGGTCGATAGTCGGATACGCATGGCCCAAGGCTCCCAGGAGATTTCAGGGCCAAACTTGCAATCTTGATGCCAGAATAGGCAGGGCGGTGCCTTTGCCGACGCGTGATCACACAGACTTGTCGTCGCAGGGGCAATTTGCAGAAAAAGTTTCCCCATTGGCATAGCCATTGCATACGTTTGCATCAAAATTAGTCATTGAAAGCCGGAAGAGGACTGAGACGATGCTTATGAAGACAACCACCCGCGCGGCGCTGATTGCTGCGCTGGCTCTGACGACTGCGGCCGCGTGGCCGAGCGTGGCAAGCGCCGACACCGTGCTGCGCATCGGCATGACCGCTGCCGATATTCCGCGCACATTGGGCCAGCCCGATCAGGGTTTTGAAGGCAACCGCTTCACCGGCCTCACCATGTATGACGCGCTCACGGGCTGGGACCTGTCCTCGGCCGACAAGGCGAGCGTGGTAATCCCGGGCCTTGCGACCGAGTGGAAGGTCGACGACGCCGACAAGACCAAGTGGATCTTCAAGCTCCGCCCCGGCGTCACCTTCCATGACGGCTCGCCGTTCAATGCCGATGCCGTGGTGTGGAACGTCGAGAAGGTGCTGAAGCAGGATGCGCCGCAGTTCGACGCCAGCCAGGTCGGCGTCACCGCGTCACGCATGCCGACGCTGGCCTCCGCGAAGAAGATCGACGACATGACGGTCGAGCTCACCACCAAGGAGCCCGACAGCTTCCTGCCGATCAACCTCACCAACCTGTTCATGGCGAGCCCGGCGAAATGGCAGCATTTCTACGACAAGGCGGAAGGCGCTGACGCCAAGGCGAAGTCGCAGGCCGCGTGGACCGCGTTCGCCAAGGACGCCGCGGGTACCGGCCCGTGGAAGATGGCGAGCTTCACGCCGCGCGAGCGGCTCGAGCTCGTGAAGAATGCGGCCTATTGGGACAAGGCGCGGGTGCCCAAGGTCGACAAGATGGTGCTCTTGCCGATGCCGGAGGCGAACGCGCGCACCGCGGCGCTGCTCTCCGGGCAGGTCGATTGGGTCGAGGCGCCGGCGCCGGATGCGCTGCCCGAGCTCAAGCAGCGCGGTTTCAAGCTCTACGCCAACGAGCAGCCGCATGTCTGGCCGTGGCAGTTCTCGCGCGTCGAAGGCTCGCCCTGGAATGACATCCGCGTCCGCAAGGCGGCAAATCTCTGCGTCGATCGCGAGGGTCTCAAGGACGGCCTGCTCGCGGGCCTGATGGTGCCGGCGACCGGCACCTTCGAGCCCGGCCATCCCTGGCGCGGTAAGCCGACCTTCGAGATCAAGTATGACAAGGCCGCTGCGCAAAAGCTGATGCAGGAGGCCGGCTTCGGTCCCAGCAAGAAGCTGACGGTGAAGATCCAGACCTCGGCGTCGGGCTCCGGCCAGATGCAGCCGCTGCCGATGAACGAGTATCTCCAGCAGGCGCTCGCCGAGTGCTATTTCGACGTGAAGCTCGACGTCATCGAGTGGAACACGCTGTTCACCAACTGGCGCCGCGGCGCCAAGGACCCCAGCGCCAACGGCTCGAACGCGACCAACGTCACCTATGCGGCGATGGACCCGTTCTTCGCGCTGGTGCGCTTCCTGCAATCGGGCATGGCTCCGCCGGTCTCGAACAATTGGGGCTTCATCCACGAGCCCAAGTTCGACGAGCTGGTGAAGAAGGCGCGCCAGACGTTCGACCCCGCCGCGCGCGACGCCGCGCTCGCCGAGCTGCACGCGGCCTCCGTCGACGATGCCGCCTTCCTCTACGTCGCCCACGACGTCGGCCCCCGCGCCATCAGCCCGAAGGTGACGGGCGTCGTGCAGCCGAAGAGCTGGTTCATCGACTTCTCGCTGGTGTCGATGCAGTAGTTCGCGCCACACGCTCAGTGCACCCTCTCCCCTTGTGGGAGAGGGTGGCTTCGCGGCAGCGAAGCCGGGTGAGGGGTCTCGCTCCGCGAGCGACCCTCTCTCTCATTCGATAACGCTGTATCTGCGGATAGATACCCCTCATCCGGCGCGCTGATCGCGCGCCACCTTCTCCCACAAGGGGAGAAGGAAGAAAGAAGACCAGTGCTCGCCTATATCGCTCGCCGCATCGTCTATGTCATTCCGATCGTCATCAGCGTGGCGCTGGTGTGCTTTCTGCTCGTGCACATCACGCCGGGCGATCCGCTGGTTGCCGTGCTGCCGGCCGACGCCTCGCAGGAGCTCGCGGCGCAGCTCCGCGCCGCCTACGGCTTCGACCGCCCGCTGCCGGTGCAGTTCGGCCTGTGGCTGCTGCGCGCCCTTCATGGCGATCTCGGCAATTCCATCGCCACGGGGCGCCCGGTGCTCGCCGAGGTCATGCGTGCGGTCAGCAACACCGTCACGCTCGCGATTGCGGCCGCCATCATCGGCTTTACGATGGGCATCCTGCTCGGCCTGATCGCCGGCTATTTCCGCGAGACCTGGATCGACAAGGTCGCGACCTCCTTCGCTATCGCCGGCGTCTCGGTGCCGCATTACTGGCTCGGCATGGTGCTCGTCATCATCTTCTCGGTGCAGCTGAACTGGCTGCCCGCGGTCGGCGCCGGGCCGAACGGCTCCAACTCCTGGGCCGGGGACTGGGCGCATCTGAAATACCTGGTGCTGCCGGCGATCACGACCTCGGTGATCCCGATGGGCATCGTCACCCGCACCGTGCGCGCGCTCACCGGCGACATCCTCTCGCAGGACTTTGTCGAGGCGTTGCGCGCAAAGGGCCTGCACGAAACCGGCGTGTTCCGCCACGTCATAAAGAATGCCGCGCCCACCGCGCTCGCGGTGATGGGGCTTCAACTCGGCTACATGCTCGGTGGCTCGATCCTGATCGAGACCGTGTTCTCCTGGCCGGGCTCGGGCTTCCTGCTCAACTCGGCGATCTTCCAGCGCGACCTGCCGCTGCTGCAGGGCACGATCCTGATCCTGGCGCTGTTCTTCGTCTTCCTCAATCTGCTGGTCGATATCGCGCAAGCCGCGATCGACCCGCGCATCAAGCGGGGCTAGCCGATGAGCGAGCTTCCGTTGTCCGCCACCGCCGACGCCGCGCTGCAGGCCGCGCCCGCGACCAAGGCGCGCGGCTATTGGGCGACCGTCGGCCGCCGTATCGCCCGCGACAAGGTCAGCATGGCCTGCGCGCTGGTGCTGCTGCTGATCTTCCTGTCCGCGGTGCTCGCGCCGTGGCTCGGGCTTGAAGATCCCTACAAGGGTTCGATGATCCGCCGCCTCCGCCACATCGGCACGGCAGGCTACCCGCTCGGCACCGACGAGCTCGGCCGCGACATGCTGGCGCGGCTGATCTATGGCGGGCGGCTGTCGCTGGTCATTGGCATTTTGCCTGTCATCCTCGCGTTCTGCATCGGCACGTCGCTCGGTCTCGTCGCCGGCTATGTCGGCGGCAAGCTCAACACCGCGATCATGCGCACGATCGACGTGTTCTACGCCTTTCCCTCCGTGCTGCTCGCCATCGCGATCTCCGGCGCGCTCGGGGCCGGCATCCTCAACTCCATCGTGTCGCTGACCGTCGTGTTCGTGCCGCAGATCACCCGGGTTGCCGAAAGCGTCACCACCGGCGTGCGCAACATGGACTTCGTCGAAGCGGCGCGTGCGTCCGGCGCGGGGCCCTTCACCATCATGCGTGTGCACATCCTCGGCAACGTCTTGGGCGCGATCTTCGTCTATGCGACCAGTCTCATTTCGGTCTCGATGATCCTGGCCGCAGGTCTCTCCTTCCTCGGCCTCGGCACAAAACCGCCGGAGCCGGAATGGGGACTGATGCTGAACACGCTCCGCACCGCGATCTACGTCAATCCCTGGGTCGCGGCATTGCCGGGCGCGATGATCTTTGCGGTCTCGATCTGCTTCAACCTGCTCTCGGACGGCCTGCGCAGCGCCATGGACATCAGGAACTAGGCCATGAGCGAGAGCAACACATCCGTTGAAATGCTGGAGCCGGTCGAGGACGTTGGCGGCGTCGCGCAACCGCTGCTCCAGGTCAACGGCCTGACCAAGCATTTCCCGGTGCGCGGCGGGCTATTCGCCGCGAAACGCACCGTGCGCGCGGTCGACAACGTCTCCTTCTCGGTCGCGAAGGGCGAGACCGTCGGCATCGTCGGCGAATCCGGCTGCGGCAAGTCGACCACCGCGCGGCTGCTGATGCATCTGATGCCGCGCGATACCGGGGACATCATCTATGACGGCATGACCGTCGGCCAGGCGCTGTCGTTGCGCGAGCTGCGCCGCGGCATGCAGATGGTGTTCCAGGATTCCTATGCCTCGCTCAATCCGCGCCTGACGATCGAGGAATCAATCGCGTTCGGCCCGAAAGTGCACGGCATGGCCGATGGAACGGCCCGTGCGCTCGCGCGCGAGCTGCTCGGCAAGGTGGGCTTGCGGCCGGAAAACTTCGCCAACCGCTATCCGCACGAGATCTCCGGCGGCCAGCGCCAGCGCGTCAACATTGCGCGTGCGCTGGCGCTGTCGCCGCGGCTGGTGATTTTGGACGAAGCCGTCTCGGCGCTCGACAAATCCGTCGAGGCACAGGTGCTCAATTTGCTCGCCGATCTCAAGCGCGAGTTCGGCCTGACCTATCTCTTTATCAGCCACGACCTCAACGTCGTCCGCTACATCAGCGATCGCGTGCTGGTGATGTATCTCGGCGAGGTCGTCGAGCTCGGCCCGGTCGACCAGGTCTGGGACAACCCTGCGCATCCCTATACGCGTGCGCTCCTTGCCGCGATGCCGTCCTCGGACCCCGATCGTCGCACCGAGAAGCCGCCGATCACCGGCGACCCGCCTAATCCGATCGATCCGCCCCCGGGTTGCCGCTTCCACACCCGCTGCGCGTTTGCGGAGCCGCTCTGCGCAAATGCAGCACCAAAGCTCACCGCGCTCGATACAATGGGCCACGAAGCCGCGTGCTACATGGCGATACCCGGATCAGGCCATAGCCGCGCGCCCGCAGAGGAAACAGCATGACAAGACCGACACCCAAAGAGATCAAGCCGATCGCGCAAGTCGCGGGCGTTCCTGTCGATGACGAGATCGCGACGCGTATCTCCAATTCCATCGGACCGGCCTTCGAAGGCTTTGCGGTCATCGCCGGCACGCTGCCGTTCGATCTCGAGCCCGCGCTCTATCCGATCGCGCAGACGCAGAAGGTGTCGAAATGAGCCGTGAGCCTGCATTGATGACGCTCACCGAGGTCGCGCGTGCGATCGCGATGAAGCAGGTGTCCTCGCACGAGGTGACGCGCGCGCTCTTGCATCGTATCGCGCAATGGCAGCCGCATCTCAACGCCTTCATGTCGGTTGAAGCCGAGCCCGCGTTGAAGGCTGCCGCGGCCGCCGATGCCGAGCTCGCCAAGGGCAACGTCCGCGGTCCGCTGCACGGCGTTCCGCTCGCGCACAAGGACATGTATTACGACGCAGGCCACGTCTCGACCTGCGGCTCGCTGATCCGCCGCGATTTCGTACCGACCGTCACGTCGACTGCCTTGCAGCGGCTGAAGGATGCCGGGCAGGTCCGCCTCGGCACGCTGCATCTGGCCGAATTCGCCTATGGCCCGACCGGCCACAACGCGCATTACGGTCCGGTGCGCAATCCCTGGAACGTCGCGCACATCACCGGCGGCTCGTCCTCCGGCTCCGGCTCGTCAGTCGCGGCGCGCCTGACGTTCGCGGCGCTCGGCTCGGACACCGGCGGTTCGATCCGCATGCCCGCGCATTTCTGCGGCGTCACGGGATTGAAAACCACCGTCGGCCGCGTCAGCCGCGCCGGCGCGATGCCGCTGTCGCAATCGCTCGACACGGTCGGCCCGCTCGCCCGCACCGCCGAGGATTGCGCGCTGCTGCTGGCGCTGATGGCCGGTCCCGATCCCGCGGATTCGACCTGCAGCCACGAGCCGCTGTCCGACTATGTCGGCGCCACCAAGGGTTCGCTCAAGGGCCTGAAAATCGGCGTGCCCGCGTCCTTCTATGTCGACGATCTCGATAGCGAGGTCGCGCGCGTGCTGGACGAGACCATCGCGGTGCTCAAGCGCGAGGGTGCCGACATCGTCACGGTCGAGTTGCCGGACCAGCGGCAATTGTCGGCGGCAAGCCAGCTCGTGCTCGCAGCCGAAGCGGCCGCCTTCCATAAGCGCTGGATGATCGAGCGTCCGCAGGACTATGGCCCGCAGGTCCTGATGCGGCTTCAGAACGGTCTCGCCGTTCCCGCCATCACTTATCTGGAGGCGATGCGCTGGCGCGGCCCCGCACTCGCCGCGCACAATGCAGCCACGGCTGGTGTTGACGCGATCATCGCGCCGGCATCGCCGGTGCCCGCGCCGACGATCGAGGAGAGCGACGTCGGCGGCGGCCCGAACGCGCCGGCGATGGTGCAGCGGCTGACACTGTTCACCCGCCCGGTGAATTTTCTCGGCCTGCCGTCGCTCACCATTCCCTCCGGCTTCACCAAAAGCGGCCTGCCGATCGGCATGCAGCTGATCGGCCGCTCCTTCGATGAAGCGACCCTGCTCACCATCGGCGCCGCCTTCCAGCGCGTCACCGCCTATCACGATAGGTTGCCGAAACTGCCGTCATGACAAAGCTCGTCGACATCTCAGGCCTCAACATCCGCTTCACCGGGGAACGCACGGTCTATGCCGTGAACGATCTCAGTCTCTCGCTCGGTGACGGCGAGGTGCTGGGCCTGCTCGGCGAGTCCGGTTCCGGCAAGAGCGTGACCCTGCGTGCGCTGATGCGGCTGCTGCCGAAGAAGCGCACGCAGATCACGGGCAAGGTCAATGTGATGGGCCGCGACGTGCTCGCCATGAACGACGAGGAGCTGTCGTCGTTCCGCGGCCAGACCGTGTCGATGATCTTTCAGGAGCCCGCGCTCGCGCTCGATCCGGTCTACACCATCGGCGCGCAGATCGCCGAAAGCGTCGTGCGCCACGAAGGCAAGTCCTATGCGGAAGGGCGGGCGAGGGCGCTCGAAATGCTCGAGGTCGTGCGCATTCCCTCCGCAAAGCGCAGGCTCGATGCCTATCCGCACGAGATGTCCGGCGGCATGCGCCAGCGCGCGATGATCGCGCTCGCGCTCGCCTGCCGTCCGAAGATCTTGCTGGCGGATGAGCCGACCACCGCGCTCGATGCCACCGTGCAGATCCAGATCCTGCTGCTGCTGCGTGAGCTGCAGCGCGAGTTCGGCATGTCCGTCATCTTCGTCACCCACGACATTGGTGTTGCGATCGAGATCTGCGACCGTGTCGCGGTGATGTATGCCGGCCAGATCGTGGAGCAGGGGACGCTCCGCGACATCGTCCGCACGCCGGTTCACCCCTACGCCAAGGGCCTGCTCGCCTCCACCATCCACGGCGCCAAGCGCGGCGCCCGGCTGGAGACGATCCCCGGCACCCCGCCATCACTGGCCGAAAAGCCGAACAACTGCTCTTTCGCCCCCCGCTGCACGGTCGCCCAGCCGCGGTGTCTGGAGCAATTGCCTGCGAATGTGGAGGTAGGGCCGGGTAGGGCGGCGAGATGCGTGCTGGCCGAGCCGGTGACGGCGTCGTAGTTCGTTCTCCAGCCGTACTACATCCCCGCGCAACACTGCGCTCCCTCCTCCTTGCGGGGGAGGGCGGGGGAGAGGGGTAGCCACAAACTCAGACCTCGCCCGTGGCCACCCCTCTCCCTGCCCCTCCCCCGCAAGGGGGGAGGGAATGAGAGAGCGGCGCCTCCCTCACTTCAAATCGCGCACTTCTTCAGAATCCCTCTACGACAACACCGACTTGTCACAGTTCACCTCGCACCGCCGGCCAACTGCACTCCTACTGTGCATGGGGTTGTTTTCGACATTTTTATCCGAACCGACCATTCAGACCCCATTCATCCCGGTTCCGGTTCCATGCCCCCGTTCATGGAGAGGGACTTCAACTTATGTACATTTCTGGCCAAGGCCTCATCGTCATCCTGTTCGTCGGCCTCGTCGCCGGCTGGCTCGCCGGCAAGGTGGTGCGCGGCAGTGGGTTCGGCATCATTGGCGACATCGTGATCGGCATCGCCGGCGCGTTTGTCGCAAGCTTCCTGTTCCCGAAGCTCGGCATCCATCTCGGCACCGGCCTCGTGTCCGAGATCATCTATTCCGCCATCGGCGCCATCATCCTGCTCCTGGTGGTGCGGCTGGTGCGCGGCGGCGGCCGGCTCTAGCGTCACATTGGCTCGGTGAGCCAGAACTTTCGCCTCTCCCCCGCTGGGGAGAGGCCGCGATGTCTGCTATAAAAAGCCGCAAAGACTGTGAAATACCGGACTTGCGTGCGAGGCCGTCAGGGGTAGAGGTGGCCTATCAGGGACCTGGATTAATTCGACCGCGTTCGTCGCGGGGGAATACGATGTTAATCCGGGTCGCGTACCCCTGAACGACCTAGGAAATCAGGGGCGTTGCCCCTTACCCGAAAGAGATCAGACTGATGGCAGCCGTACCCGGCGTCCGCCGTTCAGAGCTCGGTGACGCCTTGCGTGCTTGTCGCACGGCGTTCGTCGGCGTCGGCTTGATGAGCTGCATGATCAACCTGCTCTATCTGACTGGGTCGATCTTCATGCTGGAGGTCTACGACCGGGTTCTGCCGAGCCGCAGCGTTCCGACTCTCGTCGGCCTGATCATCATCGCCAGCTTCCTCTATATGGCGCAGGGCATGCTCGACATGATCCGAAACCGGATCCTGGGGCGGATCGGCACGGCGCTCGATGAAGCCCTCAACAAGCGCGTGTTCGACACCGTCGTGCGCCTGCCTCTCCTGGTCGGCAGCCGCAACGAGGGCCTGCAGCCCCTGCGCGACCTCGACAATGTCCGCTCGTTCCTCGGCGGCATGGGCCCGAGCGCGTTCTTCGACCTGCCCTGGCTGCCGCTGTACCTGGCCATCTGCTTCGCCTTCCACGTCATGATCGGCCTCACCGCCTTGGCCGGCGCCATCATCCTAGTCGGGCTGACGCTGGTCACCGAGTTCCTGTCCCGCCAGCCGGCGAAGGACGCGATGGGCCTCGCCGCCCAGCGCAACGATCTCGCCGCCTCCAGCCGGCGCAACGCCGAAGTCATGGTCTCGATGGGCATGACCGGCCGGATGAACCAGCGCTGGAGCGAGGCCAACGAAAAGTACCTCGACGGCAACCAGCGTGCGAGCGACGTCGCCGGCGGCCTCGGTGCGGTCGCGAAAGTGCTGCGCATGATGCTGCAATCGGCCGTGCTCGCGGTCGGCGCCTATCTCGTCATCCACCAGGAAGCGACCGCCGGCATCATCATCGCCGGCTCGATCCTCTCCGCCCGCGCGCTCGCGCCGGTCGATCTCGCTATCGCGCACTGGAAATCCTTTGTCGCGGCACGTCAGAGCTGGCAGCGCCTCACGCGTCTGCTGGAGCAGATGCCGCCGCAGACGATGCCGACCCAGTTGCAGGCGCCCACCAGTCGTCTGTCGGTCGAAGGCATCGCCATGGTGCCGCCGGGCGATCAGCGCCTCATCGTGCAGGACGTCACCTTCGCGCTCACCGCCGGCAATGGCCTCGGCGTGATCGGGCCGAGCGGCTCCGGCAAATCGTCGCTGATCCGCGCGCTGGTCGGCGTCTGGCATCCGGTCCGTGGCAAGGTGCGGCTCGACGGCGCGGCGCTCGACCAGTGGGCCTCCGACATGCTCGGCCGCCACATCGGCTATCTGCCGCAGGACGTCGAATTGTTCGGCGGCACCATCGCGCAGAACATCAGCCGTTTCGATCCCGAGGCCACCTCTGACGGCATCATTTCCGCGGCGAAGGAAGCCGGCGTGCACGAGATGATCATCAAGATGCGCGAGGGCTACAACACGCAGGTCGGCGAGCAGGGCACCGCGCTCTCCGCGGGCCAGGCGCAGCGCGTGGCGCTGGCGCGCGCGCTCTACGGCAGCCCGTTCCTGATCGTGCTCGACGAGCCCAATTCCAATCTCGACACCGAGGGCGACGAGGCGCTGACCCGCGCGATCCGCAGCGCGCGCGAGCGCGGCGCCATCGTCATCGTGGTGGCGCATCGCCCGATCGGCGTCGAGGCGGTCGACCAGATCCTGGTGCTGCGCGACGGCCGCATGCAGGCGTTCGGGCCGAAGGAGCAGGTGCTTGCCCAGGTGCTTCAGCCGCGCGTGACGCCGCCGGCACCGATCAAGATCGTTAGCGAAGGCGGAGTGCCCAAGTCATGAGCACGATGGCTATCGGCGGCGGAAAGCCCGCCGCGAAGAGGACCGTGCGGGATTCCATCAGGTTTCATCTGATGCTCGGGCTGGCCATCGTGCTGGCCCTCGTCATCGGTCTCGGCGGCTGGGCGTCGACAGTGCAGATCTCGGGGGCCCTGATCGCGCCGGGCCAGGTCGTGGTCGAATCCAACGTCAAGAAGGTGCAGCATCCGACCGGCGGCGTGGTCGGCGAGCTGCGTGCCCGCGACGGCGACGTGGTCAAGGCCGGCGATATCGTGGTGCGGCTCGACGACACGGTCACCAAGGCGAACCTCGCCATCGTCACCAAGAATCTCGACGCCGCGCTGGCGCGCACGGCGCGGCTCCAGGCCGAGCAGCGCGGTGTCGACAAGATCGAGTTTCCGCAATCGCTCCTCGATCGCGGCAACGATCCCGACGTCAAGAACCTGCTCTCCGCCGAAACCAAGTTGTTCGACGTCCGCGTCAATGGCCGCGCCGGGCAGAAGGCGCAGCTCCGCGAGCGTGTCCAGCAGCTCAACGAGGAGATCGAAGGACTCTCCGCGCAGGAAAAGGCCAAGGACAGGGAGATCGTCCTGGTGCAGCAGGAACTGGTCGGTGTCCGCGATCTCTATGAGAAGCACCTGGTGCAGATTTCCCGCCTCACCACGCTGGAACGCGACAGCGCCCGCCTCAACGGCGAGCGCGCGCAATACATCGCCTCGCGCGCGCAGGCCAAGGGCAAGATCACCGAGACCGAGCTACAGATCATCCAGGTCGACAAGGACATGGTGAGCGAGGTCTCCAAGGATCTGCGCGAGACCAACGACAAGATCGGTGAAATGATCGAGCGCAAGGTCGCCGCCGAAGACCAGCTCCGCCGTGTCGACATCCGCGCGCCGCAGGACGGCATGGTGCTGCAATCGACCGTGCATACCGTCGGCGGCGTCGTCACCGCCGGCGATGCCCTCATGCTGATTGTGCCGCAGGCGGACGATCTCCAGGTCGAAGCCAAGGTCAATCCTGTCGATATCGACAAGCTCCAGATCGGCCAGAAGACGCTGCTGCGTCTGTCCGCGTTCAACCAGCGCACCACGCCCGAGCTCAACGGCGTCGTCAGCCGCGTTTCGCCCGACGTCACCACCGACCAGCGCACCGGCCAGAGCTACTACACCATCCGCGTGTCGATGTCCCCGGAAGAGGTCGCCAAGCTGGGCGACTCCAAGCTGATCCCCGGCATGCCGGCGGAAGCCTTCGTCCAGACCGGCGACCGCACCATGCTGTCCTATCTGATGAAGCCGCTGCACGACCAGCTGATGCGGGCCTTCCGCGAGAAGTGACGCGCGAAAGCGCGTCGTCCCGGAGCGCGCCGCACACTCGCTGTCATCGCCCGGCTTGACCGGGCGATCCAGTATTCCAGAGGCGGCTGTGATCGAACCGGGACGCCGCGGCGTACTGGATGCCCCGGTCAAGCCGGGGCATGACAGCGGAGTGTGTGGTCCGCAAGCCGCCCTTCGCTGACGATTGCCATCGTTCTTTGCTATAGTTCGACTCAAGCCCAGCAACCCGGCGGTCGAACAATGCAGTCCCCACCCTCCATCGCCACCAAATCCTTCACCGACGCCGTCCTCGCCGTCGCCCGCCTCGAGGAAATCTATGAGCGCAACACGAAATTCCTGCGCGACCGGTTCGAGGCCTATGTCAACGGCGAGGCGATCACGACGCGGGTGCGAGCCTATTATCCCTTCGTCCGCGTCACCACCGCGACGTATGCGCGGCTGGACTCGCGTCTTGCCTACGGCTTCGTCGCCGGGCCCGGCGTGCATGAGACCAGCGTCACGCGGCCGGATCTATTCCGCGCCTATCTCACCGAGCAGATCGGGCTGTTGATCCAGAACCACGGCGTTCCCGTCGAGATCGGCGAATCAGCCGAGCCGATCCCGATTCACTTCGCCTATCGCCGCGACATCAACATCGAAGCCGCAATCACCACCAGCGAGAATTCTCTTGTGACACGATCGCTGCGCGATGCGTTCGACGTGCCCGATCTCACCACCATGGACGATGCGATCGCCGACGGCACCTTCGAGCTTCAGCCGGGCGCGCCCGAGCCGCTGTCCCTGTTCCGGGCTGCCCGTGTCGATTATTCGCTGCGGCGGCTCTATCACTACACCGGCACCGATCCCGAGCATTTCCAGAATTTCGTGATCTTCACCAACTACCAGTTCTATGTCGATGCCTTCGCGCAGCTCTGCCAGCAGCGGCTGCAGTCCGGCGAAGCCGGCCTCGAAGCCTTCGTCGCGCCCGGCAATGTGATCACGGGCAGCGGCGGCGCAACCAGCGGGGTGGCGCCTGCCCGCGCGCCGCAGATGCCGGCTTTCCATCTGGTCGCGCCTGGCTATCGCGGCATCACCCTGATCAACATCGGCACCGGCCCGTCGAACGCGCGCAACGTCACCGACCACGTTGCTGTGCTGCGCCCGCATGCCTGGCTGATGCTCGGCCATTGCGCAGGCCTGCGCAACACGCAGCGGCTCGGCGACTACGTGCTCGCCCACGGCTATGTACGTGAGGACCACGTGCTCGACCGCGAGCTGCCGCTCTGGGTGCCGATCCCGGCACTGGCCGAGATGCAGGTCGCGCTCGAACAGGCGGTCGAGGACGTCACCGGCCTCGAAGGTTTCGAGCTAAAGCGCCTGATGCGCACGGGCACCGTCGCGAGCGTCGACAACCGCAACTGGGAGATCTCGGGGCCCGAGGTGATCCGCCGCATGTCGCAGTCGCGCGCGGTCGCGCTCGACATGGAATCGGCCGCGATCGCCGCCAACGGCTACCGCTTCCGCGTTCCCTACGGTACGCTGCTCTGCGTCTCCGACAAGCCGCTGCATGGCGAGATCAAGCTCGCGGGCATGGCCAGCGAATTCTACCGCCGCCGCGTCGGCCAACATCTCGAGATCGGCCTGAAGGCGCTGGAGCGGCTCAAGCAGCAGGAATCGGAACGGCTGCATTCGCGAAAGCTGCGAAGCTTCGCCGAGGTCGCGTTCCAGTAAAGGACAACGTGACTGTCGTACGAACGCTGACGTCTCTGTGAGCGCAGCGTCCTGGAATATCGCTGCCGATGCAGGGTTATCACGTCGTCCGGGGCCGCTTGAACAGGACAGGAGGCAGACATGATTACAGCGATGATCAGGCTCGTCACGCTCGGTACATTTGCGGCAGTACTGTTGAGCTCGCCGGCCTTTGCCGCCGGCGGCGGTGGCGGTGGTGGTGGCGGGGGCGGCATCAGCTCCACTGATCCCTATGCCGGAGCCTACGCGGATCAGAGGCTGCAGCCGCAGCCAGTCTACCCGAAACGCTGGGGCACCAAGGCGACACACAAAGGCAGGAAGCCGAACAACCAGTCCAGTATCGGCGATCCCGCTTTCGCGGCCGGCTACCGCGTGGCTTATGACACCATCTACGAGCGCAACGACTATGCGACCGCGATCGCGGAATTAAAATCGCTCGGCCATGACGACCATCCGAACGTCGCCAACCTCATCGGCTATTCCTACCGCAAGCTCGGCGACTACGAGCAGTCGCAGGTCTGGTACGAGCGCGCGTTGAAGGCAGATCCGAACCACGTATTGACGTGGCAGTACTACGGATTGTGGCAGCTCGAGCGGGGTAACCGCGAGCAGGCGCTCTATCATCTCAGCCGGATCGCTGCCATCTGCGGGACGGATTGTGAGGAGTATCGATCGCTGGCCGCGGCACTCGACAAGCCGACCGGCACGGCGCTCGCCTACTGACGTCGGAGCCGGGCCGACCGACGGAAGCTCGCTGTTGATGAACATCGCATGACAGCGATGCCTCCTGGCGCGGGTGGTGACAAAGCGCCAGATTTTCAGCATTGTCCCGTTCGGGGGCGCGAACGGGACAATTGGATGCCGCTGTCGCGCGACAGGATCATCGGCCACGACCTCGAACGGTTGGCCTTTCGCTTCACGATGATGCGTGAGGATGAGGTCGTGCATTGCCAGATCAGCGATGCCGCGATGGACGAGCTCGCGGGCATGCAGGGCACCGAGAGCAGCGCGCGCCAGGCGCAGTTCCTATCCCTGCGTGAGACCATCGAGCGGCTCGCGTCGGATATCTATGACGAGGCGCCGCGGGTCCAGGGATATGTGGTGCGGATCTTCATGCGGCATCTGGCAAGATAGCAGGGCATCCGCGCAACTCGCCACGGCTGCGAAAGGATTCATTAAGGGCAGCCTGTAGTTGCAATGGATGGCGGTGACCCGGCGTGAGATGATCTCTCGCGGTAACCCACACCAAAACTCTCACATGACCAGAAGATCAATCCTGCTGCTCCTCGTCGTCGCCCTGCTGGCCGGAAACCTGGCATATGCGAGCCTCTCCGGGCCAAGCGCGTTTGCGCGCGATTTCGATCAGAACATCGCGCGCTTCCCTTTGGCCGCGTCGATTGCCCGCAGCGATCCCGCGCTCAGGGCGGTCTTCCTTCGGGAGACCGAAGAGGCCTTCAACGAGGGCGGATGGCCCGCCGCCAATGGTGCACTCAACATGATCCTGGCGAGCGAGATGGAAGTCTATGCCGACGACGAGCACATCAATGCCGTGGACCGGGCGGAGCTGGCGACCCTCCTGAAGCTCGCGAGCAACCCGTTGGCTTGCAAGTCCTATCTGTTGGCCGGTTCCCAGCGCGGTGAGTTTACGGACGCAGCGCAAGAGGTTGCGGATCTTGGTGCGGCACATGGGGCGGCGATCGCAAACGGCTTCGAACGCAGGATGAAGGGTGTTGCCCGGACGCAGGCGAGCGACGCTGAAATCGCAGCGGTCGAAACGCAATTGCGTCTGGGGCCATTCGCGGAGCTCACCCGGCAGGAGCTTGGCGCCCAGTCGAGATACCTCGGCGGCAACGCTGCTCTGATGTGCAGCGCGGCGACCAAGAAGCAGCTCAATCTGCTTTCAATGGACAGTGCCGACTCGGCCTCCGCCTCGCGCAAGCGGAGAGCCGGGAAGTACGATATCGATATCGTAGAGGTTCGCGCGAAGCTCTGCCGCGAGCCCGGCAACGGCTTGTCCTGCTCTTAGGCCGGCGCGGCGCCGGGCCGAGGGCCGCGTCACGGCTTGGCGCTTTCGGCGAAATGCTTGCGAAAGAACGCAACGACATCTGCGTGAAGCCGTCGGTGGAAATCGACGCGATCGAAATCCGGCGCATCGGTGCAGACGGCGGGGGCCTCCCGGGCGTCCTTTGGGGTGCAGGTCGCGAGGAAGGAAAAATGCCGGGCATTGTCCACGAAATGGTAGTCCGGCTTGATCGGAAGCCTTTGATTGATCGCTGCCGCACAGCATCCGGATAGACCATCGGCATTCTGCGCAGGGTCAGAACTCCACAATTGAACCGGCACTGCTATTGCTTTCAGATTCTCCTCCGGGAAGACGAACACCGGATAGGGATCGATGATGACCGCGGCCCTGACGCGCTTATCATGGGTCGTCGGCTGATCAGGAAGCTCGCCGCTTTCGAGTTGCTTGCACGCCTTCAGGCTGGACGTCTCGCAATTCGGCAATCCCTTGCGCAGATCGGGATTGCCGCCGATGACGACGAGGCCGGTGTAACCGCCAAACGAAAACCCGTAGAGCCCGATGCGCTGAGGATCGATGCGGGATGCGTCCGGCCACCCCTCCAGCATATAGTCGATCAGCCGGCTCATGTCCGTGGGGCGCTCGACGAGAACCGAAAGACTGTCGGTGCGGCTGGTGTCACGCATGGTGTCGCCGGGATGATTGAGCGCCGCCACGACGAACCCGGCATCGGCCAAAGCCGCGGCCGTGTCATGGTGACCGCCGAACCATCCTCGGCGGCCGTGCGACATCACGATGAGTGGAAGGTTTTCTCCGGTGATCGGACATGCGGGCACGGCGAAGAAGGTGGCGCCACGCGCATCCATCTCGCGAGGTGGCTCTGCACACGGAGTCCAGACCAGCAATCGGATTGCCGGTCCCGCCGGACCGGCAGGAATGTCGAAGTTTCTGACCCCGGCGGCTTGCGCCGTCGTTATCCCAAGGACGAGCAGGGCGGCGAAGACGAACGCAGGCAATTGCATCATTGCTCCTCTCGCGCCTGGGCGGTGACGCGCTCGCTCATGCGCCGGCACGACGGTCAGTCCGGCTGGAGATGGGGAGCGCGTGCGGTTCCCATGTGAGGGCGTTCACCCCTCCAGCTTCCTCAGCAACAGCTTCAGCGCCGTGGCAGCAAACATCTGCATGTTCGCAAACCGGTCGTTGTTGCCCGTCTCCAGCGTGATCACCTCCGCCGCGGGTCCCGAAACCGCCATGCAGCTGTGGCCGGCGGCATCGCCGTAGCGGTTGCCGGTGGGGCCGGCGGCGCCGGTTTCGGACAGGCCCCAGTCGCAGCCGAAGCGGCTGCGCATCTGTTCGGCCAGCAGCTTTGCATAAGGCTCCGACGAGGAGCGAAAGCCCTTCATTCCTTCGTCCGAAATATCCATCAGCACACGCCTGGCATCGCGGGTGTAGACCACGGCGCCGCCGAGGAAATAGGCGGAGGCGCCGGGCACCGCGAGCAGGCTGGCCGAGATCAGGCCGCCGGTCGAGGATTCAGCCACTGCAATGGTCTGTTTGCGCGCGATTAGTCGGGCCGCAACCTGTTCCGCAATGCCGACGAGCTCTTTCATCCCTTTAACCTCTCAGTCCTCGCAACGGAGCTGTGCCTTCCTAGCATATGACAGCGGCCTTGGCCGAGTTGCGGGCGACGGGCAGGCCTGCTTGAATGGTGGACAAGACAAAACGTGACGAGGAAACGTGAAGGAGACGTGATGGCGTCCCTGATCGCCGGCGGGGTGGATTGCGACGTGCATCCGGCCGTGCCGCATCTGACCAGCCTGCTGCCGTACCTGAATGACTATTGGCGCGATCAGGTGACGACGCGCGGCATGGTCGACCTTGTCTCGCAATCCTATCCGCAGAACTCGCCGATCGTGGCGCGTCCCGATTGGCGGCCGGAAACCGGCAAGCCCGGCGCAAGCCTGGAGGACATGCAGCGCCATCTGCTCGATCCCTTCCAGCTCACATACGCCATCTGCAATCCACTCTACGGCGTGCAGATGGTGTTTTCGGAAGATTTGCAGGCCGCCTTCTGCCGCGCGTTGAACGAGTGGCTGGTGAAGGAATGGCTCGATCGCGATTCACGGCTGCGTGGTTCGATCGTGATCCCCACGCAAAGTGTCGAGAAAGCCGTCGCCGAGATCGAGCGCTGCGCACAGGACCGCCGCTTCGTGCAGGTGCTGATGCTGGTCATGGGCGACACGCCGCTCGGCAAGCGCGCGGTGTGGCCGATCTACGAGGCGGCGGAACGGCTCCAGCTGCCCATCGGGATTCACGCCGGTTCCGCCTATCACAATCCGCCGACTGCCGTGGGCTGGGGTTCCTATCACATCGAGGATTATGTCGGTCAGGCCCAGGCGTTCCAGACTCAGCTCACCAGTCTGATCGTCGAGGGCGTGTTCGCCAAATATCCGCGGCTGAAAATGGTCATGCTCGAATCCGGCGTCTCCTGGATCTCCCCTTTTCTCTGGCGCCTGCACAAGTTCTGGCGCGGGGTGCGAATGGAGACGCCATGGGTCGATCGCGCGCCGCTCGACATTGTGCGCAGCAACATCCGGTTCTCTTTACAGCCATTTGATGCGCCGCCGGAACCTGAGACATTAATTCGCCTGTTTGATCATATGCAGTCCGACGAATTGGTTCTATTCTCCACGGACTATCCGCACTGGCAATTCGACGGCCAGGACGCGCTGCCCGAGGGCCTCACCCCCGATCTCGTGCGCAAGATCATGATCGAAAATCCGCATGCGACCTATCCCCGCCTGACTTAGCCCGCTGCCAAAGGAGGCAAGGCGATGAATGTCCAATTCCGCGAGAGCACCGAAGCCGCTTCCCCACTGACCGTCAAAACCGCAATCGCGGACTGCGACATCCATCCGGCACGCGCCACCCGCACCGAGCTCTATCCTTATCTAGCGAAACGCTGGCAGCATCATCTCGAAGTCTACGGCGTCCATGCCTATCAGGGCATGATGGAAGGCCCGCCCTATCCGAAGGCCCAGCCCAACGCATCGCGTCGCGACGCCTATCCGCCGGAAGGCGGGCCGCAGGGCTCTTCGTTGTCCTTCATGCAGAAGCAGCTGCTCGATCCCAACAACGTGGAACTCGGCGTGCTCAATCCGCTCAACACCGGGCAGGGCATCCGCAATCACGAGCTTTCGGCGGCGCTGTGCTCGGCGATCAACGACTGGCAGATCGACAAATGGACCAGCAAGGACAAGCGTCTGAAGGCGTCCATTGTCGTCGGCAATGAGGACGGCCTGTCGGCCGCCGCTGAGATCCGCGAGCGCGCCGGCGACAAGAATTTCGTGCAGGTGCTGCTGCTCAGCCGCAATGTCGAGCCGCTCGGCCAGCGCCGTTACTGGCCGATCTACCAGGCCGCGGAAGAGGCAGGGCTTCCCGTCGGCGTGCACGCTTTCGGCTTCGGTGGCAATCCGATCACGCCGTCCGGCTGGCCTTCCTATTACATCGAGGAGATGGTGGGCCACTCGCAGTGCCAGCAATCGGCGCTGGCGAGCCTTGTCTTGGAAGGTGTGTTCGAGCGCTTTCCGAAGCTGAAGATGGTGATGATCGAGGCCGGCTTCGGCTGGGCCCCGTCGCTCGCCTGGCGGCTCGACAAGGTCTGGCACCGGCTGCGCAGCGAAGTGCCGCATGTGAAGCGGCCGCCGTCGGAATATATCCGCGAGCAGGTGTGGTGGACCACGCAGCCGATGGAGGACCCGGAGCGGCGCGAGGACCTGTTCGACGTCATCAAATGGATCGGCTGGGACCGACTGCTGTTCGCGACCGACTATCCGCATTGGGACTATGACGAGCCGTCGCGCGTGCTGCCGGCGGGCGTCAGCGACGCCAACCGCGAAGCGTTCTATCTCGGCAATGCGCGCAAGCTCTATGGGATAGCCGCATGATCCGGAAAAGTGTGAAGCGGTTTTCCGATCAGATCATGCGGAAGACATAAGCATGGCGCGGCACGTGATTGCGGCGGTGGATGAGCTTCCGCCGGGCACGCGAAAATTTCTGGAGATCGACGGACGGCCGATCGCGGTCTTCAACATCAAGGGCGAGTATTTCGGCCTGATGAACCGCTGCCCGCATCAGGGCGCCGCGCTGTGCGAGGGCCCGCTGATCGGGCTCGCGCAATCAAAGGATCCCGGCGAGATCGAATACACCAAGCTCGGCGAGATCATCCGCTGCCCCTGGCACGGTTGGGAGTTCGACATCCGCACCGGCCAGTCCTATTGCGACCCCCGCCGCTTCCGCGTGAAGGCCTATCCGGCGCATGTCGAGCCGGGTGCGAGTGTGGTGAAGGGCCCGTATGTCGCCGAGACCATCCCGGTGAAGGTCGAGAGCGATTACGTGGTGGTGGAGCTTTAGGTCACTGTCATTCCGGGGCGATGCGAAGCATCGAGCCCGAAATCCATCGTGCCGCAAGAATGTTGGGAGAAATGGATTCCGGGTTCGCCTCTTCGAGGCGCCCCGGAATGACCATCAGTGGCTCACCGCCGGCGCCGCTTCACCGGTCGCATCGTACGTCGTCACCGCTTGGCGGCCACCGCGATAGACGATCGATGCGGCAATGATGCCAAGCGCAGCGGCGAACATCAGCCAGAAGCCGGGTGAGGCTTTGTTGCCGGTGTAGTCGATCAGCAAGGTCGAGGCGAATGGCGTGAACGTGCCGAACAGCGCAGCGGCGAGCGCGAAGGCCAGCGAGAAGCAGGTGGTGCGGACATGCGCCGGCACGATCTCGACGAGAGCACCGAGCATGGTGCCGCTGTACATGCCGAAATAGAACGAGAACAACATCTCGACCGCGAGCAGTTTGCCGAAAGTCGGCGCGGCGACCAGCCAGGACAGTGCCGGGTAGGCGGTGACGAGCGCCAGGCCGGCGATGGCGAGCAGTACCGGCTTGCGGCCGATGCGATCGGACAGCGCGCCGCCGACGGGATTCCAGAAGAAGTTGGTCACGGCGACGAGCAGCGTCACGAGCAGTGCGTCCTGCGTCGAGAGCTTCAGCACCGTCTTGCCGAAGGTCGGCGTGTACACGGTGACGAAGTAGAATGTCGTCGTGGTCAGGACCGCGATCATCATGCCGAGGATGACGATGCGCCAGTTGGCGAGCGCGGAGGCGAACACCTCGTTTGCCGTCGGGTGCTTCTTCATGGCGAGGAAGGCCGGCGTTTCCTCGAGCGTCCGCCGCAGCATGAAGATCAGGGGAATGATGAGGCAACCGACGAAGAAGGGAATGCGCCAGCCCCAGGCGGTCACGACGTCCGCCGGCATCACCTCGGACAGGATGAAGCCGAGGATCGAGGCCACGAAGATCGCGACCTGCTGGCTCGACGACTGGAACGAGGTGTAGAAGCCGCGATTGCCGGGCGTGGAGATTTCCGCGAGATAGACCGAGACGCCGCCGAGCTCGACGCCGGCGGAGAAGCCCTGCAGCAAACGGCCGATCAGCACGATGACGGGCGCCGCGATGCCGATGGTCGCATAGCTCGGGCAGAAAGCGATCACGACGGTGCCGATGGCCATGATGCCGAGCGTGACGATCAGGCCCTGGCGGCGGCCGATGCGGTCGATGTAGGCGCCGAGCACGATCGCGCCGACGGGGCGCATCAGCGCGCCGAGCCAGAACACCCCGAAAGTGTTGAGCAGCGACGCCGTCTCGTTGGTGGAGGGGAAAAACGCCTTGCCGATCGCGGCGGCATAGAAGCCGAACAGGAAGAAATCGAACTGCTCGAGAAAATTGCCGGATGTGGCGCGCAGGATTGCGCCGATGCGCGACTTGATCTCGGGCGGATTGGTTGCTGGTCCAGCCATGACGTTACTCCCCTGAAAGGCGCGGCCGGACCGGAACTCATTCCACGGCAAGGCAGCAGATTGCCTGCTGCGACAATCTGTCCTACCCCTCTCGCGCGGGGCGCGGCGAGTCAATCGATTTCACCGCGGAAGCTGATGATTTTTCAGGCTTTATTCTGCGTTGCAGTGATCATCCACTCGCGGAACGCGGCCAGCTTCGGCGCCTCGCGCCGGCCCTCCGGCGCGACCAGGTAGAAGCCGGCATCGGCCGGCAGCGCGATCTTGAAGGGCACCACGAGCCGGCCCTTGGCGATGTCGTCCTGGACGTAGGAGGTCCGGCCCATCGCCACGCCGATGCCGTCGATTGCGGCCTGGATGGTCATGAAGATCATGTCGAAGGTGATGCCGGGCTGCCTGGCGATGTCGCCCGGAAGGCCGGCCGCCGTCAGCCATAGCCGCCAGTCATCGCTGTTGGCATTGGAGGTGTGCAGCAGCGGATAGCCTTTGAGATCCTCAGGCTGGCGCAGCGGCTTGTCGCCGCGCAGCAGCGACGGACTGCACACCGGAAACAGCTCGTCCGCCATCAGCCAGTCGGCGCGCAGGCCCGGCCATTGACCGCGGCCATAGCGAATCGCGGCATCGACATTGTCGCGCTGGAAATCGACGAGGCTGGTCGAGGTGGTGATGCGGACGTCGATGCCGGGGTGCTGCTCCTGGAAATCGGTCAGCCGCGGCAGCAGCCATTTCGCGGCGAGCGATGCCAGCGTCGAGACGGTCAGCACCTTGTCGTCGTCCTTGCGCAGCAGCCGGTCGGTCGCAAGGCGGAGGTCGTTGAAGGCGGCGCGGACGCCCGGCAAATAGTCGCGCGCTTCCGGCGTCAGCGCCAGCGCGCGGTTCTGCCGGACGAACAGGCGGATGCCGAGCTCCTCCTCGAGCCGCCGGATCTGATGGCTGATCGCGGTCTGGGTCACGTTCAGCTCGGACGCGGCCAGCGTGAAGCTGAGATGGCGCGCGGCGGCCTCAAAGGCCCGCAATCCGTTCAGGGAGGGCAATCTGGCAGTCATCTGGCAGCAGGATGCATGACGTTATTTCATGCGAAGGGGTACAAATTGTCGTTTGTCGCAGCGCAGTAGCAAGCAGATATTAGCAGTCAAGTTAGCTCAAGGAGCTGAAAATGTCTACTTTGACCCACAATTCGATGACAAATCATCATGCGCCCGGCCTCATCCAGCAGATCGGCGAAATGCTTCACGTCTGGCACGAGCGCTACCGGACCCGCCGCGAACTGACCCATTGGACGGCCCGCGATCTCCACGACGTCGGCCTGTCCTGGACCGACATCGCCTACGAGGCTGACAAACCCTTCTGGCGGGCCTGATTGGCCGCCAGGCTGGCGCCGCCTGATCACAGGGGCGCCGGCGGTCCCTCTTTCCGCAGGGCTCGTGTCATGAGCACTCTTCGACTGGAAGATCTGAAGCAATATTCGGACGTGCTGCGCACCCGGCAGGGTGAGGCGATCAACATCCGCTTCGTCGAGCCGCGCGACACCGAGGAGCTTCAGCACTATTTCCGATCGCTCTCGATCCGCTCCCGCTACAACCGCTTCTTCGGTGCGATCAGCGAATTGCCGAAGGGCCTGCTGAGCGAATTCCTCGATGTCGGAGCGCGCGAGCGCTTTACCGTTGTCGCGACCAAGATGGTCGACGGCTTCGAGACCATCGTTGCCGAAGCGCGCTACGCCTTCCATGCCGAGACTTCCACACTCGAGTTCGGCCTGTCGGTCGACGATCGCTGGCAGGGCCACGGCATCGCCACCGCGCTGATGAAGAATCTCGAATGCCGCGCGGCCGCGCTCGGTGCCGAGCACATGTTCGGCGACACGCTGCGCTCCAACGAGACCATGATCTCGCTCGCCCGCAAATCCGGCTTCGCTTTCGTCAATCATCCCGATGACTGGAAGCTGGTGCGCTTCGACAAGGAGATCAACGTCGCACCGAAAGACATTCCCTGCGCGAGCTGGCGCCTCGCCGCCCTTTCCCGTCAGGCCGACAGCCCCTCAGCCTCGGCCTGACACCACTGCGAGCCCGGCCTGGTCGTCCAGAGCCGGGCCTTTTTTTGCCTTCACTCAAGCGCCGTCATTGGTGAAGTCGGTCGAGGTCGCGACCGACCGCCATCCCGCCAGCTCCCGTGCAACGAAGAGGTTCTTCGCCTCGATCCGCTCCACGGTGTCGCTGCCGAGCGGCAGGCGCAGCGGCGGGTTCTTGGCATCGACCAGCGTCAGGAAGGCCTGCGCCAGCTTGCGCGGATCGCCGCGCTGGCCGTGGTTGAATTCGACGGCGTGAGCGCGGGTCTTGCCGACGCTCTCGTGATAGTCGTCGATCACCTGCGCGGTGCGCGACAGCGAGGTGTCGTCGAGGAAATCGGTGCGGAAGAAGCCCGGCTCGACCACAGTGACCTTGATGCCGAGTGGCGCGACTTCGCCGGCCAGCGCTTCGCTTAGACCCTCGACCGCGAACTTGGTCGCGCCATAGACGCCCCAGCCGGGATAACCGGTGTAGCCGCCGACCGACGAGATGTTGATGACGTGGCCGGAACGCTGGCGGCGCATATGCGGCAGCACCGCGCGGGTGACACCGAGCAGGCCGAACACATTCGTGCCGAACAGCTTTTGCGTCTCCGCGCCGCTGGCCTCCTCGATCGCGCCGAGCAGGCCGTAGCCGGCATTGTTGACCAGGATATCGATGCGGCCGAACTTCTTCACGGCCTGACCTGCGGCCTCATGCGCCTCGGCCTCGCTGGTGACGTCGAGCCGGGTGGCCAGCAGGCGCTCGTGCGCGCCGAGGCGCGCGGTGACAGTGGACGGATCGCGCGCGGTCGCGACCACGGCGTCGCCGGCCTTCAAGGCGGCCTCGGCGATCAAAGCACCAAATCCGCGGGATGCTCCTGTGATGAACCAGACACGCATGGTGTTGCCCTTTCCATTTTGGTCCGGCGGTGTGCCGAGCCGATGGGCAAGGTGTAACGGCTCGCCATAACTGAGATAATCCGCTATATATTTTGCAAGCTGCTGAAAAAAATTCATCAATGCGGATCGACCCGTCCGACCTCGCGACCTTTCTCGCCATTGCCCGCCACCGCAGTTTTCGCGCGGCGGCGACCGAGCTCGGCGTCACGCCATCGGCGCTGTCCCACGCTTTGCGCAATGTCGAAGAGCGGCTCGGCCTGCGCCTCGTCAACCGCACCACCCGCAGCGTCGCGCTCACCGAGGCCGGCGAGCGGCTGTTTGCCCGCATCACGCCGGCCTTTCGCGACATCGACGACGCGCTCGAGGACCTCAACAATTTCCGCGGCAAGCCCGCCGGCACGCTGCGCTTCACCGCTGCGCGCCAGTCCGCGCAGCTGGTACTGCTGCCGATCGTGACGCGTTTCCTGAAATCATTCCCCGACGTCAGCGTCGAGATCGTCATCAACGACGCCCTGATCGACATGGTCGCGGCCGGCTTCGATGCCGGCGTGCGTTTCGGCGAGACCATTGCCGCCGACATGATTGCGGTCCCGATCGGCCCGCGGCACCGTTTTGCCGTGGTCGGCACGCCCGGGTTCTTCAAATCGCGCAAGCCGCCCACCACGCCGCGCGACCTGAAAGGCCTGCCCTGCATCCGCTACCGTTTCACCTCAGGCGCGCTCTATCATTGGGAATTCGAGCGCGGCGGCATCGAGCTCGCGATCGACGTCGCGGGACCGCTGACGATGAACGACCAGGATCTGATGGTCGATGCGGCGCTCGACGGCGCTGGGCTTGCCTACGTGTTTGAGGCGCAGGTCGAAGCGCTGCTCGCCAAGCGTAAGCTGGCTCGCGTGCTCGCCGACTGGTGCCCGGCCTATCCCGGCTTCTTCCTGTACTATCCAAGCCGCCGCCAATTGCCCGCAGCGCTGCGCGCGTTCGTGGATTTTGCGAGAGGCGAAACTGGTGCTTCCCAATCGAGGAAATGACGGTGCGGGCCTATTCCTCCGCGATCCAGATACCCTGGTCGCCGAGAGCGGTGAGTACGGCTTCGATGTCTTCCGGCTCGATCGTTGTGGACGGCATCAACTCGTTCAGTTGATCGAAAGTAACGTAGCCCGTTTTCTCCGCAAGGATGGCGGCTTTCCGCACCACCTCAGACCAGTCCATTCAGCCCTCCTGAAAATGGGGTACCTACTATATGGAATGATCGAATGGTTTGGACCGTAGCCCCTACTTCCCCGTGAACACTGCTTTCCGCTTCTCGATGAAGGCCTGCACGGCTTCCTTGTGATCAGCGGTCGTGGTCAGGCGGATCAGCCGTCCGGCTTCGTGGTCGCGAGCGGTCTCGAAATCGAACAGCAGGGCTTCGTCGAGATTGTCCTTCATGTAGCGCAGCGCCTGACGCGGGCCTTCGGCGAGCGACTTGGCCAGCGCAAAGGCCTCGGCTTGCAGTCTGTCGTCGGGTACGACGCGGTTGACGAGGCCGATTGTCTCGGCGCGCGCGGCGTCGACGCGATCGCCGGTGAACAGCAGTTCACGGGCCCGCGCGGTGCCTACCAGCCGGGTCAGGAGCCAGGCGATGCCGTAATCGCCGCTCAGCGCGATGCGGGCGTAGCCGGTGGCGACGAAGGCCGATTGCGCGGCGATGCGGATGTCGCAGGCCATGGCAATGGCGAGCCCGGCGCCGACCGCGGGACCGGGCAGGGCGGCGATGGTCGGCTTGCGCACCGACACCAGCGCGCCGGTGAGCAGCCGCTGCCGTTCCTGGAGATCGGCGACCTTGTCGTCAAAGGACATGTCGAGCTTGGCTTGGTCGCGATGCGCGCCCATGCCCTTGACGTTGCCGCCGGCGCAGAAGGCCGCGCCCGCGCCGGTGATCAGAAGCGCGCCGACTTCGGGGCTCTCGCCGCAGGTGCGGATCATCGTCCGCAGTGCCGGCGTCAAGGTGTCCGACAGCGCGTTGCGCGCCTCTGGCCGGTTCAGCGTGATCACCGCGACGCGGTCGCGGATGACGCAGAGGAGTTCGTTGGTGCCGGTATCGATGGTGGTTTCCGTGGTCATGATTCCCGCCCTTGTAGGGTGAGCAAGGCGCAGCGTGCTCACCATCTGTTTGTTCATTCACGGCGGTGGGCACGGCGCTATGCGCCTTTGCCCACCCTACGACAGCTCAACTCAAAACTTCTCCACCCACGGCCGCAGCTCCAGCTCCCAGCTCCAGGCGCTGCGCGGCTGCTGCAGCACGTTCCAGTAGCTCTCCGCGATCGCGTCGGGATCGAGCATCGAATCCGGCTTGTCGGCGGGTTCGGTCCGCGCCGCGCTGCGGATGCCGCCGTCGATCACGAAATGCGCGATGTGGATGCCCTGCGGCGAGAGCTCGCGCGCCAGGCTCTGCGCCAGCCCGCGCAGCGCGAATTTGCCCATCGCGAACGAGGCCGACTGTGCATAGCCCTTGACGCTCGCCGAGGCGCCGGTGAACAGGATCGCGCCGTGCTTGTTCGGCAGCATGCGCTTGGCCGCCTGCTGCGCCACCAGGAAGCCGCCATAGGCGCTGATCGCGATCGCCTGCGCGATATCGGCCGGAACGAGATCGACGAACGGCCCGCGCGTGCGGCCGCTGGCGTTGTAGACGACGAGGTCGGGCGTGCCGATCTCGCGTTCGATCAGGCCGAACAGCCGCTCGACCTCCTCAGGTTCGGTGGCGTTGCAGGCATAGGCCTTGGCGCCGGTCTCGCTACAGAGCGCACCTAATTTCTCGATCTTGCGCGCGGCCAGCGCGACGCGGATGCCTTGCGCAGACAGCAGCCGAGCGAGCGAGGCGCTCAGGCCTTCGCCGGCGCCAACGATGAGGGCGATCTTGTATTTCGGATGTTCCATGGCGTGATCTCTCGGAGACGGGAAGCCGCTGATCTATGCATCCGCCGCGCGGACAACCAGCCGGGTCGATCATAATTCCGCAGAGCGAATTGCTCCTTCACGGCGATCATGCCTCCCTGACAATTTGCGGCTTTATCCGCCTTTGCGACTGGAGCATGATCGACATCATCCCAAGCGGCAAGCGATAAGAATTGCCGTCGGGCGGGAACGAAGAGGACGATCATGCACAAGCGGGTCACAGGTGAGCCAAAAAGTGTCGCGGCCGCACCATCCGGTCTGCTGGCGCCCGATACATCAGGCATGAATTTCTATCGCGCCGATCCGGCGCTGACGGATCTGTTGCGTATCCATCTGCCGGACCCGCTGTTCCGCCACATCGAGCCGCATCTCGATCGCCTCGGCGAACTCGCCGGCGGCCATCTCGACGAATGCGCGCGGCTCGCCGACCGGCACACGCCGGTACTGCACCAGCGCGACAAGTTCGGCCGCGACGTGCAGTGGATCGAATATCACCCGGCCTATCGCGAACTGGAGAGCGCGGCCTTCGGCGAGTTCGGCATCCACGCGCTTTCGATCCGCAAGGGCATCATGGGATGGCCGGACAAATATCCCGTCGTGGCCAAGCACGCCTTCACCTTCCTGTTCAACCAGACCGAATTCGGCATGGGCTGCCCGATCAACGTCACCGACGGCTGCGCAAAGCTCTTGGCGAATTTCGGCAGCGAGGCGCTGAAGGCGAAATATCTCGACGGTCTCACCCAGACCGACATGAGCAAGCTGACCCAGGGCGGCCAGTTCATGACCGAGAAGGAGGGCGGCTCCGATGTCGGTACGCTGACCACGCGCGCCGTGCAGGAGGGCGACCATTGGCGCCTCCATGGCGAGAAATGGTTCTGCTCGAATGCCGATGCCAAGGTCGTGATGCTGCTGGCGCGCCCCGAAGGCGCCGGCCCCGGCACGCGCGGCGTCGGCCTGTTCCTAATGCCGCGCTTCCTCGACGACGGTTCGCAGAACCATTACCGGATCGTGCGCCTGAAGGACAAGCTCGGCACCCGCTCGATGGCCTCGGGCGAGATCAAGCTCGAAGGCGCGATCGCCTATGCGGTCGGCAAGCTCGACCGCGGCTTTGTGCAAATGGCCGAGATGGTGAACTCGTCGCGGCTCTCCAATGGCGTCAAATCCACCGCGCTGATGCGCCGCGCCTATCATGATGCGATGACGGTCGCCAAGAACCGCGTGGTGTTCGGCAAGCGCATCATCGACCTGCCGCTGGGACGGCGGCAGATGCTGAAGATCATGCTGCCGGTCGAGCAGGCGCTGTCGATGAGTTTTGTGACCGCCGACGCACTCGACCGCGCCGAGGCTGGCAGTCAGGATGCTGCGGCGCTGCTGCGCATCCTCACGCCGACGCTGAAATTCCGTGCGACGCGCGATGCGCGCAAGGTTTGCGGCGACGCGCTCGAGATGCGCGGCGGCATCGGTTATATCGAGGAATTCGCCACGCCCCGCCTGCTGCGCGATGCGCATCTCGGCTCGGTCTGGGAGGGCACCGGCAACATCGTCGCGATCGATGCGCTCCGGCGCGCGGTCGGCCGCCACGGCGCTGAATCCGCGCTATCAGCCGATCTGCATGCGCGGCTCGATGATAGCGCGTCGGTCCCGCAGGCCTGGCGCGACAATTTGCGCGGTCTCGTCGATCGCGCCGTCGGCTTCGCGCGCGAGGTCGCGGGCAATTCCGAGAACGAGGCCGATGCGCGCCGCGCGACCAGCCTGCTCTATCACGTCGCAAGCGCGGTCGCGCTCGCCTGGGAAGCGCATCGCATCCACGAGATGCGCGGCGATGCGCGCCGGCTCCTGCTGTCGCGGCTGGTGATCGACCATCGCGTGGCGCCGAGCGATCCGTTCCGGCTGACGGAAAATGCCGCGCAAGCGAAGATCGCAGCGCTGCTGCTCGGGGATCGCGACGCCGGCATGAGCGAGGTTGGCGAACTGGTTCTGGCAGCGTAGGCTACACTCCACGCTCAAACCAAAAGAAGCGATAGGGAGTGCTCGATGAAGGCCGCCGTCCTTTATGAAGTCAATCAGCCGCTGGTCATCGAGGATGTCAGCCTGCCGAAGCCGGGCCCACGCGAGGTTTTGATCCGCACGGCGGTCGCCGGCCTCTGTCACTCCGATCTGCACTTCATGGAAGGCCTGTATCCGCATCCGCTGCCCGCGGTGCTCGGGCACGAGTCCGCCGGCATCGTCGAGCAGGTCGGCTCCGACGTCACCTATGTGAAGCCGGGCGATCACGTCGTGACGTGCCTGTCGGTGTTTTGCGGCACCTGCGACAATTGCACCACGGGCCGCACCGTGCTCTGCACCGACACCACGGTGAAGATGCTGCCGGGCGCCTCGAACCGGATGCAATGGTCGAAGCCTGAAAAACTGCACCAGTTCCTCAACCTCTCGTCCTTCGCCGAGCAGATGCTGGTGCACGAGAACGCCATCGTCAAAATCAGGAAGGAGATGCCGCTCGATCTCGCCGCGCTGATCGGCTGCGGCGTCATCACCGGCTACGGCGCGGTCGTGAACACGGCGAAGGTGACGGCCGGCGAGACCGTGGCTGTGATCGGCTGTGGCGGCGTCGGCATGGCCGCGATCAACGGCGCGCAGATCGCCGGCGCCGGACGCATCATCGCCATCGACACCAATCCGGCAAAGCTCCAGCTCGCGACCAAGCTGGGCGCGACCGACATCGTCAATCCCGCCGACGGCGACGTCGTGAAGCAGGTGCGCGACCTCACCAATGGCGGCGTGCATCATTCCTTCGAGGTGCTCGGCCGCAAGGAAACCGCCGAACAGGCCTTCGGCATGCTCGCCTCCGGCGGCACGGCCACCATCGTCGGCATGATCCCGTTCGGCCAGAAGATCGAGCTGCACGGCTTTGACTTCCTGCGCGAGCGCAGGATCCAGGGCTCATCGATGGGCTCCAACCATTTTCGCGTGGACATGCCGAGGCTGGTCGATTTCTACCTGCGCGGCCGGCTGCACCTCGAGGACTGGATCTCGGCCAAGCTGAAACTGTCGGAGATCAACGAGGGTTTTGCCAACATGAAGGCCGGCAAGACGCTGCGTAGCGTGATTGTGTTTGACAGCTAGCAACCGCAATGACGGTGTCATCGCCCGCGAAAGCGGGCGATCCTGTACTCCGCGGCGGAAGCTGTGTGAACCGACTATTGCCGCGGCGTACTGGATGCCCCGGTCAAGCCGGGGCATGACAGCGGAGTGTGAGGATGGCTGACCTCAACTCACCGCGACACGTGCGCTGACACCGCGAGCCACGTCCCGTTCTTCTTCGTCCAGCAATCCGTGTACCGCCCCGTTGCCTGCTGGCCGTCGGCGGTGGTGTAGCTGGTGGCGGCGTGGATGATGGCAAAATCGCCCATGATGCGGATGATGATATCATGCGCATGCAGATTGCGGATTGCGATCGGCCGCGCCGTCTGCTCCAGGAAGGCTGCGCGGTCGACCAGAGACTTGTCGGGATTGGAGCAATAGAACTCCGGCGCCAGAATTTCGTCGAAGCGTTTGACGTCGCAGTTCTGTACGGAGGCGACATAGTCGTGGTTGAGCGCGGTGAGCTGGTCGAGGTCTTGGCTCATTGCATTGTCCTCCCTCTATGATCCCTCATGGTGAGGAGGCGCGTTAGCGCCGTCTCGAACCATGAAGGCCCCGATCTTACCTGCAGCCATCCTTCGAGACGACCGCTGCGCGGTCTCCTCAGGATGAGGTTCTCACCTAGTCATTGAACAAAGGGGGCGGCACGAACCCGCCGAATTCGCGCTCGATCAGCTCGGCGAGCTTGAGCGGCGTGCGGTCTTCCAGCCACGGGCCGACGATCTGCACGCCGATGGGCAGTCCATCAGGCGCAAAGCCCGTCGGAATCGCGGTCGAGGGCAGACCGGGGAGCGTCGCGATGCCCGGCCAGGCGAGCTGGTCGGGATAGACGTGCTCCTTGCCGTCGATCTTGATCCGGCGCTTTTCCTGCTCGGGCGAATGGTCGTGCGGATAGGCTGCCGTCGGCATCACCGGGCAGATCACGGCGTCGTACGTCTTGAACAGCTCGCGCCATTTGCGCGCGCAGGCGGGTGCGCCCGCCGTTGGCCGCCTGCCAGTCGCGATGGTTGAGCGCGATACCGCGCAGCCGTTCCGCAGCCAAGCTGTTGTCGCCCTCTGGCAACGCCGCTGCGGCTGCCTTGGCGCCGGCGTAGACATCCGGCGCGAAGGTCGAGCCGAGAAACGACATCAGCATGCGCATATAGAGCCGCGAGGAGGCCGCGAAATCCGGCAGCAGCCGGCTGCTGCGCTCGATCTTGACGCCAGCCTTGGCGAGATTGTCGGCCAGCCGGTTGATCGTGCTGCGCACGGCGGTGTCGGTCGGCATCACCGGATCGGTGTCGATCACCAGCACGCGGAAATCCCTAAATGCGGTGTGCCGCGCCGCCGGCAGCTCGAGCCGGTAGGCGAGGCCAGCGTCGATCGGATCGGGCCCGGCCATCACGTCGAGCACAAGCGAAAGATCGGCGGCGCTGCGCGCCATCGGGCCGATCACCGAGAGATCGCGCTCGAACGGCAAAGGCGGCAGCGGCGGCGGCGTGTGGCCGCGCATGGCGACGAGACTGAAGGTCGGCTTGTGCGCATAGATGCCGCAATGGAACGCCGGCACACGCAGCGAGCCGCCGATGTCGGAGCCGATCGACAGCGGGCCATAACCCGCGGCGAGCGCAGCCGAGGAGCCGCCGGACGAGCCGCCCGGCGTGCGGCCGAGATCGTAGGGGTTGTTGGTGGTGCCGTAGATGTCGTTGTAGCTCTGCCAGTCGCCGAGCCCCAGCGGCACGTTGGTCTTGCCGACGATGATCGTGCCGGTGTCCTTCACCCGCGTGACCGGCAGCGAATCCTCCTTGGCAATAAAATCCTTTTGCGCGGGAATGCCCCAGGTCGTCGGCAGGCCGGCAATGTTGTAGGATTCCTTCACCGTCATCGGCAGGCCGAGCAAAGGCTTGCGTTCGCCGCGGGCAAGTGCTGCGTCCGCAGCGCGCGCCGCATCGAGCGCGCGGTCGAAATCCCGGACGCAGATCGCGTTGACCTTGCCGTCGTGACGTTCGATGCGATCGATCGCATCCTGCGTGAGCTCGACCGCGGAGACCTTCTTTGCGGTCAACGCGGCCGACAGCTCGACCGCGCTCTTGTAACTCCATTCCGATTTCGCCACGACATGCTCCTGCGCTTCCCTGATGGGATGATGCGCAGTTTGACCGAATGCCGCAACCGCCGTTTGATCGCGATTGATATGCGGCTAGCTGTCATCGCCCGGCTTGACCGGGCGATCCAGTATTCCAGAGGCCCGCGTTGGAGAATTTGCTCTCGCCATATCCGCCGCGGCGTACTGGATGCCCCGGTCAAGCCGGGGCATGACAGAGAGTGTGAGGTCGCTACGCCGCCCCGATCAAGATCCCCACCGCCAGCACGATCGCGCCGCCGAGCACGATCTGGAACACGGCCTGGAGGAACGGGGTGTCCATGTAGCGCGCGCGGATGAAGGCGATTGCCCACAATTCGAAGAACACGACGACGCCGGCGATTCCCGTTGCGATCCAGAATGCGTTCGGCCAGCTGTCTGGGACGAGATAAGGCAGGGTGTGGCCGAGCCCGCCGAGCGTCGTCATTGCGCCGCAGGTGATGCCGCGCAGCCATGGCGAACCGCGCCCGGTGAGCGAGCCGTCGTCGGACAGCGCCTCCGCAAAGCCCATGCTGATGCCGGCGCCGATCGAGGCGGCGAGGCCGACCAGAAACGTCTGCCAGTTCTGGTGGGTGGCGAAAGCTGCGGCGAACAGCGGAGCCAGCGTCGAGACCGATCCGTCCATCAGGCCGGCGAGGCCCGGCTGCACATATTGCAGCACGAACATCCGCCGTCGCGTGCGATCTTCCTCGGCGCGCACGTCCGGCTTCAGGATTTCGTCGGTCAGCGCAACGGCGCGGTTCTCGTGATGCTTTTCCTCCTCGGCGAGATCGCCGAGCAGGCGGCGCACGCCGACATCCTCGGCCTGCTCGGCGGCCCGCGCGTAGAAGCGCTCGGCCTCGAGCTCCATGGTCTCGACCTCCTTCCGGATGGTGTCGAGCGGCAGGTTTTTCGTCAGCCAGATCGGCCGCCGGCGCAGAAAGCCTTTGACGTTCTCGCGGCGGATCGGCGGCAGGTGCTGGCCGAAGCGTTCCTCATAGAGTTTCAGCAGCCGATGCCGGTGGCCGCGTTCCTCCTCGGCCATCTCCTCGAAAATCTTCGACGTGTCCGGGTAACGCTCGCGCAAGTCCTCGGCGAAGGTCATGTAAATGCGGCTGTCCTCCTCCTCGGAGGAGATCGCGACCGCAAGCACCTCGCGCTCGGTCAGTTCGGCAAAAGTCTTCACGGCGGCCCTGTTTGATAGTTTAGAATTATTCTAAACTATATAAGGCGCCGGGGTTCCCGGGTCAAATCAGGCGGCTTTTGCGAGGAACTCGAGCAGCAAGCGGCTCACCTCGGCCGGCTGTTCCTGCTGCACCCAATGGCCGGCGCCGTCGACGAGATGGCAGCCGAGCATCTTCGTGCAGCCGCGCCCCTGCATCGCTTCGAACACGCCGGGGCGCTGATAGGTGCCCCAATCCTGCTTGCCCGAGATGAAGCAGGAGGGCACGTCAATGCTGCGGCCCGCAAACAGCTGCATCTCGCTGTTGAGCATGCCCGAGGTGCCGTAGCGGTACCATTGCAAGCCCCCCTGGAATCCGGTGCGGCCGTATTCGGCGCTGTAATAGGCGAGGTCGCTGTCCGGCAGCCATTGGTTGGCGGCGATCGCGGCCGGCGAGGGCATCTCCTTCGCAACCGTCTCCGCCATGGTCTCGCAGGCGTCCATCACGTAGTAGGTCGGCAGCTTGGCGAGTTCGCCCGCGGACCACGACTTCAGCGGATATGGCTTGTTGTCGGTCCAGTCCGCACTCTTGTGGTGATAGTAAGCGCGCAGGAAATCGTGCACGCCCTGCGGCGCGTGCTGCATGTCGGCGTTGGCCGGGCGCGTCGCGTAGTACCATTGATAGTGTTTACGCGGGCGCGGCAGCGCGGCGAGCTCGCGATGCACGGGGTCTTCTGCTGGCGGCATTGCCGGACTGTCGACGGTGCCAAACGGCAGCGGCGGCGCTCCGCCGAACGGCGCGCTCATCAGTGTCACCGAGCGAAACACGTCGGGCCGGATCAGGGCGCACCAGGCCGCGACCGGGCTGCCGAAATCATGCCCGGCGAGATCGACCTGCCTGTAGCCGAACGCCGACACCAGGGCGAGGGCGTCACGCACGAGGTTGAGCAGCGAGAACGGCGTGAGATCGCCATCGTAATCCGCGGTCCATCCCGTGGTGCGGCCATAGCCGCGCTGGTCCGGCGCGATCACGTGATAACCGGCCGCGGCCAGCGCCGGCATCACCTTGCGCCAGGAGAAGGCGAGCTCAGGAAAGCCGTGCAGCAAGAGGATGCAGGGCCGCCCCTTGGTCTCGAAGCCGGCTTCGAGCACGTGCATGCGCAAGCCGTTGATGCCGTCGACATAGCGCGAGCGGATGCCGGCGGGGAGAGGGACGTCGGGGAGGTCGGCCATTTTTTGTTTCCTCGTCATGGCCGGGCTTGTCCCGGCCATCCACGTTCTTGTTGCCGTTGATTGTAAGAACGTGGATGCCCGGGACAAGCCCGGGCATGACGGAAGCCGGGCAATTGCCGCGCGCTACACCGCCGCACACACGAACGCGCTGCCCTTGCGCCTGATCTTCCCGACCGACGGCGAGGGGAAATGCGCGGTGCAGCACAGCGTGTCGGTGTCGCAATAGCGCTCCAGAAAGCTGCGGCGCGTTTTCGCCGCCGCGGCCGGGTCGACGTCGAACTTGATCGACAGCTCCGGATAGAGCGTCTGCAGCGGCGAATGCATGAGGTCGCCGGAGAACACGGCGTCGTCCTTGCCGCGGCCCATCGTGATGGCGATATGGCCGGGCGTATGTCCCGGCGTCGGCAGGATGCGGACGTGATCGCCGATCTGATGATCGTTGCCGACCAGCTCGTGGCGCCCGGCCTCGACCACCGGCAGCACGCTGTCGGCGAAGGGCGGGATCTCCGCCTTCGCATTCTCCGCGAACCAGTGGTCGTATTCCTGCTTGGCGAAGACGTAGCGCGCCTTCGGGAAGGTCGGCACCCAGCGGCCGTTCTCGAGCCGCGTGTTCCAGCCGACGTGGTCGACATGCAGATGCGTGCACATCACGAAATCGATGTCGTCGACCGCGAACCCGGCTGCGTTGAGTCCGCGCAAGTACGTTTCGTCGGTCTTCATGTTCCATTTCGGCCGCTGCGGGCGCGGCTTGTCGTTGCCGATGCAGCTGTCGATCAGGATGGTGTGGTGCGGCGTCTTCACCACATAGGACTGGAAGCACAGGAGCAGTACGTCCTGCTCGTCTAGCGCCTTGGCCTGCCGCATCCATGCCCGGTTCTCGGCCAGCACCTCGGCCGTCAATCCCGGCAGCATTTCCAGTGCCGGCACGAACGAGGTTTCCTGCTCGATGACGCGATGGATGGTGAGATCGCCGACCGTGAATTTCAGGCTCATGCTCGCTTCCCTTGCACTCACCGTGCGTCGCGCACGGATGGAATGACGATGTTGGAGAGGATGTCGATCGCGGCCAGCCCTTCCTTCGGCTGGCCGTATTGGGCAGCGGTGGTCATCATGACGAGATCAAGCTCGGGCACGATGAAGATGCGCTGGCCGCCCCAGCCGAAGGCAGCAACCCATTTGATTTCCTTGTCGCCGGCGAGCGAGCGGCCCATCCACCATTGATAGCCGTAGAACATCGTGCTGCCGAAATAGCCGATCGCCTGGAAGCGCGGCGTGGTCGATTGTGCGATCCAGTCGGCCGAGACGATCTGCCGGCCGTTCCACTGGCCGCGATTGAGCACGAGCTGGCCGATCTTCGCCGCATCGCGCGGCCGCAAGCGAAGGCCCGCGGCCGCTGCGATCTTGCCGTTCTTATAGGCTTTCCAATCGAAATCGCTGATCCCGAGCGGCCGGAACAGCACCTCGCGAGCAAATGCCTCCAGCGGCTTGCCCGAGACGCGTTCGAGGATGTTGCCGAGCAGTTCAGTCCCGCCGCCATTATAAGTCCACAGCACGTCGGGCGGCGCAGCGACTGGCTTTGCGAGCACATAGCCGATCGGATCGGCCTCAAATGTGAGATGCGGCTCGTCGTTTTTCGGATCGGTCCAGGACCGTGCCTCGTCCCATTCAATGCCGGAGGACATCGTTAGCAGATGGAGCAGCGTGATGGCCTCCCAGCCCGCCTGCTTCGCCGCCTGATGGTCGGGGAAGAATTTGAGCACGGGCTCGTCGACGCCTTCGATCAGCTTGCGATCGATCGCGATGCCGACGAGCAGCGAAGCGACACTCTTCGATGCCGAACGCATGTCATGCTTCGTCGTCGCGGTGAATTCGTGCTGGCCGTCCGGTTGTCCCCAGGGTTGGTCGTAGCCGGGAAAATACTGCTCGAAGACGAGCTTACCGTGGCGCACGACGACAACCGAATGGACCGAGGTCGCGCGTTGATCGAGCCGTGCAGCGATGCCGCAGAGCCGCGCGCCGTCCATGCCAACGCTGTCGGGCGATGCAGTCGTCCAGCCGTCATCGATTGATGATGGCGATTCGCAGGCGACATTTCGTTGTCCAGGCGCCATGCCGTCGGCCTGCACGGAAGTGGCTGAGACGGTCAACGCGAGCACGAGGCTCGCGCCGAGAATGCTGAGGGGGAAGCGATCGCGCATCGTCCTTCTCCCCGCAGCCTAGCTTACGCCGCCGGCGGCACCGAGATCTTGACCGAGGGGCGCTCCAGCATCTTCTGGTGGAAGGCGTCGAGTTTCGGGTAGGCCTTGCGCCAGCCGCAATCGGCGAAGCGGAAGTCGGCATAGCCGAGCACGCAGACGAGGCCGATCTGCGAGATGTCGAACGGGCCGTTCAAGACTTCGGGCATGTTCTCGAAGCGCGCCATGCCGGTCCAGGCCCGGTTCCAATGGTCGTCCGACCACGCCTGCCATTGCAGGCCCTGCGGCCGCACCATCTTCTCGTAGCGGCACAGCAGCATGGAATCGAGCATGCCGTTGATCAGGGAGTGATCGGTCTTGGCCTTCCAGCGCCGCGGGCCGTAATCGGGGATCAGGCTGCCGCCGGCCATCTCGTTGAGATATTCGACGATCACGTAGGAATCCAGAATGACGTCGCCGTCATTGGTGATCAGCACCGGCAGCTTCTTCAGCGGCGTGATGCGCGAATAGTCCTCGTTGACCGTGCCCGGCGCGACGGTCGCGGGCGTCAGCTCGATCTTGTCGATCAGCCCGAGCTCGATCGCGGCGATGCGCACCTTGCGGGCGAAGGGCGAGGCGGCAGAGAAGGAGAGTTTCATGGGGAAATAACCTCTATCCAGACAGGCGGTCCGCATCCTGAGGAGCGCGCAGCTTGGCGCGCGTCTCGAAGGATGGACAACGGGAGGTGTTCTTGCGTCACCCGGCGCGAACGTCGGGTGACTGTACTCTTGGCGCATCTTTCGAGACGCGCGCGTTGCGCGCTCCCCAGGATGAGGGCGAAAGGCTTACGCCGCCACGATCTCCTGGCGCTGCTCGCCGAGGCCTTCGATGCCGAGCGTGACGACATCGCCGACATTGAGGAAGGTCGGCGGCTTCATGCCGAGACCGACGCCGGGCGGGGTGCCGGTGGTGATGATGTCGCCCGGCAGCAAGGTCATGAACTGCGAGACGTAGGAGACGCATTTGGCCATGGAGAAGATCATGGTCTGGGTCGAGCCGGTCTGGCGACGCTGGCCGTTGACGTCGAGCCACATCGACAGGTTCTGCACGTCCTTGATCTCGTCCTTGGTGGCGAGCCACGGGCCGACCGGGCCGAAGGTGTCGTGTGACTTGCCCTTGGTCCACTGACCCAGGCGCTCGGTCTGGAAGGCGCGCTCGGAGACGTCGTTGCAGACGCAATAGCCGGCGACGTAGTTCAGCGCATCGGCTTCAGAGACATACTTTGCGCGGGTACCAATGATGGCGGCGATCTCGACTTCCCAGTCGAGCTTGGTCGAGCCGCGTGGCTTCTCGACCGCGTCGTTCGGGCCGGACAGCGAGGTGTTGGCCTTCATGAAGATGATCGGCTCGGTCGGGATCGCGGCGCCGGTTTCCTTGGCGTGGTCGCTGTAGTTGAGGCCGATGGCGACGAATTTCGAGATGCCGGTGACGGGCGCGCCGAAGCGCGGCTTGCCGGAGACGGCGGGCAGGGAGGCCGGGTCAAGGCCCGCCAGCTTCTTCAGGATATCAGGCGAATAGGCCTCGCCGGTCAGGTCCTTCACATGCGCCGACAGGTCGCGCAATTGGCCGGATTTGTCGATCAGGCCGGGCTTTTCCGCACCCTTTTCGCCATAACGAACAAGCTTCATTCTCGTTTCTCCCTGGAGATGGACCGATCGGTTAAATAGCTTCATGGAACAGGGCGGCGGGAAATTCAACCGCTCAAAGTGGGGCGCATTGCAGCCCTTCCTTTGTAGGGTGGGCAAAGGCGCGGAGCGCCGTGCCCACCAATTCTTTTTGATGGCCCGGTAGGGTGGGCACGCGGAGCCTGTCATCGGGCGCGCATTCGCGCGACCCGGTGGCTTTGCCCACCCTACGATTGCAGCGCCACAAACTTGAACGCATCCCCGTCCCGCTTGATGTGCCCGGCCGAGAAATGGCCGCCGATCACCAGCGTCGGGGTATCGGCAAAGCGCGAGAACACCTTGTGCCGGCTCGCCGCCGATTGGGCGGTGTCGGTGTCGACGACCGAGCACCAGTCGAGATGCGCCATCTGGCAGGGGTGATGGGCGACGTCGCCGCTGAGCAACCCTTGTTCGCCGCCGGACTCGATCAGGACGCTCATATGCCCGGGGCTGTGGCCGGGGGTCGGGATCACGCTGATCTCCTCGCAGAGCCGGTGATCGCTCGGGATCAACTCGGCCAGGCCCGCATCGACGACCGGCTTCACGGAATCGTTGAACACCGCGACCTTGTCCGGCTCGGCCGTATAGTCGCGCCAATATTCGTACTCGGTCTTGCCGAACAGGTAGCGCGCTCTGGGGAAAGTCGGCACCCATTTGCCATCGACGAGCTTTGTATTCCAGCCGACATGATCGACATGAAGATGCGTGCATACCACGTTGTCGATGCTGTCAGGGGGAAAGCCCGCTGCCGTCATCGTCTCCAGAAACGGCGTGCTGCGGTTATTCCAGACCGGGACACCGCGGCCCTGCTTGTCGTTGCCAAGGCCAGTGTCGACCACGATGCGGTGCGTCGGCGTCTCCACCACCAACGAGTGGATCGACATTTTCAGCCGGCCCTCCTCGGTGGCGAAATGCGGGATCAGCCAGGGCAGCTTCTGGATCTCGTCATTGGTTGCGGCCGGCAGGATGAAGCGGGTCGAGCCGACCGTCTCCATTTCCACGATCTTGGTGATTTTGACCTTGCCCACGGTCCACGGCATGCGGCGATCCCAATTTTCTTGCTTTCGCGAAAGATGCGGCCTTCCGCCGTCGAACGCAATGGATCATCTGTCGCGATGTTGCGTTATCGGGGGAACCCCGAGACAGCCAGAGAGAGCGACGATGCCAGAGCTTGCCATTTCCGCCGAGAAGGTCGCCTTCATCATCGAGAAGGCCCGCGAATTCGACGTCAAGGAGGCGGCGTCCGACCCTGACTCGGGCTCCAATCCCTCTGATGATGACGAGATCGACGTGCTCGAGGACACCAATTCCGACCCGGTCGCGGCCGAGCTGTCCGGTTTCATCCGCGCGCTGAACGAGGACGAGCAGCTCGACCTTGTCACGCTGATGTGGCTTGGCCGCGGCGATGGCGAAGTGGAGGAGTGGGACGATCTGCGTGCCCGCGCCGCCGAGGCGCGCGGTGAATACAAGAACCCGCGTCGCGAAACGGTGCAATATCTGCTGGGCGAGCCGATGCTGGGCGATCTGCTCGCCGATGGCATGGACGAGCTCGGCATCGACTGGACCGACGAGCGGACAACGCCGGTATCCTAAGTCGCTACCGCGCGCAGTCGACGATCACGGTGCCGAGCTTGTCGCCCTTCTCGACCGCGAGATGGGCTTGCGCTGTGTCCGACAGCGCGAACTGCGCCGCGACGTTGTGAATGCGCGGCCCTGCCGCCAGCCATTTCGTGATGTCGGCCTGCGCCGCTGCAAGCAGCACGGGCGGTAGCGCGAACAAGACGAGCGAGCGGAGCGTGATGCACTTCTCCATCAGTTCGCGCATCGGCACCGTGGGTGTGCGGTTGCCGTTGGTGGCGTAGACGGCGATCGTCGAATTGAGCGCCATCAGCTTCAACGTCGTCGCGATGTTGCCGCCGAAATCGACATCGACCACGCGATCGACACCACGTCCGCCGGTGAGCGCCATCGCCTTGGCAACGACGTCCTCGTCCCTGTAATTGACCACGAGATCGGCGCCCGCGCGCCGGGCTTGCTCGCCCTTCATCGCCGAGCTGACCGTCGCGATCACCTGCGCGCCGCCCCATTTGGCGAGCTGCACGGCATAATGGCCAACCGCGCCGGCGCCGCCGGTGACGAGCACGGTCTTGCCGACGATCGGCCCATCCGCAAACAGGCCGCACCATGCTGTCATCGCGGGGATGCCGAGCGTTGCGCCTTCCGCAAAGGAAAGATGATCCGGCAGCGGCGTCACCAGCTGCTCGGCGAGCGCGATATATTCGGCCGCCGTGCCGAAGGCGCGGCCGTTGCGCTGGCCGTTGAACAGCCAGACCCGGTCGCCGACCCTGAAGCGCGTTACGCCGTCGCCGATCTGGTCGACGAAACCCGCGCCGTCGCTGTTCGGAATGACGCGCGAAAATTCCATCGCGCGATAGCTGCCGCCGCGCCGGCCGACATCGGCCGGATTGACGCCGGAGGCCTCCAGGCGAATGCGAACTTCGCCTGGGCCAGCGACCGGCGTCGCCATCTCACCATAGGTGAGGACATCCGCCGCCGGTCCTGTTTGCTCGTACCAGACTGCTCTCACAGCGTTCCGGGGAAGGCGCCGCCGTCGAGCAAAATGTTCTGGCCCGTGATGAAGCCGGCCTTGGCGCCGCAGAGGAACGCGCAAGCATAGCCGAACTCGTCGGGCTGGCCGAAGCGGCCGGCGGGGTTGAGCTTGGCGCGCTCGGCCAGGATCTGCTCCGGCGTCGTGCCGCGCTTGTCGGCCTCGGCCTTCGCGGTGCCGGTCAGGCGGTCGGTCTCGAACGGACCCGGCAACAGGCCGTTGATGGTGACGTTGTTGATCACGGTCTTGCGCGACAGGCCGGCGATGAAGCCGGTGAGGCCGGCGCGCGCGCCGTTGGAGAGACCGAGGATGTCGATCGGCGCCTTCACCGCCGCCGAGGTGATGTTGACGATGCGGCCGAACTTGCGCGCCATCATGCCGTCGACGGTCGACTTGATCAGCTCGATCGGCGTGAGCATGTTGGCGTCGATCGCCTTGATCCAGTCGTCGCGGGTCCAGTTGCGGAAATCGCCGGGCGGCGGGCCGCCGGCATTGTTGATGAGGATGTCCGGCTCTGGGCAGGCCTTCAGCACGGCCTCGCGGCCCGCAGGCGTCGTGATGTCGCCGACGATCTCGGTGACCTTCACGCCAGGATAGGCTTTGCGGATGTCGTCGGCCGTCTTCTTCAGGGCTTCGGCGCCGCGCGCGGTCAGTGTGACGTCAACGCCGGCTTCCGCCAGCGAGATGGCGCAGGCGCGGCCGAGGCCCTTGCTGGATGCGCAGACGATGGCGCGGCGACCTTTGATCCCAAGATCCACTGTTTCACTCCCGTAATGTCAGGCAGGTTTTAGACGGGCCGCACTCTAGCCAATCGTGGCGCCGCTGATAAGGGAGGGGGCCGCGTCAAAATGCATGGCGCGGTCGCGCGGCGATGCAAATGTGCGGGCATGATCCGGAAAAGTGTGCGGCGGTTTTCCGAAAAGATCATGCCCAGACAATAAGCTAGATGCGCCGTTCCTGCTTGAGGCGGTCGATCGCGGCCGCGGCCTCCGGCGGCAATGTCTTGAAGCCCATCTTGCCGGTCGCCGAGAACAGCGGCCGCAGATGCGAACCGGCGAGGAACGGCGGCTGCCGGTTGGCCGGCACGATCTGGTCGAACACCAGCACCAGCGTGGTAGCGACGAGGCCGACCCTGACGGCGCCGAGTGCGGCGCCGGCGAGCCGGTCGCCGATCCCGGCTTCGCGTATCGTGTCGTTCAGCGCCAGGCGGCCGATATATCCAAGGAGCATGCCGACGACCACGAAGATGCCGAAGAACCAGATCCAGTTTTGCAGCAGTGGCGCGTTCGGATTGGTCGCGACCTGCGGCACGATCAACGGCATCAGCGCGACGGCGATGGGAGCGGCCAGGAGATAGGCGAGAATGGTCATGGCGCTGCCGAGCAGGCCGGTCCTGAAACCGAAGCCGATCGCGACGGCGAGTGCCGCATAGATCGCGAGATCGAAACTGTTCATGAGCGTCAGGCCTGCCTCGATGGAACGCTTGCGTCGTTGGAACGAATGAACGCCGGACCGATCATTCCGGTTTCAGATCGTTAAAATCGTCTGTATTGGTGGCTCCAAAGCTCAGGGAAAACACTCAAGGCAAGCGTCATGTCAGACTTATTCGACGTCAGTCAAGAAACCATCCTAGTGACGGGCGCGAGCCAGGGGCTGGGGCGGCAATTTGCCCGGGTTCTGGCGGACCATGGCGCGGCCGTCGCGCTCGCCGCGCGGCAGACCGACAAGCTGAAGAGCCTGGAGGAGGAGATCCGCGGCAAGGGCGGCCGCGCTGCCGCGGTCGCGCTCGACGTCACGGACATGTCATCGATCGCCAAGGCCGTGGATGCCACGGAAGCCGCGCTCGGTCCGATCACGGTGCTGATCAACAATGCCGGCATCGCCATCGAGAAGCTCGCGACCGAGCAGACCGAATCCGATTGGGACGCCGTGATCGGCGCCAATTTGAAAGGCGCTTATTTCCTCGCGACCGAAGTCGCGCGCCGCATGATCGCGCGCAAGCAGGAAGGCAACATCGTCAACATCGCTTCCGTGCTCGGCACCGGCGTGCTGAAGGCGGTGTCGCCCTATGCGATCTCCAAGGCCGGCATCCTCCAGGCGACCAGGGCGATGGCGCTGGAGCTCGCGGGCCAGAACATCCGCATCAACGCGCTGGCGCCCGGCTATATCGACACGGAAATGAATCACGCCTTCTGGTCCACCCCGCCGGGCGAACGCCTGACCAAGCGCATCCCGCAGCGCCGCGTCGGCGCCGAGTCCGATCTCGATGGCGCGATCCTGCTGCTGGCCTCGAAGGCGTCGCGGTACATGACGGGGAGTGTCATCACCGTCGATGGTGGGTTCTTGTTGAACTAACCACCGCTGTCGTCCCGGGGCGCGCGTAGCGCGAGCCCGGGACCCATAACCCCAGGGAGATGTTTGGCGAAGACTCGGAGTTGCCATCTCGCCCCACAACATCTCCCTGTGATTATGGGTCCCCGCGGTCGCGGGGACGACGGCGGAGAATTGGGTGGCGGCGTCGCGCTAACTCGCACGCATCTCCGCCCTGATCATATCCGCCGCCTTCTCCCCGATCATGATCGTCGGCGCGTTGGTGTTGCCACCGATCAGCGTCGGCATGATCGAGGCGTCGACGATGCGCAAGGCCTCGATGCCGTGCACCTTCAGCTTCGGATCGACCACGGCCATCGCATCGGTGCCCATCTTGCAGGTGCCGACGGGGTGATAGACGGTGTCGACGCGATTGCGCAGGATGGCGCGGATGTCGTCGTCCGTTCTCACATCCGACGTGAACATGTCCTTCTTCTGCAACGCGCGCAGCGCGGGCGTCTCCATCAGCCGCCGCGTGGTCTTGAAGCCCGCGACCATCGACTCGAGATCTTCCGCCTCGCCCAGAAAGTTCGGATCGATCATCGGCGCTGCGAGCGGATCGGCGCTTTTCAGCGATACGCTGCCGCGGCTCTTCGGTCTGAGCAGGCAGACATGGCACGAGAAGCCCGCCTCTTTGTGCTTCTTGCGGCCGTGGTCGTCGAGCATCGCGATGACGAAGTGCAGCTGGATGTCTGGCACGGCGAGGTCGGGCCTGGTCTTCAGGAAGCCGCCACACTCGGCGAAATTGGTGGTCATCAGGCCGCGTCGCTCCCGGCGATACCGCTGGATCGCGCGGAGCAGGGATGGCAACCGGCCGAGCGATGAATGAACGAAGTGCGGATAGTCGGAGGCGTAGACGAACACGAAATCCGGATGGTCCTGCAGATTGCGCCCGACGCCCGGCAAATGATGCGCGACGCCAATGCCGTGCGCGGCAAGCGCCTCGCCATCGCCGATGCCCGACAGCATCAATAGCTGCGGCGACTGGAATGCGCCGCCGGCGAGGATCACCTCGCGGCGGGCGCGCAGCTGCTTCGTCTGCTTGCCCTGCACATATTCGATGCCGACCGCGCGCCGGCCCTCGAACAGGATTTTCGTCGCCTGCGCCTGGGTCTCGACGCGCAGATTCGCGCGCTTGTCCATGTGAGGATTCAGATAGGCGCGTGCCGCGCTCCAGCGCTCGCCATGGTGCTGCGTCACCTGGTAGCTGCCGAGCCCTTCATGGTCCTCGCCGTTGAAGTCCTCGCGGATGCGGAACTGCGCCTCGCGCGCGGCCTGGTGGAAGACGTCGTGGATCGGATTGTCCGAGCGCAGTCTGTTGACATGCAGCGGGCCGCCCTTGCCATGATACTCGCCGTCGAAATCGGAATTGTTCTCCGAGCGCTTGAAATAGGGCAGCACGTCGGCGTACGACCAGCCGGCATTGCCGAGCGAGGCCCAGTGGTCGTAGTCCGATTTGTGGCCGCGGATGTAGACCATGGCGTTGATCGCCGAGGAGCCGCCGAGGCCTTTGCCGCGCGGTTGATAGCCGATACGGCCGTTCAATCCCTTCTGCGGCACAGTATCGAAGGCCCAGTTGGCCGCCCTGTATGGCAAAGCGAGCCCGAATGGCGTGGTGATCCGCCAATTGTCGTTCCGTCCGCCGGCATCGAGCAGCGCCACGGATGTCGCCGCATCCTCCGAAAGCCGCCCGGCCACCGCGCAGCCGCCGGAGCCCGCGCCCACGACGACGAAATCGAATGTGTCAGTCACTGATGTGTCCCCCCTCTGCATTTTTCTTCTCGTCATTGCGAGCGTAGCGAAGCAATCCAGAATCCCGCCGCGGAGACAGTCTGGATTGCTGCGCTTGCTCGCAATGACCGAAAGCTACGACATGAACCGCATCAACTTCTCCAGCCGCGCGATCTTGCCGCCATAGGGCGGATAGAGGTCGGCGAGGCGGTTGAACTTGGAGCGATAAAACACCGGCTTCAGTTTGCTGAACGTGCGAAAACCCCATTCGCCGTGATAGGCGCCGGTGCCGGACGCGCCGACGCCGCCCATCGGCTGGTTGGCTTGCGCGAAGTGGAACAGGCAGTCGTTGACGGTGACGCCGCCGGAGATCGTGCGCGACAGCACCTCGTCGCGGGCGGCGCGATCCTTGCCGAACCAGTAGAGCGCCAGCGGCCGGTCGCGGGCGTTGACGAAGGCGATCGCCTCCGCCGGATCGCGATAGCCCAGCACCGGCAGAACGGGGCCGAAAATCTCCTCCTGCATCACCGCCATCGCCTCGGTCGCGCCGACGATCAGTGTCGGCGGGAATTTACGGTGTGCTTTCCAGTTCGGATCGTCCGCTTTCGCCGGTTGCAGGATTTTTGCGCCGCGCTGGGCGGCATCCGCGACGAGATTTTCCAGCCGCGCATAGTGCCGGTCGGAGATGACGGAGGTGTAGTCCTTGTTGGCCGGATCGGTGCCGAACATGCGTCGCATCTGCGCGCGCACTTTTTCGGCGAAGGCCTGCAACGAGCGCTCGGGCACCAGCACATAGTCCGGCGCGATGCAGGTCTGCCCGGCATTGAGCAGCTTTCCGTAGGCGATGCGCTCGGCCGCCTCCTCGAGATCGGCGGAGGCGTCGATGATCGCCGGCGACTTGCCGCCGAGCTCGAGCGTCACGGGCGTGAGATTGCGCCCGGCGGCCTCAGCGACCAGCCGGCCGATCCGGGTCGAGCCGGTGAAGACGAGATGGTCGAACGGCAGGCTCGCGAAGGCTTTTGCGATCTCGTCCTCGATGCCGGTGATCAGCACCTCGGTGGCATCGAACTTTTGCGCGATCGTCTCCTTCAGCAGCGCCGAGAAGTGGGCTACCTGTTCGCTCGGCTTGATGATGACCCGGTTGCCGGCAGCGATCGCGCCGATCGCCGGCGCAAGCGTGAGCTGGAGCGGATAATTCCAGGGCGCGATGATGCCGACGACGCCGAGCGGCTGCGGGATCAGGCGGTTGCGCGCGGGCAGGAATTGCAGCGCGGTGGCCACGCGCTGCGGCGCCATCCAGCTCTTCAGGTGTTTGGTCGCATGCCGGATCTCGGAGAACACCAGCATCGTCTCGGCGATGGTGGTCTCGACGGCCGAGCGGTGGCCGAAATCGGCCGAGATCGCCTGCCTGAAACGCTCCTCGTTGTCGGCGACCACAGTGCGCAGCCGCGCCAGCCGGTCGAGCCGCTCGGCCAGATCAGGTGCAGGCTCGGCGCGCGCCCGCGCGACCATGGCATGGAAGGCCTCGTTGAGGGCCCGAAGCGGGGCGCCCTCCGGGGACTTATCCAGGGGCTGGTCCATGGCGTTCCTCCCGAAAATGGCGTTGGCCCCCCACGTTTTGTTGCCGCAAGCTGGCCCTTTGTGGAACTTCTGGCAAGAGTGCGCCAAACGGGCCGGAAATCGGCCCAACTCACTGTCATAAAGTCGAAAAAAACGTCCCCGCGGCCCTTTCCAAAGGCAGCCCGGGTTGGTACATACGCCTCGCACCCGAGGGGCTTTGCCCCGGGGTTGCCTTCCAAGGAAGCCTTTGGGACGGACGAAGCAAGCCACGCGAACAGCGCCGGCCACTTCATTCACCGTCCCGGCATCTTGGCCAAGGCAAAGCGACGGTTTAACGCGGGGTGGAGCAGCCCGGTAGCTCGTCAGGCTCATAACCTGAAGGTCATAGGTTCAAATCCTATCCCCGCAACCAAGTTCGGACTTTTACCGGTTCCGATACGAAAATGGCCCGCATCACGCGGGCCATTTTTGTTTGGTGGGGCGGGCACCTACCGTCTCAGGTCACGACGAGTCCCTCTGTCAGTGCGGCCTTCCTCAGATAGGTAAGCGAACCACGCCGAACTTCGCCGTCGGGCGGCGCGTCGCGGCAATTGCGATCTCTATTCGCCACTCAATTGAGTGCGCCATCACCAGAATTCTCATCAGTGCCTTCCAGGGGACCGGCCGCGAACGGAATGAGCAACAGTCCGAGCAGCGCCACGCAAGCGAGGAGGGCCCAGGCTTCGTTGGCGCTGAGCGCGAACGCGGCCTTTTCGACCATGGGACGCAGATAGGCTTCAACCGTGGCATCGGAGACCTGCGGAGGGCGGTGGGTAAACAGCGTGACGTCAAGCCCGATCGCCTGAGCCGCAGTCACATCGCCCGCAATCAGGCGCTCGCGCAAAGCGTCGGCGTGCCCGCCGGTGCGCCCGTAAAGGATCGTATCGATCAGCGCGATGCCGATTGCGCCCCCGAGGTTTCGCATCAGGTTAAACAGGCCGCTTGCGTCGGGTACCCGTGATGCGGTCAGCGAACCCAACGCCAGCCGGGTCGGAGGCAGCAGGCAAAACATGATCGCAACGCCGCGCAAGACTTGCGGCCAGAACATTTCTTGGAAGTCGGCGACACGGCTCTCGAATGCGCTGCAACCCAGCCCGATCGCGAACAGACCAAACCCCGCCGCCGACAACCAGCGGGGATCAAACCTGCTTTCCAGCAGGCCCGCAATCGGCGCGGTGGCAAGCTGCGCAACGCCGGTGACGAGCATGATCGTGCCGATTTCAAATGCGTCATGATGTCGAACATAGGCGAGGAAGACCGGCATGAGATAGACCGAGCCGAACAATCCAACTCCGAGGAAGAAGCTCAATGCGCAACCGATCGCAAACGAGCGCGATCTAAATGTCGACAGTTCGACCACCGGATGCGCGGCCCTGAGTGTTCGGATGGCGAAGACGGTTGCCGCGGCAGCACTCAAGACGATCAGGATGGAACAGAATGGAGAAAGCCACCCGCGTTGCGGGCCTTCCTTCAGACCGATCTCCAGGCATGCAAGCGAAACCGCAAGAAGTCCGAGAGACGGCACGTCGAGTGTAGCCAGATCAGAAAGCCGGGGTCGTTCGCGCGGCAGCAGCATTGGCGTGGCGAGTGCGGCGACTACCCCAGGAGCGACATTGATCAGAAACAGCCAATGCCAGGACCAGGTGTCGGTGATCCAGCCACCGACCACCGGCCCGAAGGTGGGCGCCAGCACGGCCATAATGCCGGCCATGGTGGTGGCAACGGGATGCAAACGGATCGGAAACAGCAGAAAGACAGCGGAAAAAACCGCCGGAATCAGCACGCCGCCAGCGAAACCCTGAAGCACGCGGAAGCTGACAAGCGTCGTAAAACTGCTGCTGAACGCGCAGCCGATGGAGGCAAGGGTAAAGAGGCTGATCGCAATAACAAACAGCCATCGCAGCGTTAGAACGCGCGTAAGCCACCCGGTCAGTGGAATGGCGATGATCTCGGCGATCAGATACGCGGTTTGAATCCAGCTCATCGCCTCTCGCGATATGGCGAGTGTACTCTGGATCGTGGGTAGCGAAGTGGCGACGACCTGAATGTCGAGGATCGCCATGAACATGCCGAGGCACATCAGGACGAAGCCAAGCCACGTAGCTGCACTCGGCTCGGTAACCCGTTCAGTCATTATGCGCCACGCATAATGTCTCACGGGATGCGGCGAGGGCGAGGTTTTCGGCCCGTATGCGGATCGCGAGAACCGCGGCGTTGAGGATGGTGAAGACGATGGCCAGCAGCGGCAGATCCAGAACCAAAGGGAGCACGGCGATCTCGCCGGCAACCACGGCATAGTTGGGATGCGACAGAAATCGATAGGGTCCCGCTGACACGAGCGGCTGTTCGGGCAGAACAATAATCCGCGTCGTCCATCGTGAGCCGAGCGTCCAGATGACCCAGAAGCGAAGGCACTGAAGGATAAGATAGCTGGCCAGGGCAACGACATTCACCGGTTGGTCGCGGCCGAGCACCCACAGCGACAACAGCCAGGCGGCATGAACCGTGATGATCAACGGATAATGCCGGGGTGCCACCTCGACGGCGCCGCGGGCCAGGAGCTTTCGAGTGTTAGCACGCGAAATGACGAGCTCGCCGACGCGCTGCAGCGTGATGGCGCCGAGAATGAGTTCAGCAAACGTCACGAAGTGTGCCGTAGCGTGACACAGCTCGCGGTGAAGCCGGGTCCGAGCGCCGTCAACAGTGAGCGCGCCGGCAGCCCTTTCGCGCGAGCCTGCTCAAGCACGAACAATACAGTGGGTGACGACATGTTACCAAAGTCGGCGATAATCTGCCGTTCATGGGAAAGCGTTCCTTGGTCGAGCGCGAGCGCGCCTTCCAATGCACAGATAACCTTCGCGCCGCCGGGATGGCAGATGAACCGGTCAATGTCTTCCACCGAAAGACGCATTCTGGAGAGAATTTCGGTCACGGCGGAGTTGAGATGCCTCGTGACGAAGTCAGGTATGGTGCGGCGAAAGATGACGCCGAATCCTTCCGGATCGACACTCCATCCCATGATGCCGAGCGTATCCGGCCAAAGGTGTTCGCCGGCAGCCTCGATCTGCGTCGCACCGCCATCGCCCGCGCGCAACACGATTGCAGCAGCGCCGTCGCCAAACAGGCTGACGGCGACGATGTTGACTTTGGTAAGTTCGTCCAGGCGAAGTGCGAGTGAGCAGAGCTCGATCGTGACCAGCAGCACGTTGGTGCCAGGGCGCGCTTGGGCGAGGCGCGACGCAATCGATAGACCCGAAACCCCGCCCGCACAGCCGAGACCAAACACCGGTACACGCATCGTGTCGGACCGGAAGCCCATCCGGCGAGCAACGCGCGCCTCGAGACTTGGTGTCGCGATTCCCGTGGAAGAGACGGTCACGACAGTGTCGACATCGCCGCCAGCAAGTTGCGCGCTCGCCAGCGCCTTCTCGGCGACATCGACAAATAGCGCTTCAGCTCCCTCGAGAAAGGCCTCGGTGCGTTCGGGCCAGCCTCGTCGTTCGAGATACCAGTCGAACGGCTTGACGCCGTGACGCTTGACTATGCCGGCATTCGCGAAAATGCTTGAGAACCGTTCGAATTCGGGAAAGCGGGCGCCGAAGACATCCCATGCCGCCGTCAGTACGTCCTCTTGCAAAAACACGTGGGGAGGCACCGACGTCGCCAGGGAGACCAGCGCAGCCGGGGGCATCGGGGATCCTGGTGTTGCTGTCATCAGCATAAGAAACATCGGCGCGGTGCAAATATTTCGACGCTTGTAAGAAATGATCTAGCCGGACATGTCACTAAAACTTGAATAGCGTTACGACTTCCCAGGTTTGGATTCGACATGCAGAGGTTGTCGCTTCCGCCCAGCGAGGCATTCGAGAGCCATCCGAATCTGACCATGGTCCATCAAACTGTTGCCAACGCGATCGTTGACACCGTCGCGCACTCCATGAAGTGAGCTGTCCAATGACCGAGATCGACCTTGTCAACGTGTTCACCCACACGGGGCGCGGCGGCAACCCCTGTCCAATTGTCATCGATGCATCGAACCTGACTGCTGAGGGGATGCAGTCGGTGGCCCGGCGCTTCGGGCATGAGTCGGGCTTCGTCCTGCCGGCTCCCAGCGGCGACGCCGACTATGCCTTCCGGTTCTGGGTTCCGCGACACGAGATGGAGATGTGCGGTCACGCGACGATCGGCGCGCTCTGGGTCCTCGCGACCAAGGGGCGCTTGCCGGGCGAACAGGTCCGCATCGAGACACGCAGCGGATCGGTGACGGGCTATGTCGATCGTGTGGGCTCCGGTGAACCGTCCGTCGAGATCAGCCAGCCTGTCGGCAAGGTCGTCGATCTCTCGCGTGCCGAAGAGGAGGACGTTCTGTCGACGCTCAAGCTGTCGCGCCGCGATCTGCTGGATATGCCGGTGCAGAACGCCGTCACGTCGCGCGTGAAGACGCTCATCCCGATCAAGGGCGTCCGCGAGCTCAATGAGCTGGTGCCGGACCCGGCGCAGATCGAGGCGTGCTGCGGGCGGATCGGGTCCACCGGACTTTACCCCTACGCCATCGAACATCAGGGCGAACGGCGCTTCGAGGCGCGACAGTTTCCGAAGTCATCAGGCTACCCGGAAGATGCTGCCACCGGCATTGCCGCCGCGGCGCTCGCGTTCGGACTGCTCAAGAACGGCCTGGTCGAGCGCAACAGCGCGCGGATCACCATCATGCAGGGCCGGGCGATGGGGTCGTTGTCCGAGATTCGGGTGCGGCTCGGCTTCGCTGACAGCCGGCCCGTGGGTTGCCTGCTTGGAGGCTCCGTCACGCGCGCGGAGCAACATGTCTTGCAGCCCTAGCAGGTCGGCTTAGAGACGGCGCGCTAGACCTGGGCCTTCGGCGCTGTAGCCAGAAAATTGATCATGGCGCGAACGCCGGGCAACACGCCGCGCCGGGACGGAAGCTCGGGCCATTTTTGTTTTGGGATACGCCCGGTGGCAACATCAGCCGATCCCTTGCGCGCTCCACAAATCTGTCGTGCGCGAATGCCCTCAGTCCGGAAAGCTCAGGATCATTTTGAGCAGTTTCGGAAACCGCGCGTTGATGTCCTCTTCGCGCAAAACGTTGCGGTGCTGGACGCCTTGCTTTGACGTCCGGATCAGGCCGGCCTCCCGCAGGATCCGAAAATGGTTCGACAGAGTCGACTTCGCCATGTCAGGGCAAGGCGCCGCCTCGGTGCACGACATGCAATCGTTTTGCGCGGCCAGGCTTTTGACGATGCGCAGCCGCATTGGATCCGCGAGAGCTCCAAGCACCCCGGCGAGTGTAATCTCGTCCCGCGATGGGTGAACGAACTGCACCATGCCCAAAATATAGCACGTCCCTTGAACTCATTCAATAGTTCACTAGTATTGAACTATTGAATATCGGCATCCCGCCGAACAACGGAAAACATGCGATGACCAAGAGACTCGAAGGCAAAGTTGCGCTCGTAACCGGCGCATCCAAAGGCATTGGCGCCGAAATCTCAGCCCGGCTTGCGGCTGAGGGTGCGGCGGTTGCCGTCAATTACAGCGCCAGCAAAGAGGCCGCCGACCGCGTGGTCGCAGCCATCATCGCCAAGGGTGGCAAAGCCGTCGCCGTGCACGGCAACCTGGCCGATGCCAAAAACGTGAAAAGCGTCGTCGCGGAGACCGTGAAGGCGTTCGGTGCGATCGATATCCTCGTCAACAACGCGGGCATCTACGAGTTCGCGCCGCTCGAGGCCATCACGCCTGAGCATTTCCACAAGCATTTCGACCTCAATGTGCTCGGGCTTCTCTTGATCTCGGGGGAAGCGGTGCAGCACTTCAATCCCAATGGGGGCAGCATCATCAACATCAGCTCGGGCGTGTCGACCATCGCGCCGGCGAACACCGCCGTCTACACCGCGACGAAGGCATCGGTGGATGCGATCTCCTCCGTGCTGTCGAAGGAGCTCGCGCCGCGCAAGATCCGCGTCAACGCCGTCAATCCAGGCATGATCGCCACCGAAGGCGTCGTGTCTGCCGGCCTGCACGAGGGCGATATGCGCAACTGGATCGAATCCACCACCCCGCTTGGCCGCATCGGCAAGGTTGAGGAGATCGCTGCCGCGGTGGCCTTCTTCGCTTCGGACGAAGCGTCCTACGTCACGGGCGAGACACTTCACGTCACCGGCGGTCTTCGCTGACGCGTGACGTGCCCTGGCGGCCCGAAATCGCTGAACGGCGTCGTCCCAACATGGTCGCGGTAGTGTATCCCGCAGCCACGTTCGGACTTCACCGGTCCCGATGAGAAAATGGCTCGCATCAAGCGAGCCATTTTTATTCTGCGGGTGAGCGTCCTGATGTCACCGCGAGCCACGCAGTGAGCCAGCGGCACCGTCGGATCCGAGCTTTACGGCTTGTCGTCCGCCTCTTCGCTTTCCGAAAGCGCGCGATAGCGCACGAGATCGGGATCACCATCCATGTAGAGCCCAATGAAGCCCCGATAGCCGAAGTCGTCGCGGAGAAGCACGAGCAGCCGATCCAGATCCTTGTAGGTACGATCTTCCTTGTCGCCCCAGGTTCGGAGCGGCAGGAATTCGCGTCGCCAACTCGGCCGAACATAGGCCAGGTGTTCGGCCATACCCTCGATCGTCTTGGTGATGATGAGGACATTGCGCAGGTGCCCGCCATTTTGCAGCTCCTGCTTGATTTCCCCTTCCTGTAACCCTTTCGCCAAGGGTCGCTCCCGCAAATTGATCGCCCAAAGGGCGAAGACCACAACGGGGGCAGACTTCCTTGCGCCGACCAATCCGCAGTCGCTTTCTGACCTGCGGTCCGGAAGATTCGGAGCGAGTCGAACTGCTCCATGGCGAAAGCTGCCTCCGACCCTGTGTCTATCAGCGAAAGGGGTTGCCTTGCGAGCCGACAATGAGGTGACGCGCACAGCAAGCGCTTCGATCGCTGCTGCGTTCACACTTCGGCGGCACCGACGTTCTCCCGGCGACGCAAGGGAGAAATCGACGTAATATCAGCTACATCGATAGGGTTGCGAACGCGACGAGATATTCCAGGCTCGCGGTCGACTCCGATGCGTGTTCCCCTAGGCCAATCCGCCGTCCGGCTCTTGCAGGTGGCGGAAGGCGGCGGGCACGTTGACGGAGTTGTGCGCCCAATCGAACAGGCTGTACTCACCGTAGTGCGCCATGGCGACCGCCTCGAGCGTGGCCTCGATCGATCGACCTTCTGCGATCGCCGTGCGCACGGCGCTGTCGAGCTCGCGAAGATAGCGAAGCGGGAATTCGATGTCCGCGGGACGCATCGGCCGCCCGTGGCCGGGAATGATGGTCGCGTCTTCCGGCAGGAAGTCGCGCACGCGCGCAAGGGTCGTCATCGTCTCCTTGTGCCGCCCTTCGAGGAGCCACGGAAGCGCCGGAGACGGTGCTTGGATCATGTTGCCGACCCAAAGCACCTTCGCGTCTGGCGCCCATATGACCAAATCGCCTGGCGTCTGCGCGAACCCAAAGTGACGGACCTCGACGATGCGGCTGCCAAGATCGACGCTGATCATGTCGGGGACGGTGATGTCAGCGGCGCGTGCCTGCACGCGTTCAATGCCCTTCCCCTTACCCATGAGGCTGATCATGAAACGGCGATCGTCCTCGAAGCTTCCTTCCATGTAGCGCTTGGTCGCCGGATGCTGAATAACGACAGTGCTGTCGGGAAACAGGTAATTCCCGTAGGCGTGGTCGCCATGATAGCTGGTGTTGACGAGGAAGCGGATCGGCTTCGACGTCACTTGGCGTACGAGCCCGATAAGCTGCGAGGCGAGATCGCCATTCAGCATTGACTCGACGACGAGTACGCTGCGTTCGCCGATCACGAAGCCGGCCGTGGTGGCGACGTGGTCTTTCTCGAACACGTCGTCAGGCATGACCGCGAAAACGCCGGGGGCCAGTTCGTTCGATGTGAGCTTCACCCGAGCCGCATCCCAGGGCGGCGTTGCTTCTTGCTCACCGTCCTGCGTCATCGGATGGGTCCTCCCTGTTTGAATGATGCCAAGCGACCACGCTTTGCGGACGCCGTTACTCCGCTGCTGCGCGGGCGGCCTGTTCGATTGCGTCGGCCACGACTTCAGGGTTGGAGACGGGGACGGCGTGCGAAGCGTTCACCTCGATGACGGTGGCGTGGGCGCGATCGGCTTCGAACTTGTATTCGTCGACCGGAATGGCGCGATCCTGCAGGGGCCTGACTTGCCAGCTCGGCTTGCTCGTCCAAGCCGCGGATGTCAGCGGTTCGGTCAGGGCCGCCAGGTTCATGGGGCGTTGGCCGGCGAGCATCAGGGCGGCCACGCTCGCGGGCACGTCGGCGGCAACGTTGCTGTGGAACTTGTCGGGCTGGTAGAGGAGATACGTGCCGCTGGTCCCGTCGGGCAGGGTGTACGTGGTCGGCTCGACGGATGTGGGGAATGTGCTGCCGGGAAACCGTTCGAGCAAATGGGTTGCGGCCTCCCCGACCGCGGGCATGATGGAGGCCGCGTAGACAAGGCCCTTGACCTTGGGGTCGTCCCCGGCCTGCGTGATGACGGCCCCGCCATAGGAGTGGGCCGCCAGGATCACGGGCCCCTGGATCTTGTCCAACAGGCTGCGCAGGTACGCGGTGTCGATTGCCGGGCCCAGCAGCGGATTGCCGAAGGCGACGACCGGGTAGCCGTCGCGCTGGAGCCTCTCAATCACTCCATTCCAGATCGACGCGTCTTCGAAAGCCCCGTGCACAAGAACGACAGTGGGCTTGGGCGATTCCTGGTTCATCGTGAGTCCTTTTCGGGAGAATTAGGGAGGAGGTCGCTTCGCTGAAGTGCTCGTTAAGTCGCGCCGCCCAAGCTCATCATCTGCCTTGCAACGAAGAGCCTCGGTAAGACGCTCTATTTCTGGGCGATGACGTGAAGCCGGTGCACCTTGGGAGCTTCGGAAAACAGCTCGCCTGCCTTCGCGAACAGCACCTTTGCAAGTTCGCCGTTCAAATGCGCGTCTCGTCCAACTTCGTCATTGAACGTGTCGATGATTCCGTAGCGTCCCGGCTCCTCTTCCTTGAGCCCGTACCACGCCGCTATTCCGGCCTCTGCCTTCGCCATCGCGGCGCCCTGCTTCAGGAAAGCTTCGACTTCCGCTTCCTTGCCCCGATTGGCTTTCAACTCGACGAAGAAGGCGAACTTGGCCATGCCATTGATCCTTTCGGTTGCATCCGACTATTGTGCGTCTCTATATAAAATGCGTTTTTATAAAAACACATCAAAGAACGCGTGGGATTGGTTCGCTTTGTCGTGATCGAAGAAAATAATATAACTGTGTAATTTCAGATATTTGTTGCAAGTCATATCTTCGATAGCGAGTCGTCATCCAGAACGAATTTTAAAATTAATTAGAACTATATCAGAAGTCTTTTTATAAAATCACCGGTGGTCTCGACCATCACGGCCTTGCCGTCTTCACGGGTCGTGCGGTGAGATGAGCGGTGCCGAAACGATGATGAGATCGTTGCGGTCACACCCCCGACGACGACTTAGGACCTGCTCGGAGCCTTACCGAGAGGTGGAAGCAACTGTTGCGCGGTGTGAGGCGATAGCTCCTCGATGGCCGCTCGAAGGTGGGCCGCAGCCTTCGAATGCTCGGGCCCATCGAGCATGCGCAATGCTTCCAGCATGAGCGACAACGCCACCGAGGCATCGGAGATCGCGTCCGTCATGATCGTTCCTTTCGATGCGTGCACGATCTTCAGTGCATCGGCCCTCGGCATCGACGTCGCGGGACGCGCTCACATCATCAGTTCCGTGTCCTTGATGTCGGCGATGGGGCCGAGGATCGCAGGGTCAAATTCATCCAGAGAGCTGCGGTCCAACAGACGCTTGGGCAGGTCGGGGTTCGCCAAGGCCCCACGGCCTATCGTGACGACATCGGCGCCATCGTCGAGCGCAGCCACCGCCTGCTCGATGTTATGCAGGCTGCCATTGGCGAAAATCGTCGCTTTGGGGGCGTAGCGCTTGGCGAGGCGCATCAATGACGGGCCGTCCTTGGCGAAAGCGGGCTTCCACGCCTCAAACTCGGTCACATGGACGAAGTCGGCGCCGGCATCGCCGAGGCTGCCGAAGATGATTTCGGCGTCACGCTCCGCACCCGCCCATTTGTGATGATAGTCGTTCACCTTGCCTTGCGAGATGCGGACGCCGACCGGCACCGCGCTCCCGACCTTCGCGCGCACCGCCTTGAAGGTTTCCACGATTAGCCGCACGCGGTTCTCCGTGGCGCCGCCCCAGCGATCGGTTCTGCTGTTGGCGTAGTCGGTCAGGAACTGGTCGAGCAAGTAGCCGTTGGCGCCGTGAATCTCGATGGCGTCGAACCCGGCGACCTGGATCGCTCGCGCAGCCGAGCCCGCGAAGCCGGCGATGGCGTCGGCGATCTGCTCTTCCGTGATGGCTGCCGGCAGCACGTAGCGGTCCTTTCCGTGATAGAATGTCATCTGCTCGCCCTTGGGCTGAATGGCAGACGGCCCCACCGTGCTGTCGCGAAAGCGATTGCCTTGACTGATCGCTCCGGCATGCATCATCTGGGCGATGGCCACCGCTCCGTGCGACTTGATGCCGTTGACGACCGGCTTCCAGGCCATGGCCTGCACTTCGTCGGTCATGCCGGGTTGATGGACGTAGCCCTGCGAGAACGCCTGGTCTGTGTAGATGCCTTCGGTGATGACCGTTCCAAACCCGCCTCGCGCGAACCGCTCGTAGTATCGCGTCATGGTTTCGGTGGCCCGGCCGTCCTGGGTCGCCGTGATGCGCGTCATTGGCGCAACAGCAAGACGGTTCTTCGCGGCACGGCCGTTTATATCGATTGGCGTGAAAAGCGCCTTCGCTTCGCTGTCCATCATTATTAAATCTCCAGAGTCTTTACCTTCGGGAGTGGCCTCCCTTGCTGGAGAGCGATTTAGAGCTTGCCGTGACCCGACAGAAGTCCGGCTGGAAGCTAAGCACTTTATCGATTATCGTTATAAAATGGATTTCGCGGATGTAGCCCTGTTTCGCAGCATCGTGACCGCCGGCAGCCTGTCCGCTGCGGCGCGAGAGATGGGCACCACGCCAATGTTGGTCAGTCGAAGGCTCGCAGCGCTTGAAGCTGAGCTCGGCGCGCGCCTGTTTCATCGGACCACGCGCTCACTGTCGCTCACCCCTGAGGGCGAGGCCTTTTTGCCTCACGCCGCCGCCCTGATAGCCGCCCGCGATTCAGCATTCGAGTCCGTGTCGTCCGCCGGCTCGGGGCTCTCAGGTGTGCTCAAGGTCACAGCGCCGAACGTCATCGGCCATGCCGTCATCGTACCCGTCGTGGCCAAGCTGATCGCGGACAACCCGGCGCTTCGGGTCAATCTTGTCCTGAGCGACGATCGCGTCGACATCGCTTCGATGGGTCTCGACGTTGCGATCCGCGTTGCGCCGATGAAGCCTTCCGACATGATCGCGACAAGGCTCGCCGACAATCCTTACATACTCTGCGCATCGCCAGCCTATATCGCTCGCTTCGGCGAACCGGCAACGCTGGGCGATCTGGTGAGTCACCCCTGCATCAGGCTTCATGCGATGGAGACCTGGCCGTTCGTACGTGGAGGCGAATTGGAGCAGATCCGGATCGCCGGCCCGCTGTCGGCCAGCACAGTCGACGCTGTTCGAGCGGCTTGTCTTGCGGGCGTGGGGGTCGCCATGATGACCTATTGGGATGTGTACGAGCAGATTGAACGCGGAGAGTTGAAGCGTATCGTCCTGGCGGATGCCGCGCCGGTTGAGCTCGCGATATGGGCGGTTTTCCTGACTCGCGCGCAAATGCCCGTCCGGGTAAGAGCGTTCATTGATGCTCTGCGAAAACGGCTGCTCGCGGGCACACTGCCGTGATCGTCGCGACGTGCCATCGCCGGCGAGCGGGAAAGCTCGCCGACGACACGTCGCTGGGCAGAGTGCCACCCGTCACCGCGTCAGGCGAACCAGATCCTGCCTTAGCAGATAGAAGGAGACTGCGAGCAGCACGACGTCCTTCATCAGGAAGGGCACGTTGCCCGTCATCGCGGGGAAGCCTCCCGCGGCGAGGTCCCAACCCTCCGGCATGAAGGGAATGATGGTGACGGTCGCGATGAAGGTGCCGGTCGAGCCGAGCGCGCCGAGCACACCAAGCCGGTGGCTCCAGAAGCCCGCGAGCAGCAGCCCGCCGAAGGTCCATTCGGAGACGCCGAGGAAATAGCTGGCGCCGGCATGGCCGAACACGGGATAGAGCCACCAGATCAATGGGCCGTTGCTGATGAACGGGACCAGCCGTTCGAATTCGTACGGAAACCACTTCTGGTAACCGAAGAAGAAGAACATGATCACCATCGAGGCGCGGACGACATGGTAGTCGAGATCTTCCGCGAGCAGGCCGGATCCCTGCAGGGCGCGGACGAGAGGATTTTGGGCGGTGTGGGTGTTGGCAAGCATGGTCATGGTCGTGATCCCTGATGTGAGATGAGCGACGTGGCGGCCGTCGCGTTAGGCGACCGCCGGGAAGTCGATCTCGGTATCGTTGATGCGGTTGAAGACGTTGGTGAACACGGTGGTGGCAAAGGCGAGGCTGATGTCGACGAGCTGCGCGTCGCTGTAGCCGGCGGCCTTGATCGCGACGAAATCCTTGTGGCTGACGGTGCCGCTGGTGCGCGCAAGCTTGTCGACGAAAGCGACCAGCGCATCGCGCTGGGCATCACCGGTGGGCCGGCCTTCGCGGATCTGCTTCAGGGCCTCCGGCGCAAGGCCGACGAGCCTTGCGAGATGGCTGTGGGCGGCGACACAATAGTCACAGCCGGCGGCTTCGCTGATGACGAGCTTGATGATCTCCTTGTCGGACTTGGTCAGTCCGCCGGAGGCGAGCACAGTGTCGGCAGCGAGCACGGCCTTGAGCGCAGCGGGGCCATGGGCGGCGATGGCCGCAAAGGTGTTCGGCACGCTGCCGATGGCCTTCTTGATCTGGGCATAGACCTGGCCGGAGGGGCCGGCGTCAGTTTCGAGGTTCGGGACGGAAAGACGGGACATGATGGCACTCCGTGTTGGGGTGGTGAACGATTGCGGAGTCACAGTAGGGTCGCGATCTGAGATGTTGAATGCTTGATCGGCTTGTATATATGCTCGATCGTCTCAAGTGGCGTGCCGAGAGAGGAATACGATGGATTGGCTGAGCCGGCTGTTCGAGATGATGCCGGTGCGCGGCCGTCTGGACCTGCGCTGCTCCTACGGCGCGCCCTGGCGGATCGAGCAGGGGCCGGGCGAGGTCAACGAGATCCCGTACCACGCGGTGCTCGCTGGCTCGGCGATGCTGGACGATCCGGCGGGAGGCCGGCCGTTGCTACTGGAGGCCGGCGACATTCTGCTGCTGCCGCGCAACCCCCGGCACGTCATGCACGACGGCAGCGGAGCTGCGCCGCTGAAGGCCCGCAACCGCGCGTCACTCAACTTCACGATCAGCGAGAATCCCGGCTCGGACGCGCGGCTCGATCTGCTGTGCGGACATTTTTCGATCGCCCCGCCGCACGACCGGCTGCTGCGCAACTATCTGCCGCCGGTGCTGATCGTGAGGGCCGGCGCGCAGGCCGGAGAGCGGGACACGGCGGGGCAGCTCGGAGGTCTCGTTGCCTTGATGCGCGGAGAGACCGCAGACGATCAGCTGGGTGGCCGCGCGATGCTGAACGCGTTGTCGACGGCGATGTTCGCGCTCGTGCTGCGCCTCGCCAGCGAGACCGGGGACGCGCCGCGCGGGCTGCTTGCGCTCGCAGGTCACCCACGCCTCGCGCCGGTCGTTGCGGCCATGTTCAATGCGCCCGCGCGCGCATGGACGCTGCCCGAGCTCGCGCAGCTCGCCAACATGTCGCGTGCGACACTCGCTCGTCAATTCCAGGAGAAGGTCGGACGTTCGCCCAGCGAACTGCTGACCGACATCCGCATGACGCTGGCAACGAACGAACTGAGGAAATCCTCGCTCTCGACCGGAGCGGTGGCCGAGGCGGTCGGATATCTGTCCGAGGCGGCGTTCCAGCGGGCGTTCAAGAGCCACATGGGCATCACCCCCGCGCAATGGCGAAAGTTTGCGCAGACGCCTGCGACGATTGACGAGCTGGAGCTGGCGAAGAGCGCAGACACGGCGTCGGCTGGCGAGAATGCCTAGGCAGGCGAGCGTGAGGTGGCCGGGCTAGCTCAGCATCCGCGGCAGATGATGAGCTTGCGATCCAGCATCTGATCGCGCTGCTGCTGCTCACGCTCCCAGGCCGACAGAGAATCCGATCGAGGCGCATCGGCCCGGCTCGGCTGACGGTGGCCGACCGGAGCGAGCCAGGGCAGGCGCGACGTCGGCTCGGCCGAGGCGAAACGCGCGGCGGCCCGCGACGGCAGATCGGGGAGGGCGTCGAGAGAGCTGTTCCGGTCGGAGGCATGTGCGGGCGACAGCAAGCCGATCAGGAGAAGGCCCGCAAAAGCCGAACGGATCGAGCGTGTCTGGTTCGAACGATGGGACATTGTGGCGCTCCCGTAGTGGAGGCTCGGGATGAGCGGCTCCGTTGAGGGCCACAATAGTCGTGGACGCGAAAGGCTAAATGCTGCGCGATCTCGAAGATATGCTCGTTCGTCTCACGAGCGTCGATGGAGAGAACTGGTTGCAGCTTCAGTGGGTCGGCCACCGGGCGTTGGCTCGGCGACCACCTCGGCGATGTCAAGATTACGATCGGGGCCGTGTGGAACCACCAATTGGCCGGGTTCGAGACGTATCTGCGTGCCATCGAGATGGACCGTCACGATGTCCGGCTCGAACGATACAAAATTGGAGATGCGGCGGACTTCGGGATAGGCGTCGGGATACGACCATGCCGCCTGGCGCGCGTCTCCGATGGAGTAATAGCTGCAGAGGCCCTTGTACGGGCAGAAGGTCTGGAGCTTGACCGGAGTGAGGGCAGCCTCATCGATGTCGGCACGTGGAACATACCAACGCGGTGCAAAGCCGGACTCGTAAAGGACCAGCGGCCGCTTTGTATCGGCGATGACCCGGCCCTGGTGGTTGACCACGAGGTTACGAGAGGTCTGGCGGATGTCGATGCGGTGATAGGGATCGGCGGCATGGCCCACGATGCGTTCGTCTTCCTCGTAGAAGGCATCCATGGCCCGCCAGGCAAACGCGATCAGACCCTGCAAATCGCCTGCATGGGCGGGCAGGTTGGTGTGCCGCCACGCTCCTCGCGCCGCGATGTGTTGCTCGTCGACCCGGACGCTGTACCAGGACGTCGGCCCAAGATCGGCGTGTTGAGTGATGTGCTCGGTGCGTTCCAGCACATGAGGGGAAACATCGGCCTCCGGGAAATAGGCCACAGGATAACGGCCCGGTTCGAAAAGGAGGAGCACCCGCTCGCTATCGGCGATCCAGCTTCCCCCAAAGCGCACGCGGATGCGGCGGCGTAACGGTTCGACGTACAGGAGTCGCTTGGGCAGCGGCTCGGGGACGAGAAAGCGGCCGATTGCTCCCGTTGAAAGCGGGCCTTGTTGCCAGGACAGTCCCAACTGATCTCTCCTTGCAGCGCACCGTCGGTCGGTGGCGAACCTGTTCCGGCCCGTGCTTGGCTTCGCCGGCGCGATCCGATGGCTATATTTCGTCCGCGGCCCGGCCTTGGTTACAGGTCATCGCACCAATTTTGCGGTGTGATGACGCCAGCCGAGATGATTCAACCAACCGTAAAGCCGTCATCCATCGGAACAGTGAACTGGAAGACGGCTCCGCGCGGTTCGTTTGCAGTCGCCCACAGTCTGCCGCCATGCGCCACGATGATCGAGCGGCATATCGACAGTCCGACACCGAGGCCGCCCGACTTGGTCGTGTAGAAGGGTTCGAACAGCCGCGCGAGGCCCTCCGCAGACAAGCCTGGTCCCGAATCCGTGATCGATACGCGTATGCTTTCGGCATCTGCTCTTGCGGTCTGGATCAACAGCTCACGCTTGCCCTCCGTTGTCTCGCTCATCGCCTCGATGGCGTTCAGGATCAGGTTGAGCGTGACCTGCTGCAGCTCGACGCGATCGCCGATGACCTTGGGCAGACGATCGGCGAACACCGTTTGGATCGCGACATCGTTCCGGGCCGCCTCAGCCTGCGTGAGTTCGATGACTTGGCCGATGACGTTGTTGATCGCCAGGGAATCCCGTTTTGGCGGTGATTTCTTGACGAGATCCCGGATTCGCTCGATGACCTCGCTGGAGCGGATGCCGTTTTCGATGGCGCGTGTCAGCGCCCTGCGCGTCTGCTCCAGTGCCGGTGGCTGGCGATCGAGCCAGCTCAAGGCCGCTTGCGCGCTGGCGATGACGGCGGTGTTCGGCTGATTGACCTCGTGGGCGATCGACGCCGTCAGCTGTCCCATCACCGCCACGCGGTTGGCGTGGGCCAGCTCCATCTGGGCCTCGCGGTAACGCTGCTCGTTCTCGCGTGCCTCGGTTTCGGCGCGCTTGCGCTCGCTGAGATCCAGCACGAAGGCAACGCCTTGCTCCTGCTCGTCGTCGAACAAGGCTCCGCCGGTCAGCACCGGCACCCGGCTGCCGTCCTTGCGGAAGAACGCCTTTTCGAACGGGTGGACAACCCGCGTCGCCTTCAATTCGGCCCGCGCGCGGTCGGTGCGCTCCTGCCATTCGGGCGGTGTCAGATCTGCCCAGCGCAACCGGCCTGCGGCGAGATCCTCGCGATCATATCCCATGGTCTTCAGGAACGCGTCGTTGGCATCGAGGATGTCGGGGGTGTGATCGAAGATGAAGATCCCGATGATGTTGGCCTCGACCAGCCGGCGGATCCTCGACTCCCGCTCCTGAAGCTCCCGGTACAGGCGGGCATTGTCGAGCGAGGTCGCAGCCTCGGATGCGAGAAATTTGAGGATCGCGATCCGGGCGGGCGTGAAGACGCGCGAGGCGAGATTGTTCTCCAGATACAGAAATGCCACCGCCCTGCCTTGCTTGACGAGCGGCACGCACAAGGCTGATCGGACGTGCTTCTTCTGGATGTATTCGTCGCCGCCGAACGCGCTGCTCGTCGAGGCATCGTCGAGCACGACGCTTTCCTGGGTGCGAGCCGTGTAAAGCACGATCGACATCGGCACTTCGGCGGCGGAGATCGGTGAATCGGCGAGATCGAGAACGATCGAACCGCCGCCTGTCACCGCGTCCGCCCGAATTCTCAGTTCGGAACCCCTCGGCAAAATCAGCACGCCGCGTTCCGCACCCGCGTGCTCGATGGCTGAACGAAGCAGGGTCTCCGTGAGCTTCTCCAGCACGATCTCGCCTGAAACAGCCTCCGACACCTTGAGGACCGTCGCAAGGTCCAGCTGCTCGACAGGTGCTCCGATCGTCCCTCCGGCGCTGAGCGCGGATCCCCGCTCCCGCAGATTCGGATGGAGTTTCTCGAGCTGGCTCACCTTCGCCTCGGCGCCCCAGCGCGCGTAGCAATCGCGCGCTTTTGTCAGGTAGGACAGGACGACCGTTCGAATGCCGCGCGCCTCGTAGAACCCTGCCGCGCGTTCCGCAGCGATCGCCTCGATCTGCGCGAAGCCGGATTCTTGCGCCAATCGGATCGATTCCTCGTACAGCTGTTCCGCCTCGAGTTCGCGGCCTTCGATGCGCGCAAGCTCCGCCGTGACGAGCTTCTGCCGGGCGGCGAAGTTTGCAGGGCAGCGGTTGGACCAGACTGTCAGCTTGCGGTGGTGTTCGCGGAGGTCGTTGAGGCGCCGCTCGCGATCCTCGGGGCGTGATGCGTGATAAGCCCCGGCATGAGCGAGTGCCGTGTAGAACCGGTACTCGGTGAAATCCGAATAGGAGCGGACGCACCATGAGAGCGCTTCTGCGCGTGCGGCGAGGGCAATCGCGACATCGTCACGTCCGGCAATGACTTCGATCTGAATTTGCGTCGCGTAGTAGAAGAAGGCGCCTAGCGGTTCGCTCACGTCCAAGGGCTGGAGCGCCCCGGGGCTCTCGAAGTCGTTCCGCCCGTCGCGCCCCATAAGGCTCAGCGCCAGATCCCGTTGGCTGATGAGGCCCAGCGCAGCCAATCGGACGCCCAGACCCTCGGCGAATGCCAGGGACTGCTCGGCGTTCGAGCAGACGTCCATGAGCGAATCGCCGCAGAAGAGATCCACCGATATCAGTCCGCGATGCGAATACGCCGCGAATGCCAGATCTCCAGTCGTCAAGCAGATTGCTAGAGCGCGCCGAATGAACGGCCGTCCCGATCGGATCGGGAGAATCCATGGGATCACGTGAAGGCCGAATACCAAAAGCGCCCGACCGCTCAGCCCTGTCTGCGGCTGCCTGTCAGCAAGGGCTGCGCCAAATTGCGATAGCCGGAATCCAAGTTCGGCATCGGCTGAATTGCTCGCGAGCACGCCGAATATGGCGGTCAGCGGGTAGCACGCTTCAGGGCTGGTCCCGTGCTGGAGCGTCAGTCGAGTGGCCTCCAAGAGCATGGTGTCGGAGAGGTTGCGATCGGTGAGAAACGCAGGAGTGAGGAGGTCGGCCAGGACGCCCATGGTCGCACGATGATCCGGATCGGTCATCGGCGGTAGCGCATGAAGCTGCTCGTCGGACAGCTTTTCGGTCAAGCTCCGCAGGCGTCGCCGATCCTCGTCCACCTCGCTGCGGCTGGGATGAGGAGACCAGTCAATCCCGGTTCTGCGCAAAAATGCGAGGCAAACGTCGACCGCGCGCTCGAGCTGTCCCGCGGTGGTGTATAGCTGCGCCTGGAGTCTGGCGACCTCGGCGCTCGCCTGAATGTCCGAACAGCTCTGCGACAGGACCGTCAATTCCGCTTCCGCCGTGTTCAGCTCGCCGAGCAGGAATTTGCATTCGGCGTGGAGCAGGCCGATCGCGAAGGCGTCCCGGCTGCACCGCGGATGCCCTTCCTCCCCGAGCAGTTCGCGGGCGATTTCAAGGTAGGTTGCTGCCGCGTGGTAGGCCGTTGCATTTCGCGCGCGCCGGCCCGCGGCGAGATTGACGGCAATGACCTGTTCGCGTTCAGCGCCGTTCGTCAGAGCGGCGATGCCGCGGTTCAGCTGGTTGGCAACGATATAGACGCGCTCGTTGGTTTCGTCGGGCGTCAGCTGCGCTGCCAGGACCAGACCGATCCGAAGGTGCAGGGTCGTTCGCCTGTCCTGGTCCGGTTGAAGCGCATAAGCGGCCTCTTGCACACGATCGTGGACGAACGCGTAAGAGCTCTTGAGGCGTCGGACCAGTTCGAGACGCGTCGCGTCTCGCAGATCCGCGTGCAGCGTCTGCTCCGATGCTCCGTGCACGAGGCAGAGCGTTGCGATCTCGGCGCTGTTGCCCAGGCAGGCCAGCTCCAGCAGGGCCCGACGTGTCTCGTCGCGCAAACCGCTCAGCTTGCCGACCATGAGACGCGCGACGTTTTCGGCGTAGCTTTTTTCCTTGATGCGTTCGAGATCCCAGCGCCACTGTCGCTTGTCATGATCGAAGGTCAGTAGGTTTTCTTCGGCCAGTGCCCGCAGAAACTGCGTGAGAAAGAACGGATTCCCGTTCGTCTTCTCGTATATCAGCTGCGCCAGGGGCATGGCGTATGTCGGCTCGCAGTGAAGTGCATCCGCGGTGAATTCCTCGACGGCAGCGCGGGTGAGGGGTGCCAGGTCGATTTCCCGCACCCGTTTACGGGAGGCGCGAATTTCGACGAGCCGTTGTGCCAGCGGATGTTTGACGTCGACATCCTTGCGTCGATAGGCGGCGATGAGAAGCAGATTTTGCAGGTCGGATCTGTTCAGTAGAAACGCGATCAGATCCAGTGTGGCCACGTCGAGCCACTGCAGGTCGTCGAAGAAAAGCACGAGCGGATGGTGAGGCTTGGCGAAGATGCCAATGAAGCGTCGAACGACGAGTTGGAAGCGTCGCTGTGCGTCTTGCGGGGGGGCCTCCGGGACAGGTGGTTGATCCCCGATCACCAGCCGCAGCTCCGGTACGAGATCCACCATCAGCTGACCGAGCTGGCCCAGCGCTTCGTGCAGTGCGCTACGCCAGGGTGCCAGATCGGCATCGCTCTTGGCGAGGAGGCCTCGGATAAGGCCTTGAAGCGCATGCGCGAGCGTCGCGTAAGGCATATCGCGCTTGTGCTGATCGAACTTGCCGGAGGCGAAGAAGCCTCCCAACGGGACCAAGGCCTTCTGCATTTCGTCGACGAAAGCGGACTTGCCGATACCGGAGGGGCCGGAAACCAGGATCAACTCGGGCGTGCCGCTCCGGGTGACGCGATCGAACGAGGTGAGCAACGCCTCGATCTCGTGCTCCCTGCCGTAGAGCCGTTCGGGAATCAGCAGGCGGTCCGGTATATCGGTTTGTGCGAGGACGAAATCATCGATCCGTCCCTGCGCTTCCCACTCGGCGAGCGACCGTTCGAGGTCGCTCTTGAGACCGGCGGCGGTCTGGTAGCGGTCCTCGGCCGTCTTGGCGAGGAGCTTCATGATGATCGCCGACACGGCGTAAGGCACGCCACTGACTCGTTCGGCGGGCGGAACGGCACGTCTCGCGATGTGGCTGTGCACCCACTCCATCGGACTGGACGCGGTGAACGGCAGTGCGCCCGTCAGCATCCGGTAGAACGTCACGCCGAGTGCGTACAGATCGCTGCGGGAATCGACGGACCGGTTCATGCGGCCGGTCTGCTCGGGCGCCATGTAGGCCAGCGTGCCCGCCATGGTCTCCGGTGGTTCGAGCTGCTGTCGCTCGCGCGGCAGGCGAGAGGCGAGGCCAAATCCGGTGATCCTGACCTCGTCTGCCCCGGTCACCAGAAGATTGGCCGGCTTCAAATCCTTGTGGACCAGGCCTTGCCGATGCAGCTGGTCGACGGCGGTGGTGATGCCGAGAGCCAATCGCAAGAAATGGTCCAGCTTCATCGGCGCGCCGAGCAACTGCTCGAGCGGCTCGCTGCCGGGATCTTCCAATATCAGCAAGGTTCGACCACCGTCGCGAATCAGCTCCAGCGGCCGTACGGCCCAGGTCCCATCGAGCTCGTCGCGCAAGGCGTATTCATGGGCGAGCCGGTCGAGGACCGCGGCCGGCGGATGTTCCGCAGCCGCCCTTACGGTCAGGACACTGTTGACATCGCCATCGGCGCCCCGGCGCCATTCGCGACAAAAGACGCGCTCGCCGTCGTCCCATGACGCTTTGAGACCGGCATTGCCATTCGTGGATACCCGCGAGGATACGTGCATCTGCCGGACTCCGGAACTAGCCGGCCAGTCGATTGAAAAGGAGGGAAAGGTGTTCACCTGTCCCGTCCGGGAACGTACTCCCAACGCCAATCCCCAACAATAGCCGGGATCGGAGCCATGGCATGAGCCACATTCGGATTTCGGGGCGTGGCTCAACCAACCGCAAAGCCGTCATCGATCGGCACGGTGAACTGGAAGACGGCTCCGCGCTGCTGGCTTCAGGCTGTTCACTCTGCGAATAACCTGGCTGAAGTTCAGACCCTCCAGCTTTGAGCGTGGGGGAATTGCGGGATTCTTCGAAAGGTCATTCAGCGAGGACAGTGTCAAGATCTGTAAGCCGTCGCCGCAAACCTACGCCCAAATGGAGAATGAACTTGGCGTCCCCTCGCAGCTCTGCATGATCGCCTGCCACGCCTGGGATACGCGCAGCGCCGTGGCGGCCGGCTGGGAAGCTGCGTTCATCAGGCGGCCCGGCACGCTGATCCTGCTCTTCCAGTGCCAACCGGCACTATTGCATCGCTTCCTGTCGAACAATCCCGTTCTGAGCCGGCGACACGTCGGCTGCTGCCCGGAGGAGGTCACGCTTGAGCAGATAGACGGAAGCCGCAAGCAGTACGACATCCTTTATGAGGAAGAGGAACGGCAACGTGGCCGCAGGAAATCCGCCGGCCGGCGCGGCCCAGGCATCGGGGAAAAACGGAATGATCGTCACGGTGGCGACATAGGTCGCGCATGAACCCAGCGACCCCAGGACCGCCAGTCTTCTGTTCCAGAAGCCGAGCAGCAGAAGCAATCCAAACAGCAATTCCGCTGAACCCAGGAAGTAGGCCGCGCCGCGCACGCCAAACACCGGATACAGCCAGAAGATCAGCGGACCATTGCTGATGAACGGAATCAACGCGTGCGCTTCGTAGTCGAACCATTTCTGGCAGCTGAAGACGAAGAAGACGACGATCATCGCCACACGCGTGGCATGGTAGTCAAAATCGCCTCTGACCAGATCGAGCTCGGACAGTTTCTTTATGAGATGGTCCATCGGATGTCGTCTCATCCTCGAGGTCGCGGATTGGCGCCAAGGGCGGCGTCGACGTCTGTCGTGATCTGAACGGTAGCCGAGCTTCGAAGGACGCGCTGTGCGCGGGTTATCGTGCATTTTTCAAACTTGCGCTGTTCGGCCGCAGGCGGCCGGGATCGGCGTGGCCTGACATCGCGTCGCCCTCGGCGGCTCGCCCTTGGCGATGCAAACCCATACCAAAGTATGGGTCTGTGCATCACAATCGCGAGATTGTCGGAGGCACCCACCGAACGCATGCTCGAGGCCGACATGCGCAACCGATCCTGGCGCAGCTACTGGATTTTCCTCAGTTGGGGAGACCGAACATGTGCCTCTCGCGAACAAGCATCGAACGTTACGACAGCCGCCGCCTGGTCAACTGGAGAGCGGCTTGCGCTTCAATCGCCCGTGTTGCGATCGCGTTTCGATGATGATCGCGTCTTGCGAGGGTAAGTCAGGTGAAGGTCCCTTACGTAGGAGTCGTCGATGACGACGAGGCCCTGTGCCTGTCTTTGGTGGATCTGATGCGATCGATCGGCTACCGCTCGGAGCCGTTTGACAGGGCCGAAGCGCTGCTGAGCTACGCCGGCCGGTTCAGCTTCGACTGCATCATTGCCGACGTTCACATGCCAGGAATGGGCGGGCTGAACCTCGTTCGCGAGCTCCAGCAGCAGAAGGTCGGAGCGCCGGTGATTCTCATTACCGCGCTTCCTCACAAGCAGCTGGACGCCGAAGCGGCTTCGATCGGCGCATTCTGCCTTCTCAGAAAGCCGTTCGAAACGAGCGCGCTGCTTGAGTGTCTCGACAGGAGCCTTCGAAGATGAAAGCGCTCTCGGGTGACGAGATCACGTCCTCTATGGCGACGCAATCGTCTGCCGGCGACGAGCCCGGGCGTGCACGACCCCGGCGGGATACGGATTCGCCGCGACATGATCGCCGAAAGGCGGCCCGTTGGGAGAGATGGAACGATTGTTCGGAGCGATGGGGCCGGCTCTTGCTTGCGGCGCGAGCAGGGGATGGAGACGCATATGAGCGATTGCTGCGGGAGTTGGATCTGTGGCTTCGGGCCTACTACGCGCGCCGGCTTCCTTATCCCGCCGCCGACGATGCGAGGCAGGAGGTGCTCCTGGCCATTCACGCGAAACGCCACACGTTCGCGGCCTCGAAGCCCTTTGGCGCCTGGGTCACGGCGATTGCCCGCTATAAATGGGTCGATCGTGTGCGCGATGCGTCTCGCTACAGCGCGCTCGCGCTCGACGAAGACATCGCAATCGAGGATCACGAAGGTGCCGCGATCAGCGCTGCTGCGCTGGACCAGCTGCTTGGCCGGTTGAAGCCTGCGCAAGAGAGCGTGATCCGCCTCGTGAAGCTCAATGGTCTGAGCATCGCGCGAGCGGCCGGTGCGACCGGACAGTCGGCGGCCTTGGTCAAGATCAATATCCACCGCGGCCTGAAGAAATTGTCGACATTGGTCTCCTGACGTCATTGCGGCCGCCGGCCGGGCCGATCGAGATGTCGTGCGAAGGAAAGCCGAAATTGCTTCAACTCCAGAACGAAATGCGATCTACGGTGGCCGACCTGACGGCGGCGTTCCGCTATGACATCATGGAAGGGCTGAGCCTCGCGCCAAAGGCAATCCCGGCGAGATGGCTTTATGACCGCCGCGGATCGGCGCTGTTTGAAGCCATCACGCTGCTGCCCGAATACTACCCGACACGAACCGAGCGATCGATCCTTGCGTCCGCAGTATCGGAAATCGCCGCGCTCGCGGGGCCGGGCCGCGTAGTCATAGAATTCGGCTCAGGCTCGTCGGCAAAGACGCGACTGTTGCTGGCAGAGACGGAGCCTTCTGCGTATGTGCCGATCGACATCTCGGGCGAGTTCCTCCGGGAGGTTGCGGCAGGCTTGTCGCATGCATTCCCGGGGCTGCCGATCTATCCAACCGAAGCCGATTTCACCTATCCATTTGCGCTGCCGGAAGAGATTGCCTCGACTGCGCGCCTCGGCTTCTTTCCGGGGTCGACGATCGGAAACCTGACCGTGCCTGCGGCGGTCGACCTGTTGCGGGCGATGGCGGTGACCCTGGGTGCCGGATCGATGCTGCTGATCGGCATCGACCGTATCAAGGATCAGGATGTTCTCCTGCCAGCATATGACGACGCGCAAGGGCTGACGGCCGCATTCAATCTCAACCTCTTGCACCGGATCAACCGCGAGCTGGGCGGCTCGATTCCCCTAGGCGCGTTTCGCCATTTGGCGCGCTGGAATGATGCGGAGGCGCGCATCGAGATGCATCTGGAAGCCACGCGCGACGTCCGCTTCGAGGTCGACGGTCGCGTCTTCTCGTTGTCGAAGGGCGAGACCATCCACACGGAGAACAGCCTCAAATACGGGCGGAGGGATGCCTTCGTCCTGCTGCAGGCCGGCGGATGGAATCCCGTCGCCGATTGGACTGACGACAGCGGGCTCTTCTCGGTCATTCTCGCGGAGCAAAGGCCCGCGCCGGTGGCACCCTAGGATGAATCGGGGCGCAGACGGAATCATTTCCAACAATATCGCCTCAATCGGCGCAATCCACGAACAGCGAGGCTCGTACACATGCTGCATAATGTGCGCGTCATCATGGCAATCAACTGCGTTGAGGCGCGACCATGCAACTCCGTTCATCCCTCATCCTGAGCTTCGCCGCCATTCCTCTAACCGCCCTGGCAGATCCACTCCCGGCGCCGTCGCCGAAAGCGCCGAGCCCGGCTGAGACCGTCCAGGTGCAGCCGCGCGGCAATGAATTCATGCCGAATTCAGTCGCCGAGGATGCGTTGCAGAAGCGCATTACCGACTTCAACCGGAAACTGGAAGGTCTGGACGCAGATCTCGACAAGAAGCTGAAAATCTGCCGCGGGTGTTGATCGAAATCCGGTTCAGCAAACAGCGATAGGTCTGCACATGAGGCACACTGTCACCGGTTCGTTCCACGACGGCGGAAGCGGGTGCGCGCACTTTGAGCGGATCGCCTCGATCCGGGATGACGAGCTCGAGCTTGTCGTCAGGGAATTGCAGCATCGCATGCGCAATATCCTCAGCATCGTTCTGTGCTTCGTGAACAATACCGATGCGAATACGACCGCCGATTTTCGCGAGGCGCTCTCGGCACGGATCGCGACCCTGTCCGATGCCTACAGGATGATCGAATCTGCGGGAGAGCAGCGCGTGTCTCTCCCGGGGATGCTGGAGCGAACGCTCAAGCCGCACGCGATGTTTCACAGGGGCCGCATTCTGCTCGCGGGGCCGGACCTCACGCTGGAGCCGCACATCGCGTTGGCGCTGCACGTCATCATTCACGAGCTGGCTACCAACGCGAGCAAGTACGGCGCGCTGACATCGACGGCAGGAGCCGTCGAGGTGATCTGGGAGAGCCCGCCCTATCTCGGTGGACAAGGTCTTGCGATCCAGTGGCGCGAGCGCGGCGGACCGATTGTGACCAAGCCCGAACGCAGAGGCTTTGGCACGCAACTGATCGCAAGGGCCCTGCCGGGCGCGCAGGTCGATCTCGACTTCGCACCCGACGGTCTTGTCTGCCGGCTTCTGATCGATCTCGGTCAGGCGCTGACCACGCAAGGGGCTGTCAGTTAGGATCAGGAGGATCGACACCATGAGTACATTGGCGAGTGCCCCGCGCAAATCATTCGCAAGCAGGCTGCCGATATCGGGGCTGCTTGCGGGAGACCTGGATTACCACATCGTCCGGGCGTCGATGGTGATCCTGTTCTTCTTCTTCGGTTATCAGAAATGGTGGGCGTACGAGGCGGATCGCCTGGACCCCTTCATCAGCAACGGTCCGCTGATCTGGTGGCTCTATCCCGCTTTCGGCCATCAAGGTGCCAGTTGGTTCCTCGGCGTCGCCGAATGGACCGTTGGTGCTTTGATATTCGCGGGCTTCTGGAGCAAGCGCCTCGGCATTCTGGGCGCCCTTGGATCGACCGGCACCTTCATCGCAACAGTCACGATCATTCCGTTTATGCCGGACGGTTGGGATGCTGCTGCAGGCGGCTTTCCGGCGATGACGGGCAACGTTCCGTTCCTGATGAAGGATGTCGTGCTGCTTGCGGTATCGTTGTATCTGCTGAAGCAGGATGCGGCCCGTGTCCTGCGACCTGAGGCTTGAGATACACGGCAAGGCAGATGCAGATCATGGCCAGCGCGAGAATGGGATAGTGCAACGAGACGGCCGCCGCGGCGAGGAAGCCGAACAGGGTGGTCAAGGATCGCATCCGCATCATCATGCGCGCCTTGTCCGGGATCGCCTCGATCGCCGGCCGGTCGACGGCTTCCCAGCACAGCAACAGATAGGTCGCGTTCACCAGGGCGAATACGCCGGCATAGACGGTGACGGGCAGCGGCGCCAGCTTTGAGCTCGCGATCCAGGCTGTCGAGAACGGCAGCAGCGATACGGAAAACAGATGAGCGAAGTTTCCCCAGATCAATCGGGGCGTCGCTGCGCTTGCATAGTGCAGAAGGTGGTGATGGTTCACCCAGACGATGGCGATGAAGAGATAGCTGACTGCGTAGCCGATGACGGTCGGCCAGAGTTCGAACAGAGCATCGAGGCTCGGAGCGTGTGGCGGGCGCAGGTCCAGGGCGAGAATTGTAATAACGACTGCAAAAACCGCATCCGAGAGGGCATTCAGGCGTTCTGTCTTCGGAGAGTCCGCGGTCATCATTCCTGTTTCCTTGCCGATGCAGGCCTGCGCGGCAGTGTCTCGACGCCCCGATCGGGCCTGAACAGCAGGCGAGTCATGCCGACGGCCAGCGGGGCGCACTGCCGCTGCTCCGCACTTTCGTAGACATTCGGAGCAACCGTCGCATCGGTTACAGCTGCTTCGAAAAAAATCGGGGCAATGCGCAACGACGTGCATGGCGCGGGCTCGTGAACCGTGGCTCTCCGCAACCAAACTTGGCAACGTTCGCAAGTCCCGTTACATGTTGCGGCGTACTGACGCGCTCTCGTCCCACCCCTCGATACGCAAGCGGCGGGGTGATGCGTCGAGACGTCTGGAAATGATTTTCACGACGAGACATCTCGGTATGAGGCTTGATAACGAGACGCACGAACTCGATCTGGTCGCAAAGGCGTTTCAGATTATCTCGAGAGAAATCAGCTATCAGGGATTGGCCAAGGCTCTTCTCATGGAGGCGCTGAGTTATTCCGGGGCTAGTCGAGGGGCGATCCTGCTCAGCGGGCAACGAGAGCTGCTTGCCAAGGCCGATGCGAGCTTCCCGCGCGAGAGGGCGAACTTCCTTGCCTCCTTCCCGCCGCACGCCGAATTCCGCCTGCCGAGCGACCTTGCCGAACAGGTGCTCGATCGAAAGCAAACGGTCGTGAGGCAAGCCGGCGCGGAGAGCTCGGCACTGATCGATCCCGCGAGCCCACCGTCTGGAAAGATAGCGCAGCTGTGCCTGCCGTTGATTCACCAGCACTGGGCGATCGGCGTTCTCTATCTCGAAGCGGATGGAGATGCGGAGATCTTCACGCCGCGATGTGTCTGGGTGACATCCATGCTGGCCAATCAGGCCGCCGTCTCATTCGAATCCGTCCGCCTGTTCGAGGCGCTGCGCGAGACCAATATGTGGATGGTCAGAGGTCAGCAGATCGGCGGGATGGGCAGCTATCGCTGGAACACGCGGACCCTGCTCTCCCGCGGATCGCGCGAATGTTACCGCATCCTGGATATCGACCTGGACGTAAACCCCGTCCCATTCGAGGTGTTCAGGAGCCGGGTCCATCCCGAGGATTATCCCGCGCTGGAGCAGGACCTCACCGAGGCGATCAGCACGAAGTCGCCCTTCACGCACGAGTACCGCGTGGTCCACCGGGACGGCAAGACGTTGCATGTCGTGGCCGTCGGGCAATTCGATGAGGGGCCCACGGGAGACCTCGAGCTGGAAGGCATCATCACGGATGTCTCGCAACGGAAGGCGGCGGAGCAGGCTCTCGCCGACGCGCGAAACGAGCTTGCGCGGGCGACGGGTCTGACGTCCCTCGGCGAGCTCGCCGGCTCGATCATTCACGAAATCGATCAGCCGCTGACGGGCATGATCATGAGCGCGGAAGCTTGCCTCCGGTGGCTCGCCAGGGATCCCGTTCAAGCCGGGGAGGCCCGGAAATCGGTCGCGCGCATCATCAGGCAGGCACGTCGGGCTGTGGAAGTTGTGACCGGTGTCCGCTCTCTCGTGCGGGGCACGCAGGTCCATTTTGCCGAGTTCGATATCAACGATGCGGTTGCGGAGGTTCTGCTTCTGTCGAACAGGGAAATCGAGCGGGCCGGGGTCATCGTCCGTACCGACTTCGATCGATCATCGCCGCGTGTCGAAGCAGACCGTGTTCAGGTCCAGCAGGTCGCCCTCAACCTCGTGCGCAACGCGATCGAGGCCATGGCCGCGGTCGAGGACGGGAACCGCATTTTGGCCCTCTCTTCGGGGGTCGCCGATGGTATGATTTCCGTGGCAATCGCGGATACGGGGGGCGGCATCAGCCCGGCCGATAGAGAGCGGGTCTTCGAGACGCTCTATACGACGAAGGGAGCGGGACTCGGTCTGGGACTGTCGATCTGCCGCAAGATAGTGAAACTCCACGGAGGACAGCTATGGGTGGAAGAAAACGGGAGGTGCGGAGCGAAGTTCACCTTCGCTCTCCCGCTTCGCCAGGCGGTTCAGACGTCGGAAAGCCGGTAGACATGCCCCCTTCCGGCGTTGTTCATATCGTCGACGATGACCGCGCGGTTCGCGAGTCCCTTGGCGACCTGCTCGAGTCCCTGCACTACAAGGTCGCCCTGTACGGATCTGCTTCGGATTTCCTCAAGGTTGAACTGTCGGATGCCCCTGCGTGTCTGGTGCTCGATGTCAGATTGCCCGGCACGAGCGGCTTGGAGCTGCAGGAGTACCTGACGAAAATCAATGTCGGAATCCCGGTGATCCTGATGACTGCCTTTGGCGACATTCCCATGTCGGTAAGAGGCATGAAGCTGGGGGCGGTCGATTTTCTCACCAAGCCGATACGGGATCAGGATCTTCTCGATGCGATCACCGCCGCGATCCGAAAAGACATCGATCGGCGCGACGACAGCGCGCACCTGGCGCAGTTGCAGGAGAAGTTTGCACTCCTGACCGCGCGCGAGCGGCAAGTGATGACGCTGGTGGCATCCGGTCTGATGAACAAGCAGGTCGCCAGCGAGCTCTCGATCAGCGAAGCGACAGTCAAGATGCATCGTGGCAGCGTGATGCGGAAGCTCGGGGCAAAAACCGCGGCAATGCTCGTCCGAATGGCAGAAGCGCTCCAACTCCAGGGCTGAAGCTTCGGGACTGGCATCTCGTGCTGAATCATCTCGGCGCCTTCAATGCACGCGACCCATACCTAAGTATGGGCCGGAACAGCACAAGCGTGAGATTGTCCGCGGGGGCGATGAAAAGCATGTTGCCCCTGTGCGGTGCTGTCAGCCGGCGTTGGCAGCGCGTCTTGACCGGAGAGGTAACGTCACGTGCAGCTTGCGGCTTCAACGCCCGTATCCAGGCGACCAGGGCATCTCCTCCGTGCAGAAATTCGTTGACGATTGGACGCGGCCATCCGGAGCACAGAACAGGGCGACGACGATGGGGATGTACGTATCAAATTCGAGTGAGAGCACGCCACGGATGGCGGTCTCCGCTTCGCCAATCCGGCCGGTGGACGAGACGCTGTCTTCTAGGCCGTCCGACGCAGCGCTTCATCCGACGGTCAGCATAACGCCTTCCGAGCCGGTGAAGCGCCTTGGGATAGGCTGGCGCTGGTGGTTTTCGGAGAGCGTTCACCTCCCGGTCGGCAACAGGATTGAATTTCGCTTTCAGGGGTCGAGACATCTCCTGGCGTTGTACAACGAGGGAGCGCGGAAAAGCGGTGAGACCTCCATCGATGGCCTCTGCTCGTCGAAGCTGCGCGGCTCCGAGCACAGGCTGACCTTTGTCCCGGCGGGACGCGCCTATCGGGAATGGCATGAGACTGCCTCGTCTGCGCAGGTGACCTTCCTCTACTTCGATCCCGCCGCGCTTCACAAGTCCGACGACAGCGCGGCCTGGCTCGCGCCGAGAATATACTTCGAGGATCCGCTGGTCTGGGAAACCGCCTCCAAATTGAAGAAGGCGATCGAGAGCGCCGAGACGAATTGCGCGCCCTACCTCGAAGCGCTCTGCGGCGTGCTCGCCCACGAGCTTTCCAGGTCTGATCACGATGTTGTTCGCGAACCGGCAGCGGTCAGTCGTGGAGGTCTCGCGGGTTGGCAGAAGCGTGTCGTGGTCGAGTACGTCGAGGGGCATCTGGGAGAACAGGTCTGCCTCCTCAAGCTCGCCGAGCTCGTCAGGCTCAGCGTTCACCACTTCTGCCGCGCTTTCAAGAAGTCGTTCGGAATCCCGGCCTACCAGTATCAGGTGCAGCGACGCATGGAGTTCGCCAAGCTGCGGCTGGCGGATCGCGCGGTATCGATTACGGACATCGCACTCAGCCTGGGCTATGCGCAAACGAGCTCCTTCAGCTCCGCCTTTCGCAAAGCGACGGGTTGGACTCCTACGGACTATCGCAGGGGGTTCGAATGAATAGATCCGAGGCACGATAGATCGGGCAGAGCAGGCGACAGGCAGCCTCGTACGGGCAGAAATCCCCGGGAAGTCTGTAACCGGATCGCCCCGAGCCACGAAATGTCCAGGTGAGACCGCCTCGGATCGGCTGCCATCGGAACATCGATTTCACCGGGCGCAACAGGTGTCGAGGGAGGGACCGCAGATGACGAGCATTCGATACCGCAAGGCGGACGTGGACGGACTGAACGTATTTTACCGGGAGGCTGGCCGGGCTGACGCGCCCGCCTTGCTGCTGCTGCACGGATTTCCGACGGCCGGCCACATGTTCCGCGAGTTGATCCCGGCACTCTCGGATCGCTTCCGACTGGTGGCGCCGGATCTGCCCGGGTTCGGCCAGTCCGACATGCCGGCTCGCGAAAGCTTTGCATATACGTTTGCCGCGTTGGCGCAGGTGATCGAACGGTTCACAGAAGTCATCGGACTCGCCCGTTTCTCGCTCTACGTCTTCGACTATGGCGCGCCGACGGGCTTTCGGATGGCTCTTCGGCATCCCGAGCGCATCGTTTCCATCATCTCGCAGAATGGCAATGCCTATGAGGAGGGATTGAGCGATGGCTGGAGCCCGATCCGGGCTTACTGGCAAGATGCATCGCAAGCGAATCGGGCGGTGCTGCGATCATTCCTTTCGCCGGAGACGACGGTCTGGCAATACACCTACGGGGTGCCTGACACCTCCCTGATCTCCCCTGATGGCTTCACGCTGGACAACCATTATCTCGAGCGCCCAGGCGCGGACGAGATCCAGCTCGATCTCTTCGGCGACTACAGGACCAACGTCGCCATGTATCCGGAATTCCAGGCCTACTTCCGCAAGCACAAGCCGCCCTTCCTGGCGGTCTGGGGCAAGAACGATCCCTTTTTCCTGCCGGCGGGCGCGACGGCGTTTCAGCGCGACATGCCGGGCGCCGAAGTGCGCTTCTTCGACACAGGGCACTTTGCGCTCGAGACTCACGCGCGGGAGATCGCAGCTTCGATCGGTGATTTTCTTGGCCAGCTGAATTCGAATGGGTAACCGCCGCTTCCCTCGCCGCGAGAAACGTCGGGAGAGCCATCATGCGCGCCATCGTTCTTGAAAAATTCGGTGGCTTGGACAGCCTCGTCTATCGAGACGTTCCGGAGCCGGAGCCGCAGCTCGGTCATGCCGTCATCGAGGTCAAGGGATTCGGCAAGTCGTGCCCGGGCGGAGAATTTCCGGTGGGCGCCAAGGTGGCCGCATTGATGGGCGGTCTCGGTCGAACCATCAACGGCAGCTACGCCGAATACACGCGTGCGCCGGTCTCGAATGTCGCATCGATCGATGCGGATTTGCCCTGGGCCGAGCTCGCAGCGATCCCCGAAACCTTCGCGACGGCATGGACCTGTCTCTTCCGAAATCTCGATCTCGCGAAAGGTCAGGTTCTCGTCATTCGCGGAGCGACGTCCTCGTTCGGTCAGGCCGCACTCAAGCTTGCGGTCAATGCCGGCGCGCGGGTCATCGCGACGACGCGCAGCCGGGAACGCTTTGCCTTGCTGGAGAAGCTCGGAGCCGCGCGCTGCGAAATCGAACGGCGCGATCTCTCGAAGCATCTGCCCGAGGCGAAGCAGGTCGACGCAGTCTTGGACCTCGTCGGCAACAGCGTCGTGCTCGACACTCTCGCCATGCTTCGCCGCGGCGGCCGCTCCTGTCTCGCCGGCTGGCTCGGCGGGCTTGATCCGATTCCGGATTTCAACCCGCTGCTGCAGATGCCGAGCGGCGTCTACCTGACCTTCTTCGGCAGCTTCGTGTTCGGCACGCCCGGGTTCCCGCTCTCCGACGTGCCGCTGCGGGAAATCGCCGCCGATGCGGCGGCCGGCCGGCTGGACGTCAAGCCGGCGCGGGTCTTTCGCTTCGACGAGATTCGCGAGGCGCATCGCGTCATGGAGGCGAACGAGGCAGTCGGAAAGATGGTCGTTGTTCGCGACTGATATTTGCAAGCTTGGTATTCGGGAGGGTTCATATGTCGAAATCAGTCGCCATCGTGACGGGGGCGAGCCAGGGAATCGGCCGGGCGACCGCGGTACGCCTGGCGCGCGATTTCTCGGCGCTTGCCCTGGTCGCGCGAAACCGCGCCAATCTCGAGGACACCGCAAGGGCGGTCCGGGCCGCCGGCGCCGGGGTGCTGGTGATCGATGCCGATCTGGCCGAACCTCGTGCCGCTCAATCTGTCGTCGACCAGACCTTGGCGGCGTTCGGCCGGATCGATGCCCTGCTCAATATCGCAGGCGCGGTACCTCAGGTCGATCTGTTCGAGACGACGGAAGCACAGTGGGACGCCGGACTGGCGTTGAAGCTGCATGGCGCCCGGCGGCTCACGATCGCCGCCTGGCCGTCGCTCATGGCCGCGCAGGGGGCGGTGGTGTTGATGTCGGGAAACTCGGCCTCTTTCCCCAAGGCGCCCTATGCCGCGGTCGGCACCATCAACGCTGCAATCGTCGCCTTGGCAAAGGCGTTCTCCGACAAGGGAATCAGCGATGGCGTCCAGGTCAACAGCGTCCTGCCGGGGCCGGTGATGACGGGCCGCCGCCGCTCCTACCTCGAGCACTGGGCGCCCCTGCACAACATGACCGTCGAGGAAGCCACGGCGAAGTTTCCCAAGGACGCCGGGATCGCGCGTTACGGTGAGCCGGAAGAGATTGCCGAGTTGATGGCGTTCCTCGTATCGCCCGGCGCGCGCTGGATGACCGGCTCGGCATTGCGGATGGACGGCGGCGAGGTGAAATCGATATAATCGGTTTTCACCCGAAGGCCGTCCGCGGAAGTGGCCCACTTGCAAAAGCGTTCGATGCGCGCAAGCATGGAGTAAGGGCTCTTTCGCTCTTCGCGAGCGCTGAGGAATAGCGGCAAAACCGTCATGCAGTTTGACACCAAGATCGCGGTCGTGGTCCGCACCGACCTTGAGCCGTGGCAGAAGCTGAACGTGGCCTCTTTCCTCGCCAGCGGGATCGCGGCGGCTTTTCCGGCCTGCATCGGCGACCCCTACGAAGACGGCTCCGGGACGAAATATCTGCCGTTGATCGGCCAGCCCATCCTGATCTATGGCGCCGACCGCGCGGCGCTATCTCGCGCGCTCGATCGCGCACTGACGCGCGGAGTGACGCCGGGGCTCTATACCGAGGACATGTTCAGGACCGCTCACGACGCCGCCAACCGCGAGGTCGTGAAGGCCGTTTCCCGCACAGACCTGAATCTGGTTGGGATTTCGATGCGCGCCGAGCGCAAGGTGATCGACAAGATCGTCGACGGGTTGAAATTTCACGGCTGACGCTTCCCGATCTGCCCCGGCCGTCCTTTTCAGTCTTCGCCAGATCTGGCTCTGAGGAGCTCGTCGCGGCGCCTGATCAGAATCTCGAGCCGCGCGGCCTGATCGTCAATTCGCTGGCCGACGAGCTCTTCGCTCATCGCGGCGACATGTGAGGCCGACTGTTCAATCAGCTCGCGAAGCTTCGCCGCCGTGGCGGCAATCTGGCGCTCGATTTCAGCGAGGTGGATGTCTTCACCGTGCATGGCGGGTCTTTGATTTCGGGGCTTGGCGGGCGATCGGGCGCGGCATTCAGAAGTACAGGTGCCGGGCACCGTGCATTTCAAGGACACATCCCCTCTGAGTGCGCGTCGCCTTCATCAGATCGCTTCCGCAATCGGCGCATTTGACGAGCGCCTCCAGCGGCCCGCCGTCGACGGCGAGAGAGCCAAGGCAGGACACGGTGTTGCATGCCGCGCACCGGATCTTCGTCAGGGTGATGTCAAAGGCAAAGGCTTCTTGAAGCAAATGTGTGCCGGGGTCACCGCCAAGAATGAGGTCGGCGATGTTGTCTGCCATGGCGATCATGCTCCTGTTGGCCCGAAACGCTCGGTTCTTATGGCGAGAGGGTCGAAGCCGAGCTTCACGAGCATGCTCGAGATGCCCTCGACAAACCCGGTGGGACCGCAAATGAAGAACGTGGGATTCTGCTCGCGCGTAAAGCTGTTCTCTGCGAGCAGCGCCTCGTTGACCCGTCCCCGATGTCCGTTCCAGTCGCTCGGATGCTCGCGGGTGAGCGCATAGACCAGGCGGAGGTCGCGATCGCCGCGAGCCATCGTAGCGAGTTCATCCCGATACACGACGTCGGCAAGGCTGCGTGCCGAATAGATCAATGATGCCGGTATGCGTGCGAGCGACCTCCTGCGGTGGCGCAACATGGCCATCAAAGGCGTAATCCCGGTACCGCCCGCGACCAGGCAAATCGGTCCACCGCGCGTTTGACTCCAGATGAAATGCAGCCCAATGGGCCCCCGAAATTCGAGAGCATCACCAACCCGCAATTCGTCGAGGAGATAGGAGGACACCTCACCGTCCTCGACCCGTTCCACCGTGAGAGCGAGCAGTTTCTCTTCCGGAGGCGATGCGATCGAGTAACTTCGTTCGGCCTGATAGCCGTCATCGGCGGTGAGACGGATGTCGACGTGCTGGCCGGGCCAGTGCCCGGACCAGTTGGCCGGCTGCAGGATGATGCTCTTCACCCGGCTTGTCTCAGTCACGATGGCCTGCACGCGACCGGTCTGCCACGCGATGCTGGGCTGCTGCAGAGGCGCATCAGTCGCCGTCATAGCGCTGCTCCCGCCAGGGATCGCCATAATTGTGATAACCACGCGATTCCCAGAACCCGGGCTCGTCCTTGGGCATGAAGCGGAGCCTTCGCAGCCACTTTGCGCTCTTCCAGAAGTAGAGATGCGGCACCAGGAGTCGCGCGGGGCCGCCGTGCGCCGGGGCGAGCGGCAGGCCCTCATAGCGGGTCGCGATCATCGCCTTTCCCGCGACCAGGTCGGTCACCGGAAGGTTCGTCGTGTATCCGCCGTCGCAATGCGCCATGACATAGGCGTTCGGCGGCTCGCTCAGCCCGACCACCTTGAGAAGGTCGTCGAAGCTGACGCCCTGCCAGACCGTGCTGAGCTTGGTCCATTTGGTGACGCAGTGAATGTCGACCGCGATCGTGGTCTGGGGCAGTGCCTCGAATTCGTCCCAGGTCCATTTCCCCAGCAACGATCCGCCGAGTTGAAGCGCAATCTTCCAGTCGGCGACACGGATATCCGGCGTGGGTCCGGCGGACAGCACCGGGAAGTCGGTCGTCAGATACTGACCCGGCGGCAGCCGGGCGGCTTCGGGTGCCTGTCGCCTGGATTTGAAGCCGCGAGAAACGGGAGGTCGGTCCATGGAAGCGTGCCCTTGTGCGGTGACGCGCGGGATGTGCCAACGCGCGTCGGCGTAACCTGCAGCCCACGTCAGCGCACATGAACCCTGATCGATGCCTTGTCGATGGCCGTCGCGGTGAATGCATCAAGATTGCGAAAGACGAAGCAATCACGGCTGCGCAGGCAAGAACTGTTTCAATGTCAAATGCGGCTTCGTCCTGAAGTGGTTCAGAAGGAGGAGACGATGTCGAGCGTGAGCCGGTCCTTGCATTCCGACGAACTCGCTTACCTCACCGCGCACGAACTGGCAGCTCGCATCCGGCGACGTGATCTGTCGCCGGTTGACGTGGTCGATGCGTTCATCCGGCGCATCGAAGCGCGCAACCCGAGCCTGAATGCGCTGGTTTATCTCGATTTCGACGGCGCCCGCACGAGGGCGAAAGAGGCCGAGCGCGCGTTGGTCGCAGGCGAGTCGTGGGGCCCACTGCACGGCATTCCGTCGGCGCTCAAGGATCTGTTCGACTTCAAGCCGGGCTGGCCTGCGAGCCTGGGCGGCATCCGCGCGCTCAAGCACCACGTCGTGAACGGTTACTGCGTGTTCTGCGAGCGCATGGAGAAGCGTGGGGGTGCCGTGTTCCTCGGCAAGACCAACAGCCCTCTCATGGGATTCCGGGGCACCTGCGACAACTACCTGTTTGGTCCCACGCGCAACCCGTTCAATCTTGCCAAGAACACGGGCGGCTCATCCGGAGGAAGCGCCGCGGCGGTCGCCGATGGACTGCTACCCATTGCAGAAGGCACGGATGCCGGCGGCTCGATACGAATCCCATCGGCCTGGTGTGGGGTCTATGGCTACAAGGCGTCGTTCGGACGCGTGCCGTTCCTCGTGCGTCCCAACGCGTTCGGCGTGGCCGACTCTCCGTTCCTGTTCGAAGGGCCCATCACGCGGACGGTCGAAGATGCCGCAATTGCGTTGAACGTACTTGCCGGCCCTGATCCGCGAGATCCCTTCAGCCTGATCGAGCCGCCCGTCGACTTCACCGCGGCGACCCGTCGTTCGATCCGTGGCCTCAAGATTGCCTATAGTCCGGATCTGGACGTCTTTCCGGTCGACGGAAAAGTCGCGGCGACGGTCCGCCGCGCGGTACAGGCGTTCGAGGAAGCCGGCGCTCATGTGGAGGAAGTGAAGCTCGGCATCGTTCGCTCGCAACGGGAGCTGAGCGACGTCTGGTCGCGTCTCTACATGCTTCTGAACCTGCAGGCGATCGAGAACATGAAGCGCGACGGCATCGATCTGTTCGGCAAGCATCGCGACGACTTTCCGCCTGAATACATGGATTGGGTCGAGAAGACCAATCGCGTGTCGGGGCTCGATTTCTTCCGCGACCAGGCTGTCCGGTCGGAGGTCTACGATGCCTTCCAGAACGTCCTTGAAAGATTCGATCTATTGGTCACGCCGACCGTCGCGTGCCCGCCGGTCGACAACGCCAGCGACGGCAACACGGCTGGGCCGAAGTCGATCAATGGTGTCGAGATAGATCCTCTGATCGGATGGGCCCTGACCTACTTCGTCAACTTTACGGGCCATCCGGCAGCCTCAATTCCAGCAGGTCTGTCCGACGGGCTTCCGGTCGGGATGCAGATCATAGGTCGGCGAAACGCCGACTTCGACGTGCTGGCGGCGAGCGCGGCTTTCGAGCGGCTTCGTCCCTGGCAGGACAACTACCGGATCTGCCGCGAGCGCCCCCTGAGAACAGCCCCGCTTTCAGACCTCACCCGCTGACCTTGCACCCTCTCGGTCGCTTCCATGGCCGTCCGCGCCGCGATCGCGGCGCCGATTGGGGCCGCGCGTCCTGCTTCCGCAGCGTCAACCTCTTCACCGATCGCAGGTTCGGCACGGAATGCATCAAGATGGCCAAAGCGGAAGCAATCCCCAGCGCGCAGGATCCTCCGCGACTGGCTAAGTCATCTCTCGACAGGTCAATTGTGCCGGCGCCTCGCGCGTTCGGCCGCAGTCGCGGGAGAAGACAATGCGCGTGAGAGTCCAGGCAGCAGCGGCGGTCATCGTAGGCAGTGCGGTCGCAACGATTCTGTTCTTCGGATCGCTTAGGGATAGCAATGCCCAGAGCAATACGCGCTATCTGCCGGAATACACCGCGGACGGGCAGTTGCTCCTGCCGAAGAATTTCCACGAGTGGGTCTATGTCGGCTCGCCGCTGACGCCGAACGCCCTCAACGGCGGACAGGCGAACTTCCCGGAATTCCACAACGTCTATATCGAGCCGGGCTCGTACGCGATCTACAAGAAGACCAGCGAATTCCCCGAAGGGACGATCCTGTTCAAGGAGCTGCAGCTGACGTTGCCGCAGGAGAACGCCGACGGCTCGCGAACGGAAGCGTCGGGACGGGGCTACTTCCCGGGCAAGTGGAACGGCGCCGACGTGACCGTCAAGGATTCGAAGCGCTTCGCCGACACCAACGGGTGGGGCTATTTCAACTTCAATCACCACGAACCGAAGGCGCCGACGGCCAAGGTGAAGTCGAAGGACGAGTGCGCCTACTGCCATATCGCCAACGCCAAGAAGGATGAGGTCTGGACCCAGTTCTATCCGCTGCTGGACAACAAGGACGCGCGGTGACCGCGTAATCGGCGGAAGATCGGCATGAAAATCCTCAAAGCCGCCTGTGTCGCCGTCGTCGTGATCCTCGGGATCGCGGCCGCGGTCAGGCAGTCACAGCTGCCGGCGAACGCGGCGGATGGCGTTTCGACCGGTGCGAGTGTCGCCGACCGCGACGGGCATCTGCACGTGCCCGATGACTATCGTACGACCTATCAGCTCCTCGGAAGCTGGGCGATTGCGGCAGACGACACTCACGGCTCGAAGGAGCTTCACGTCGTGTACGCCTCGCCCGGAGTGATCGACGCCTATCGGAAGGACAAGCGCTTCCCGGACGGTGCGGTGCTGGTCAAGGAAGTGTTCAAGGCGGCAACCTCTGAAATGACGACCGGTACCGTCAGCCGCGCCGATGCTTTGAAGGGATGGTTCGTCATGGTGAAGGACACCGCGAACCGTCACCCGGAGAGCGCGTTGTGGGGCGACGGCTGGGGATGGTCCTGGTTCGACGCGGGCGATCGCTCGAAAACGACGACGACGAATTACAGGGCGCAATGCCAGGCGTGCCATGTACCCGTGCGGGCGTCCGACTGGGTTTACGTCGATGGATACCCTCCGCTGAAGCCATAGCAATGGTGCAGGTCACCGAAAGTCATTCGATTTACCAAAGCCAATCATCAAAGGAGCGAGAGATGGCTAAAGAAGCGACGGCGAGCGAGATGGGAATGTCGAAGGGGCAGACTGGCCATCTCTATATCCAGACCAATGAGATCGATAACGCCATTATTCACTACACGCGGCAGGCGGACGGCAAGCTGGCCGAGGTCGCGCGTATCAAGACGGGCGGCGCCGGCTCCGGTGAATTCAAGCCGATCAGCGGCCAGGACAGCGCGCCCAACTCTTACGAGGGTGCAGGAAGCGTCATCATTACATCCGATCGGCGCTTTCTGTTTGCGACCAATGGCGGAGACAATTCCGTTTCGAGCTTCCGCCTGGAGAGCGACGGTCGTCTCACGCTGCTCGACGTGAAGTCGACCGGCAACCCGGTCGAGGGCAGGAGTGGCACGGCCAAATCGCTGGCTTTCGCTCCGTCGACGCGCACCCTCTTCGTGCTGCACGCGTTCGGACCGGATCATCTTCGGCTGATGTCGGTCGATGCCGAAGGCATGCTCAAGACGCGGCCCGAGCGATACACGGTGAATACGTACAGCAAGCGGAACCGTGTCTCCACCATGGTCGTGGTCTCGCCCAACGAGGAGCTCGTGCTTGTCGGCACCACTTTCGATGAGCCGATCGCGCTCACCGGCTTGTATCCCGACGGCTCGCCGATTCTCTGGGTCCAGCGCGCCGGCGGCGCGTTGCACTCGATTGCGTCGAATGCACCGGATCCGGACGGCCTTGCCGTGTTCGCCCTGCAAAAGGACGGCTCGCTCGGCACGGCCAGGTTCTACGATGCGAAGGGCGGTTCTCCGTTCTACATCGCGTTCCTGAATCAGCGTCCGAATACGTTCGTGATCGGCTATGCCGTCGGCGACGGATGCTCCATCTGCACCATCGAGAAGAACGGCTCGATCAAGATCGGCCCGCTCGTCAAGATCGACACCAGCGCGGGCCTGCCGTCCGAGCTGTGCTGGCTGGCCGTCGCTCCCGATGATCGCACGATCTACGCAACGAACTTCGGCTACAGCAACATCAGCAGCTACCGCATCAATGGTGGCGGCCTGGAGATTGCGTGCGATCCGGCGTGCCCGAAGGTTCCCGGCGACGGCACCGCGAGGGGATTGAACGGGACCGTGACGAGCGGTCCCAGCGATAGCTGGATCTCGCCGGACGGCGCCTATCTCTATCAGATCTACGGCAACGCCTCGAAGCTGGTCAGCTACAGCACCCAGCCGGACGGTTCGCTGAAGGAGATCGGCAGCGTCAAGATCCCGTACAACGGCTCCCAGGGTCTTGCGGGTTTCTGATCCCGGTTTCGCGACATGAGGTCCGGGCGTGGTCGGCATTGCCGTTCCACGCCCGGCCTCTCCCTCGCCGATATGCGAGACACACACGGTCAATCATGAGCCCCGAGACGGATGTTTGAAGCAATTCACGAGCGCTCTCGCGGGACATCCGCGGCTCATCCCGGCCAACCGGGAGAAGGGCAGAGCGCCACGGAAAAATTCGATCTGCAGCGCGCTGCCGGGGAAGCTCGCGTGGTGTTCTCCGGCGCCGCAAACGGCACGGAGATCATCAACGTCTATCAGAAGTTTCCGATGGCCGTTGCCTTCCCGAATGTCGACGATCGTCGGCGCAAGGAGGCGGTCCTCATCAATACCTCGGGCGGTGTCGCAGGCGGCGACGAGATCAGGATCGAGGTGGTCGCTCAAGGGAATGCGTCGGTCGCGGTGACCACGCAGGCCGCGGAGAAGGTCTATCGGGCGCTGGATCGGCCTGCGCGAATCCGGACGCGGTTAAGGGCTGAGGGAAATGCCCGGCTTGCGTGGCTTCCGCAAGAGACGATCGTCTTCAACCAGGCGCGCATCGCGCGGCAGACCGAGATCGATGTGAACTCGGGTACCGAATTGATTGCCCTCGAGTGGCTGGTTCTTGGCCGCATCGAAAGCGGCGAGGAGGTTCTTGCCGGACATATCCTGGACAATTGGCGCGTCAGGGTCGACGGCCGTCTGGTGTGGGCGGATGGCTTCCTCGCCTCAGACCAGGCGCTCCCGCAGCTTCGGAAGACGGCGCTGCTCTCGAACTGGAAGGCGATCGCGACAATGATCTATTTCGGTCCGGGTCTCGAGGCCCGGCTCGAGAGATTGCGCGAGATCGGTGCTTCGCTGGAATGCGCGTGCGGCGTCACGATCGTGGGCGCGATCATCGTGGTCCGGGTCGCCGCGATTGCAAGCGTGGACCTCAGGCGAGGTCTGCGCCGCTTCCTCGATCAACTCGACCATGAGCTCGGATCCGGTCCCTTCGGAGTGCCGAAGATGTGGTCCTGTTAGCAGCGCGGCCAGGTGGGAGGAGCATCTTGAATCTGACGCCACGGGAACGAGACAAGCTGATGATAGCCCTCGCCGCGATCGTTGCGCGTGGCCGGCTCGCGCGAGGCGTCAAGCTGAATTATCCCGAAAGCATCGCATTGATTTCGGATGCCATCATGGAAGGCGCCCGCGACGGACGATCGGTCGCGGATCTGATGTCCGAAGGTGGCCGGCTGCTGCGCCGCGACCAGGTCATGGAGGGCATCCCGGAAATGATCCGCGAGATCCAGGTCGAGGCAACGTTTCCGGACGGGACCAAGCTTGTCCCGGTGCACAACCCGATCCGATAGGAGCCGATGATGCGCATCATCCCGATTTGCGTCGCTGCGTTGAGCCTGCTTGCGGCGCCGGCCTTCGCTCATCCCATTCCGGGCGCGGGCAGTTCGTTCGACGCCGGTCTCGTCCATCCGTTCAGCGGCGCCGATCATCTGATTGCGGTCACGTTGGTGGGAACGTGGAGCGCGCTCGTGGGCGGATCCGCGAGAGCCGTGTGGCCGCTGACCTTTCTGATCGCGATGCTGGGCGGCTTCGCCGCGGCAAGCGCAGGACTTGAGCTGGGATTTGTGGAGGCGGCGATCAGCCTCTCGGTGGTGGCGCTGGCAGCGTTCGTTGCGTTCGAATTCAGGATGCCCGTCATGCTGGGCGCGGCGGCCGTCGGCCTGTTCGCGTTCTTCCATGGTCACGCCCACGGAACTGAAGCCGCCGCGATGCTTGTTCCCTACGTGATCGGCTTCACGACGGCGACCGCCGCACTTCTCCTGACCGGCATGGTCATCGGGTTCTCAGGAGGAAACGCCGCCAGAAGAAGCTTGCTTCGCGCGGCGGGCGTTTGTGCCGGCCTTGTGGGGCTGCTGCTGCTTGGAGGCGTGGCATGATTCCCGGGGAGGTCATTCCGGCCAAAGGCGACATCGTCCTGAACGGGGACAGGACGGCACTGTCGATTGCCGTAGCCAACACCGGCGACCGGCCGGTCCAGGTGGGCAGCCATTATCACTTCGCCGAAGTGAACGCCGCACTCGTGTTCGATCGATCCCTTGCCCGTGGGTGCCGCCTCGATATCCCGGCCGGGACGGCCGTGCGGTTCGAGCCGGGCCAGTCGCGCGAGGTCTCATTGATCCCGTTTGCCGGAGCGCGGCGCATCTACGGCTTCAGCGGCGGCGTGATGGGACCTCTGGAATCAGGGACCGATGCGTCCGGCGCCAACGAATAAGGTGAGGAAGACATGTCCCACACGATGAGCCGCGCGGCCTATGCGCAGATGTTCGGCCCGACGGTCGGCGACAGGGTGCGCCTGGCGGACACCGACCTGTTCATCGAGCCCGAGAGGGACCTCACGATCTATGGCGAGGAGGTCAAGTTCGGCGGCGGCAAGGTCATTCGCGACGGCATGGGACAATCGCAGCTCACGCGCGCGCAGGGGGCGGTCGATACGGTCATTACCAACGCGCTGATCCTCGATCACTGGGGAATCGTCAAGGCCGACATCGCGATCAGGGACGGGCTCATTGCCGCCATCGGCAAGGCGGGCAACCCCGACATCCAGCCGGGTGTCTCCATCATCATTGGGCCGGGGACGGAAATCATCGCGGGCGAGGGCAAGATCATCACCGCCGGCGGAATGGATACGCACATTCATTTCATCTGCCCGCAGCAGATCGACGAGGCGCTCTTCTCGGGCGTCACGACCATGATGGGTGGCGGCACCGGACCAGCCGCTGGGACGACGGCGACGACCTGTACGCCGGGGCCATGGCACATCCATCGGATGCTCGAGGCGCTGGATGGGTTCCCGATGAACTTCGGCATTTTCGGCAAAGGCAATGCGAGCGTACCCGCGGGCCTGGTCGAGCAGATCGAAGCCGGCGCGTGCGGCCTGAAGCTGCACGAAGACTGGGGCGCAACGCCCGCATCGATCGACTGCTGTCTCTCTGTTGCCGACGACATGGACGTGCAGGTCATGATCCACACCGATTCCCTGAACGAAGGCGGGTTCGTCGAGCGCACGATCGCCGCGTTCAAGGGCAGGACGATCCATGCGGCCCATACGGAAGGGGCCGGCGGCGGGCATGCGCCTGATATCATCAAGGTCTGCGGCGAGAGCAACGTCATTCCAGCCTCGACAAATCCCACGCGCCCCTACACCGCGAACACGCTCGACGAAGCACTCGACATGCTGATGGTGACCCACCATCTGGACCGCCGCATTCCGGAGGATGTCGCCTTCGCGGAGAGCCGCATTCGAAAGGAGACGATCGCCGCAGAGGACATCCTGCACGATCTCGGCGCGTTCTCGATCGTGTCGTCGGATAGCCAGGCGATGGGGCGCGTCGGCGAGGTGATCACGCGGACCTGGCAGACCGCCGACAAGATGAAGAAGCAGTTCGGGCGGTTGGCGGAGGAGACCGGGCAGAACGACAATTTCAGGGCGCGGCGCTACGTCGCGAAATACACGATCAATCCGGCCATCGTGCAGGGCATGTCACGCCATGTCGGTTCGGTCGAGGTCGGAAAGCTCGCGGACATCGTGGTCTGGGATCCGGCGTTCTTCGGGATCAAGCCCGACATGGTCCTGAAATCAGGCATGATCGTCGCCGCGATCATGGGCGACCCCAATGCATCGATACCGACGCCTCAGCCGGAATATTACCGGCCGATGTTCGGTGCCTTCGGCCGTTCTCCCGGCAGAAATTCGGTGACCTTCGTCAGTCAGGCCTCGCTCGAAACGACGAGGCAGCTGGGCCTGGCCAAGCAACTCCTGCCGGTCTCGAACACGCGATCGATCGGCAAGCATTCCATGATCCTCAACGACGCGCTGCCTCTCATGGAGGTCGACCCCGAGACCTACGAGGTGCGAGCCGACGGACGGCTGCTCACGTGTCCGCCGGTGAATGTGGTCCCGATGGCGCAGCGCTATTTCATGTACTGACGCGTTGCCGGCATGGTGGTGCGATGACAGACCAGACTTATGGACATACGGCGCTGGCGTTCCTGAGGCTGCAGAGCTGGCTCTCGCCGTCGTTCCCGAACGCGGCCTACAGCTACTCGCACGGACTGGAGTGGGCGGTGGAGGCCGGCTATGTCTCCGATCGGCGCAGCCTGATCGATTGGCTCGAGGCCGACCTTTGCTACGGCTCCGGCCGGAACGAAGCCATCTTCTTCAGCGAAGCCTACCGATGCGTAGCCGAGAGCGCCGAGGACCAGCTCCCGGAACTGGCCGAACTCGCAGCCGCATCCCGCGGCACATCCGAATTCGTGCTCGAATCCGAACAGCAATCGTCTGCGTGCCTTACGACCCTTCGCAGTGTCTGGCCGGATCGAATTCTGGACATGTTCTCCGACCCGAAATGCCCGCCGGTGCTGGCTGTCCTGCTCGGAGCGCGAGCCGCGCGCGAACGGATTGCCGTCGAAGTCGCGCTGCCGGCATTCCTGCACAGCTATGTCGCCAATCTGGTGAGCGCGGGCGTGCGGTTGGTGCCTCTCGGTCAAACCGATGGTCAGCTCGCCATCGCGGCGCTCGAGCTGCCGATCCTGTCGCGCAGTGAAATCGCAAGCCGCGAGACGGTCGACGATCTCGGTTCGGCGGGCCTGATGGTTGAGCTCGCGTCCATCGCGCACGAGCTCCAATATACGAGGTTGTTCCGGTCATGAAGACGATTGAACGCGAGAGCAGGTCTCTCCGCACACCCGGCATTTCGGCAACCAACGGGCCACTGCGCGTCGGCATCGGCGGCCCTGTCGGTTCCGGAAAGACGGCGCTGGTCGAGGCGCTGTGCAAGCGCCTGCGCGATTTCTACGAGATCTACGTCATCACCAACGACATCTACACCAAGGAGGATCAGCTCATTCTGACCCGCGCGCAGGCATTGGCGGCGGAGCGCATCATGGGGGTGGAGACGGGTGGCTGTCCGCATACGGCCATACGGGAGGACGCCTCGATGAACCTGGCGGCGATCCACGACATGAACCTGAGGTTTCCGGACGCGGAGCTTTGCTTCGTCGAGTCGGGCGGCGACAATCTCGCCGCCACCTTCAGCCCAGAGCTTGCGGACCTGACCGTTTACGTGATCGACGTCGCCGCAGGAGAGAAGATCCCGCGCAAGGGAGGGCCGGGGATCATGCGATCCGATCTGCTGGTGATCAACAAGATCGATCTGGCTCCCATGGTGGGCGCGAATCTGGAGATCATGGAAGCGGACGCGCGGCGGATGCGAGGCGCGCGACCGTTCATCTTCTCCAATCTGAAGAGTGGCCAAGGTGTCGATGAGATTGCGGGCTTCATTCTGCAGAAGGGCGGGTTGTCCGCCGCGGCGCTGTCTGTAGGTGCCGATCGATGACGGATGATGACCAGGAGTTTGCCGGCGATCTGGCCAGGCTGCGCCGCAGCATCGACAATCTGGATGCGGCGATGGTGCACCTGCTCGCAGAGCGCTTTCGCTGTACGGACGCGATCGGAGAGCTCAAGGCCAGGCATGGACTGGAATCCCGGGATCCCCGACGTGAAGCGGCGCAATTGAAACGGCTTCGCATCCTCGCCGCACAGAGCGGGCTCGATCCGGATTTTACCCGGAAGCTGCATGCCCTGGTCGTGCGAGAAGTCATCACCAATCATGAGGCGGTGAAGTTCGAGTCGGGAGCCGGCTAGAGCCGCCAACCCTGGGAGCCACATTTGTCGAATGATCTGCGCAGCTGCGCCGCCGCGCTGGCGATCGTGGCAAGCTTCTGGACGCACCCCGCGATCGCGGACGAAGCCGGAAACGCCGACTATGCGGCGCTGAACAAGGCGATCGTCGACGGCAAGGAATTTCGCATGCTCGTCGACCTTTCAGCCTGTCAAGTTCACGGCACGGGCGCGGCGGGACCTCCGGTCAAGGCGAGCATGCGGTTTGACGGATACATGATCCAGCCTGACGGGACGATCGCTTTCGCAACGACCCATTTCACGGTGAGACCGGACAAGGCGGTCAGGGAATTCCTGTCGTTCAGGGTGCACCCAAACGGCAGGATCGAGGCGCGCACGATGGTCCTGGATGCCGTCAATGACGCCGTTCTCAAGGATACGGCATTCGATTGCGAGATTGGAAAAGGTGCGACATTCCACTGGTGATGCGCGGTCGTTACGCTGACTGGTCGACCAGGCTGCCGGGCTGCTGGCCCTTCTTCTCCAGCTCCTTTTCGATGGCGTCCCGGATCTTCTGCTCCACCGCCGCTTTCTGGTCCGGGGTCATGTTGGCGAGGTCGGCCTCGCTGAGATTCATGCTCTTCAGAATGGCAGCCCGCATACGGTCGAAGGGATTCATCTTCGCGTATTTCAGGAACTCCTGCACGACGCTGCTGTCGCCCGATGCGCCATCTTCGCTTGCTTGCGAGGGCCCACTATTGTCGGTCACCGACGGCTTCGATGCACCGGTCGATGAGCCGGCTTTCGCAGGCTGGTAGCCGAAGATTGAAGCTCCTGGCGTGACTTGCATGTTCGGCCCCTCGAGACGATCGCGAAGGGCAAGCAACGTACGTGCCAAATCTTTTCGTTCGATTTCCCGATGTTTCCGGGCACGCGCTCATCGGCAGCTTGAAAAAATTGCCGGTGCGGCGGTGTCGCCGGCAAAGTTTGCCCGGTCGCCTACGGGAATCGCGTCGTCGCGCGTGCCGTCGGCACCGATCAGGTTGCCTTCACTCCGGCGCTCTCCGAGCGTCGCCAAAGGCCAAGCCTGAACCATAGCAGCCTGGCAGCGGTCGATGGCCATCGCACCTCCCAGGCCGGGCGCCGCGGTTTGTCCAGGCGCTCGGCGATCAAGAATGCACTGGTCGCGGCCATCGCCGCCAAATGCCCGCCTTGCGTCACCAACGGAACGAGCATCAGCGCCCAGCAGGCTCCGCAACACCAGATACCCTGGGTGACGCCATATCCGAGAGCAGCCAGGTCGGCCCTGATCCCATACGCCGCCAGCGGCGGCTGGTCGTGGCAGTGGTTCAGGCAAATCTGTTTCCCGGGGGAGAATTGCCAGACCAGGACGAGCGATCCCGCCAATGCGATCGTGACGATCGATGATGATTGCATCAGTTGCAGCGCCAGCACGGCCAGCACGATGGGAATGCCACAGGCAGCCCAGATGGCGCAATATCCGATCATGAAGAGCGCCATCGACCGCATGCGTCGGCGCGGCAGGCTTCGCGCACGCACGTGCCCAAGAGCGCCCGCGAGCATCGGCATCATCATCGCCGCGACCATCAGCATCCATTCGCCGGCGAGTGTTGCCGGCGAATAGAACGTCATGGCAAGGGCGAGCTGATCGAGTGACAGTGCCGGCCAGACATCGCTGTTGCAGAAGGCGACGAGCCTGCGCTGGTCCGACAACGCCACGACGGCGGCCCACGCGGCGGCAGCCGCGACGGTGAGCGGAATACGGATTTGCAGACGCTCGTAGGCCGCGGGCGTCATGAGCGGCCGTCAATCGCCCTGTCGGACGATGCTGATGCGGCCGACACTCACGTCGGCCGACTGCTGCACCGGCGCGACGGCCTGGAGGCGAACGCCGACCTTTGCGGGATCGGCATTGCCCGAACCGGCGAACTCCGAATAGGGCTTGGTAATGTTCAGCGCGTACGACAAGCCGTCTCCCGCGTGCCCGGTATCGCTCTCCGTCGCCTTGGTGACGCCGAAGAGCCCGATGCTCCCGACCTGCCGCTCGAAGGACGGCGCGCCGTCCTTCCCCGCAAACTGCAGATAGACCTGCAGCACGGTGGCGTCGGAATATCCGCGCACATTCTCCAGATTGAGAAAGACCTGCTCAGCGCGTGCCCCGGGCGCAGGGCCGGCAGCCAGCCTGGCGGCAACTTTCGTATGCGTACGCGCATCGAGTTGCACGGAGGTCTCGGCACCTTTCCCTGCGACGGGAAGCGATTGGGCATTGGCGCCAAGCACCTCAACTGTTGCTCCAGTCGATCTCGCCATCGCGACCGCTCCGGGTGGTGTCGCTGTCCTGCCGGCGACGGCCGCCAATGGCGCGCCTGCCGGCGAGAAATCGCTGTAAGTATAGCCCACCCCGGCAAAGTCCGACATCTGTTCCGGCGTGTACTCCCACGGCGAGCCGTCGGGGAGAGGAACGACAAATTTGTGCTGGCCGAGGCTGGCAGGTCCCTTCTTCCAACTGGCTTCTTCCGGATCCGTGTTTAGGGAATCGCCCTGCCTCCAGCTTTGCCACAGCCGATCGATATTCGCGTGGTGCAGCCAGAAGATGGGATCCAGACCGGCCGTCACCGGTGACGACATCAGTCCCGGCAATGGCCTCGTGCTCGCCTCCGGGAACATCTTCTCGCCGCCGACAAGGCCGTGAACCTGGTCGTGCGGTTGACTTTCGATGTCGCCATGCTTGGTGCCGCCGTGCTCGAAGCCGGTGTCGATGCCACCGAAGCCGCGGTCGCCGCCACTTGCCACACCGGTGAACTCGTGAACGTCCATCGCATCCAGGTTCACGGCATCGAGCGGGACGAAGATCTTGCCGGGCTGCGAAGGATCGCCGGGTCCCCACCGCTGTTCGATAAAGAGGGGATTGTTGCCTGTGCCGTCCGGCCAGTCCGGGCTGCCGAATGCCGGCGGCAAGCCATCCTGACCGGGTTTGAAGTAGTTCCAGTAGGGCAAGGTCCAGTCAGGCGGCCCACCGAGCGTCACGACGGTCGAGCGAATGAGCTTCTCAAACCCAATGAGATAGCCGCGGTGCCACGGCAGAAAATACCAGCTGCCGTGCTGACATTGCTGCCAGAACTCGTTGAAGTCGGCCTGGGCAGGAACTTGCTCGGCGGGCGCCTTGTAGCCGTAGAACTCCCACAGGCCCTGATGATAGCCGTGCATGCCGGCCCAGAAGCGCCAGCTGGTTCGATCGTTGAGCGGCTTCGGCCTCAATGCGCCAACCGCGCGCGCGTACCAGAGAATCGGATCTGCCCAGTCGCCGCCAAGCTCCCACACGTTCTGTCGAACAAGCATGTCGTTCTCCTTCTCGCTTGACTGCGGCGCCGGCCCGCCGAGAGAACGGGCAGGCGGCTCCGCCGGATTGATCTTCCTCTCATCCACCAGCTCGCTTTGAGAGCCGGCCTCTTGGGTCACTCGGACTTCACCGAGGACGCTCCGCAATCGCCGCGACCAGGAAAATAGACGAAAAATCTATGGTTGTGTAGTGGCGAATTCTAACCGTTAGCGCGAGCAGCCTTTGATCGGCCAGGCTCGGCCGCTGGAAATGCCTGCAACGACAGGACAATAGCGGCGCATGAACGTACGAGCTCACGGCCGGCAACAATCTGCGACAAAACGCCGTTGATCCCGGTCGGCCGCGCGCGTCCTCAGAACGTCGTGATCGGCTTGCCGTCCGCCCCGACGAGACTCGACGGCGCCTCGCCGAACACCAGCCCCTCCGGCTGAAACTTGATCGTCTTGCCGCCTTCGACGAAGTCGGCGAAATTGCGCGGCGTGGCCGAGTGCACACCGTTGGTCAGGAAGTCGTCGATCTCGTAGCAGGTGTCGGGCTTGCCGCCGGAACCTTCGCCCAAGAATTTCTGGAAGGTCTGGCTCGTCACCTTCGCCTTCTTGCGCGCCGACCAGTTGGTGTAGCGGCGATAGAGCTTTGGCAGGATCACCGGGCCCTTGTCGGTCGCGAGCACGTCGGTCTCGTTCTTCCTGGGTTCGCGCAGGTCGAAGTCGAAGGCGGGAATCGTCTTGGCGAGATGCTTCCAGACCGGCAGCTTCTGCGCGCGTGCGGGCTTCGCGAGCGCGAGGAAGGCCTTGATCTCGTCGTCGTTCATCGAAGAGTAGAAGGTTGGATAGGCAAAGCCCTGTTCGACCAGCCAGTGGTTGATGTCGATGGTCTTGCCGGCGACCGTCACCTCGATGTCGCCGACCAGCCGGCCATAGGTGTCGAACACCTCGTTCGGCGCATCGACATGGGTGAACACGCGGCAGGCGAGCGTCGGCCCGCCGGCGCTGCTGAGGAAGTCATGCAGCGCCTTGCTCGTCGTCGCGCCAAGAAACTGCCGGTAGGGGTGCGTGACCTCGTGATAGGCCTGCCGCTTGGCGTCGCTCAGGCCCTTCTTCTCGGCGGCCGAGAGCGGCGAATGCAGCTCCGGCGCGTCGATGCCCTGAAGGCGAATGGTGAGCCTGCCGTTCTTGATCGGCGCCGTCGCGGTCCGGCCCTTGACCTTGGCGCCCTCGAAGACGTGGGTCGGCTGGAACGGCACCTGGTCGTTCTTGCGGAAGCGGATCGCGTCAGGGGCGACATTCACCACGACCTTGGTGGTGTCGGCGTCCGACCGGCCCTCCGGCCAGAACTGGCCGACATCGATGGTGCCTACGACCTCCAGCAGTCCAACGGGCATCGGGCGCTCCTGTCAAACGAACGCGGCGGTCGCCTCAAGCAGGCGACTCGCACGCGCACTGGCAGGTAGCGGATCATCTTCGTGCGACAGGCCCGTGACGGGGCGCGGCCGCGAGACAGTGCAGCGCGGCCTTCGAGCGGAGAGGGCGGGGCATGATTGGTCCGTCGTGCAACGCATGCTGTGGCGACGACGGACCATCTTCGATTGGTGCGGAAGCCTCCGCGCTGCTGCTCCCGCTCGGAATCAGGGACGGTACGGACAGACCATCGTTAGGTGGAGCAGCGTCGGCGCCTGGTCCTCGCCGTTGTCGTACTCCCACTCCAGCCGGATTTCGTGCCGGTCGGCATAGGCGTCGCTCGCCGCGTGGGTGATGATGTTCGTCTTCATCGGGATCGGCGGCTCGGAATTGAAGCACTTCCGCACGCAGGCATCGAGCAGCGCGCATCGCGTCAGCGGGATCACGCCGGGCTCGTCCTTGGACAGCGGGACCGTATTCAACTGCGTGGTGAGGTCGACGCGAGCCCGTCCCTTCTCCTTGTGCCAGTACGCCGCGCTCCCGTCCGGCCATTTGTCCGCCGGCGTCAGGATCAGATGGTACTGGCCGTACTCCAGGGTCGGCACGTGGATGTCCGGCGACGCCTTGAGGATGTCCACGCTCCTCTGCATGTTTTCCTGGGGGAAATAATTGTCGTTCATCAAATCTTTGAATGAAGCCCCGGTGTAAGTTCTCGACCCCATCGTCTTTTCCCTCAATATGTCCTTGGCTTTGTGAAAATACATACAGCTCCGCGACGCCGGTTAGTTTTGCCAACCCGGCTTCACCGAATATATGCCCCATCTTTGCTGGGATTTGCATAGGCTACCACTCAGGACTGTGTTTCGTCCAGATCGCCAACCGCACCGTGCTCCGCTAACGGCGATGGGCAAGTCCGATTGCTAAGCGGTTCTTGATAGGTATTCTTACCACGAGTTGCTCGCGGGCGCTGGACGACAGCGACGCCGCGATCCTTGAAGGCGCAGGAATGCATTGCTTCGCGTGCCAGTCGGCGATTGATTCGGACGATAGCTGGTGCTCCAAGTGTGGGGCGGCGGTACGTCGGCGTGCTGATCCCGACAGCGAGCGGCGGTTTGTGACAATTCTCCGAGCCGACGTCATCGACTCCACAGGGCTTGTTGCCGAATTGGAGCCGGAGGAGGCCGTCTCACGCCTGGAGCCAGCGCTGGCGGCCATGAGGGGCGCGGTACGCCAGTTTGGCGGCATCGTCAGCAAGGAGTTGGGGGACGGCTTGGCCGCTGTCTTTGGTGCCCCGATCGCCGACGACAACCATGCTCCGCTGGCCTGCCATGCGGCCATCGAGCTTGTCCGGCGGGTCGGCAGTCTTGGCGATCCCGGACTTCAGGTTCGGGTCGGCCTCCATTCGGGGCACGTCGTCGCCTATATGGTCGCCAGCGAATTTTCCAAGGTCTACGAGATCGGAGGAGCCGCTCAGCATCTTGCCGCGAGGCTGGAGGCCGCGGCCGAGGCCAATCGGATCTACGTGTCGGAGGCCTGCCAGAAACTCGCGGATGGACATGTCCGATTCGAAGCCTTGGGTCGCAAGGTGCTGCGCGGTTTCAACGAGCCGCTGCCGGTCTACCGTGTCGTCGGAGCGAGCGACCTTTCAAGCTGGCGGGTGCGACGAGCGCGGAGCGTTTCGCGGTTTGTCGATCGCACGACTGAGCGGGCCCTTTTGGCACGTGCCGCGGAGAGGTCCAGTGCAAGCCGGCAGACGGTCCTGCTGATCGGCGATGCAGGCATCGGAAAATCGCGGCTCGCGCATGAGTTCGCCCAGGAGCTCAAGGCCGATGGCTGGCGGCTGATTGACGCCGAGTGTAGTCCGAACCTTCAGGGCGTGCCGTTCAGCGCGCTCAAGCGCACCATACTTTCGATCTTCGAAGTTGCCGCCAGAGATTCGGATAGTCTGGTCGACATCCGAAAGGAGTTGCCGGCAATCCATCAGCTCGCGATCGATTCCATATTGGATATTCCGGTCGCGGATCATCGCTGGAGTGAGCTGGAGCCTTACGCGCGCGCGCGTGCCATTTCCGATGCAAGTTGCGCCATCGTGCAAAGCCTGGCCTTTCAACAGCGTACGGTTCTTCTCATCGAGGACCTGCACTGGATCGACCGAGCCAGCGATGCGGTTGTTGCTGCAATCGCGTCGTTACAGAGTCCCAACCTGATAGTTTTTCTCACGAGCAGGCCGAACGGCATGCCCGAGTGGATCGCACGCTGCCATGCGGAAGTGATTGCAATGCGCCCCCTGGATGACGATTCGGGATTGGCCATGTTGGCCGATATGCTCGGACCGTCGGCGATGAACACCGATTTGAAGAACCGGATCATCTCTCATACTGCCAACGTTCCTCTATTTCTCGAGGAAGTCTGCCGTGGACTGAAAGATAGTGGCACGCTTCGCGGTCAGTGGGGTGACCTTGCGCTCGTTCGACCTATTGACGAGCTCGGCATCCCTACCAGCATTCAGGGGGTGATTGCGGCGCGGCTCGATCGTGTCTCAAGGCAGGAGCGCTCGGTTCTCCAAATAGCGGCGGCGCTGGGGCCGCGCTCAAGCGTGATGATGCTGCGGAACGTCACCGCGCTGCCCGAAGACATTCTCCAGGATTGCCTCGGAGCGCTCGACCGAGCCGAGATCCTCGTCAGGATCGATAGTGAACTTGAGGACTCGATCGAGTTCCAGCACGAGATGGTCCGCCAAGTGACCTACGAGTCGATGGTCGAAAAGGTGCGCGAGAACATACATGGGCGAATACTTGCGGCCTTCGAAAGCGACGAGACATGGAGCGACGGTCCTGACACGCTTTGCTACCACGCGATGCGCGCGAAGGATTGGCTGAAAGCGTTCGGGTACGGGAGAGGTGCCGCGCAGAAATGTCTTGTGCGCTCGGCGTATGCCGATGCGGTCGACTATTTCGGGATCGCGATGAGTTCGCTCGACAAGATGCCGATGACTCTCTCGCGGGAGGCAGATGCAATTGACCTCCGGATGGAGGCGCGAATGGCATTCATCTGGTCCGGTCAGGTTGCCGAGTGGATCGATCTCGGAAAAGAGGCCGAACGCCGGGCTAGTGGAATTGACGACATCGGAAGAAAGGTCGCCGCCATGACCGTCATGGCGGGTGGACAGAATTTCTACGGAACGCCAACTGAAGCGGTTGCGCTCGGCCAGGAGGTCGTTGGCCTCGCCGAGAAGTCAGGCAACCCGGGTTGGCGCAACCTTGCACAATACAATCTGGGACAGGCCTATTTTCTCGCCGGTCGATATCGCGAAGCGGAGCAGATGTTGGCGCAAGGCCGCGCTAATCTCATGGGACCCGAAGCGAGCGCGCCGTTTGCCACTCCCCCAAAATACACACTGCTCCTCTGCTGCATGATGAAAAGCTTCACCCACACCGTCATGGGCGAACTCGACGCCGCCGAGCAGTTCCAGCAACAAGCTTCGGCGATCGCGGAAGAGACCAACCGCCCCTACGACCGCGTTGCCGCCGCCTATAGCGGCGGCTGGCTGATGCTCGGCCGCAATGAGCCGGCCGCGGCCGCTGCCATTCTCGAAGACGGGTTTGTGCTGGCGCAGAAGCACGGCATCCGGCTGTTCGTGCCGGTGCTCGCCTGTCACCTCGGCATCGCCTATCTGGAGCAGGGGCTGTTCGACCGGGCGCGCGGCATGCTGGCCGAGGCGCGCGAGGAGGCGAAGGCGGTCGGCTATACCTCGGCGGTGCTGCGCAGCTCGATCTACCTTGCGCTCGCAACCTTCCGCCTCGGCGACGTCCAGGCCGCGCAGAACATGCTGCGCGAGGCGCGCAACACCGCTCGCCAGCAGGGGTTTTCCGGCCTCGAGGCCGAGGCGCTGTTCGGCGAGGCCGTGGTGACGCCGCCAACGGATGCGGCGAACAAGGCCGCGATCATCGTCGCCTTGCGCGCGGCCATCGCGATCGCCTCCGAGAGCGGCGCGCTGCCGCTCCAGCACAAGGCCGAGGCGATGCTGACCGGGATGCTCGCGCGGGGCGGCGAGCTGACCTGACCCTGCTCCCTCCCTGGCGTGCGATCGTACCGCCGGGCTGTTTTTTTGCCCGACGGGCCGTTTGAGTTTCGCAGGCAAAGCAAGGACTTAAGAGACCGTCTCTACTGTGCATGGGGTTGTTTTCGACATTTTGCAGGGATGACCACCACCTCCCGCCGGCGCCGTTCAAGGTCTCATGACTTGCAGGACGCGGTCTGCCCGCCCTGATGACGAAGCCCCTTGCACGGACGCCAAGGTCGGCTACCGTCGGCACTAGCCGCAGGGTCAGGTGACTTTTGATTTACAGTTTTTAGCATCCGATTCTGCGGCGGCGCGACGCTCACCGGACGAGGCGGGGCCATGATCACACGGGACCAGTCAGCTTTGTTGGCGCCGGTCGAGCGCGATTTGCGGCTCGATCTCTTCCGCGGCGTCGGGTTGTGGATGATCTTCCTCGATCACATCCCGCACGACGTCGTGGCCTGGCTCACCTTGCGCAACTACGGCTTCAGCGACGCCGCCGAGTTCTTCGTCTTCATCTCCGGCTATCTGGTCGGCTGGATCTACGGGCCGATCGTCGCCGGCGGCTGGTTTCTCGCCGCGCTGAAGCGGCTGTGGCGGCGCGCAGGCGAGATGTACGTTGCCCACATCATGCTGTTCCTGCTGTTCACTGCGCAGATCGCGCGCACGGTCAGGAGGTTCGACAACCCGATGTATGCGGACGAGTTCAACGTTCACAATTTTCTCGACCATCCGGACATCCTGATAGGTCAGGCGCTCTCGCTGCGCTACAAGCCGGTCAATCTCGACGTGCTGCCGCTCTACATCACGCTGGTGCTCGCCGCGCCCTTCATCGTGTGGGGCCTGGTGCGCCGGCCGAACCTGACGCTGGCTGCCTCCGTGGTGTTGTATGTGTTGGCGCGCCGGTTCGACTGGAACATCGCCTCCTATCCGCCGGGCACGACCTGGTACTTCAACCCGTTCTGCTGGCAGCTGATGTTCGTGTTCGCCGCCTGGTGTGGCGTCGGCCAGATCGACAAGATCGCAACATGGGTGTGGTCGAAGGCGGCGATGACGCTGGCGGCGGCCTGGCTCGCCTTCGCATTCCTGATCGTGATGACCTGGCACATCCCTGCGCTCGAGGCGCTGATCCCGAAATGGATGATCAAGGCGATCTACCCGATCGACAAGACCGACCTCGACATGCTGCGCTTCACGCACTTTCTGGCGCTGGCGGTCTGGGTGATCTATTTTATCCCGCGCCACTGGAAGGCGTTGCATTCGAAATGGCTGCACCCGGTCATCCTCTGCGGCCAGCATTCGCTGCCGATCTTTTGCCTCAGCGTGTTCCTGTCGTTCTCGGCGCATTGGATCCTGATGCAATTCACCAGGGGCGTCTGGGAGCAACTCGCCGTCTCGTTCGCCGGCTTCGTCATCATGTTCGGGGCGGCGTGGCTGCTCGACCGCGCCGAGCGGGTGCCCAGCCTCTTCGTCAAGGTGACGGATGTCGACGACGAGCGGGAGGCCGCCGCCGAAGGCGCGCCGGTAACGGTCATCGGCGCGGCTCCGGCTCGCCGCTGAGAACACATCGCGTCGCCGGGACGATTTTTCGGGAGAGATGCATGTCGAGATTTTTGTTGACGATTGCCGGCGCCCTCCTGCTCCTCGTCTGCAACGCGTCGGCGCAAGGGCCGTCGCCCGAGGCGATGGATGCTGCGCGAAAACTCGTCGCCACGCTGAAGATCGCAGATCAGTATCGCGCGGCGCTCCCGCAGCTCCTGCTCAAGCTGAGACCCGTGGTCGCACAGGACCGGCCTGAGATCGAGCGCGACTATGACGCAATGACGGCGCCGGGCTCCGACATCTACGCGCCGTTCTTTGCCTCGATGATCGACCAGATCGCCGCGCTCTATGCCCAAAACTTCACCGTCGACGAGCTGCGCCAGATCGAGGCGTTCTATGCCCAGCCTGCTGGCCGGAAGTTTATGGAAAAGTCCGATGCGCTGGCGCAGGCGAGCGCGCAGATCGGCCAGGACGTCAGCCAGAAGGCCGCAGATGAATTAAAGCTGCGCCTCATCGAGGCGCTGCGCCAGAAAGCGCACAAGCCGTAGACCGTCATGCTCAGTGAATCGCGGCGTACATGATCCTCTCCTCCGTCGCCTCCAATGCGGAGAATTCCTCCACGACCTTGCCCTGGCGCGAGACCAGGATGCGGTCGGAGAGCGCCATGATCTCGGGCAGGTAGGATGAGATGACCACGACCGCCTTGCCCTCGTCGGCGAGTTGGTTGATCAACTCGTGGATCTCGACGATGGCGCCGACGTCGACGCCGCGCGTGGGTTCGTCGAAGATGATCAGATCGGGCTCCTGAACCAGCGATTTGGCGATCACGACCTTCTGCTGATTACCGCCGGAAAGCTCGACCACCTTGCCGTCGTTGCCGATCGCGCGAACCTTGAGCCGTTCGATCCAGGTCCTGCCGATCGCCTCGTTCTCTCGCCGCGACAGCATCATGCGGCCCTTGGGAAATTTCGATAGAAGGCCGAGATAGATGTTGCGTGCGATTGAGGACGTCTCGAAGAAGCCTTCGACCTTGCGGTCTTCAGTCACATAGGCGATGCCGGCCTGCACCGCCGGCGCCGGCACCCGGTAGCGCACCGGCTTGTCGTGCAGCAGGATCTCGCCGCCATGGAAGAAGTCGCGCTTCAGCACGCCGGAGACGATCTTGAACGTTTCGGTGCGGCCGGCCCCGACGAGGCCGAATACGCCGGTGATCTGTCCCGCGAATACCGACAGGGAATTATTCTTCACCATCGGCGCCATCTTCAGGTTCTGCACGGTGAGCACGCGCGCGCCGGGCGGCCGCACGCTGCTCTTTCGCGCACCGTAGAGCGTGTTGGAGAGGTCGCGCCCGACCATGGCCTGCACGATCGCCGCACGGTCGAAGTTGGTGGCATCGTCGGTGACGACGTGCTTGCCGTCGCGCAGAACCGTGATGCGGTCGGCAAGCAGCAAAGCTTCTTCCAGGGCGTGCGAGATGAAGACGATCGAGACGCCGCGCTTCTTGAGATCGCGGACGAGGTCAAAGAAGTATTTCTTCTCTTCCGGCGTCAGCGACGCCGTCGGCTCGTCGAAGATGATCACCTTGGCGCGGTGCAAAACCGCGCGCGCGATCTCCACCATCTGCTTCTTGGCGGCGCCGAGGCCGCCGACGGTGGCGGTCGGCGTGACGTCGAAATTGAGCGATTGCAGGAACTGTTGCGCAGCGATGTAGATGCCGCGCAGGCGGTTATAGAATTTCTCCTGCCCGAGAAACAGATTCTGCGCGACAGTCATGGTCGGCACCAGGCTGTTTTCCTGGAACACCATGGCGATGCCGAGATTGCGCGCCTCCAGCGGCGTCCGCGGCGCGACGTCGGCGCCGTCGACCGTCATGGTGCCGGACGTCAGCGTCACCACGCCGGCCATCACCTTGGTCAGTGTCGATTTGCCGGCGCCGTTCTCGCCGACCAGCGCGTGGATCTCGCCGCGGCGGAGGTCGAAGTCGACCCCGTCGATGGCGGGCACGCCGGCGTAAAGTTTTGTGGCCTTGCGCAGCGAGAGTGCGATGTCGCTCATGAGCGGAACTCCTCGGCAAGACCGGACAGCGGCAGTCGCAGCACGCGACCCGGTCCCTTGGCGATCAGGACGAGATCGCCGCCCATCTCGATCGCCGCGACGATACCGTGATTGGCGCCGTCGACCCGGCTGTGCAGCGAATAGAGCGGCTGGCCATCTGCATCGAGTCGGATGACGAGGCCGTAGGAGCGCGGCGGCGCCCACGGCTTGACCACGCCCATGGTCTTGATGTGTGCACCCTGCATCGGCTCCTTGAACGAGAAGCCCGAGCGCAGGCGCGGCGCAACCCAGTAAGCCGGATCGATCTCGGCCATCATTCGCTTGCGGTAGGCCGGCTCGCGCAACACGAACTCGATCAGCTGGGTGCGCGCGGTGAAGGCGGTGAGCCAGTAGCCGCCGCCCGCGGCCTTCGACAGCCGCGAGGGGTAGACGGGCAAGTGAGCGAGCACGGTCCGCGGCGCTGCGCCCGGCGCCACGAGAACGAGGCGGTGACGCCAGCTCTCGCTGACCAGCACGCCGTTGCCATGCGCGCAGGCACCGAAGGCATGGCCGAGCCCCTGAGCCAGCGGTGTCACGGTCTTGCTGGCGGGATCGAGCCTGAACACCCGGCCGCTCCGGTTGAGCTCCATCAGGTCGCGTGCCCAGTCATCGACGCCGCATGTCGCCGAGCCGTCCGTCGCGATCAGCGTGTTGTCGCTCGCGAGCGTCAGTGCGTTGACTGCATTGAACGCACTATCTGCTAACGTCACGCTTGGCTGCTCTGCCGAGGGGCTTGCGTAGAGCCGCACCTCGCGTCCCCCGAGCGCGACGGCGAGGCCGCCGCCGGGGAGAGCGCAGAGTGCCGAGATCGGCCGCTCGAAGCTGCGGATCTCCGATGCCGTGCCGTCATTCAGAGACATCAGCCGCTGGCCGTCCGCGATGAAGAGGTTGCTTCCGTCGGTGGCGAGATCCTGCGGCGCCTCGCATGTCAGCAAGGTTTCGGCCGATTCCAGCTTCTGGTTGGGCTTCAACGCGCCGTCGAAGGACGGCACGGTGATGGTGGCGTCGCCGCGCCCGAGAAAGCGGTTGGCGAACTCCCTGACGGCCGCGATCACGACGGCTTCCCCCACCTTTTGTCATACTGGACGAAGTTCGGATCGGCATTGTCGAGCTTGTAACGACCGATCCGGTTGTTGAGGATGCCGCCGAGATAGAGATAGCCGCGATGCTCGCGCATCGAGGTGATCATCGGATGGTTTTCGCCGCGCAGGTCCCAGAAGGATTCGACGATCTTGCCCTGCTCGTTGAACTTGACCACGCAGCCGGTGTTGATGTTGGGGAATAGCCATTCGTCGACAGGCACGCGCTTGCCCATGCGGCGGCGGAAGCCGGGCATCTTCCAGGCGAGGTCCAGCGAGGGGCTGCGCATGCCGACCAGCGCCAGCCAGTAATTTCCGTCCGAGGCGAGATTGATGTTGTCGGGGTAGCCCGGCAGATTGTCCATGACGACCTCGACCTTGCCCTTCTTCGATCCTGCGAACCAATAGCGCTTGATCGAGCAGCCGAAGGTTTCGGCGAATAGAATCGATTGGCCGTCGCTGGCGACGCAGATGCCGTTGGGGAATTTGAGGCCGCGCAGTTCGGTGCGCGTCACGCCGGTCTTGGTGTCGTAGGAGATGATGCGGCCATTGCCGCGCGCCTCGAGGCCGTCGATCGGCCACTCGTCCATCTCGTAACGCACGGTTGCCTCGGAGAAGAAGATCAGCCCGTCGTCGGTGATGTCGAGATCGTCGGCGAGCCGCAGGCGGCTGTCGTCGTTGACCGAGCGCATGCTGCGATTGGTCTCGTCGGTCGCCTTTTCCACCGTGCCGTCAGGCTTGATGCGATAGAGCCCCATGCCGCCGATGCAGACGTAGAGATTGTCCTCGCGGTCGAAGGCCATGCCGAGCGGCTGGCCACCGATATGGGCGAACACCTCCATCTTCTGATAGTCGGGCGCGAGGAAGCGCATGATGTCGCCATGGCGCGAACCCGCATAGAGATTGTCGTGGCGATCGAGGATGACGTCCTCAGGCGCCTCGATGCGGCCGAGGCCGATCGACTCGACGTTGCGCAGCTTGTCGTTCTGCTCGAACGGGCCGCCTTGCCCGATCTCGGTCGGCGGCGGTGGCGGCAGCGCGTGATAGGTGGGGGCCACGTAGACCTTGCTGATGATGCGCGTCCGATTCTTCTGCCAGCGGATATCGACCATCGCGGCGACCAGCAGGATGCCGGCGAGCGCCATCCGGTTGACGCCGCCACGTGCATTCATGGTCGTCAGGCCATTGGTGATCAGGAGCACGATCAGCACCCCGACTGCCGATTTGGCGACCGAGCCCTTGCCGCCGCCGAGCGTGATGCCGCCCAGCACCGTCGCCGTCAGCACGATCACCTCGAGGCCAACGCCGATGTCGCCGCCGACGGTGCCGAGCCGGGACGCGAAGAACAGCGCACCGATACTGGTCAGCACGCCGCTTGCGACGTAGCAGAGCGCGATGGTGCGGCGGACGGGAATGCCGGAATTGTAAGCTGAACGACGTGAGCCGCCGATCGCGGTGATGTGCCAGCCCGGGCGCAGCCGGGTCATGAAGATATGACCGAAGATGGCGATGACGATATAGACGAGCGCCACGGTCGGAATGCCGAAGACGCTGCCGCTGCCGATGAAATCCCAGGACGGGATGTCGGGGAAGGCCGACGCGATCGCGTTGGAGTAGCGCTGGATCAGGAGATCGTAGGCCGAGCGGTAGATGATCAGGGTGATCAGCGTGGTGATGAAGGCCCGCAGTCGCAAATATCCGATCAGGATGCCGTTGACGGCGCCGAGCAGTGCGCCGCAGAGCAGGGTGGCGGCCACCACCGCCGGGACCGGCCAGCCCAGCACGTCGAGAAGATAGAGGGCACAGAAATCGGTCAGTGCGAAGATCGAACCGACGGAGAGGTCGATGCCGCCGACGATGACGACCAGCGCCAGCCCGAGCGCGATGAAACCGATCTCTCCAGCCTGGCGCGCGGTGTCGGCAAGGCTCGCCGGCGACAGGAAATTGTCGATGGACCGGCTGAGCGCGAGGCCGACGATCAGGAGGAGGATGACCGGGATCGCTGTCTCGGTCCATCGCTTGGACAGGATTTCACCGAGGAGATGATCGGGCCAGTAGCGGTAACGCAGGCTTGTCAGAGTGTCGCGCATCGGCATTCCGGGACCTTGCAAGTTTCGAGATTACGTCCCGGACGTGAGATCGTCCGGGACGCCAGGGTCTTGCGTCGCGACAATTATTTCTTGAGGTCGCTGAGATTCCAACAGGCCATCTGGCTATCGGCGTTCTCCTTGGTGATCGGAATCAGCGTGGTGTATTCCGAGCCCTTGACGGAGCCGGGCTTGATGCCCGACGACAGCAGCCACTTGATGGTGCCGGCCATCTGCGCGGCCTGGGTCGGCACGTCGTAGCTCATGTTGAGATCGAACGCGCCCGACTTCACCAGTTCGCACGCGCCCTTGCGCTCGCCGCCGCCGGAAGTTGCCACGAACACCTTGCCGGTGAGGCCGGCCTCCTTGACGGCCGCCGCCGTGCCGATGTCCATGCCGTCCCAGAAGCCGACGATGCCGCAGAGATCGGGATTCTGCTTCAGCACCGTCTGCGTGATCGCCTTGGCCTTGGCGGCGTCCCAATCGGCGGCCTGGCTCGACACCACCTTGATTTCAGGATGCTTGGCGAGCACGTTCTCGACGCCCTTCAGCGTATAGGCGCTCGCGGCGGCCGACAGCGCACCCTGGATGATCGCGATCTTGTTGGACTTGCCCTCGCAGGCCTTGACCACGCCTTCGGTTTGGCGTTCGCCGATCTCGACCCAATTGGCACCGACGAAGGCCGAACTGCGATAGGCAGAGCCCATGTTGATCTGGATGACGTAGATGCCTTCGTTCTCGGCGCGCTGCAGCAGCTTGGCGTAGGTCTGCACATCAGGATTATGAACCACCATCACCGCCGGCTTCTCCGAGATCAGCGAGGTGACGGCCTGCGCGCCGGCATTGGTGTTCCAGTTGGCGTCGCGGATCACGAACTTGACGCCGAACGGCTCGAGCTCCTTCTTTAGTCCGGCATACCAGCCCTCCGTGAGGTCGAAATTCATGGCGACCGGCACATAGGCCACGGTCTTGCCGGCCAGCGCCTCCTTGAACGGCTTCTGGAACGGCTCATCCAGACCCTGCTGGGCGAGGGCCGGTGCGGTCATTGCCGCAAGACCCAGTGCGGCAACGATTGTCTTTGTCGGGCTGCCGAAATGCTTCATTGCTTCCTCCTTGGTTGTGGTCGTCGTTATTGTTGGATCGCTTAGATGTCACCCTGTTGTGCCGTTTCCTCGTTGCGCGGATTCAGGAAGGAATCCGTGATGACGGCGAGCAGCAGCACCACGCCCTTGATGAGATTCTGCCCGGCGTAGGAGATGTCCATGATGGTCATGCCGTTGAGCATCGTTCCGATAACGAGCGTGCCGATGACGACGTTGAGCACGCCGCCACGGCCGCCTGATAGCCCGATGCCGCCAAGCACGACGACCAGGATGACGTCATAGATGAGCGTCGAGTTGAAGATGCGGGTCGGCATCGAGTTGACGGATGCCGCCATCACGAGGCCGGCAAAGCAGCCGATCAGGGCGGTGATCACATATTGCAGGACGATGATCGGGCGAGAGGGAATGCCGGTGACACGCGCGGCATAGGGGTTGTCACCGATCGCATAGATATAGGCGCCCCAGCGCGTCTGGCGCAGCAGGAACGCGACCACGATGCAGGCGATTGCGAACATCCAGATCGACGTCGGAATGCCGAGAATGGTGCCTTGTCCGAGCCGCTCGAAGCCGTCCATGCCCGGGCTCCATTGCACGACGTCGAGCTGGAACAGCGCGGTCTGCCCGAGCCCGGCCAGCAACAGGCCCGTTGCCAGCGTCGCAAACAGCGAAGGGACTTCGGCATAGGCGATCAGCCAGCCGTTGACGAGGCCAAAGGCAATCGTGAGCAGGACGGCGGTCAGCAGCGAGGCCGGTAGCGAATGACCGTTCTGCACCATCTGGAGCACCAGTCCGGGCGGCACCGCAAGGGCCGCGATCAGCGAGATGTCGATGCCGCGTCCGATCACGACGATTGCCATGGCAAGGCCGAGGATGCCGAGCACTGCCACGTTCTGGAGCAGCGTCAGCATGTTGTCCGCCGTCAGAAAGCCGCGCAGGAAGATCGAAAACACAAGGAACAGCAGCGCAAAGACTGCGAAGACGATCTCTTGCTGATTGAAACGAAAGCGCTTCATCCCCGTCTTGCCTTTCTTCGACCCGGCTGTTGCGCGACCGTCAGGACGATCGGTTCTCGATGCGATAGGTTTGTGGAAGCGTTGCAAGGCTTTCGACGAGCATCTTTGTTCGATCCAGATCACCGGAATGGACCGAGATGCTGACGACTGTGTTGAGCTTCTCGTCTTTCTCGACGAGGATATCTGCCGCGGTGTCGGGGCCGAAGATGCGATCGATCTCGGTCCTGACCTTTTCCCGGACGGCGAGATCGCGAAGCGTGGGCTTGAAGATCTTCCCGACGGCGGTAACCGGAAGAGCTTCGAGCAGGACGACGCGCTTTGGCCTCGCAGGAGGCTCATTGACGTTGTGTTCGAGATGCTCGCGCAATTGCGCCAGATCGATTGTCTGTCCGGGGGAGGGCACCACGAAGAGAACTGGAACCTCTCCCGCGTAGGCGTCGGGCATGCCGACGGCCGAGCTCATCTGGACACCGGGGAAGGCGTTCGCGACGTCCTCGATTGCGGCAGGGTCGATGTTGTGACCGCTTCGTACGATGAGGTCCTTCTCGCGCCCCGTCAGCACGAGGCGTTGATCCGGGGTGAGATAGCCGACGTCGCCGGTGACGATCCAGTGGTCGTCGGTGAGCACGCCTTTGTCGTGCTGGGGATCGACGTATCCGGGAAACACCTGCGGTCCCCTCACGAGGACAAGACCGCTGGTGAGAGGCGGACACTCTGTCTTCAGTTCGGCATCGGCCAGAGCGACGATTTTGGTCTTTGCGAACGGCGCCCTGAAGCCGACGCTGCCTTGCACGGGAGTGCCACGGCCGGGATTGAAAGCGATCGCGGCCGCGGTTTCTGTCATCCCGTAGGTCTCGAACAGGGTAATCCCGGTCCGCGCCTGAAACCTGTCGCTGACAGCCTTGGGCGCCACGGCCCCGCCGGTGAGCGCCATGCGAACGGTGCTGACATCGGAGGACCCGATCGGCACCTCGGCAAGAGCAGCAATCGACGTCGGCACTCCGCTCACGATGGTCGCGCGGAAGCGCTCCACGGTGTGCCAATAGTCGCGGATCGCTTCGGGACTTCTGAGGCTGTACGGGGAGGGAATGATCACATGACCGCCGGCAGCGAGAATCGACAGGCCGAGCGTCATGGTGCCGCCGACGTGAAACAGCGGAAAACCGTTCACGGCGGCATCCAGCTCATCCAGTCCGTGGACCTGCGCAAAGCTCCAGGCCGCATGGATCTGGTTGCCATGTGTCAGCCGAACCAGCTTAGGTCGTCCGGTGGTCCCGCCGGTGTGGAAGAGGGCGCAGATGGCATTGCGATCGGTCGAAGGTGCGAAGTCCAGTGTGCCGCGCGGGCTCGCGGCCGTCTCATTGAAGTTTAGAAATCCTCCAGGCAGCGGACCGGTCGCGCCCATCACAAAAATGGCCTTCAGCGACGGGACGCGTTTCGCGACGTTGGCCGCCTTGGTCCAGATCGCGCGATCGGCCGCTTCGGCCGGGATCACCAGCACAGTCGCATTCTGCGCCTCGAGCAGGTCGGCGATTGCGTCTTCGTTCAGGAGATAGTTGATCGAGCTGGCGACGCCCGCGACCTGGGCGCCGAGCAATGCGGGGAACAGTGGCGGCAGGATCGGACAGAGGAACGCGGCGGTCCCGCCGCTCTCGCCGATCCCGTGCGACCGGAACAGATTGGCCGCGCGGATGATCTCCGCAAGCAATTGCCGGTGCGTCAGCGTCGCGTCGCCCGGCTCGCGCGAGCCTTTGGTCAGCACCGTCAGTGCGGGCCGATCGGGATGCAGGTGCGCCGTGGCTTCGAAGAGATCGAGCAGATTGCGGGAAGGGACCAGCGAATCGTAAGGCCGCTGCTCCAACGCCTCGATATCGGCAATGGTTTTGACTGGCTGCGTGAACCGCGTTGTGATTTGCGATGACAAGGCCCTGCTCACGGGCATCGCCATTCGGGCGGCACGGCAAGCTGTGCAGCAGTTGACTGGACCTGACGCAAGCGAACGTTTCCCGCCTATTTTGTGGACTGCTTTTTGTTCTTCATAGGCCACATGCCGGAGCGCGGCTTGCTCCGGAGCGCAAAGCTTTTGCTTCTCCGCGCAAACGGTCTTGCGTGTAGGCGGCGGCCCTCTAGAATCTCGACGCGTGGCCAGCTTGTGCGATGCACAAACGACGTTCATCATGGCGGCGCAACGGATGGGCGGACGATGAACCTGGTGTTTTCGACAGACGATCTGGAGCCGTCCAAACGCTACGCCGCGTGGCAAGGTGCGATCTGCGATGTCTACGTCCATGTCGACGTGAACGCCGAGGAGCGGTCCGACTATCACGGCTTCATTCGCGAGGCGCGGTTCGGCGCCGTGACGATGACCGACGTCCTGCTGTCGGAGCAGCGCATCTCGCGCCGCGAACGGCATATCGCAAAGCTCGACAAGGATTGCTACTACGTCGAATTCGTCCAGCAGGGCCGGGTCAACGTGCTTCAGGCCGGCCAGACCCTGCTGTCGAATCCCGGCGTGAGCGCGATCTTCTCGGCCTCCGAGGCCTATGATCTCGAATGCGTCGGCAAGGTACGATCGCTCTATCTGGAAATCCCGCGCGCGGAATTTTCGGCGCGCTTCAGCGAGGGACGGCTGCCGGTCGTCACGACGATGGCGACGAGCCGCGGACTTGGCCGGATTGCCGCCGAGTTCTGCGCGACGCTCGCCGCGGAGGGCGCGCCGCTGGACGAGACCGCGAGAACGCGATTGGGCGGTGAGCTGATGGACGTGCTGGCGCTCGCGCTCGACATGGGCGCGCGGGACGAATTCTCCGAGGATGCGAGCGCTGCGCAGGCCCGCCTGCGCTCGGTCAAGGCCTGGATCGAGGCGCACCTCACCGATGCGGATCTGTCGCTGGAGAAGATTGCGAAGAGCAATGGCGTCTCGCTCAGGCATCTGCATTATCTCTTTCGGCTGACCGATGTCTCGGTGTCCGAATGGATTTTGGATCGCCGGCTGCAGCGCTGCTACGACGTGCTGACGCGTCCCGAGTTGCGCTCGCTGTCGATCACCGAGGTCGCCTATCAGCTGGGCTTCAGCAGTTCGTCCTATTTCAGCACGGTGTTCCGCAGGAAGTTCGGCCATAGCCCGTCCGACCTGCGACGGCGCTAGAGAACCTGCACCGCGCGCGGCGATGCAGGTCCGTCATCGTCAGCGTTACTTCACCAGCGGGCAGCCGCCGTCCTTCAGCGGCCGGAAGGCCTGGTCGGCCGGCACTTCCGCGAGCAGCTTGTAATAGTCCCAAGGGCCCTTGGATTCCTCGGGCTTCTTCACCTGGAACAGGAACATGCTGTGCACCATGCGGCCGTCCTCGCGCAGGATGCCGTTGTCGGTGAAAGCATCCTTCACCGGCAGCTCGCGCATCTTGGCCATCACGGTCTTGGTGTCCTTGGTGCCGGCGGCCTGCACGGCCTTGAGGTAGTGCAGCGTGGCGCTGTAGGTCGCGGCCTGGTTCATCGTCGGCATGCGCTTGATGCGCTCCTGGAAACGCTTGCCGAAGGCACGGGTCTTGTCGTTGAGGTCCCAGTAATAGGCCTCGGTGATGATCAGGCCTTGCGCGAGCTTCAGGCCCAGGCTGTGCACGTCGGAGATGAACATCACGATCGCAGCCAGGTTCTGGCCGCCGGCGACGATGCCGAACTCGCTGGCCTGCTTGATCGCGTTGATGGTGTCGCCGCCGCCATTGGCGAGCCCGATGATCTTGGCCTTGGAGGCCTGGGCCTGCAGCAGGAATGACGAGAAATCGGCCGTGTTGAGCGGATGCTTGACGCTGCCGAGCACCTTGCCGCCGGCTGCCTTTACCACATCGCCGGTGTCGCGCTCGATCGAATGACCGAACACGTAGTCCGCGGTGAGGAAGAACCAGCTGTCGCCGCCGTTCTTGACGATGGCGCTGCCGACGGTGTGGGCGTTGGAATAGGTGTCGTAGGTCCAGTGCGCGGTGTAGGGCGAGCAGGATTTGCCGGTGATGTCGGAGCTTGCCGCATCGGTCACGATCATCACCTTCTCGTACTGCTTCGACAACTCCATCACCGCGAGCGCGGTGGCGGAAGTGGGCAGGTCGATGATCATGTCGACGCCCTCGGTCTCCCACCACTTTCGCGCGATGGTGGAGGCGACGTCGGGCTTGTTGAGCACGTCGGCTGCGACCATCTCGATCGGCTTGCCGAACATCTGGCCGCCAAAATCCTCGATCGCCATCTTGGTGGCTTCGACATTCCCCTGGCCGCCGATGTCGGAATAGACCGAGGAGAAGTCGGAGAGCACGCCGATCTTGAGCGGGGTCTGCTGGGCGGAGGCGGGGACGATCAGGGCAGCCGACAGCAAGCCGGCCGCAGACACGAGTGCTGCGATAGGTCTCATGGATACGTTTCCTCTTGTACGGGACTATTCTGTCCCTTTGTCGGACAAAGTTAGAGCGAGGTTCCCAAGGAGTCAATTTGCTGCATCTGCGGCATGAATGACGCAGTTTGACGCGTCTTCGGGGCGATCCTATAGTTTGTCGGACAATCGCCATTGGGGGCTACCGTGCCGATTTCGCCGCTCTTCCGTCCGATCGATGTCGCGCCGGCCTATCAGAAAGTCGCCGACGCCATCGAGCGCGAGATCGTCAATGGGCGCATCAAGCCCGGCGATCCCATCGGCACCGAGCATGATCTGGTGCGCCAGTTCGGCGTCAACCGCTCGACCATTCGCGAAGGCATCCGTGTGCTGGAGGAGGGCGGCTTGATCAGCCGCGATTCCTCGCGCCGTCTGCACGCCTGCCTGCCGCGCTACACCAAGCTCGCAAGCCGCCTGAGCCGCGCACTGGTGCTGCACGAGGTGACGTTCCGCGAGCTCTACGAGGCCTCGATGACGCTGGAGGTGGCGAGCATCGAAGGCGCGGTGGAGCGCGCGACCGAAGAGAACCTCGCCGAGCTCACCAACAATCTCGTGCGCAGCGAGGCCGTGGTCGGCGATCCCGCCACACTTGCCGAATGCGATGCCGAATTCCACGTGCTGGTCGCCAAGGCCTCGCAGAACCGCGTGCTCCAGCTCGCACGCGAGCCGGCGGCGCAGCTGTTCTATCCGACCACAGAGATGATCGTGACCGGCGTTGCCGAGGGCGGCCCACGCCTCGTCGCCGCGCACCGCCATCTGATCGACGCGATCCGCCGCCGCGACCGCGAGGCGGGCGTGCTCTGGACGCGCCGGCACTTGCAGGACTGGCGGCGCGGTTTCGAAAAAATCGCCTCGCTCGATCGGTCGGTCGAGCACATGTACATGGAGCACGCCCAGGCGGCCCGGCGCAGATAGGCGCCTGATGAAGACGCAAGATTTCAGCCAAGAAATCCAACAAATAAAGACATCACACGGAGGAGCACATGACCGGCGACATCGCGGCCACCATCTCGAAAGCGCGCGAGCATTCCATCGGCGACCTCTTGCGCCGTTCGGCGGGGCGCGAGCCGAACAAGCTTGCAGTGAGCTGCGGCGATGTGAGCTGGACGTTTGCCGAGATGGACGCGATCTGCAACCGGCTCGGACGCGGCCTGCTCAGTCTCGGCGTCAGCAAGGGCGATCGCGTTGCCGTGCTCTCGCGCAATTCGCATGCGTTTGCGGCGTTGCGCTTCGCGCTGGCGCGGATCGGTGCGGTGCTGGTGCCGATCAACTTCATGCTCAACCCGGATGAGATCAATTTCATCCTGAAAAGCTCCGGCGCGAAGCTGCTTGCGACCGGCCCCGATTTCGTCGAGCCGGCAAAGGCCGCAAGCGCCAGGGATTGCGCGGTCGAGAAGATGATCTGGCTGCCGGGCGAGGATCCGGCCACGTCGCCCGCGGACATCACCACTTTCGACGATCTCCTCAGCCCCGATGGCTCGTTCCTGGAGGCCTCGGTCGACAGCCGCGATCTCGCCCAGATCGTCTACACCAGCGGCACCGAATCGCTGCCCAAGGGCGCGATGCTGACCCATGAAGCCGTGATGTGGCAGTACGTCAGCTGCATCATCGACGGCGGCATGAGCGCGGACGACAAGTTCCTGCACGCGCTGCCGCTCTATCATTGCGCCCAGCTCGACGTCTTCCTGGGGCCGCAGATCTATCTCGGCGCCTCCGGCGTGATCACGGGCAAACCGACCGCCGACAACATCCTAGCGCTGATCCAGGCGCACAAGATCACCTCGTTCTTCGCGCCGCCGACGATCTGGATCGCGATGTTGCGCTCGCCGAACTTCGACAAGACCGATCTGTCGACGCTTCAGAAGGGCTATTACGGCGCCTCGATCATGCCCGTGGAGGTGCTGCTCGAGCTGCAGCGCCGCTTGCCCAACGTCAAATTCTGGAATTTCTACGGCCAGACCGAGATTGCGCCGCTGGCGACCGTGCTGCGGCCGGAGGACCAGCTGCGCAAGGCCGGCTCGGCCGGCAAGCCCGTGCTCAATGTCGAGACGCGTGTGGTCAACACGGCGATGGACGATGTGAAAGTCGGCGAGGTCGGGGAGATCGTGCACCGCTCGCCGCATCTGCTCTCCGGATATTATAATGACCCCGTGAAGACCGCGGCGGCCTTCACGGGCGGCTGGTTTCACTCCGGCGATCTCGCCACCGTCGATGCCGAGGGCCACATCACTGTGGTCGACCGCGTCAAGGACATGATCAAGACCGGTGGCGAGAATGTCGCGAGTCGCGAGGTCGAGGAGATGGTCTACCGCATCCCTGCGGTCTCCGAGGTTGCCGTGGTTGGCCTGCCCGATCCGCGCTGGATCGAGGCGGTGACCGCGATCGTCGTGGTCAAGACCGGCGAGACGCTGGATGAGGACGCCGTCATCAAGCACTGCGCTGGCCAGATGGCGCATTTCAAGGTGCCCAAGCGCGTCATCTTCGTCGACAGCCTGCCGAAGAACCCGAGCGGCAAGCTGCTCAAGCGCGAGCTGCGCCAGCGCTTCGTCGGCGGCGAGACGCTCGACAAGGCGATCCAGAAGAATTTTGGGACGTAAGCATGGAGCGGTCGCCATGAAGGTCTGGCAGGTCGCGCGCGACTGGTCGATCGAGGGGATGGAGCTGGCCGATCTGCCCGAGCCCGCGCCTGGTCCGGGCCAGGTCGCGGTGCGGATGAAGGCGGCATCGCTCAACTACCGTGATCTGCTCACGGTGCAGGGCAAGGGCGGCGTCTCACGATTGCCGCTGATCCCGTTCTCGGATGGTGCCGGCGAAGTCATCGCGGTCGGCGACGGCGTTGCCCGCGTCGCGGTTGGCGATCGCGTCTGTCCGATGTTCTTCCAGTCCTGGATCGACGGAAAGGTGTCGGCGACAAGCCGCCGCTATGCGCTCGGCGGTACGCGGCCGGGCGTGTTGCAGGAGGTGATGCTGCTCGATGCCGAGGGCGTCAGCCGCATTCCATCGCACCTTTCATTCCTGGAAGCGGCGACGCTGCCCTGCGCCGGGCTCACGGCGTGGCGCGCGCTGTTCGAGGAGGCCAGGGTGAAACCCGGTGACACCGTGCTGGTGCAGGGCACCGGCGGTGTCTCGATCTTCGCGCTGCAATTCGCAAAGCTCGCCGGCGCGAGCGTGATCGTGACGTCGTCGAGCGACGAGAAGCTCGAACGTGCCAAAACGCTCGGCGCCGACCACACCATCAACTATCGTTCGGTGCCGGAATGGGGCAAGGCGGCGGCCGACTGGACCGGCGGCGGCGTCGACCACGTCGTCGAGGTCGGCGGCAAGGATACCTTTGCGCAGTCGCTCGAGGCTATCAGGGTCGGTGGCAACATTCTGGTGATCGGCGTGCTCACCGGCGTCTCGCAGCAGATCGCGATACCGAGCCTGTTCTCCAAGAACCTGCACGTCATCGGCCTGTCAGTCGGCAGCCGTCGGATGTTCGAGGGGATGACGGCCGCGATAGGCCGCAACGGCATGAAGCCGGTGATCGACCGTGCGTTCGGCTTCGATGCCGTGCCGGACGCGTTGCGGCTGATGCAGCAGGGCGGTCACTTCGGCAAGATCGTGGTTGAGTTTCCTTAGCCCATCTCGCCGGAGAGCTTCCTGACGTCGTCGGGCGTCCGTCCGAAGCGGCGGCGGAATGCGCGGTGGAAGTAGGAAACGTCGTGAAAGCCGGCGAGGTGCGCGATCTCGATGATCTTGCGCGCGCGCAGGTTTGGATTTCGAAGCAGCCGCTCGGCGCGCAGCAGCCGCTGCTCCAGCACGAAGCCGCTATAGGTGATGCCGGCCTGCTCGAACATCAACTGAATCGTGCGCGGGCTGATCCGGTGCGCGGCTGAAAGGACGGTGAGCGACAGCGCGGGGTTGTCGAGCTGGGCCAGGATGTCGGATTTGAGGGTTTCGAGACGCGCCGCCGCAAGGCCGCGCATGCGAGCTTGCTCGGCGACATCGCCGCGCGCTCCGATCATCAGCACGGAGAGGTCGAACAAATGCTGCGAGACCGCATCGAGCTCCGCGGGCGCGAGCTTGTCGGCATAAGTGTGCGCGAGGTCATAATATCGCAGGAACATCGACGTGATCGGATTGGCGCCGGGGATCGACTGCGCGATCAGGTCCTCGGCATTCGGGCACGCGCGCAGCAGCGCCTTGCGCGGCAGCAGCGCGGTCTGGAAGTTGCCGTGCGTCGTCTGGGTGATATGGGCGCCCTTGATCGAGGGGTCGCCGATCGTGACGTCGCCGGCGGCGACCTCCAGCGGACGTCGTCCCATGACCCCGCTCAGCGCCGAATTCGGCGACATCGTGATCACCAATTCGTCGTTCGTCCCCAGCGATACGAAGGACATCGGCGTGCCGAACGAGGCCGAGAGTCGGAGGCGCGGAAGGATGGCCGGCGAAATGGTCCGGTGAACACGTCCTTCCCCGATCGGAACGAAATCGACGTCGGCGACCTGGCGGCAAAACTGCTCGCGCCATCTTTCATAGGCCTGGCCATTCGGGTCGCCATCGAATGAGAGTTGAGGCTGGATCATCGATCGGGAAGGGCAGGTTAGTTGGCGATTTACGGCAGGTTGTATCGTCAGGCCGGTGCTCCGCAACCGCAAAAGCGCCGGATTGCGTGATAAGCCACTCGCAATGACGCGCTGTGACCGCGACCTGGTGCCGCAGCCCGGTGTGCCGAGATGAAGAAGCGCGAGTGCGAGCAGCGCCCGGTGCTTGAGCAGCATGGTGAACGCATCCGGCGCGCTGTCGGGGTCATTCTCCTTGCAGCCGCGCGAGGCGCGTCGATCGCCTTTGCGGGGATCATCAGCACGCAGGCGATCGCGATGGCGCCGAACACGGCCGCCAGCGCGAACACGGCAACACAGCCGAACTTGTAGCCGAGATAGCCCGACAGAGGCGGCGAGGAGAGCGCGATGCCATCGGGACGTTGAGCGACTGCCGGCGGAAATGGTCTTGCACAAGCAGGGCTGACAAGACGGGCTGACATGACCGGCCAACTGGCGCCGGGGCGGACCGGAAAGTAACATGTGCTAGCGGGTTGGTTCCTCCGCCCTTGCGGTGGGAGGGCCACGGCGTCATCTCGTGAGTGTCCCCTCCTTCTTCTGGATCACGGCCATGCCCCTCTGGACCTGCGAAACCTGCGGCGCGCAATTTCCGGAAAGCGAAAAACCGCCCGCATCCTGTCCGATCTGCGAGGACGAGCGGCAGTTCGTGAACTGGAAGGGCCAAACCTTCCTCACACGCGAAGCGTTGGCGGAACGGCACCGCCTTGCCTGGCGGGACGATCTCGGCCTCACCGGCGTCGGGTCCGAGCCGAGCTTCGCCATCGGCCAGCGCGCGCTGTTGGTGCCGCTCGGCGACGGCTGTCTGATGTGGGACTGCGTCCCGCTGGCGACGCCGGAAGCCATCGCGCATGTGCGCTCGCTCGGCGGGCTGAAGGCGATCGCGATCTCGCATCCACACTACTATGGCGCGCTTGCCGACTGGAGCGAGGCGTTCGGCGGCGTGCCGGTCTATCTTCATGCCGACGATCGCCAATGGGTGACGCGTCCGCATCCCTCGATCGTGCACTGGACCGGCGATCAGCAGCGCATCTCCGACGATGTGCTGCTGCTGCGTACCGGCGGTCATTTCGCGGGCGCCACCATGCTGCACCATGCGCGCGGTGCGGAGGGCAAGGGCGCGCTGCTCACCGGCGACATCGCGCAGGTGACGATGGACCGGCGCTTCGTCAGCTTCATGTACTCCTATCCGAACTACATGCCGCTCAACGCCGCCCCGGTGCGGCGGATCGCAGCCGCTGTGGAGCCGCTCGCCTTTGACCGCATCTACGGCGCCTGGTGGGGCCGCAACATCGCCTCCGGTGCCAAGGCCGCATTCGCGGCGTCCGTGCAGCGATACATTGCGGCCATCGCCTGACGCGCGACGACCAAACCCCCCTTGTTCTGATCTAATAACTGTACTATAAGTACAGATATTAAGCGCGACGCAACGATGCGTTTGCCGGTCCGGCACGAACAATGCATCGTTGTCTCGGCGGGCGCATGTTGCGGCCGCGTGAGCGGGAGTTGGACGCATGACCGGGCAGCGCGACTACGAGATCTTTGAGGCCGGCGACGTCATGCTTCAATCCGGCGCCGTCTTCCCCGCGATGAAGCTCGCCTACAAGACCTACGGCACCCTCAGCCCGGCCAGGGACAACGTTATCCTCTACCCGACCTCGTTCAGCGCCCAACACTACGACACGGAATGGCTGATCGGGCCCGATGGCGTGCTCGACCCTACGCGCTACTTCATCATCATCCCGAACCTGTTCGGCAACGGCCTGTCGTCCTCGCCGTCGAATTCCGGCGAGGCGCCATTCCCGCAAATCACCTATCACGACGCCATCGCGGTCCAGCACCGGCTGCTGACCGAGCGCTTCGGCATCACAAAGCTGGCGCTGGTCTATGGCTGGTCGATGGGCGGCATGCAGACCTATCATTGGGCGGCGCTGCATCCCGACATGGTCGCGCGGGCCGCGGTGGTCTGCGGCAGTGCGCGCTGCGCGCCCTATAATTACGTCTTCCTCGAAAGTGTGAAGGCTGCGCTGACCGGTGATCCCGCCTTCCGTGACGGCCGCTTCGTCGAGAAGCCCGTTGCCGGTTATCGCGCCATGGGGCGCGTCTATGCCGGCTGGGCGATGTCGCACGGCTTCTATCGCGACGAGCTCTGGCGCGAGGCGGGCTTCGCCTCGCTCGAGGACTATCTGGTCCGGAACTGGGACGCGACCTTTGCCCGGCGTGATGCCAACGATCTCCTCGCGCAGGCCGGGATCTGGCAGCGCGGTGACATCAGTCGTTGCGCTTCATTCGATGGCGACCTCGATCGGGCGCTGGCCGCGATCAAGGCGCATATGCTGCTGATGCCGGGTGCGACCGACCGCTATTTCGATGTCCGCGACAATGAGGACGAGCTCGGCAGGCTGGTCAACGCAAAATCGGCGGTGCTGCATCCGATCCCGTCGCTGCACGGCCATCGCGCCGGCAACCCCGTCAACAATCCGCGCGACCAGGCCTTCCTCAAGGCCGAGGTCGCAGAGCTTCTCAGCAAATAGGACGAGCCTTCGATGATGACCGACGCGACCGTTTCAGAGCCCGGCCATCGCCTGAAGCCGCTGAGCCCGGCCATGCTGCGCGAATTGTCGGTGCGCTCCAATCTCAGGGGGGCCGCGAAAAGTCTTAGCCATTACGGCCTGGTCGTGCTGCTCGGCGCGCTGGTCTGGAAGGTCTCTTCAGCCTGGGGCGTGTTATGGGCGCTGCCGCTGATGGCGGTGCAGGGCTATTTCGTCGCCTTCCTGTTCATGGCGCTGCACGAGACCGCGCACAAGACCGCGTTCAGGAGCCGTGGCCTCAACCTTGCGGTCGGCTATCCCTCGGCCTTCATCATCGGACAACCTTACGAATATTACTGCCTGTTTCACTGGGACCATCACCGCTACACCCAGGATCCGGACAAGGACCCGGAGCTGATCGTCGGCGTGAAGCCGAAATCCGACACGCAGCTTGCGCTCGCCTATAGCGGCCTGCTTCAGGTCGCCGGCCGCCTCCGGTTGATGCTCGGCCACGCCGTCACCGGCAAGGTCACCGTGCCCTGGATTCCCGAAAACAAGCGCGCCACTATCGTGCGCGAGGCGCGCGCCTATGCCGGGCTCTATGCGCTGTTGCTCACGCTCTCGCTGTGGTTTTCCTCGGCGTTGCTGCTCTGGGTCTGGATTGTCCCGCTGATCATCGGGCAGTCCTTCCTGCGGCCCTATCTTTATGCCGAGCACACCGGCTGCGACCGTACCCGCAGCGCTTTTCAGAACACGCGCACCACCTACACCAGCGCGATCGTCAAATGGTTCGCGTGGAATATGCCCTACCACGTCGAGCACCACGCCTATCCCTCGATCCCGTTTCACGCGCTGCCGAAGCTGAACGAGATCGTCGACGACGAGATCGTCTATCGCGGCCGCGGCTATATCAGGACGACGCGCGAGACCTGGGCCTGGTTTCGCCGGCATCGGCAGATTGGTTAACCCAATGCAAAACTCCGGCCGCAGTGCGACCGGAGCTTTGTCGAGGGCATCAGATATCAGTAGATCCCGTAGGCGCAGACATTCACGACGCGGACGCGCAGGCCATGGCGGGTCCGGACGACGCGCTCCTGGTAGCAGTTGCTGACGCCGGTGTTGACGTAGACGCCGCCAAAGCCCCAGCCGGGACCCCAGTGATGATGGAAGCCGTGGGCCAAAGCCGCGGTGGGCGCGAGAGCGGCAACACCAAGCGAACCAGCGGCGATCAGACCAAGAGCAAGCTTACGAAACATTTTCATTCTCCAGTGTGGCGCTAAGGCCGTTGTTGTGTCCCTGCTTCTCCGTCGGGCTGAGACGCGAACGCGTTCAGGGCGCGAGGCAGGAATCGTGTTTCAGGAATGTTTCGTGGGCTTCGGTGAAATGCGCCGCTGTCAGGCTTTTCGCGCCGCTGCGCGATAGCGCGCAGCCATCGCCTGCGTCATCTCCGCCATCTTCTCGCGGAGATCGGCGGGCTCCAGCACTTCGGCTTCGGACCCCAGCCGCAACAATTCGGATGCCGCGTGCCATGACGTCTTGCCGGTCGGAACGCGCGCGATGCGCCAGCCGTCCGCATCCGCGGTCTCTTCAAGCTGGGTGCGCGCCTTGACGTAAGGCTGGCTCAGCGCGTCGAGCAGTTTGACGCCGAACGGCGACAGCCGCACGATCGCGACATTGGGATGCATCTCGGCTTCGAGGCGAAGCGTCGCGGCCTGCCAATAGGCGGCGAGATCGAACGCGGCGGGACGATCGAAGCGATCGTCGAGCGCGGTACAGTCCAGCACGCGCGCGATGCGATAGGTGCGCGTGCTGCCGTCGACGTGACCGGCGAGATACCAGCTGCCGCCCTTCAGCACGAGCCCGAGCGGTGCGACGCGGCGCTGCTTCTCCGCGCGCCAGCTCTGGTAGCGGATCCTGATCAGCGTCCCGCGCAGAGCGGCGCCGGCAATGGTGCGCAGATGTTTGGGCTCTTCCGTCTCGCCGAACCAGCCGAGCGCGTCCAGGTGAAAACGCTCCTGCATCCGCCCGGCGTCTTCGCGAAGGTTGGCAGGGAGTGCCGCCATCAGCTTGTTCTGCGCGGCGATCATCGCCGCGTCCAGCCCGAGCGCCGCGGCCGGCCCCGGTAGTCCTGCAAGGAACAGAGCCTCCGCCTCGTTCTGCGACAGGCCGTTCAAACGCACGCGATAACCGTCGAGCAGGCGATAGCCGCCCTCCGCGCCACGGTCGGCGTAAACAGGGACGCCGGACGCCGCGAGTGCGTCGATGTCACGATAGATCGTGCGCACCGAGACCTCGCAGGCTTCCGCAAGCTCGGGCGCAGTGACCTGCCCCCTAGCCTGGAGGGTGGTGAGGATCGACAGCATTCTGCTCGCGCGCATGATCCCTTAAACCATACCTGACACAGGATGTCAGGTATGGTCCGCTACAAGCGCCATCGCCAGCCGGCCAGATGGAGACCTGTTATGACCGATCAAAACCGCATCACCCTGTATTATTCGCCGCAAAGCCGCGCCACCGGCACGCGGGTGCTACTGGAGGAGCTGGGCGCGCCCTACGATCTCCACGTCCTCAACATGAAGGCCGGCGAGCAGCGCCAGGGCGCCTATCTCGCCATCAATCCGCTCGGCAAGGTGCCGGCGGTCCGCCACGGCGAGGCGCTGGTGACCGAGCAGGTCGCGATCACCATCTATCTCGCCGATCTGTTTCCGCAGGCGGGGCTGACGCCCGCGCTGAACGATCCGCTGCGCGGTCCTTACCTGCGCTGGATCGCCTATTACGGCGCATCCTTCGAGCCGGCCTTGATCGACAAGTTCATGCAGCGCGAGCCGGCGCCGATCATGCAGTCGCCCTACGCCGATTACGACACCATGCTGGGCGCGCTCGAGGCGCAGCTTTCGAAAGGACCGTATCTGCTCGGCGAGCGGATGACGGCTGCCGATATCTTGTGGGGCGTCGCGTTCAGCTGGACCATGATGTTCGGCATCGTGCCGAAAAAAGATGTATTCGTTCGCTATGCTGAGCGCATGACCTCGCGGCCTGCGTTCCAGCGGATCAATGCCGCCGACGATGAGATGGCGGCGCAGCATGCCGCGGCTGCAGGTGGTTGAATGATCCAGGGTTGCAGATGACAAAGTCGATGCACACGACCAACTGCTTCAATACCTTCATCCGGGTCGCTGAAGACTGTCCCGCGCATACTGGCGAGGAGCCGCCGCTGCGCGCGGGAAAGTCGACGGTGGCATGCCTGCAATACGAGATGATCGCCAAGGCGCCCTACAAGCACACGTCCGACGACGTGATCTTCGCGACGTCTGCGCCGGGACGTGAGCTCGATGTGACGGCGACGAAGACGGAGAAGCATGCGGCCCGTGAAGCGTTTTTCTCCCGGGGCCAGGCGTGCATGCGGGCGTCGAGCCTGGGCAAGCGCTTCGGCTGGGGCGTTCATGCCGACAGTGAGGGCCGGATCGCGATTTACGCCGTCGACAGCAAACGCTACCAGGCGCTCGTCCGCGATCCCAAGCTCACGCAGGTGCGCGCGATGCGGTCGCAGCGGGCGTGATCAGAATTTTGGCGGCCGTTTTTCCCCAAACGCCTTGATACCCTCCTTGATCTCGTCGCCGCGCATGCTGTCGCGGTGGCGCTGATCGGCGGCCGCTTCGTCCAATTCGCCGCGGGCGAATTCGTTGATGGCGCGCTTCATGCCGGCCATTGCCTGCGGCGCGTTGCCGGCGAGAACCGTGGCGAGCTTGTCGACCTCCTCGTCCAGGAATTCCACCGGCACCATGGCGGTGAGATACCCGATGCGCAGCATCTCCGGCGCGCTGATCTTCTGCGCGGTGAGGAAGAGCTTCTTCGCGTTGTCGACGCCGAGCCGCGTCACGTAACGTTTGATGCCGCTTCTGTAGTAGTGCAGCCCGAGCCGCGCCGCCGGCATGAACATCTCGGCCGTGTCGACGCCGATGCGGAAATCGCAGGCGAGCGCGAGGTCGGTCGAGCCGCCATAGACGCCGCCATTGAGCCGGCAGATCGTGGGCACGCCGAGATCCTCCAGCCGGTTGACGACGACCTCGAACGCCGAGCCCGCGCTCTGCTGCTCGTTGGCGCTGACCGCGCGCTCGGCAACCGAGTTGAGGTCATAGCCCGCCGAGAAGGCCCGCCCCGTGCCGGTCAGCACCAGCACGCGGATATCAGGATCGGCCTCGATCCGGTCGAAAAGTCTGACCAGCTCGCCGAGATCCTCGGCCTGGAGCCGGTTGAGATGTTTGGGCCGGTTGAGGCGGATGGTGGCGCGTGCGCCGTCACGTTCGAGCACGGGGCCTGAGGCTGCGTCGGCGGTGTCCGACATTCTTGTCTCCATTTATTTGTTTTCGAGTGTGCGGCGCTTGGCTTCCGCATCGATGGTCTCGGCGAGATCGGGATGCCGCGCCATCAGCACGCGGAAGTCGACGAGGTCGAGCACCAGCAGCCGCGACACCTTCGTGGTCGAGACACTGGCGCCGCGCTTGTTGTTGCCGAGCAGCGCCATCTCGCCGAAGAACGCGCCCTCGCCGAGCTGGACCTTCTTGCCGGGCAGGTCGACCTCGACCTCGCCGGCGGCGATGAAATACATGCAGTCGCCCTGCGTGCCCTTGCGGATGATCATGGTGCGCGCCGGCAGCTCCATGGTGCGCAGCATGTGGGTGACGTCGGCGATGGCGGCAGGGCCGAGCGCTGCGAAGAACGGCACCTTGCTGACGGATTCCCAGGTCTTGAGGAAATTGTCGCGCCGGGTCTCGGCGGCAAAGCCGGTCGCCAGAATACCAGTCCACAGTCCGAACACGCCGAGGCCGGAGATCATCACCATCGCCGCCACGATGCGCCCGAGCGGCGTCACCGGCACGACGTCGCCATAGCCCGTCGTTGTCAGCGTGACGACAGCCCACCACAGCGCGGCGGGGACGCTGCCGAAAGTCTGCGGCTGCACGTCCCGCTCCAGGAAATATTCGGCGACGGACGCGAGGAACACCACCATCAGGAAGATCACGAGCACGCTGACCAGCGGGCCCGATTCCAGCACCAGCACCCGGCGCAGCTGCCGCAGGCCCGGAATGCCCGGCACCACCTTCAACACCCAGAGCACGCTGAGCAGCCACGCCGTCTTCGGCTCGATGCCGATCAGGAGCGCGGCCGGCACCGCCAGCGCGCCCAGAGCATCGACCACTCCGGCCGAGGAGGTCATGTAGAGCGACAGTCGCCCCGTCTGTGCCATGTGGCGCAGCCGGACCACCCATTCGAACACGAAATAGACGAGGCAGGCCCACAGCAGGGCGTCGACCCAGCGGTGCGCCGTCTCATAGGCCGGGTTGACCGTCAACAGCACCATGCTGACCACGCCGAGCCCGACCGCCACATAGGCCGCCTTGGTCATGTTGCGGCCGGCCGTGGCGGCCACGAACTGGGCCAATGCGGGGATCAGCGGCTTGGACATGCGGGAAGGCGGGCTCGGTCGTGTCTCTTGCGGTCCCGGCTGGGACGCCGCCGCCAAAGTGCCCGCCCGGGCAGGAGCCGTCAACGACGGGCAGGGGGCTGCCCGCAGCATCGTCGGACAGGCACGCGGCAAGCCCGGTGCCGTGGTGGATCCGGGGCGCTACCTGAAATGCGGCGGCTCGTCGTAGCCGCGGCGGCTGCTGAAAAAAGCAACATCATCAGGCCGATGCCGACGACGATGGCGAAACCCGCTCCCAGCGCCAACGCCACATAGCCTTCCGTCGGGATCGGCTCGCCCTCGATCGCCATTGCGGAATAGGCGAAATATCCAGCCGCTACCAGCATGCCCAGAAGGATTATGACGAGGAGTGTACGCATCGCGCGTGCTCCGGTTGTATCCGGGAGCAAACGGTTGTGGATGGGGGACGGTTCCCGGTTTCAGCCCGGGGATTCGCGGCAAGGCGCCGCTGCGAGACCCGTCAAATCGATAGGTCAGGCACTCTGAGCTGTCTTCACCACGACGATCTTGCTCTCGTCCTGCTGGGGAGGGGCCGTATCCTGGGCGACCTTGTCGGCCTCGCCGCAGTGGCGTTTGAGATAGTCGCGGCGCATGCCGATCTCGTCGCGGACGAACTCGTAGCCGAGCTTGAAGGTGTCGAGCCCGTCGGTACTGATCGTGCCGTCCCTGAGACCTATGACCGCGCCGCGCAGAATGCCCTCCAGCTCGTCCTGGAGACATTCGAGCTGGTCCAGCGAATGCGCGTGCTCGATGCGTTCGCCGATGTCGAGGACGGCGGTGGAAAGCTCGCCAGCCTTCTCCGGCGCGATGCGGGTGATCTTGGCGTAGATCGCGGCGAAGATCGAGCCGATCACGCTGAGCGCGGCGGCGCCCAGATACATCAGGTCGCTGTACTTATCCATGAACGACTTGGTGTCGTCGTTGATGTAGTCGGCCGCCCCCTGATGCGCCATCACGTAGGCATCCTTCTCGACGGAGGCCGGCTCGATTCGGCTGGCGAAGCCATTGTCGAGCCCGAGCGCGGATTTGTTCTCATAGACGACGCGCGCGAGCTCGCCCGCCGTGCTCGCCGACATCCTGGATTGCGCGACCAGCAGCCATTCGAGCCCGATCGTGTCGAGGTCGTCGTCGGGAATTTCCGGCGACGCAGACAGCGTGCCCGCAGTCAGCGTTTCGCTGGAAATGCCGGGAATCTTGCGCGCCAGCGCCTTGGCCTCGTCGATCGCGTTCAGCGTGAAGCCGCCGCGCTTGGCGACCTGCTCATAGGCCTTGTCCCGCACCGCCCTGGAGGCATGGACGATGGCGATCACCGCACCAAAGCCGCTCGCCGGCGCGAACAGCTTGTCGAGCGTTGCACCCTGCGGCGCCATCTGGATCTTCGCGGCGTCCGGACCGTCGGGGATGTCGAGGATGCTACGGACGAAGGCGAGCGAGAATTCGTTCTCGGCGAGGACCGCAACTTTCTTCTTCTTCAAATCGGCGAGCGATTTGATCTTCTTGTTGCCGGGACCGAGCAGCAGCACCAGATCGTGCTCGAGGATCGCGAGCGTGCGCGCCCGCAGCGGCACCTTGGCGTCGGTGCGAAGGACGGCGAGGTCGGCCTGCTTGCGGTCGAATTGTGCGAGCGCCTTGGCATTGTCTGCGTTGTTGACGATCTTGATCCGGAAGCGCGAGGCGTTGTTCTTCAGCAAGGTGGCGAGCTTGGCGGCGAACAGCGCTTCGTCGCTGTTGGGGGTGCCGACGGCAAAGGTCAGCGTCTCCGAATTGTGCAGCATGGCGCGGCCGCCCCAGACGGTGGCGAGCGACAGCAGCAGGGTCAGCACGACGTAGAGAAGGACCTGCTGCTGATTGGTCTTGATCACCTTGGGGCGCCGCGGCGGCGGTTCGGTCGGTGACGAGGTTGGGCCTTCAGTACTCATGGCAGCACTCCGGCCCTATTCCTGAGTGGCGGACGGCTCGCGGATGCGATCGCGGCGGGCGCCCTGCAATTCCTAAACGTCTGAAAAAAGAACGATATTCTCTGCCGACAATGATAGCGCGCCGGTACCGGAATGCAAAATTCGAGCCGGAGGTAACCTTACTCGATCTGGCCGCGGCGATTGGTCATCCTATCACCAGTTAGCCACAGTTGGCGATTTTCCAGTTCCCCCCGGCTGCATTCCGTCGCGGGAGATGTCATAAATCACACGTCCCGGCGATTTGACCGGTCCAAAAAGAAGTTGCGCTGAACGCTCCGGTCTTTCTTGTCACGTCAATGAGGGCGTCAGCTTGTCGTTTCCACCCATGTCATCGGCGGTTCCGGTCGAAGCGCTCATTGGCTGGATGTTGCTGCTCACCTTCAAGCACATCATCGCCGATTTCGTGCTCCAGACCGCCTGGATGGCGCACGGCAAGGACCAGAAGCACGGCTGGGCTTTGCCGCTTCTGGTGCATTGCCTGATTCACCTCGCGGTTGCGCTGCCGCTGATCCTGTTGGTGGCGCCGCGATTCTGGTTCGTCGCGTTCATCGACTTCGCGATCCACATCACCATCGACCGCGCCAAGGGGTTCGTCTCCGCCAATTTCGGTGTCGACCTGGCGCATCCCTGGTTCTGGACCCTGATCGGCGTCGACCAGGCCCTGCATCATTTGACTGGCTTTGGCCTTTCCATCTTCATGGCGGCGAACTGAGGCCGGCGGGCCCGCGGATAGTCGTCGATCGGCATTCACAAGAGGTCGTCATGCCCGGGCTTGTCCCGCCTGCGCGGCCGAAGCCGCTTCGGCGCGGCGAAGGCCCAGGCATCCACGTTCTTCATGCCGCGTGGCCAGCCGTGGATGGCCGGGACAAAGGCGAGCGGAAGCGACGCCGTCCTTCGGACGGCTATGCCCGGCGATGACGCCGTGGAGGCATTGGCGTCCCGACTTATCGGCTCAGATGTGGTGGCCCGACCCCCATTCGGTCGCCTCCGATTCGCGACCAGGGCGCAAGGACCCCGGGTGACTACCGGGCGGCGTGGTTAACCTTTCATTAGAGAATTGCGCTGCATCTTCGGCAACGAGGAGAACCGCAATGTTTTCAAGCCGCGACGCATATGAAAGCGATTTCTGCCCGGTCCGCGATGAGCTCCTTGGCGAGATGTATCGCGCCAGCGAGAGTGGCCTGCCGAGGCTGGTTGAGAGTGTTTCCCCTGACGCGCGCGCCAGGCTGGCGCTGTTCTGCTATCGCCGCAGCCATCTGCACTCGCTTGCGGTCGCAATCGCAGCCAGCTGCAACGAGCGTGACCTGATCGACAATGGCGGCCGCGTCGGCTCGACGCTCTACGCGCTGTCGCGCGAAAGCACGGTCAAATCGTCGCCGTCACTGTCGGGGGGCCGCAAGCCGATCACGCTGTCGACCAAGCCGCTCTCGGTGCTTGCACCGCTTGAGGACGGGTTCGACGACGAGGTCAGCGAAGCCGTTCCAGCTGTAGCCGTTCCGGCCTAAGCGACCTCGATTACCGGCAGTCCGAATTTCCGCCGCGCCATCGCGCATTCGGCGTCTCCCGGCATGCAGGTGCGGCACACCTCCGGCCGCACCTCGTAGATGCCGCAGGCCGTCTGCTTTCCGATCTCCCCCCGCAACGCCGAACAGCGATCGCCCTCGCAGCGCATGCCGGATTGGCGCGCGTTGACGAGCGTCTCGGGAATTGCGGCAAGCTCCTCGTCGCTCTCGATCGAGAAGCGCGGCCAGTTCTCCGAATAGCCACAGCAGGCGCCGCAGCTCTGGCACCAGCTCGACAGATCGACGGGGGAGGTCTCTTCCATCGCGCTCACGTGTCCTTTGGCGGGCCCCAGACCAGGCTCTGCCGCCATCTTGCGCGCAGCACGTCGCGCCGCTCCGGATATTTATCGTCGAGATAGTTCGCATCCACGACGCGATCGGTGCGGAAGCTGCGGAAGTCGCCGCGCAGCTCGCACCAGGCCGCAAGCAGGCGCACGGCTTCGAGATAGCCGACCGAGATCGGCCAGATCATGCGCTCGCTGGGGCGGCCCTGCTCGTCGCGATAGCGCAGCATGATCTTCTTGCCTTCGTGGATCTGGGTGCGCGTGCGCGCCATGTCGAGGCGATCCGGCTCCCTGTTCCAGCTCGGCCGCGCGCGGCTTGCCGGCTCCAGCACGAAGGGACGCAAGCGCTCAGGCACGGTGTCGGCGATCTTGGCCATCAAATCTTCGGCCGCGCGTGCCAGCGCGGAATCGGCATGGCCCGCGACCCATTGCGCGCCCAGCACCGCGGCCTCGATCTCGTCGGGTGTCAGCATCAAGGGTGGCAGGTCGAAACCCTTCTCCAGGATGTAGCCCATGCCGGCTTCGCCGCGGATCGGCACGCGCTGGCCGATCAAGGTTGCGATGTCGCGATAGATGGTGCGCTTCGAGGTCTCGAGCTCGGCCGCGATCGCGTCCGCGGTCAGCGGCTTACGCGTGCGCCTCAGCACCTGGATGATCTGAAACAGCCGGTCGGCGCGTCTCATGGCAATTCTCTTATCGGGTGACGGATCAGAAAATGGCGCGCTGCTGCTGACAGGATGTTGGCAGCAGGGGGTGTCTATACCGGGACAACACATCGACTGAAGAGGATTTGTCCATGATCATTCCAACCCATTTCGGCCCGGCGATTCCGATGTTGCGGGCACAGGTCTGGTCCGCCTGGGCGCTCGGCCGCCTCGTTTCGCTCGATCTCATGGCCGTCCACCTCCGATTTGCTCTCGCAAGCGTGATGGCACGCTTGCTGACCCAGGCTGCGGACGCGCTGGCCCGCCATGTCGTTCGTAGTGTCATGGCCCGCGCCTGGCGGGGGGCCCGTTTCGCAGAAGATATCACGGCTGCTGCCACCATGGTGGCAGCAGCCGGTCACTAGGTTCCCTCAAAGTTTCGCAAGTCCAAATTTCGCAAGCCCAAATTTCGCAGGTCCAGGAGAGAGTTCGCATGATCACGCTTTATGGCTTTGGCGCCGGCTTCGGCCTGCCGGAAATCAGCCCCTTCGTCACCAAGACCGAGGTGCAGCTCAAGATGGCGGGACTGCCCTACCGGAAGGAGCGGGCGATGCCGCCGGCCTCGCCCAAGGGGCAGCTGCCGTTCATCGACGACGGCGGCGAGGCGGTGGCCGATTCCACCTTCATTCGCGCCCATATCGAGCGCCGCTATGGCTTCGATTTCGACGCCGGGCTGTCGCTCTCCGAGCGCGCGCAGGCCTGGGCGTTCGAGCGCATGATCGAGCATCACGTCTACTGGGCGCTGGTCGGGGCGCGCTGGGTCGATCCGGTCAACTTCGCCAAGGGGCCCTCGCATTTCTTCGACGGCGCGCCGGAGCACAATCGCGAAAAGTTGCGCGAGGATGCGCAATTTCGTGTCGCCGAGAACTATCTGCTCTCCGGCCTCGGCCGCCACGCGCCGGATGACGACGTCGATCTCGCGGTGCGTTCGCTGTTTGCGCTCTCGGTCCAGCTCGGCGACAAGTCCTATCTGATGGGCAACAAGCCCTGCGGTGTCGATGCCACCGCCTTCGGCGCGCTCGCCGGAATCCTGACGCCCTTCTTCGAATCCGGCCTGCGTCAGCGCGCCGAGGGATTTGCGAACCTCACCGCTTATGTCGACCGCATGATGGACGATTATTATCCGGAGTTCGCCTGGACCCCGCTGCGGCAGGCGGCTTAGCGCTCGCAAGACCGTAGTTCTCGAGGCGCTGAACTCTCCACACCGTCATGGCCGGGCTTGTCCCGGCCATCCACGCCTTGCGGTACGGTGCAAAGAACGTGGATGCCCGGGACAAGCCCGGGCATGACGACCTCGGTAGGCAATTCGCCCCAGAAGAAAAACAAAAGAGCCGGCCATCAGGCCGGCTCTCGTCGTCTCAGAACTTTCGCCGCGCCTTACCTCACGAGCGTGTACTTGCCGTTCTTCACCGTGAGCAGGATGCGCGAGCGCTCGTCGAGGCCGTAGCGGTCCTTTTCGGTGAAGTTGTAGACGCCCTGGCTCGCTGCCAGCTCCTTCTCCGACAGCAGCGCCTGACGGATCGCTTCGCGGAATTCCGGCGTGCCGGGTTTTGCGGTTTTCAGCGCCGTCGGAATGATGCGCTTGAGGATCTCGAACGCATCATAGGAATGACCGGCGAACTGGCTGCGGCTGTTCGGGCCGTACTTGGCCTCATAGGCGGTGTTGAGCGCGAGGCCCGGCTTCTTGGTGGCGGCCTCGTCGGGCTGGTCCTCGGGGTCCATGACGGGACCGGAGGCCATCAGCACGCCTTCCGCTGCTTTGCCGGCGATGCGGATGAAGTCCATGCTGGCGGCGCCATGGGTCTGGTAGATCAGGCCCTGATAGCCGCGCTCGCGCAGTTCGGTCTGCGGCAGCGCGGCCGCGGTACCGGAAGCGCCGACCAGGATCGCATCGGGGTTGGCGGCGACAAGCTTTAGCACCTGTCCGGTCACTGACGTATCAGGGCGGGCGAAGCGCTCCTCATCGGCGATGGTGATGCCCATCGGCACGGCCTGGGCCTTCAGGTCGTTGAACCAGAGGTCGCCATAGGAGTCGGAATAGCCGATATAGCCGACGGTCTTCACGCCCTTCGACTTCATGTGGTCGTACAGCACCTTGCCCACGATCGGGATCGGCTGCGGCATCGCCACCGACCACTTCATGCGCTCAGGCGTGATCGGGAACGGCGCCAGGCCGAAATGCGGAATGCCGGCCTCGTTGGCGACGTTGGAGACGGCGATGGTCGGCGGCGTCAGCGCCGAGCCCATGATGATGTCGGCCTTGGATTCGGTCACGAAGCGGCGGGCGTTGGTGGTCGCCGTGGTGGGATCGCCGCCGTCGTCGAGCACGATCACCTTCAGCGGCACGCCGCCGATCTCCTTCGGCACGAATTCCAGCGCGTTGCGCTCGGGAATGCCGAGCGCCGCGCCCGGGCCGGTCGTGGTGGTGGTGATGCCGATGGTGATTTCGCTGGTCTGGGCCAGCGCAGGCAGAGCCGGCAGGGCAAGCGTCGCCGCGGCGATGGCGGCGGTCAGGTAAAAGCGTTTCATCTATTCCTCCCTTGACGTGTTTCTTTGAAAGCAGAAATCGGGGGGTAATTCAGCCCCCTCTTTTGGTGATGCGGCGATTTAGCTCCAGACCTAGCTCCCCGTGAATTTGGCTACCATTTCCGCCGGAAACGGTGCCGATTTCAGCTTGTCGGGGTTAACGGGATCGCGGCGGACCAGGACGCGGGTCTCAAAACCCTCGATCGCCAGCGCCTCGCCCTTGTAGACGTTGTGCTTCACCTCGAAGCTCGAGCGCTTGATGCTCTCGATCTTCGTTTCGATGGTGATCCAGTCGCCATAGGTCGAGGGGATGTAGAACTTGGACCGCGTGTCGACCATGGGGATGCCCACCAGGCCGTATTTGCGGACCAAATCCTGCTTGGAGAATCCGGCGACCTCGAACAGGGTCGACGTCGAATCGTCGAACATCGCGAAATAGCGCGGGTAATAGACGATGTTGGCGGGGTCGCAGTCGCCCCACTGGATCTGGACGTCGCGCCGGTTCACGAACATGCGATGACCCTGCTTTCGTTGCGCCTTACTTCGGCGCCATGCGCAGCGAGCCGTCGAGGCGCACCACTTCGCCGTTCAGGTACGAGTTCTCGACCATGTGCAGCGCGAGCGCGGCGAACTCGTCGGCGTGGCCGAGCCGGCGCGGGAACGGGATCGCGGCGGCGAGCGAGTCCTGGGCTTCCTGCGGCAGGTTGGCCAGCAGCGGCGTCAGGAACAGGCCGGGCGCGATGGTCAGCACGCGGACGCCGAACTGCGCGAGCTCGCGCGCGATCGGCAGCGTCATGCCGACGATGCCGCCCTTGGAGGCCGAATAGGCCGACTGGCCGATCTGGCCGTCATAGGCGGCAACGGACGCCGTATTGATGATAACGCCGCGCTCGCCGGTCGCCTGCGGCTCGAGCTTGGACATCTCGGTCGCGGCGAGGCGCAGCATGTTGAAGGTGCCGATGAGGTTGACCTTGATCACCTTGTCGAAATCGGCAAGCGCCATCGGCCCGTCGCGGCCGACCACGCGCTTGGCGACGCCGATGCCGGCGCAATTGACCAGCACGCGCGCGGGTCCATGCGCCTTGGTCGCCTGCGTGATCGCAGCTTCAGCCGAGGCGGCATCGGAGACGTCGCAGGTCACGGCAACGCCCTTGAGCTCGGCGGCGACGGTCTCCGCGAGCTTGGCATTGAGGTCGAACACCGCGACCTTGGCGCCCTGCGCCGCCAGCTTTCGCGCGGTCGCCGCGCCCAGTCCCGATGCACCGCCGGTAACGATGACTGCCTGATCCTTCAACAACATGGCGTTCTCCTTTGGCGATGGTTTCTTAGCCGACCGATATCACACGGTCCGATGGATTGGCAGCGTAGAGCTCCTCGATCAGCGCGTCGCGATGTTCCAGCACCGCGCGCTGGTTGATCGAGCCCTTGTCGGTGACTTCACCCTTGTCGATCGAAAGCGGCGTATCCAGCAGGATCGCGCGCGTGATCCGCGTCGAGGAACCGGTGGCCGAAGCCAGAAAGCGCGTCAGGCGCTCGTGGAAGGCTTCACGCACCAGCCGGTCCCGGGCGGTGACGGTGAGATCGTCGGCCGGCAGCGTCGGGTTGATCAGCCGGCAGCCGTCGAGATCGAGCAGCACCAGCGCGGAGATTTCGTCGCGGTTGATGCCGGCGATGACGACGTCGCGCACCAGCGGCGCGCAGGCCGCGACGAAGCGCGCACGCAGCGGGCCGACGCTGACCCAGGTTCCGCTGCCGAGCTTGAAGTCTTCGCTGACGCGGCCGTCGAAATCGAAGCCGGCGTTGAGATCGTCGGGATCGACGGGCTTGAGCGCGTCGCCCATCTTGTAGAATCCTTCCTCGTCGAAGGATTTTGCGGTGATGTCGGGCTGGCGCCAATAGCCGGGCATCACGTTCGGCCCCTTGGCGCGCACTTCCATCTTGCCGTTGTTCGGCACCAGCTTGGCGTCATTGCCCGACACGGGCAGCCCGACATGGCCGGAACGGCTGGTGCGCGGATTGACCGACATGAAGAACGGCGCGGTCTCGGTGGCGCCAAGGCCGGTCAGCATCGGCACGCGGTAGCCCTTCTCCTTCACCGCGAGCTCGTCGAGGCTGTTCCAGACGAACGGCGACAGCGCGGCGCCCGAGAAGAACATCGCGTGCAGCCGGTCGAAGAACTTTGCGCGCAGGCCCTGGTCGTCGCGCAAATACGGCAGCAGCGATTCATAGCCCTTGGGAACGTTGAAATAGACCGTCGGCGAAATCTCCTGGAGATTGCGCACGGTCTCCTCGATGCCGCCCGGCACCGGCTTGCCGGCGTCGAGATACATCGAGCCGCCATTGTAGAGCGTCAGCCCGATATTGTGGTTGCCGCCAAAGGTATGATTCCAGGGCAGCCAGTCGATGATGACCGGCGGCTCGTCCTTGAGGAAGGCGAGCGTCTCGCGCAGCATCACCTGGTTGGCGCAGATCATGCACTGGGTGTTGATGACGGCCTTGGGGTTGCCGGTCGAGCCCGACGTCAGCAAAAACTTCGCGATCGTGTCGGGGCCGATTTTGTCGTGTATCGCGTCGAGATCGCCGTGGAGCGGCGTCGCCATGAGGTCGGCGAGCAGGGTGACGTTGCGGCCCGGCACGCTGCCCCAGGACGCGGCGATCTCGGTGCCATCAGAGACATTGGCGGTGAGCGCGTCCGCGAACTTGCCGGCGTCCTCGGCGAAGACGAGGCCGGGCGTCAGCAGCTTCATCAGGTAAGAGAGCTTGCCGTAATCCTTCGACACCAGCGAATAGGCCGGCGACACCGGGCAGAACGGAATTCCGGCATAGAACGCGCCGAACGCGAGCAGCGCGTGGTCGATCGAATTGCCTGAGAGGATGACGACCGGCCGCTCCGCCGACAGACCGCGCGCAATCAGGCCGGAGGCAATGTGCCGGCTCGCGGCGAGCAGCTCGGCGTAAGTGATCTTGCGCCAGCCGCGGCCGCCTTCGCGCTCGGCCATGAAGACGCGGTCCGGCGTCGTCGTCGCCCAATGATGCAGGCGGTCGGTGAGGCGGACCGGATAGTCGCCGAGCGGCTGTTTGGGCCGCAGGTAAATCGTGCCGTCGTCGCGCCGCTCGATGTTGACGACGGGATCGCCGAACGAAATGGGCCGCAGCGGGGAAGTGCTCGCGCCGCGCTCCATGCTGGAAGAGGACGGCTGTCCGCTCATGACTTCGGCTTCACCTTTGCGGTCTTGTGTTCGAGGAATTCGCGGATCCTGCGTTTTGCCTCTTTGTCGCTCTGCGCAACCGTTGCCATCAGCGATTCCATCAACAGGCCGGCCTGCGGATTGGCCTCCGCGATCATCGGCAGTGCCTGGAGCACGGCGAAGTTCGTCAGCGGCGCGTTGGAGGCGACTTTGGTTGCAAGCTCCAGCGCCTTGCCGAGCCCGTTGCCGGCCTCCGTCACATATTGCGTAAAGCCGTAGGAGGCGCCTTCGGTCGCGCTGTAGACGCGGCCGGTCAGCATCATGTCCATCATCCTGGCAACGCCGATCAGCCGCGGCAGCCGCACCGAGCCGCCGCCGCCGACGAAGATGCCGCGCTGCCCTTCCGGCAGGGCGAAATAGGTCGAGGGCTCGGCGACGCGGATATGGGCGGCGCAGGCAAGCTCCAGCCCGCCGCCGATCACCGCGCCCCGGAGCGCAGCGATCACGGGCACGCGGCTGTACTGGATGCGGTCGAACACCCGGTGCCACATCTGGGAATGGAGGAGGCCGCCCGTGGCGTCGTGGTCCTGAAGCTCGGAGAGGTCGAGGCCGGAGGAGAAATGATCGCCGATGCCGTGGATGACGACCGCGCCGATATCCTCGGGCAGGGAGGCAAAGCACTCGCCGATTTCGAGGATAATGCCGTCATTGAGCGCATTGCGCTTGGCCGGCCGGTTCAGGCCCACGGTCAGAACCCGGTCCGCCCGCTCGATCCTCAAAAGCCCGGAGGCGCCCGCGTTAGCGGTCTCGGCGTTTCCCTGTGTCATTTGCGTCCTTGTCAGAATAGTTATGTTGTATAACGAATTCTGGGGGAGTCAAGGAGGGACGGTGCGGTCCCTGAGGATGTAGCAAGTCAGGTGGGTAAGATCCCTACCCCAAACCCGGTGTCGTCCCTGCGCAGGCAGGGACCCATAACCCTAGGGAGTTGTTTGGCGAAGACTCGCCGTTCGGTACTCCTGCCGATCGCAATTGATAGATCACGCGGTATGGGTCCCTGCTTTCGCAGGGACGACGGCGGAGTGTGTGGTCACACCACCTGATGCACGTCGATCACCACGCGATCCGCATGGCGTGCGGCTGAGCCGACAAAAACGTGCTGCATCAGCCAGCGATATTTTTCGTGCCCCGTCTCGAATTTCGGGACCGTGCGAAAGTAAATCAGCTTCGGATCGACCGGCTCACCACGCTTGAGCTTCTGCAGCAGCTCGACCGGGCCGAAGCGCATGCCCTTGTTCTCGACATAGACGATGGCGCCGTCATCCGTTTCGAAGGCGTATTTGGCTTCGAGATCGATCAGCTCGTTGGGACGGATGGTCTGGAAGTCGGCGCCGAACGGCAGCACCTTGCCGGTGATCGCGCCCGTCACCTCGCCGCCGATAATCGGGATGATGCGGCGGACGCCGATGCCGGTCTCGCCGGCCGTGATGACGTCGCCGATTTTTGCGGTGACGGTGAAGACGTATTTGGTCTCGAGCGCCGGTGTGGTCATCGCTTCTCTCCGATCTATTGCGCCAAGCGCAGTGCTCTTCCTTCTCCCCTTGTGGGAGAAGGTGGCGCGAAGCGCCGGATGAGGGGTTGTCTCCGCAAACGCAGGTGTGCGGGCGGAGAGATACCCCTCACCCGTCTCGCCGCTATCGCGACGAGCCACCCTCTCCCACAAGGGGAGAGGGGACAACAGCGCGTCGCGCCGTAGGCGTTCACTAGTGCGCCATCATCCGTGTCGGCAGCCAGGTTGCCAGCAGCGGGAACGCGATCAAAATCACCAGCCGCACCAGATCCGTCGCCACGAACGGGATCACGCCCTTGAAGATCGTGGAGAAGGAAACGTCCTTCACCACGCTTTTTATGACGAAGACGTTCATCCCGACCGGCGGGTGGATCAGGCCGAGCTCGACGGTCATCACGATGATGACGCCGAACCAGATCGGATCAAACCCGAGATGCGTGATCACGGGGAAGATGATCGGCACGGTGAGGATGATCATCGCCATGGCGTCCATCAGGCAGCCGAGCACGAGATACATCACCATGATCAGCGCCAGCACGCCGTAGGGGCCGAGGCCGAGACCGGTGAGGAATTCGGTGACCTTCTGCGGCGTCTGCGTCACCGTGAGGAAGTAGCCGAAGATCAGCGCGCCGATCAGCACGGTGAACACCGCGGCCGCGGTGCGCGTCGCCTGCAGCAGCGAGGCCAGGATCTTCTCGCGGTCGAGCCGCCCGGTGACAACGCCGATGATGAAGGCGCCCGCGGCGCCGACGCCGCCGGCTTCGGTCGGCGTGAAGCGTGGCAGGAAGGGCAGGCCGTAGAGGCCGCCGATCACGAAGACGAACAGCAAGACCGGCGCCCAGATGTCCTTCAGGCCCGCAAAGCGCTCGCGCCACGGCAGCACCTTGCCCTTGGGCAGGAAGTCCGGGCGGAAATGACCGATCAGGAAGATCGTGATCATGTACATGGTCATCGCCAGGAGGCCCGGGATGATGCCGGCGATGAAGAGCTTTCCGATGTCCTGCTCGGTGATGATGCCGTAGACCGCGAGCACGGTGGACGGCGGCAGCATCGCGCCCAGCGTGCCGCCGGCGGCGATCACGCCTGTGGCGAACGACTGCGGATAGCCGAAGCGGCGCATCTCGGGGTAGGCGACGGCGGAGAAGGTCGCAGCGGTCGCGACGGAGGAGCCGCAGATCGCGGCAAAGCCGCCGCAGGCGCCGACGGTGGCGATGCCGAGCCCGCCGCGCAGATGCCCGACGAAGCCGTTGGCGGCGCGGAACAGCTCGCGGCTCATGCCGGAATTGCTGACGAAGGAGCCCATCAGCAGGAACATCGGGATGACGCCGAAGGTGTAGTCGGTGACCGTGCGCATCGAGGTCTGGCCGACCAGCTTCAGCGCCGCCGTCCCGTTGACGAGATAGGCGAAGCCGGTCACGCCGACGAGGCCCATGGCCATGCCGACGGGCACGCGCAGCAGCATCAGGACGAACAGGGAAACGAAGCCGATTAAGGCGACGGCATCGGTGCTCATGATTACTCCGTCGCCTTCAATTTGGGATCGTGCATGTCTTCGGGATGGAAGATCAGGCGGTAGGTGCGGATCGCGATCAGCAGCACGGCCGCGGCATCACCGATCCACGCGACCGCGAAGAACGGCCAGGTCGGCATGTGCATGTCGAAGGTCTGGACGTTGTCGTTGTAGGTGCCGCGCACCTTGTCGAACAGCGTCCAGGTCTGCACGGTGACGACGAACAGCAGCACCAGCGTTGCGAACACGTCGATCCAGCGCTGATAGCGCGGCCCAACATTGCCCCAGACAAGGTCGACCGTGATGTGGGTGCCGCGATAGGACGTCGCCGCGATGCCCCAGAAGATGAGAATGCCGAGCAGCATGCGGCCGATATCGAACGAATCGGGGATCGAGTAGTTCAGCGTGTTGCGCAGCAGCACCGACAGGAAGATGTCGAGCGCGACGATGCCGACGAAGCCAGCCGCGATCCATTCGATCGTGTCGATGATGCGGTCCATCCAGGAGCGCTTCATGGGAGGTGTCACGTCGTGTGCTGTCATTGTTTGATCTCGGTCTCGCCGCGCACTTCACCTCGCCCCGCTTGCGGGGAGAGGTCGAATTCGAGCGTCGCTCGGTGAGAGGACTCTCCGCGAATCGAGCTGTCACCGTCTCTGCGGAAGCAGCCCCTCACCCCAACCCTCTCCCCGTAAGAACGGGGAGAGGGGGAAGAAGAGAGCCGGCCGCGGCCGCAGCTTGGCGCTACTCCGCCAGCGCGTTGTACTTCTTCAGCGACGCCTTCAGCTCGCTAAGCGCCGCGTCCGGATCGGCGCCGGCCTTCTTGGCGCCTTCGCCCCAGGTCTTGACCAAGGGATCGGCGGCCTTCTTCCAGGCGGCGGTCTGCTCCGGCGTCAGCTTGTAGACCTCGTGACCGGTCTCGGCCTTCACCTTGTCAATGCCCGCATCCTCGAACTTGCCCCAGTGCTCGCCGACCACGCCGGCCATCTCGGTCGAGCAGTTCTTGTCGATCGCGGCTTTCTGCTTGTCGGACATCGCGTTGTATTTGTCCTTGTTGATCACGAACACGAAGGTCGTGGTGTAGAGCGGCGCCTCCATGTCGTACTTGGTCACCTTGTCGATGCCGAACAGCACGAGGGAGCCCCAGGGGAAGGTGACGCCGTCGGCGACGCCGCGCTCGATGATGTCGCGGACCTCAGGCGCAGAGGATTGCACATTGGTGCCGCCGAGCGAGGTGACGAAATTCGCCATGGTGGCGTGCGCGGGACGGATCTTCAGGCCCTTCACGTCCTCCGGCATCACGATCTTCTTCGTCTTGGAATGGAACGACGAAGGCGAGTGGACGAAGGCGAGGCAGTATTTGACGTCCTTCATCTCCTTCTCGGCATATTTGCGGTACCAGGCGTCCAGGCCCATCGAGCCGCCCTTGGCGTCCGAGATCAGGAACGGCAATTCGCCGGCGCCGACGATCGGGAAGCGGCCGGGCTGATAGCCGGGATTGACGTAGGTGACGTCGGCGATGCCGTCGCGCGCCATGTCGTAATGGTCAAACGCCTTGCCGAGCTGCTGGGCGGGAAACACCTTGCCCGTGATGGTGCCGCCGGAATCCTTATTCACCGCGGCCACCCAGTCTTCCAGGGACTTCTGCAGCGGATGCGAGGCCGGCACCCAGTGCGAGACCTTCAAATCGAAGGTCTTGTCCTGCGCGAACGCGGGGCTCACGCTTGCTGCCAGCAGCAACGCCAGACAGGCTTTCCTCATCGGTCGTCTCTCCCTGTTTCGACGGCGGGCTTCGATGGCCCGGTCTCATTAATTAACATGTTATCTAATTTGCCGGCGCGTTCAAGCCGGAACTGGCGCGGCGCGCCGCCGCGTCATCTACGTCAGCCATGTTGCATGGATTTGTCGCTGCTCGGGCGCACTCCCCTTTTGCCCAACGATTATATGATATAATTATCTTGCGCGGACCGACGCGACAAGCGAGCCGCGGCGAAAACCTACAGGATCGGGAGGAGCAAGTATTGCGGACAAAAGTCGCAATCATCGGGGCCGGGCCGGCCGGATTGTTGCTTGGGCAACTTCTGCACCAATACGGCATCGACAATGTGATTCTGCAGCGGCAGAGCCCGGACTACGTGCTCGGCCGCATCCGTGCCGGCCTCCTCGAGGAGGGAACCGTCGCGCTGCTCGACCAGATCGGCGCCAGCGCGCGGGCGCATGCCGAAGGCCTGGTGCATGAAGGCATCGAGCTCGCCTTTTCCGGCCGCCGTCACCGCATCGACATGAAGGCCGCGACCGGTAAGACGGTCATGATCTATGGCCAGACCGAGGTCACGCTCGACCTGATGAATGCGCGCAAGGCCGCGGGTCTCACCTCGGTCTACGAGGCCAGGGATGTGCAGCCGCATGATTTCGACGGCAGTCGGCCGCGCGTCACCTATGTCCAGGACGGGGCCACCCACACGATCGATTGCGACTTCATCGCCGGGTGCGATGGCTTTCACGGCGTCAGCCGCGCCAGCGTCCCGGCCACGGCAATCGAGGAGTTCGAGCGGATCTACCCGTTCGGCTGGCTCGGCATCCTCTCGGAGACGCCCCCTGTCAGCCACGAGCTGATCTATTCCAACCATGCCCGCGGCTTTGCGTTATGCACCATGCGCTCGACCAAGCGCAGCCGCTACTACGTGCAGTGCGCGCTCGACGACCATGTCGACCAATGGCCGGACGACCGCTTCTGGGACGAATTGAAGCGCCGGCTCGACCAGGAGGCGGCCGACAGTCTGGTCACGGGCCCCTCGATCGAGAAGAGCATTGCGCCGCTGCGCAGCTTCGTCGCCGAGCCGATGCGGTTCGGCAAGATGTTCCTGTGCGGCGACGCCGCCCACATCGTGCCGCCGACCGGCGCGAAGGGGCTGAACTTAGCTGCCAGCGATGCGCATTATCTGTCGAACGCACTTCGCGAATTCTACGACGAGAAATCCAACGCCGGCATCGATGCCTATTCCACCACGGCGCTGGCGCGGGTCTGGAAAGCGGTGCGCTTCTCCTGGTGGATGACCTCGATGCTGCACAAATTCCCCGACACCGGCACCATCGGCGGGCGCATTCAGCTCGCCGAGCTCGACTACGTCACGCAGTCGCAGGCCGCGATGACGTCGCTGTCGGAGAACTATGTGGGGCTGCCGTTTTAGGAGGGTGCCGTAGGGTGGGCAAAGCGCAGCGTGCCCACCAGCTTTTGCGTTTGCTACGAGATGGTGGGCACGGCGCTATGCGCCTTTGCCCACCCTACGGCATCGCATGCTTTCTCCACATCGTCATTGCGAGCGAAGCGAAGCAATCCAGACTGCTTCCGCGGAGAAAGTCTGGATTGCTTCGTCGCTTCGCTCCTCGCAATGACGGGAGTGCCCATTTCAAACACCCGCGCAAATTCCGTTTAAAACTTTGTAGGCGGTGAAACTGTCATCCACATCGCGTTCAATGGCGCCAGCCAGCAACGCGAGACACGATATGACCGACACCGACATCCCTGACGGCTTCGAGCCGCTTTCCCGCAAGAGTCCGCTCACCGAGCCGTGGGAGCCGCTCTACGCGAAGAAAACCGACAAGGCCGTGATCATCGGCCTGCGTCTTGCCAGGCCGCACACCAACGGCCGCGGCCTGATCCATGGCGGCCTCATCGCCGCACTCGCGGACAACGCCATGGGCTATAGCTGCGCGCAGATGACGAACTGGACCACCTCGTTCGTCACGATCTCGCTCACGGTCGATTTCGTCGGCTCCGCCGAGATCGGTCAGTGGCTCGCGATCGAGAGCGACGTGATCCGGACCGGCAAGACGATCTGTTTCGCGCAGAGTCTCGCAAAGGCCGACGACGCCGTGATTGCGCGCGCGAGCGGGACGTTCCGCGTGGTGCCGAAGAAGGGGTGAGCCCCCGCCCTTTCCGTCGTCATGCCCGGGCTTGTCCCGGGCATCCACGTTCTGACTTTCCGCGTCAAAGAACGTGGATGGCCGGGACAAGCCCGGCCATGACGGAGAGGGAGACCTCACCCAAACCTCCACTCCGCCGTCTCCACCACGAGATCGACGAACGCCCGCACCTTGGCCGACAGCAAACGCGAGGTCGGATAGACGATATGGATCGGCAGCGCCGGCTGCTCGTATTTCGCCAGCACGATTTTGAGCCGCCCGCGCTTCAGGCCCTCCGCGGCCTGATAGGCCAGCACCCGCGTGATGCCCCCGCCAGCTTCTGCATATTGCAGGGCGGCGTCGGCGCTGTTGCTGGTAAAACGTGGCGTCGGCGTCCACTCGATATCGCGGCCGTCCTGCACGAAGTGCCAATTGGCGTAGGGGCCGAACGCGATGGTCTGGTGCGCGAGCAATTCCTGTGGCGTCTTCGGCTCGCCGTGGCGCTTCAGGTAGCCCGGCGTCGCCACCGTGATCCGCCGCATCTCGCCGACCTGGCGTGCGACCAGCGAAGAATCGGCGAGATGGCCGATCCGCACCGCGGCATCGACCGCGTCCTCGACGAGATTGACGAGGTTGTCCGAGAGCCTGAGCTCGGCCGTGACCTCCGGATAGCGCTTGAGATAATCGGTCATGACCGGCGAGACATGCAGCCGCCCGAAGCCGAGGGGCGCCGACACCACCAGACGGCCGCTCGGCCGGTTGCGCTCCTCGCGCGCGGAGCCGTCGGCCTCCTCGACATCGGCGAGGATGCGCCGTGCGCGCTCCAGATAGCGCGTGCCGACATCGGTCAATCTCACCTGCCGAGTGGTGCGCTGCAGCAGCCGCGCGCCGAGATGGTCCTCCAACGCCGCGATCAGCCGCGTCACGGCCGATGGCGACAGCTGCAGCTTGCGCGCCGCCGGCGCAAAGCCGCGCAGATCGGCGACGGTGACGAAGACGTGCATGGCTTCGAGGCGGTCCATGCTATTATTGCATATATTGCAATGATGAAGTGTCAAGCGGCCAGATTGTTTTGGCTGTCGAAAGGTCCATTTTAAATCGCGAAAGACGCAGGGATGCGCCGGGATTTCAGGAGATGTTCCGATGACGGCAACTCACACCTACGCCAGCGACGTGGCGTTCACGCCGGCGGTGAAATCGATCCAGACCCGAAAGGGATCGCGCGAAGGCTATGCGCATGCGGAGCAGCGCGGCTGGCGCACCGAGGTCGATGAGAACCTCGCGGCGTTCCTGGCTGACGCCAATAGCTTTTATTTTGCCACCGCCTCGGCCGATGGCCAGCCCTACATCCAGCACCGCGGCGGCCCGAAGGGGTTTTTGAAGGTGCTGGACAAGCAGACGCTGGCTTTCACGGATTACGCCGGCAACCGGCAATACGTCACCCAGGGAAACCTGTCCGAGAATCCCAAGGCCTATATCTTCGTGATGGACTACGCCCATCGCCGCCGTGTGAAGATCTGGGGCGAGGCGCGCGTCGTCGAGGACGACGAGGCGCGGACAACGTCGCTGATGCCGAAGGGGTACCGCGCGCGCCCGGAGCAGGTGATCCTGTTCAAGATCACAGCCTGGGACACCAACTGCCCGCAGCACATTCCGCAGAAGTTTGATGCGCCGGATGTCGCGGCAGCGCTGGCGGCGAGGGACCAGCGGATCGCAGAGCTGGAAGCGGAGGTCGCGGCGTTGAAGGGAAAAGCGAGTCTGCCTTCAAGCGAAAGCTAGCGCAGCTCGCACGGTACACCCTCTCCCCCTGCGGGAGAGGGTGGCTCGCGGCGTAGCCGCGAGACGGATGAGGGGTTTCTCTCCGCCTGCGATGGTCCCACGTCGCAATTCGCGGAGAGAACCTCTCATCCAGCGCCATAGCCGATGCGAAGCATCGGCGTTCTTAAGAACGGCGGCCGAAGACCGCCTAAGCCGCCTCCTCCCGCAAGGAGAGAAGGGAAGCGGAGCTAGCCAAGAAATCAGATCACACTCGCGCCTTCGTGCTGGAAACCGAGATAGCTGGCCGCGACGCGCTCGTTCGCCGCGACATCGCTCGCCTTGCCGCTGAGCACGAACTCGCCGAGCTCCATGACATAGGCCTGGTCCGCGATCTTCAGCGCGGCCTGTGCGTTCTGCTCGACCAGCAGCACGGAGACGCCGCTGGCGCGCAGCTCGGTGACGATGCGGAAGATGTCGGCGACGATGATCGGGGCGAGGCCGAGGCTCGGCTCGTCCAGCATCAAGAGCTTCGGCTCGCCCATCAGCGCGCGGCCCATCGCGAGCATCTGCTGTTCGCCGCCGGAGAGCGTGCCCGCCAACTGCTTGCGCCGCTCCTTCAGCCGCGGAAACAGCGTGTAGACGCGCTCCATCGAGGTTTTCGCCTTGCTCCGCTCGATGCGGAAGGCCCCCAGCTCGAGATTGTCCTCGACATTCATGGTCACGAACAATTCGCGGTGCTCGGGGACGAGGCCGAGCCCCATCGCGACGCGGTCCTCGATGTCGAGCCGTGACAGATCCTGCCCGGCGAAGGCGACGCGGCCCTTCAGCGGCAAGATGCCCATGATGGCGGAGAGCAGCGTGGTCTTGCCGGCGCCATTGGCCCCGACGATGGTGACGATCTGGTTGGCGCCGACCTCGAGCGAGACCGAACGCACGGCCTCGACCTTGCCATAGGCGACATGTGCGTCGGCGACGGACAACAGCGCGCTCATGCCGCCACTCCGAGATAGGCCTTGATCACTTCGGGATTGGTCTTGATCGTGGCGGGCGTGCCTTCCGCGATCTTGGTGCCGAAATCGAGCACCACGATGCGGTCGGCGAGGTTCATCACGAAGCCCATGTCGTGCTCGACAAGAAGCACGCTCATGCCGCCGTCGCGCAGCTCGCGCAGCAGCGTGGCAAGGCGCTGCTTCTCCATGTGGCGCAGGCCGGCGGCCGGCTCGTCGAGCAGCAGCAGCATCGGATCGACGCACAGCGCACGCGCGATCTCGACGATGCGCTGCTGGCCGAGCGAGAGCGAGCCTGCGAGCTGATGCATCTGCTCGGCGAGGCCCACGCGCTCGATCTGGCGGGCGGCCTCCGCGAGCAGCTTCGCTTCATCGGCGCGGTCGAGCCGCAGCATCGAGGAGATCGGTCCCGAATGGCCGCGCAGATGCGCGCCGATCGCGACATTCTCCAGCACGGTCATATCAGGGACGAGCTTCACATGCTGGAAGGTGCGGGAGATGCCGAGCTTGACGATCTCCTGCGGAGGCGCCCTGTCGACCTTCTTGCCGAGCACCGAGATCGAGCCCGACGTTGCCGACAGCACGCCGGTGATCAGGTTGAATGTCGTGCTCTTGCCGGCGCCGTTCGGTCCGATCAACGCGACGATCTCTTTCGCCTGCACGTCGAAGGAGACGTTGTTGACCGCGATTACGCCGCCGAACTGTTTTCGCGCCTTCTCGACCTGAAGCAGGACGCCGGACTGGCCGGCCGCGCGGGTGCGCTGCTCCAGTTTCAGCGAGGTGTCCGGCTTCCTGCCGCGGGTAGGCTCGGGCAGGAACGACATCAGCCAGGGCCAGACGCCGCCGGGCGCAAGCTGAAGCAGCGCCACCAGCATGATGCCGAACACGATGGTCTCGACCTGCCCGGAGCCGGGCAGGATCAGCGGCAAATAGCTTTGCAGCACCTCCTTCAGGACCACGACGATCGCCGCGCCCAGCACGCCGCCCCAGACATAGCCGGCGCCGCCGACCACCGCGATGAAGAGATATTCGATGCCGGCCTGCGCGCCGAACGGCGTCGGGTTCACCGCGCGCTGGAGATGCGCGTAGAGCCAGCCGGAGAGGCCGGCGAGCACGGCGGCATGGATAAACACCAGCAGCTTTGCGCGCGGCGTGTGCACGCCGAACGCTTCGGCTGCGACGTGTCCGCGCCGCAGCGCGCGGATGGCGCGGCCGGTGCGGGAATCCAGCAGGTTCATGGTGAGCAGAGCCGAGAGGATCACGGCAACCCAGATCGCGTAATAGATCGAGCCGGGCGAGAGCATCTTGAACGAGCCGATCGACAGCGGCGGGATCGCCGAGATGCCGTCGTTTCTCCCCAAAAATTCCAGCTTGCTGAAGAGATAGAACAGGCCGAGCCCCCAGGCGAGCGTGCCGAGCGGCAGATAGTGCCCGGAGAGACGGACGGTCACCAGCCCGAGCAGCACCGCCAACGATCCGCTGACCACCAGCGACAGCGGCAAGGTCAGCCACGGCGACAGGCCATAGGCCGTCGACAGCACCGCGGTGGTGTAGGCGCCGAAGCCGACGAAAGCCGCCTGGCCAAACGAGGTCAGGCCGCCGACGCCGGTGAGCAGCACGAGGCCCATCGCGACGAGGGCGGCAAGGCCGATATTGTCGAGCAGCACGATCCAGAACGGCGGCATGCCCGGGAGATGCGGGATCGCCGCCATGAGAAGCGCGAAGATGAGGATGGGAAGCCGGCTCTGCATGCGCGTCAGTCCTTCTCTTCCTCGACCGCGGGCGCGGCGAGCGAGCGCAGCAGCAGCACGGGGATCAGCAGCATGAAGACGATCACTTCCTTGTAGTTGGAGGCGTAGAAGGACGAGAACGCCTCGACGATGCCGACGACCAGCGCCGCGACGGCGGTAAGCGGGTAGCTGACGAGGCCGCCGATGATCGCGGCGACAAAGCCTTTCAGGCCGATCAGGAAGCCGGAGTCGTAATAGAGCGTCGTGATCGGCACGATCATGATGCCCGACAGGGCGCCGATGACGGACGCCAGCAGGAAGGCGATCTGGCCGGACAGCGTGGTGCGGATGCCGGCAAGGCGGGCGCCGAGCCGGTTCACGGCGGTCGCGCGCAGCGCCTTGCCGTAGAGCGTCAGCCCGAAGAACAGCCAGAGCCCGACGATGAAGGCGATGGTGATACCGTAGACGGTGATGCTCTGGCCGGTGAAGCGCAGTGCGCCGGCGGTGAAGGAGCCTGATAGCACGGCAGGCCCGCGCTGGCCTTCGGCGCCGAAGAACAGCAGGCCCAGCCCCTGCAGCGCGAGGTGGACGCCCACCGATGCGATCAGCAGCACCAGCACGGAGGTGTGCGCCAGCGGCTGGAACGCGATGCGGTAGAGGTAGAGGCCGATCATCGCGACGATCACCAGCGAGAGCGCGATGCAGACCGCCACCGGCGGCTTCTGGGCGGCGAAGTAGATGGTCAGCGCCAGCACGATGGCCGGCAGCACGACGTTGGTGACCAAGCTGCGCACAATCAAGCGGCCGTGCAGCGCCTTGCGCGCCACGAACAGGTCGAACACGAAGGCGCCGATGCCCAGTGCCAGCGCGAGTTTTGCCGTGCCCGGCATCTGGCCCGCGGCCAGCGAGGCATAGGTCAGCGCGCCGTAGGTGACGAATTCGCCCTGGGGAATGAGGATGACGCGCGTGACGGCGAACACCAGCACCAGCGCCAGGCCGAGCAGCGCGTAGATCGCGCCATTGGTGATGCCGTCCTGTACCAGGAACAGCATGATGGTGGTATTCAAGACCGGACGCTCCCCCTCAAAGATCGGGACCGGCCTCCGCAATTGCGGTGGACGGTCCGCTCACAGCCATTGAAACGCTGACGATATTTGATATGGTCCATAACAATTATCAAATATAACTTCAAGGGTGGGCGGACGACCCGCCCCGAATTTAGCGGGATCACGAGCACGAGGCGATGACCGTTTCCAAAACCGCTGAAAAGTCTTCTGAAAAGCCCGGCGACGCGGCCAAGGGCCGCAAGGACGCGGCCGAGGCCCAGCCTGAAGCCCTCCAGCTTGGCGAGCTCTCCGAACAGCTCGGCTACGTGCTGAAGCGGGCGCAGCTCAAGGTGTTCGAGAACTTTTTGCGCTGCATGGCCTCGCTCCAGCTCACGCCCGCGCAGTTCTCCGTGCTGCTGCTGGTCGAGAAGAACCCGGGCCGTAACCAGACCGAGATCGCCTCGACCCTCGGCATCCTGCGCCCGAACTTCGTGGCGATGCTCGACAATCTGGAGAGCCGCGACCTTTGCGCGCGGATCCGCTCCACCAACGACCGCCGCTCGCACATCCTGGTGCTGACCGACAAGGGCAAGGCCGTGCTGACCCGGGCGAAAAAGCTCGTCGCCACCAAGCACGAGTCCCGGCTGAACGAGCTGCTCGGGCAGGCCAACCGCGAAGCCCTGATCGGGATGCTCTCGAAGATCGCGAACGAGTTTTGAGGCCCGGCTGTCATCGCCCGGCTTGACCGGGCGATCCAGTACTCCGAGACGTTTGTGATCGAACCGATAGGCCGCGGCGTACTGGATTCCCCGCCTGCCGCCTACGCTAAAGCTTCGGCGCCCCTGGACCTCAACCCCGGCGAAGCCTTGGCGTAGCCGGGTCGCGGGGAATGACAGCGAGACCTGGGCAGGCGCCTCAATCCACCAAAATCACCCTGATATCGTTCACGTTCGTCAGCGTCGGTCCCGGCATCAGCAGATCGCCGGTCGCCTCGAAGAACGTCGTCGCGTCGTTGTTGTCCAGATACGCCTGCGGCTGAAGCGCCAGCGCCTTTATCTTCGCGAACGTCGCAGCATCAATCAGCGCGCCGGCGGGATCGGTGGGATGGCCGGCGCCGCCATCGGCGCCGTCGGTGTCGCCGGCGAGAGCGGAAATGTCAGGCGTGTCCTTCAGCAGGCCGGCGAGCGCCAGCGCGTATTCCTGGTTGGGGCCGCCGCGCCCATTGCCGCGCACGGTAACGGTGAGTTCGCCGCCGGAGAGGATCGCCAGGCGCTTGCCTTGCGCGCGTGCTTCAAGCGCGAGCCTGGCGTGATCGGCGGCGACCTCGCGCGCCTCGCCTTCGAGATCGGCGCCGAGATCGATGGTCTCGTAGCCGGCTTCCTTGGCGAGCTTCACCGCGGCGTCGAGCGATTGCTTGGGCCGCGCGATCAGCTCGAAATGCGCGCGGGCAAAGGCGGCATCACCCGGTTTGGCGCTTTCGTTGGCGGGATCGTCGAGCGCGCGGCGGACGGCGTCGTCGATGGCGAGCTTGTACTTCGCGACGATCGCGCGCGCATCCGCCAGCGTGGTCGGATCGGGCACGGTGGGGCCGGAAGCAATGGCGGACGGATCGTCGTGCGGCACGTCGGAAATCGCGAGCGTCACGATCTCGGCGGCATTCTTGCCGGCGCGCGCCAGCCGGCCGCCCTTGATCCGCGACAAATGTTTCCGGACCGTGTTCATCTCGCCGATCGGCGCGCCCGAGCGGAGCAGCGCCTTGTTGACCGCCTGCTTCTGCGCGAAGCTGATGCCGTCCACCGGCGCGATCCAGTTCGCCGAGCCGCCGCCGGTGAGCAGCACCAGCAGCAGATCGTCGGGCCCGGCCTCGCCAGCGAGCGCGAGCGTATCGGCGGCGCCCTTCAGGCCGGCTTCATCGGGAACGGGATGACCGGCCTCGACCACGCGGATGCGGCGCGTCGGCACGCCGTAGCCGTGGCGCGTGGTGGCGATGCCGACGAGGCGCTCCGGCGCGAGCTTGAGCGTGTCGAGATAATGCCGTTCGGCGGCCGCGGCCATCGCAGCCGCGCCCTTGCCGGCGGCGAGGCAGATCACACGCCCTTTCGGCGCGGGACGCAAATGCGGCGCCAGAATCGTGCTGGGATGGGCGGCGGCAACGGCGGCGTCGTAAAGCGCGCGGAGCAGGGGACGTCGGTCGGTCATGGCGAAGGCCTTCAGCGAACTGAAATGATGGCGACAAAATCGCCGGCTCCCTGCCTACCGCATCAGGCGCCAAAGCGTAAGCGGGCTTTACCATCATTCGATTGTGCAATCGCGTGATCATAATCCGCGCGCAAGCAAAAGCCCCCTGCGATGGCTGCGCAGGGGGCTCTCTGTCGTTTGGGGTTAGCCGCCGACGTCGGCGCTGATCACGTCTCCGAACAGCTCCCACTTCTCGCCCTTGAACTTCTCGAGTTGAAGCTGGCTGATCGGCGCGAAATCGGTCGGCGAGGTGTTGACCTTCACGCCCGGCAGCAGCGCCTCGGTGCGGAAGTCCTTCACGTTCGCCGCCTGCTTCATGATGTTCTCGCGCGTGAGATTGTCACCGCACTGCTTCAAGACCTGGACCAGTGTCTGCGCCACGGCATAGCCGACGATCGTGCCCTTATCGAGCTTGTCGCCCTCGGGGAAGTATTTGGTCATGAACGCCAGAAACTCCTTCATGCCGGGATCGTTGTTCCACGCGGGATCCGACACGTCCTTGAGATAGTCGGCCGAGATGATGTCCTGGCCATTCTCGAAGCCGGCCGGCTTCATCACGCTGCCGACGGAAGCAGAGACATTGTTGAGGAAGTGCAGCGGCTTCCAGCCGATCTCGGCATTCTTCTTGATCGCTTGCGCGGCAAATTTCGGCGTCGTGATGTTCATGAAGACATCGGCGCCGGTCGACTTCAGCTTGACGATGTGGTTGTCGATGGTCGGCTCGGAGGTCTCGTAGCTCTCTTCGATGACGATCATCGAGGCGGCTTTCGAGCCGAGGCCATCCTTGAGGCCCTTGAGATAGTCCTTGCCGTAATCGTCGTTCTGGTAAAGCACCGCGATCTTGGCGTCCGGCTTGTTCTTGAGCAGCCACTTCGCATAGATCTGCGTCTCGCTCTGGTAATTGGGCTGCCAGCCCATCGTCCAGGGGAAGTTCTGCGGATCGTTCCACTTGGTGGCGCCGGTCGCGACGAACAGCTGCGGCACCTTCTTCGAGTTCATGTATTTGTGGATCGCCGAGTTCGGCGGCGTGCCGAGCGAGTTGAAGATGAACAGCACCTCGTCGCTCTCGACCAGCTTGCGGGCCTGCTCCACCGTCTTCGGCGGCGAGTAGGCGTCGTCATAGGAGATGTAATTGATCTTGCGGCCGTTGATGCCGCCCTCGTCGTTGATCTTCTTGAAATAGGCGGCTTCGGTCCGCCCGATGATGCCGTAGGCGGAGGCCGGTCCGCTGTAGGGCATGATGTTGCCGATCTTGATTTCGGTGTCGGTCGCGCCGGTATCGTATTTCTTCTGGGCCGATGCAGTGGAGGCCGAGGCCGCAATGAGCGCAAGCGCCAGTGACGCGGCCGCAAGTTTGCCGGTGACAGCGGGCATTCCTATCTCCCTATTTTCTTGGTGTGTGTGCGTCCCTTTTCTTGGCTTGATGATTTTTGGCGGCGCGGAGGCAATTCAATACGATTTACCGGGAGCCTTCAACAGAAAGCCCCCGCGGCTGTGTCGCAGGGGCTGCTCCTTTAGTAGTCAAGGACCGGCGCGCGCTCGTGTGCGACTGCGAGACGGTGCCGCTGTCTTGAGTTGATTAACCAGTCGGAGGCGATTTTGAGTTGCGCGGCTTCAGTGGCCGAGCTCGCTCGAGATGATGTCGCCGAACAGCTCCCATTTCCTGCCCTTGAACCGCATCATCTGGAGCTGCTCGATCGGGGCGAAATTATCGGCGGAGGTGTTGATCTTGATGCCGGGCAGCAGCGTGTCGGGCTCGAAATCCTTCAAGGAAGCGGCCTGCTTCATGACGTTCTCATGGGTGAGCTCGTCGCCGCACATCTGCAGCACCTTCACCATGGTCTGGGCCGCGGCATAGCCGAACACCACGCCGGCATCGAGCTTGTTGGCCTTGGGGTCGTACTGCGCGAGGAAATTATAGAACTTCTTCATGCCGTCATCGGCATTCCATTGCGGGTCGGAGCCGTCCTTGGTGTAGCTCGCCGACAGGATGCCTTGCGAGATCTCCAGGCCCGCGGGCTCGAGCACGCCGCCGACCGACGCCGAGACGTTGGAGATGATGTGGATCGGATGCCAGTTGATCTCGGCCGCCTTCTTGATCGCCTGCGCGGCGAATTTCGGCGTGGTGATGCTGAGAAAGACGTCGGCGCCCGAGGCCTTCAGCTTCACGACGTGCTCGTCGATCGCGGGCTCCGACGTGTCGTAGCCGTCTTCGAGCACGATCATCGACGCCTTGGCCCCTAAGCCGTCCTTCAGCCCCTTCAGATAGTCCTTGCCGAAATCGTCGTTCTGGTAGAGCACGGCGATCTTCGCGTCCGGCTTCTCCTTCATGATGTATTTGGCGTAGATGCGCGCCTCGCTGGCGTAGCTCGGCTGCCAGCCCATGGTCCACGGATATTGCTTCGGATCGTTCCACTTGGAGGCGCCGCTCGCCACGAACAGCTGCGGCACCTTTTTCTCGTTCATGTATTTGCGGATGGCGCCGTTGGTGGAGGTGCCGAGTGAGCCGAAGATCAGCAGCACGCCGTCGCTCTCGACCAGCCTGCGCGCCTGCTCCACCGTCTTCGGCGGCGAATAGCCGTCGTCGTAGGAGATGAACTTGATCTTGCGGCCGTTGATGCCGCCCTCGGCATTGATCTTGTTGAAATAGGCTTCCTCGGCCTTGCCGATCGCGGCATAGGCGGAGGCCGGCCCGCTATAGGGCATGATGTTGCCGATCTTGATCTCGGTATCGGAAGCGCCGCTGTCGTATTTCTTTTGCGCCAGTGCCGGGCTGCTCACCGCAGTGCACAACGCGAGCGCGGCCGAAACGGCCGCAACCTGAAATCGAACGACAGTCATCTTTCTCCACCCGGAATGGATCGGCGCCGCATTGAACAAGATTGACGCCTGACGTCAACAAGAAGCCCCCGCGGTCGCCCGCGGGGGCTTTGTCAGATTTGACTAGACTTGAACTGACCAGGCTTGGACTATTGCGTCAGCGTCACTCGGAAGCGACGTCGCCGCTGATGATCTCGCCGAACAGTTCCCACTTCTCGCCCTTGAAGCGCTGCATCTGGAGCTGCGAAATCGGGGCGAAGTCGGTGGCGCTGGTGTTGATCTTGACGCCGGGCAGCAGCGTGTCCGGTGCAAAATCCTTCAAGGAAGCGGCCTGCTTCATGAGGTTGGCGCGGGTGAGGTCGTCACCGCACATTTCCAGCGTCTTGACCAGGGTCGACGCCGCGCCATAGCCGTAGACCATGCCGGTGTCGGTCTTGTCGGCGCCAGGCATGTACTTGTCGACGAACTCGTTCCACTTCTTCATGCCGGGATCGTTGTTCCACTGCGGGTCGGTGGAATCCTTGGCATAGGCCGCCGACAGCACGTCCTGCGAGGCCTCGAAGCCGGCCGGCTTCATCACGCTGCCGACCGAGATCGACACGTTGGTGAGGATCTGGAGCGGCTTCCAGCTGAGCTCGGCGGTCTTCTTGATGGTCTGGGCCGCGAACTTCGGCGTCGCGTAGATCAGCAGCACGTCGGGATTGGCGGCCTTGATCTTGACGATGTGGCCGTCGATCGACGGCTCGGAGATCTCGTAGCTCTCTTCCATGATGATCATGGACGCGCCCTTGGCGCCGAGACCGTCCTTGGTGCCCTTGAGGTAGTCTTTGCCGAAATCGTCGTTCTGGTAGAGGATCGCGACCTTGGCATTCGGCTTTTCCTTCATCAGCCATTTCGCGTAGATCTGCGCTTCGCTCTGGTAGGAGGGCTGCCAGCCGATGGTCCAGGGGAAGTTCTTCGCGTCGTTCCACTTGGTGGCGCCGGTGGCGACGAACAGCTGCGGGATCTTCTTGGCGTTCAGGTACTTCTGGATCGCGGTGTTCGAGGGCGTGCCGAGCGGATTGTACACGGCCAGGACTTCGTCGCTCTCGACCAGCTTGCGGACCTGCTCGACGGCCTTCGGCGGCGAATAGGCGTCGTCATAGGTGACGAAGTTGATCTTGCGGCCGTTGATGCCGCCCTTGTCGTTGATCATCTTGAAATAGGCTTCTTCGGTCTTGCCGATGATGCCATAGGCCGACGCCGGACCGCTGTACGGCATGATGTTGCCGATCTTGATCTCGGTATCGGACGCGCCGGTGTCGTATTTCTTCTGGGCAAGTGCCGCGCCGGAGGTGAGGGTCGCGACCGCCGTTACGAGTGCGGTGGTTCGCAGTATTCTTCCGAAAAGCAATTGGGTCTCCTTGGTTAAAACAACAGTCTGGATGGACGTTTCAGTTCTTCCTGAGCCGACCGGCGAGTTGCTGGCCCAGGATCGCGACTTGCCTTGCGCCATGCGGCACGAGGTAGATGACGAGGAACAGGAGCACGCCGAACACCGCGCCGGAGAGGCCCTTGGAGATGCCCTCCGCGATGTTCGGCACGAAGATGATGAAGGCAGCGCCGACGATCGAGCCGGGCAGCCAGCCGACGCCGCCGACGACCATGCCGAGGAACAGCGAGATCGCGAGCGTGATGGTGTAGCTGTCGGGCGCGACGAATTGCACCGCGATGGCGCCGAGCGAGCCGGCGATGCCGGTGATGGCGGCGGAGACGCCGAAGGCCAGCGTCTTGTACAGCGCGACGTCGACGCCCATCGCGGAGGCCGCGATCTCGTTGTCGCGGATCGCCATGAAGGCGCGGCCCGAGCGGGAACGCAGCAGGTTCACCGAGAAGATGTAGATCGCAATCACGACCACGAGCGTGAAGTAATACAGCCACATGTCCTGCGACATCGGCAGCCCGAACGGCGCGTCCGGCTTGGTGACGACGAGGCCCTGCACGCCGCCGGTCCAGTGCTCGAGGAAGTTCAGCTTGAGGAGCTGCGGCATGGCGGTGGCGAGCGCGAAGGTCGCAAGCGCGAGGTAGACGCCGGAGAGCCGCAGCGCCGGCTGCCCGAACAGGAAGCCGAAGCCGAAACAGACGACGCCGGCGATCGGCAGCGTCAGCGCGTAATTGACGTTGAAGTGCTCCATCAGCACCGCTGTCGTATAGGCACCGACCGCGTAGAACGCGCTCTGGCCGAGCGAGAACTGGCCGCTTCCGCCGGTCAGGATGTTCAGCGCCAGCACCGCGAGCCCGTAGATCAGGAGCATCGTCATCTGGAAGATGATGAAGTTCTTGACGAAAACGGGTGCGATCAGCAGTGCCGCGAGCACCACCAGCGAGGTGCCGGTGCCCAGCGTCATGGCCCGCTTCGGAACAGCCTCGACCGCCTCGTGGCCTTCTGCAACGACTTCTTCTGCAGCGCTCATGATCAAACTCGCTTGACGATGTGCCGGCCGAACAGGCCAGCGGGTTTGACGACCAGGACGGAGATGATCAGCGCGAGCGCGATCGGGAGCTTCAGCTCATTGCCGACGCCGGGGATGTAGGTGCCGGCGAGGTTCTCGAAGATCCCGACCAGGAAGCCGCCGACCACGGCGCCGAACGGGCTGGTGAGACCGCCGAGCACCGCGGCGGCAAAGCCGTAGATCAGCACGCCGCCCATCATGTTGGGCTCGAGGAACACGACAGGGGCGATCAGCATGCCGGCGATTGCGCCGATCGCGGTCGCCATGCCCCAGCCGAGCGCGATCATCCAGGACGTGTTGATGCCGACGAGGCGCGCCGATTCAGGCACCGAGGCGGCCGCGCGCATGGCCAGGCCGATGCGCGTGTACTGGAAGAAGAAGTAGAGGCCGAGCAGCAGCAGCACCGTGACGCCGATCATGCCGGCCTGGTGGGTCGAGATCAGCTGGCTTCCCAGGAACGGCGCGGAGCCGAACGGGGTCGGGTACTGCTTGATGGTGAAGTCCCAGATCAGGCCGGCCGAGGAGTTGATGATCGCAAACAGGGCGATGAAGCCGGCGACGTTGGTCAGCACCGGCGCTTTCGCCAGCGGCTTGAACAGGATGCGCTCGATCGCGATGCCGGCGACGAAGGAGAGCGCCAGCGTGAGGATGAAGGCGGCCCAGTAAGGCACGCCCCACTGCATCAGCTGCCACGAGATGAAGGTCGAGAACATCGCCATCTCGCCCTGCGCGAAGTTGAGATGGTCGATCGCCTGGTAGATCATGACCACGGCGAGCGCCATGCAGGCGTAGATCGCGCCCGTGGCGATGCCGGCCAGCACTTGGTTGGTGAACAGCTCCATCGTGCCGGCTCCTCAGTAACCCAGATAGGATTTGCGGATTTCTTCGTTGTTCGCGATGTCCTTGGCATTGCCCGACATCACGATGCGTCCGGTCTCGATCACATAGGCCTGGTCGGCGAGCTCGAGCGCGAGCTGGGCGTTCTGCTCGACCACCAGGATCGACACCTTGTCCTCGCGATTGATCTTGCCGAGGATGCCGAACAGGTCGCGCACGACCAGCGGCGCCAGTCCGAAGGACGGCTCGTCGAGTAGCATCAGGCGCGGCCGCAGCATCAGCGCACGGGCGACCGCGAGCATCTGCTGCTCGCCGCCCGAGAGCGTGCCGGCCTGCTGGGTGTGGCGCTGCTTCAGCACCGGGAAATGCGCGTACATGCGCTCGATGTCGGAAACGATGCCGGCGCTGTCCTTGCGGGTGATGGCCCCGAGCTGGAGGTTCTCCTCGACCGTCATGGTCGTGAAGGTGCCGCGGCCCTGCGGCACGTGGGCGATGCCGAACCGCACGATGCTCTCGGTGGAGCGGTTGCTGAGCGGCTTGCCTTCGAACTCGATCGCGCCGGTGGAACGCACCATGTTGCAGATCGCGCGCAGGGTGGTGGTCTTGCCGGCGCCATTGGCGCCGAGCAGCGTCGTCAACGATCCCTCGTTGAGCGAGAAGGACAGGCCATGGAGCGCCTGGACCTGGCCGTAATAGGCGCGCAGGTCCTTGACGTTGAGCAGCGTCGTCATTGGTCCTTGCTCCCGAGATAGGCCTTGATGACGTCGGGGTCCGCCTGCACCTGGGCCGGCGTGCCTTCCGCGAGCTTCTTGCCGAAATTCAGCGCGACGACGTGGTCGGCGATCGACATCACGAGGCCCATGTGGTGCTCGACCAGCAGCACGGTCATGTGGCGGTCGTCGCGGATGCGGCGGATGAGGTCGCCGAGCAGATAGACTTCCTCGTGGTTGAGGCCGCCGGCCGGCTCGTCGAGCAGCAGGATCTTCGGGTCGGCCGCGAGCGCGCGCGCCAGCTCGACGCGTTTCTGCGTGCCGAAGGGCAGGCCGGACACGATGGTGTGGGCGACGTCCTCGAGCTTGAGATAGGCGAGGATCTCCTGCACCTTCTTGTTGACCTCGGTCTCGCTGCGCCGGACCCAGGCGAGCCTCAGGGAGTCGCTGATGATGTCGCTGGAGGTCTTCGAATGGGCGCCGACGCGGACGTTGTCCATCACCGAGAGGTTCGGAAACAGCGCCACGTTCTGGAAGGTGCGGCCGATGCCGATCTCGGCGATCCGGTGCGGAGGCCGCGACAGGATGCTCACGCCTTCCATCAGGATGTCGCCCGACGACGGCTGATAGAGCCGCGAGAGGCAATTGAAGAGCGTGGTCTTGCCGGCACCGTTGGGGCCGATCAATCCGAGGATCTGGCCCTTGTGCATGTCAAAGGACACGCCGTTGAGCGCGATGATGCCGCCGAACACGACGCTGACGTCGCGAACCGCGAGCAGGGGCGATGTCCCCCGCGCGAGCTGTGCCTGCGTCATCTCGTCTCGCCCACACACGTCAGTGGGCGAAGGGGCGATGCGAACCGCTCCCGGTGATGACAAAGGCTATCTGAACCCCTCGGCCACACGCGCAACTTTTCCTCCTGATTTCAGCTTTTTGCTGACTTCTTTTTTGGATTGCGGCATCAGTCCCCCGAGTGCCGCTTCAATGTTCCTTACCATCGCCAGCAGACGCGGTCCAATGTCGTTGATCAAACGCTCTTCCGTGAAGCGGAATGCGGGCGCGCCGCAATTGAATGCGTAAGGTCCGGTTCCGTCGTTGAGCTTGAGCGCGACGCCGGCGGCGCCGATGTCGTCGTGCCAGTCGCCGACGGACATCGCGAAACCGTATTTCGCGACGGTCTCGCCGGAACGTTCCAGTCCGTCGCGCATCTTCGGCCAGCGGCTGCCGTAATGTTCGCGCAGGATGCGGGACACCTCGGCGCGGCCTTCTTCGTCGAGCGCCCAGAAATAGGCACGGCCCATCGCGCTGGTTGCAATCGGCACGCGGGAGCCGACGTCCAGTTGAACGCCGACCGTCTCGCTGCCGCGACTTTGCCCGAAATAGATCATGCTGTGACGGTCGCGGCCGCCGATCGCGACGGCGCCGCCGGTCGCGCGCATCAATTCCTCGCGAAATGGCTCGGACAAATGCCGAACGCCGAGATTGGATAACGCCGCATAACCAAGCGCCATCGCGGCGGGCGCGAGCTGATACTTCTCGAAACGGGGAACCGGTGTCAGATAACCGAGCTTCGTCAACGTGTAGGTCAGGCGCGAAACGGTCGGCTTGGGCAGGTTCGTCCGCGCGGCGATCTCCTGGTTGCCGAGAAGTCCGTCGCTGGGTTGGAATGCGCGCAAAACATCTAGTCCGCGGGAAAGCGCGACGACGAAATTCCGATCGGTCGCAGTCTTCTTGCCTGTACGCTTCATCCCTGATCTGCTTCTTGCGCGGAGTCGTTGACAACGTCCGTGCTTCAAAATAACCCTGCCGTCAAGATGCGGAATTAAATTCCGCACCGCGAAATCGAACAAAAGTAAATCCCCACCAAGGAGGGAAGCCGTGAGCGAAGTGGTCAAGCTTGAGCGTCATGACGAAGTCGGGATCGTCACGGTCAACAGTCCTCCGGTCAATGCGCTGAGTGCCGCAGTGCGCGGCGGTATTCTCGAATGCATCAAGGCCGCGATCGCCGATCCCGCGATCAAGGGCATCGTCCTGACCTGCGCCGGCCGCACCTTTATCGCCGGTGCCGACATCACCGAGTTCGGCAAGCCGCCGAAGCCGCCCGCCCTCAACGACGTCCTCGCCGAGATCGAGAACTCGCCCAAGCCGGTCGTCGCCGCGATCCATGGCACGGCGCTCGGCGGCGGCCTCGAGGTCGCGCTGGCCTGTCATTTCCGCGTGGCCGTGAAGGAAGCCAAGCTCGGCCTGCCCGAGGTGAAGCTCGGCCTGCTGCCGGGCGCCGGCGGCACCCAGCGCCTGCCGCGCGCGGTCGGGCCGGAACTCGCGGTCAAGATGATCGTCGGCGGTGATCCGATCGGTGCTGCCGAAGCGCTCAAGAACGGCCTGATCGAGGAGATCGTCGAGGGTCCGGCCTCCGGCGGCGAAGCCTTCGTGCGCAAGCTGTTCGCCGAGAAGCGTCCGCTGCGGCGCCTGCGCGACGACGATTCCAAGCTCGCGGCGGCCAAGGCCGACCGCTCGATCTTCACCAATGCGGTCGCTGCCTTGACCAAGAAGGCGCGTGGCCTGGAGGCGCCGTTCGCCGCCGCCGACGCCGTCGGCTACGCCATCGACCTGCCGTTCGACGAGGGGCTGAAGAAGGAGCGCGAGGGTTTCCTCAAGCTCGTCTCCAGCGACCAGTCCAAGGCGCAGCGTTATGCCTTCTTCGCCGAGCGCGAGGCCAGCAAGATCGCCGGCGTCCCTGAAGGCACCAAGTCGCGGCCGGTGAACCGCGTCGCCATCCTCGGTGCCGGCACCATGGGCGGCGGCATTGCGATGTCCTTTGCCAATGCCGGCGTGCCCGTGACCCTGATCGAGACCGGCGAGGAGCAGCTCAAGCGCGGCATGGGCATCATGCAGAAGAACTGGGAAGCGACCGCGGCGCGCGGTGGCATTCCGGCCGACGCGCCCGCCAAGCGCATGGCGCTGATCAACGGCGTCGTCGGCATCGAGAACGTCGGTGATGCTGACCTGGTGATCGAGGCCGTGTTCGAGACCATGGCGGTGAAGAAGGAAGTGTTCGGCAAGCTCGACCAATACGTCAAGCCCGGCGCCGTGCTCGCCTCCAACACCTCCTACCTCAACATTGACGAGATCGCGAAGTCGACCAAGCGGCCGCAGGACGTGCTCGGCATGCACTTCTTCTCGCCCGCCAACGTCATGAAGCTGTGCGAGATCGTGCGCGCCGACAAGACCGCGCCGGATGCGCTGGTCACCGCCGTGACCATCGCGCGCAAGATCGCGAAGGTGCCGGCCGTGGTCGGCGTCTGCGACGGCTTCGTCGGCAACCGCATGCTGGCGCAGCGTGGCAAGCAGTCCGAGAAGCTGCTGTTCGAAGGTGCCTTGCCGCAGCAGGTCGATGCCGTCGTCACCAAATTCGGCATGCCGATGGGGCCGTTCGCGATGGGGGATCTCGCCGGCCTCGACATCGGCTGGCGCTCGCGCAAGGACCGCGGCATCAAGTCGGAGATCGCGGACGCACTCTGCGAAGCCGGCCGCTTCGGCCAGAAGACCGGCAAGGGCTACTACAAGTATGAAGCAGGAAGTCGCTCGGCGCTGCCCGATCCGGAGGTCGAAAAGCTGATCGACGAGACGCTGCTCCGTCTCGGCCGCAAGAAGCGCGTCGTCAGCGACGAGGAGATCCTCGAGCGCATGATGTACCCGATGATCAACGAGGGCGCGAAGATCCTCGAAGAGGGCATCGCGGCGCGTCCTTCCGACATCGACGTGGTCTGGCTCTACGGCTACGGCTGGCCAATCTACCGCGGCGGCCCGATGTTCTGGGCCGACACCGTCGGCCTCAAGCACATCGCCGATCGTCTGTCCTTCTACGCCAAGGAGACCAACGATCCGAGCCTCGAGCCCGCGCCGCTGCTGAAGAAGCTCGCGGCCGAAGGCAAGACGTTCGCGTCGCTGGCGGCGGCGTCGAAGGCGGCGTGATGGCCGCTTCATCTCAACCCTCGTCATTCCGGGATGCGCCGCAAGGCGCAGGCCCGGAATCCATAACCCCAGCTGGTGGTTATGGATTCCGGGCTCGCGACTTTGTCGCGCCCCGGAATGACGGTCTCTGTTAGTTGCTCGCTCAACCAATCAAGAATAATGACCCATCCCGGCGAACAGTTTTATCCCGAGGGCGTGCGTTGGGACGACACCATCGTCCAGGGCTCGCTGCCTGACCTGCTGTCGAAAGCCGCCGCCGATTTCGGCCCGCGCACCGCGCTGGAATTCCGCGATCGTCCGATCAGCTATACCGAGCTCGCCGCCATGGCCGAGCGTGCCGCGGCTGCCTTCCTGCGCGCCGGCTGCGGCAAGAACAGTTCCGTGGCGCTGTTCCTCGGCAACACGCCGGACCATCCGGTCAATTTCTTCGGCGCGCTGAAGGCCGGTGCCCGCGTCGCGCATCTCTCCCCGCTCGACGGCGAGATCGCGCTGACGCACAAGGTCTCGGATTCCGGCTCGCGCCTGCTCGTCACCTCCAACCTCGCGGCGCTGCTGCCGACCGCGCTGAAGTTCCTGGAGAAGGGCCTGATCGATCGCCTCGTCGTCTGCGAGGACGACGATTGGGGCAAGCTCGGCACGCCGCAGGCGCCGATCCCCAATGATCCCCGCATCATCACCTTCAAGAGCTTCGTCGAGGGCGCGACCGCGCCGGCGGAGCGGCCGTCGGTGACGGCGGACGACGTCGCGCTGCTGCAATATACCGGCGGCACCACCGGCCTGCCCAAGGGCGCGATGCTCACCCACGGCAATCTCACCTCGGCAGTGTCGATCTACGATGTCTGGGGCAAGCCGTCTCGTGCGGCGCGCGGCGACGTGATCGAGCGCGTGATCTGCGTGCTGCCGCTGTTCCACATCTATGCGCTCACCGTCGTGCTGCTGTCGTCGCTCAGCCGCGGCAATCTGATCTCGCTCCACCAGCGTTTTGATGTCGAAGCGGTGATGCGCGACATCGAAATCAAGCGCGCGACGTACTTCCCGGGCGTGCCGACGATGTGGATCGCGATCGCGGCGCTGCCTGATCTCGACAAGCGCGACTTCTCCTCGCTCGCCGTCATCGGCTCCGGCGGCGCGCCGCTGCCGGTGGAGATCGCGAACTTCTTCGAGCGCAAGGTCGGCAAGAAGCTGCGCAGCGGCTGGGGCATGACCGAGACCTGCTCGCCCGGCACCGGCCACCCGCCGATGGGACCGGACAAGCCGGGGTCGATCGGCCTGATGCTGCCCGGCATCGAGATGGACGTGGTCTCGCTGGAGAACCCCACAAAAGTCCTGCCGCCGGGCGAAGTCGGCGAAATCCGCATCAAGGGCCCGAACGTCACCAAGGGCTACTGGAACAAGTCGAAGGAGTCCGCGGAGTCGTTTTCAGACGGCCGCTTCCTCACCGGCGACATCGGCTATGTCGACACCGACGGTTATTTCTTCCTGGTCGATCGCAAGAAGGACATGATCATCTCCGGCGGCTTCAACGTCTATCCGCAGATGATCGAGCAGGCGATCTACACCATTCCAGGCGTGCACGAGGTGATCGTGCTCGGGATTCCCGACCAGTATCGCGGCGAGGCCGCCAAGGCTTTCATCAAGCTCAAGCCGGACGCAAAGCCGTTCTCGCTCGACGAGCTGCGCGCGCAGCTCGCCGGCAAGGTCGGCAAGCACGAGCTGCCGGCGGCGGTCGAGTTCGTCGACGATCTGCCGCGCACGCCGGTCGGAAAATTGTCGCGCCACGAATTGCGCCAGCAGCAGAAACCAGCACAATCCACGCAACCAGGAGGTCGCTCTTGACCGACGCCGTCATCGTTTCCACCGCCCGCACCCCGATCGGCAAGGCCTATCGCGGCATGCTCAACGCCACCGAGGGCGCAACCTTGCTCGGCCACGCCATCGGCGAGGCCGTCGCCCGCGCCAAGGTCGATCCGAAGGAGGTCGAGGACGTCGTGATGGGCGCGGCGCTGCAGCAGGGCGCGACCGGCGGCAACATCGCGCGCAAGGCGCTGCTCCGCGCAGGTCTCCCCGTGACCGTCGCCGGCACCACCATCGACCGGCAATGCGCCTCGGGCCTCCAGGCGATCGCGCTCGCCGCGCGCTCGGTGATCTTCGACGGCGTCGAGATCGCGGTCGGCGGCGGCGGCGAGTCGATCAGCCTCGTGCAGAACGACAAGATGAACGGCTTCCACGCGCAAGATCCGGCGCTGCTCAAGATCAAGGGCGAGGTCTACATGCCCATGATCGACACCGCCGAAGTCGTCGCCAAGCGCTACGGCATCTCGCGCGAGAAGCAGGACGAGTATTCGCTGGAAAGCCAGCGCCGCACCGCCGCGGCCCAGCAGGGCGGCAAGTTCAAGGACGAGCTGGCGCCGATCACGACGCAGATGGCGGTCACCGACAAGGCGACCGGCGCCGTCTCGTTCAAGGAGGTGACCTTGTCGCAGGACGAAGGCCCGCGCCCCGAGACCACGGCTGAAGGCCTTGCCGGCCTCAAGCCGGTGCGCGGCGAAGGCTTTTCGATCACCGCCGGCAATGCCAGCCAGCTCTCCGACGGCGCCAGCGCCTCCGTCATCATGAGCGACAAGGAAGCCTCAAAGCGCGGCCTCAAGCCGCTCGGCATCTTCCGCGGCTTCGTCTCCGCCGGCTGCGAGCCGGACGAGATGGGCATCGGCCCGGTCTTCGCCGTGCCGCGCCTGCTCAAGCGCCACGGCCTCACCGTCGACGACATCGGCCTCTGGGAGCTGAACGAAGCCTTCGCGGTGCAGGTGCTGTATTGCCGCGACAAGCTCGGCATCGACCCCGAGAAGATCAACGTCGACGGCGGCGCGATCTCGGTCGGCCATCCCTACGGCATGTCGGGCGCGCGCCTGACCGGTCACGCCCTGATCGAAGGCCGCCGCCGCAAGGCGAAGTATGCGGTCGTCACCATGTGCGTCGGCGGCGGCATGGGCGCGGCGGGACTTTTCGAGGTGTTGCAGTAATTTCACCGTCGTCCTGACGACGACGAAACAAAGAAGCTCACAGGAGGATCCGATGGATCTCGCATTCACTAGGGAAGAGCAGGCGTTTCGCGAGGAAGTGCGATCATTCTTCCGCGACAACGTGCCGCCGGATACGCGGCGCAAGCTGGTCGAGGGCCGTCACCTCTCGAAGGACGAGATGGTGACGTGGTGGCGCATCCTCAACAAGAAGGGCTGGGGCGTCAGCCATTGGCCGAAGCAGTATGGCGGGACGGGGTGGACCTCCGTGCAGCACTACATCTTCAACGAGGAACTGCAGTCCTATCCGGCGCCGCAGCCGCTCGCCTTCGGCGTCAGCATGGTCGGCCCCGTGATCTACACCTTCGGCAACGAAGAGCAGAAGAAGCAGTATCTGCCGCGCATCGCCAATGTCGACGACTGGTGGTGCCAGGGCTTCTCCGAGCCCGGCTCCGGCTCCGACCTCGCCTCGCTGAAGACGAAGGCCGAGCGCAAGGGTGACAAGTGGATCATCAACGGCCAGAAGACCTGGACCACGCTCGCCCAGCACGCCGACATGATCTTCTGCCTCTGCCGCACCGACCCCTCCGCCAAGAAGCAGATGGGCATCTCCTTCATCGTCTTCAGCATGAAGTCGAAGGGCGTCACCGTGCGTCCGATCCAGACCATCGACGGCGGCGTCGAGGTCAACGAAGTGTTCTTCGACGACGTCGAGGTGCCCTACGAGAACCTGATCGGCGAGGAGAACAAGGGCTGGGACTACGCCAAATTCCTGCTCGGCAATGAGCGCACCGGCATTGCCCGGGTCGGCGTCTCCAAGGAGCGGCTGCGCCGCATCCGCGACTTGGCCGGCAAGGTCGAATCCGGCGGCAAGCCGATCATCCAGGACGCCGCGTTCCGCGAGAAGCTGGCGGCCTGCGAGATCGAGCTGAAGGCGCTCGAGCTGACGCAGCTCCGCGTCGTCGCCGACGAGGGCAAGCACGGCAAGGGCAAGCCCAATCCGGCGTCCTCGGTGCTGAAGATCAAGGGCTCCGAGATCCAGCAGACCACCACCGAACTGCTGATGGAAGTGATCGGTCCGTTCGCAGCACCCTACGACGTGCACGGCGACGACGGCTCGAACGAGGCCATGGAGTGGACCGCCCAGATCGCGCCGAGCTACTTCAACAACCGCAAGGTCTCGATCTACGGCGGCTCCAACGAGATCCAGCGCAACATCATCGCCAAGGCGGTGCTTGGGCTCTAGGCGTCATTCCGGGGCGCGCGCAGCGCGAGCCCGGAATCCATAGCCACGATCGGGAGTATGGATCCCGGGCTCGCGCGATGCGCGCCCCGGGATGACGAAGCCAGATAATTTCGGGTACGAGGAACCAAAGAAATGGATTTTGATCTGAACGAGGAGCAACGGCTTCTCAAGGACAGCATCGACGGCCTGCTGACCGATTCCTATGATTTCGAGAGCCGCAAGAAGTACATGAAGGAGAAGGGCGGCTGGAGCCAGGCCGTCTGGGGCAAGCTCGCCGAGCAGGGCCTGCTTGGCCTGCCCTTCGCGGAGGCCGATGGCGGCTTCGGCGGCGGGGGTGTCGAGACCATGATCGTGATGGAAGCGCTCGGCAAGGCGCTGGTGCTCGAGCCGTATCTGGCAACGGTCGTGATCGGCGGCGGCTTCCTGCGCCACGCCGGCTCCGATGCGCAGAAGGCCGCGCACGTGCCCGGGATCATCGACGGCAGCAAGACGCTGGCGTTCGCCCAGCTCGAGAAGAACTCGCGTTACGATCTCTTCGACGTCTCGACGACGGCGAAGAAGAAGGGCGACGGCTGGGTGGTCGACGGCGAGAAGTTCGTCGTTCTCAACGGCGAGAACGCCGAGACCCTGATCGTTACCGCCCGCACCAAGGGCGACCGCCGCGACAAGTCCGGCATCGGCGTGTTCCTGGTGCCGGCGAATGCCAAGGGCGTGACCAAGAAGTCGTACCCGACCCAGGACGGCCTGCACGCCGCCGACATCACCTTCACCGGCGTCGAGGTCGGTGCCGATGCGGTGCTCGGCAATCCCGACGACTCGCTCGCGCTCATCGAACGTGTCGTCGACGAAGCCCGCATCGCGCTCTGCGCCGAGGCCGTCGGCCTGATGGACGAGTCGCTCAAGACCACGGTCGAGTACATCAAGACGCGCAAGCAGTTTGGCGTTGCGATCGGCTCATTCCAGTCGTTGCAGCACCGCGCCTCCGACATGTTCGTCGCCGCCGAGCAGGCGCGATCGATGTCGATGTTCGCGACCATGGCCGGCGATTTCGAGGACGCCAAGGAGCGTTCCAACGCCATCGCCGCGGCCAAGGTGCAGATCGGCAAGTCGCTGAAGTTCGTGGGACAGCAGGCGATCCAGCTCCACGGCGGCATCGGCATGACCATGGAGGCGAAGATCGGCCACTACTTCAAGCGCCTCACCATGATCGAGAACAGCTTTGGTGATACCGACTACCACCAGCGCCGCGTCGCGGATGGGAGCGGGTTGATCTGAGTTGATCTAGGCCACGCGAAGACTGTCATGCCCCGGCTTGACCGGGGCATCCAGTACTCCGCGGCGGCAGTTCGTTCACGCAACTTCAGCCGCGGAGTACTGGGTCGCCCGGTCAAGCCGGGCGATGACACCGAACAAGCGGACGTAGCGGAGCAACAACAATGAAAAACACCCCGTTCGATCTCACCGGAAAAGTCGCAATCGTCACCGGCTCCAGCCGCGGCATCGGTCGCTCCTCGGCGGAGCTGCTGGCAAAGCTCGGCGCCAAGGTCGTGGTGTCATCGCGGAAAGCCGACGCCTGCAAGGAAGTCGCCGACGGCATCATCGCGGCCGGCGGCGATGCGACCGTCATTCCCTGCAACATCGCGCGCAAGGCCGAGGTCGAGGCGCTGATTTCGGGCACGATCAAGCACTACGGCAAGATCGACATCCTGGTCTGCAACGCGGCGGTGAATCCGTATTACGGCCCGCTGCTCGACATCACCGACGAGGCCTTCGACAAGATCATGGGCAGCAACGTCAAGAGCAACATCTGGCTCTCCGCGCTGGCGATCCCGCAAATGGCCGAGCGCGGCAACGGCTCCGTCGTCATCATCTCCTCGATCGGGGGGCTGCGCGGCTCGACCGTGATCGGCGCCTACGGCATCTCCAAGGCCGCCGACTTCGCGCTGTGCCGCTCGCTCGCCGGCGAATGGGGCCCGAAAGGCGTCCGCGTCAACTGCATCGCGCCCGGCCTGGTCAAGACCGATTTCGCCCGCGCGCTGTGGGAAGACGAAGCCAACCTCAAGCGCCGCACCGCCACCACGCCCCTCCGCCGCATCGGCGAACCCGACGAAATCGCCGGCGCCGTCGCCTATCTCGCCTCCGACGCGTCCAGCTTCATGACCGGCCAGACCATCGTCATCGACGGCGGCGTGACCACGGCGGCGGTGTAGGGATTCTTCCCTCTCCCCTTGTGGGAGAGGGTGGCTCGCCGCATAGCGGCGAGACGGGTGAGGGGTCTCTCTCCGCGAGTGAATCTCTTCCTGCTGAATTCGCTGAAGCATACCCCTCATCCGGCGCTTCGCGCCACCTTCTCCCGCAAGGGGAGAAGGAAGGGGAGCCGCGCGCGTTGATCCAATCTTGACCTTGCCGCCCTAATCCGCTCCCTTTGGCGCGACACAATGACCCCCTCTCAGGGAAACGCCAGGGTAAGCTTCCATGTCTTTCGTCCTCGCCATCGACCAGGGCACCACCTCTTCGCGCGCCATCGTTTTTCGCGGTGACATCTCGATTGCCGCCCGCGCGCAGCAGGAGTTTCCGCAGCATTTTCCGGCCTCGGGCTGGGTCGAGCACGAGCCGGAGGACATCTGGACCTCGACCGTGATGGTCTGCCGAGACGCGATCGAGCAGGCCGGCATCACCGCAAAGGACATTGCGGCGATCGGCATCACCAACCAGCGCGAGACCACCGTGGTGTGGGACCGCGCCACCGGCCAGGCCGTGCACCGCGCCATCGTCTGGCAGGACCGCCGCACCGCCGACATCTGCGCGAAACTCAAGGCCGAAGGCCGCGAGCCCGTGATCTCGCAAAAGACCGGCCTGATCATCGATCCCTATTTCTCCGGCACTAAGGTCGCGTGGATCCTCGACCACGTCCCCGGCGCACGGGCGCGTGCCGCGCGCGGCGAGCTGATGTTCGGCACGGTCGATTGCTATCTGCTCTGGCGCCTCACCGGCGGCAAGGTGCACGCCACTGATGCCACCAACGCCTCGCGCACGCTGCTGTTCAACATCCACACCGGCCAGTGGGACGACGAGCTCTTGGAGATCATCGGCGTGCCGCGCTCAATGCTGCCCGAGGTGAAGGATTCTTCCGCCCGCTTCGGCGAGAGCACGCCGGACCTGTTCGGCGGCGCGATCGCGATCTCAGGCATTGCCGGCGACCAGCAGGCCGCGACGATCGGCCAGGCCTGCTTCCGCCCGGGCATGATGAAGTCGACCTACGGCACCGGCTGTTTTGCCCTGCTCAACACCGGGACTACGCCGGTGGTGTCGAAGAACAAGCTGCTCACCACCGTCGCCTATCAGCTCGAGGGAAAGCGCACCTACGCGCTCGAAGGCTCGATCTTCGTCGCGGGCTCGGCGGTGCAGTGGCTGCGCGACGGCCTCGGCATCATCAAGCACGCCGCCGAGACCGGCCCGCTCGCTGATCAGTCCGATTCCATGCAGAGCGTCTATCTGGTCCCCGCCTTCGTCGGCATGGGGGCGCCCTACTGGAATCCGCGCGTGCGCGGCGCGCTGTTCGGCCTCACCCGCAACACCGGCCCGGCTGAGCTCGCGCACGCCGCGCTGGAGAGCGTGTGTTACCAGACCTTCGACCTCTGGGCCGCGATGCGCGCGGACTGGCCGAGCTCGGAAGTCGCGAGCGTCGTGCTGCGCGTCGACGGCGGCATGACCGCCTCCGACTGGACCATGCAGCGCCTCGCCGATCTCTTGGACGCACCGGTCGATCGCCCCGTGATCCAGGAGACCACGGCGTTGGGCGCCGCCTATCTCGCCGGCCTTCAGGCGGGCGTCTATCCCGAGCCGACGAAGTTCGCCGACAATTGGCGGCTCGAGCACCGCTTCAAGCCGAACATGAGCCAGGCGACGCGCGAGCGGAAGCTCGCCGGCTGGGCGCGCGCGGTGAAGGGCGTGCTCGCGAGCGACGAGGGAGAGGGATAGGCGGATGTCGTAGCCCGGATGGAGCGAAGCGCAATCCGGGGTTTTCTCCACGAGTAAGATTCCCGGATTACGCTTCGCTCCATCCGGGCTACGGACTAAAATAACAACAACGGGAGAAGACAATGAACACGGATCTCAACCGGGTCATCCAAAAACTCTGCGGCGCAGCGATCTGCGCCGCGCTGCTGACCTCGACAGCCATCGCGCGCGACAAGCCGAATCCGCTCGGAAGCGCGCGGCAGCTCAAGACCGACGTCGCGGGCCTCGACGCCCCCGCCCAGATCCTGGTCGACGTCTGGGGCATCCCGCACATCTATGCCGGCAACGAGCACGACCTGTTCTTCCTGCAGGGTTTCAACGCCGCGCGCGACCGGCTCTGGCAGATCGATCTCTGGCGCAAGCGCGGCCTCGGCCTGCTCGCCAAGGATTTCGGCCCGGCCTATGCCGAGCAGGACAAGGCGCTACGGCTGTTCCTGTATCGCGGCGACATGAACGCGGAGTGGGCGGCCTACGGTCCCAAGGCGAAGACCTATGCGGACGCGTTTGTCGCAGGCGTCAATGCCTATGTCGCCGATGTGCGCGCGGGAAAACGCCCGCTGCCGATCGAGTTCAGGATCGCCGGCACCATGCCTGATCCGTGGACGGCGGATGACGTCGTCCGCATTCGCAGCCACGGCCTGACGCGCAATGTCGCCTCCGAGGTCAAGCGCTCGCTGGTCGCCTGCGCGGCCGGCCTCGATGCCGATCGTTTCCGCGTCAAGCTCGAGCCGGCATGGACCACGAAAGTCCCCGATGGTCTCGACCCCTGCAGCGTGCCGAAGGCCGTGCTCGCGGCCTACGATCTCGCGACGCGCCCCGTGGCCTTCGCGGCACCGAAGGACAAGCAGGCCGCACTCGCGCATGATCCCGACAAATACCTCACCGAGGCCGACCAGCAGCGCGACACCATCGGCTCCAACAATTGGGTGATCGCGGCCTCGCGCACGGCGACGGGCCGCCCGATCCTCGCCAACGATCCGCATCGCGAGCACAGCGTGCCCTCGCTGCGCTACATCGTCGGCCTCAATGCGCCCGGCCTCTCGGTGATCGGTGCCGGCGAGCCGGCGCTGCCCGGCATCTCGATCGGCCACAACGGCACCATTGCCTTCGGCCTCACCATCTTCAACGTCGACCAGGAAGACCTCTACGTCTACGAGCTCAATCCGCAAAACCCCAACCAGTACCGCTACGGCAATGGCTGGGAAGACATGCGCATCGTCCACGAGACCGAACAGGTCAAAGGCGAAGCCGATCGCGACCTCGAGCTGAAATTCACCCGGCACGGTCCCGTCATCTTCGTCGACGATGCGAACAAGCGCGCCTTTGCGGTCCGCTCGATCTGGTTCGAGCCTGGCACGTCAGCCTATTTCGGCTCCTCCGACTACATGACCGCGAAGGACTGGAACGGCTTCCTCGCCGCCATGCGGCGCTGGGGCGCGCCGTCCGAGAACCAGGTCTATGCCGACACCCGCGGCAATATCGGCTGGGTCGCCGCCGGCAAGACGCCGCGGCGCGCCAACTTCGACGGCCTGATGCCGGTGCCCGGCGACGGCCGCTACGAGTGGCAGGGCTTTCTCTCGCTCGACGAATTGCCGAAAGCCTATCAGCCCAAGCAGGGCTTTCTCGCCACCGCCAACCAGATGAACCTGCCGGCCGATTACCCGATAGCCGAACGCAAGGTCGGCTTCGAATGGTCCGACAGCGCGCGCTGGCAACGCATCACCGAGGTGCTCGCGGCCAACAGCAAGGTGACGCTCGCCGACGCCATGGATTTGCAGAACGACGACACCGCGATGCTGGGGCGGCGCCTCGTCAAGCTGTTGCAGCCGCTCACCTCCGACGATCCCAATGTGAAGAAGGGTCTCGAGCTGCTCAAGCCATGGGACGCGCGCGATGCCGCCGACAGCGCGGCGGCTGCCGTGTTCGAGGTCTGGATCGCCAATCATCTTGGGCCGGTGCTGCTGAAGACCACGGCGCCCAAGGCCGCCGATCTGATCGCGCCGGAGGCGTCGAGCATTTCGGCGCTGGTCGCCTATCTGGAATCCCCGGATGCGTCATTCGGCGCCGATCCCGCTGCCGCGCGCGACCAGATCCTGCGCGACAGCCTCGGCGCCGCAGTGGCCGACGTCACGGGTAAGCTCGGGCCGGATGCCTCGACCTGGCGCTGGGGCCGGCTGCATGTCGCGAAATTCGACCATGCCTTGATGCCGCTCGCCGACAAGGCGACCGCAGCGCAGCTCTCGGTCGGCCCGCTCGCCTATGGCGGCGCCGCCAATGTGCCGCGCGCGGCCACCTACCGCCGCGCCGATTACCAGCTGTTCGCCGGCGCATCGTTCCGCATGGTGCTCGACGTCGGCAATTGGGATGCGAGCCGCACCATCAACACGCCTGGCCAATCCGGCGATCCCTTCAGCGCCCATTATCGCGACCTCGCTCCGCTCTGGGCCACTGGCCAATATGTCCCGCTGCTCTACAGCCGCCCGGCCGTCGAAGCCGCGACCGCGGAAGCGATCATTTTGACGCCGCGATGAGCGACCTGTTGGCTGGAGAGTGCCGGAAGAGCGCGGCCTGCATGGTTCGAGACGCCCGCTTAGGCGGGCTCCTCACCATGAGGGTCTGATATCTCGCCGCGAAACGCGACCTCATCCTGAGGGCCCGCCGTAGGCGGGCGTCTCGAAGGATGGGCAGCAAGTGAGCGCCATGTCTTTCCGAGAGGCCCCATGATCATCCCCGACGGCTATTCCGACATCCCCGCCGGCAAGATCGCTGCGGTCGTCACCCATCTGGAGATGACCGCACCTCCCGCGCGCCGCGACGATCCTCCAGGCGCGTGGTCCTTGCGCAAGGTCGACGCGCCCGCGCTTCATTGGTATCGCGATCTCCATCGCCGCGTCGGCGAGGAGTGGCTGTGGTTCTCGCGTGCGCGCCTGAATGACAGGGAGCTTGCCGCGATCGTCCACGCGCCAGGCGTCGAGGTCTATGCCCTGGTCGTGAACGGCCGCGACGAAGGCCTGCTGGAGCTGGACTTTCGCGAGGCCGGCCAGTGCGAGCTGGTCTATTTCGGTGTCACCGCCGGATTGATCGGGACGGGCGCCGCCCGCTTCCTGATGAACCGCGCGCTGGAGCGCGCATGGTCTCGCGAGCTGCGCCGCGTCTGGGTGCACACCTGCACCTTCGACCATCCCTCGGCCGTCGCGTTCTACCAGCGCTCCGGCTTCCGCCCGTTCCGCCGCCAGATCGAAATCGCCGACGACCCGCGCCTCGACGGAACGGCATCGCCGACGGCGGCGAGGCATGTGCCGATCATTGAGTAATGCCGGGCTACGCGCCCTCAGTATTTATACCGCACGCCAAAGCTGAACCCCTGCGCAAGCAGGTTCGTCGTGTTGAGCACCGGCCCGGGCCGGTTCGGCCCGCCGCCGGCCGGCGGTGGCGCGAGGTTCGGATTGACGGTGGTGTCGATCAGCCCGCCGGCGCGCTGTACGCCGGTCCAGTACATCACGTCGTAGCCGGCGATCAGCCGCCAGCCGGGCGCAACCTGATATCCCGCCTTCAACGACAGCTCCGGCACCACGGCGAAGCGGGTCTGGTCGTAATGGCCTATATTGCTCGACAGCGCGAGGAAGCCGCCCGGGGCCGTCGTGGTGACGCCGGCCACGGTCGAGGCGGTCGAGCCCGAAATGTCGGCGCTGTTGAGATTGGCGCCGAGCGCCACCTTGCCGCGCCACTCCAGCGACCACGGGCCATTGCGCCAGTCACCGGTAAGGCCGAGATCGAGGCCGTGGAAATTGCTCGACGCCTTGAAATTGTCGGTGGGGCTGAAGGTGCCGAAGGCAAGAATGGTCGCGGTATTGGAGATCGTCAGCGTGTCGGTCGACCGCAGATAGCGATAGCCAACCAGCGCGCTGACGCGCTGTCCGCTCCACGCGCCGAGATCCCAGCGATAGAGCGCGCCGGCGCCGAGCAGGCGCGAGGTTTCGCTCGCGCTGGCACTGCCGGTGGCCAGCCCCGGAAATCCCGCGATCAGCGCGTCGGGAAATCCCGTCAGCGCATTGGTGAAGGGCCGTGCCAGGATCGGATTGGCATTGGTGTCGGTCGCAAATCCGGTCGAGAGATTTTCCAGCCCGAAGAACGAGGCTTCGATGCCGCGGCTGCGCTGCGGATCGAACCAGTAGCCGGCGGTGATGCGCCCGCCCGAACGCCAGTCGTTGTTCACACTGGAATTGCCGAACAGCACGGTCGTCGTGGGCTGGCCGAGCACGCCGACAACTCCCAGCGGCGTGCCGACCGGGCTCGTGGTCACCAGCGCCGGCAGCTTGTCGCCCGTCACGCTCCAGGCAAGGTAGTCGGCCTCGGCCCAGAACGGATTGAAGTCGGCAGGTTTGGGCGGCGCCTTCATCGGCAGATCGGCTGCTGACGTGACGTCGGGCACGATCGCCGTAAGAGCTAGGCCGACCGCTGCCGCTCTCAATGCCCGCCGATTCATTTGGCTTCCCTCTGGGTTCGCGGAATGAACCATGCGACAATTTGTTCGGCAAGCTGGAGTTGAGGCAGTGCCGAGACGAAAATGTGTAGCTGTTGCCGTTGAGCACCGCTCGCTGGCTGTGTCGTTCGATAATGGCCTTGTGAAGAAGATGAATGGCCGGCTTCGAGCCTCGGCCCTGACTAGTGAGCGAGAACCATGTTCCTGATTGGCCAATACGATTCTCCCTTCGTCCGCCGTGTCGCGATCGCGCTGCGGCTCTACGGCCTCGCCTTTGAGCACCGGCCATGGTCCACCTTCGGCGACGCCGACAAGATCGCGCCGTATAATCCGCTGCGCCGCGTGCCGACGCTGGTGCTCGACGATGGCGAGGCGCTGATCGAGAGCACGATCATTCTGGACTATCTCGATGAGCTCGTCGGGCCGGAGAAGGCGATGCTGCCGCGCGGCGGCGCCGAGCGGCGAAAGCATTTACGCATCTGCGCACTCGCTACCGGCCTCGGCGACAAGGCGGTGAGCCTGCTCTATGAGCGCGTGCTGCGGAAGGAGCAGCTTGCGCTGTGGGTCGAGCGTTGCCAGGCGCAGATCGCCGACGTGCTGAAGGTGCTCGAAGGCGAACGCGCCGGGGTGACGACGCCGTACTGGCTGGGCGACCGGATCGGCCACGCCGACATTGCGGTTGCCTGCGTCGTCCGCTTCACCCGTGAAGCCCATCCGCAACTGTTCGAGCCATCGCGCTATCCGGCGCTGTCGGCACACGCCGAACGCTGCGAGGCGCTGGCATCGTTCAGGGAGGTCGTGCAGCCGCTGGCCCCGCCGAAGGGGTGAAAGCGCGCCTATCTCCTGTTGCAGGGCTTGATCTCACCCGCCGCGGACTTCAGGACGATCGGATTCGGCGACAGCCTTATGCCAAAGAACAATTGAGAGCCGGACACCTTGTCGTCCGATCCCTGGTGGGCGTCCAGCTCGAGCTTCGCCGCGATCTCGGATGTCAGCTTGGCCCGCTCCTCCATCGAAATCGTGTTGTGATATTTGATCTCGTAGACGACGTCGGCTTCCAGCACGGACCGCGTCTGGCAGACCACTCCGCCGCTCGAAAGGTTCAGGGCGATCGCGTCCTCGCATTCGGCCTTCAGCAATGCATTGCGGGTCGATATCAGCGACTCGTCGGAAATCAGGAGAATGTTGGCGTTCTCGAGCTTGAGGTGAATAGAATCAACTTGCTGCATTCCGGCGACCGCCGACAGCTTGTCCCTGACCTGCGCGGACACGTCGAGATTCTTCTCGAGCGACTGCTTCAGGTCCCGGTCCACCGTCGGTGATTTCCGGATCTTGTCGGCCAGCAGCGTGGGGTCGATATCGCAGGTCGGATGCAGCTCCAGCCGGCCATTGCTCAGATATTCGATCGTGTTGATGGTGCCGGGGCCGCCGAACGTGCTCGGCGGCACCACCTCGAAATATCCGGTCTCGGAGAGGATGGCCGTGATCGTCTGTTTCTTTCGCGGGAATCCGACCCAGGCTGCAACCATCACCAGGCCGATCGCGACAAAGACGAGGCTACCAAGCCAAAGCCATTTGCGACTTGCTACTTTCGCGGGCAGCACAACTGGTTTCGTTCGCCGCATGGCACGTAGCCTTTCGGACAGTCAGCCGCGGCAATCGTAGGCAGCACGACAAGGGCGATCGCGGCGACGAACAGTGCAATGAACTGGTTCATATGCTCGATCCCAAGCAAACCATCGGTTTGAAGGTAGTAGACCGATAGAGTAGCGAATCAAGGTTGAGCGGACAAGTGAACGAGTTCACACCGCCTGGTTCCTGCGCGAAATTGCCGGTGAGCCGAATTCCGGACCGCGACTCGTCCTGGTGGTGTGTCAGAAAGGAGCAGGCCGCTCTTTGCGTCGCGCACTGTCGGTTGTTGCGAGGCGCAGGCGCCGTCCAGGGAGATCGTGCAGCCGCCGGCGCCGCCGAAGGAGCGAGGTCTCTACCCTCCCCTGGAGGGGGAGGGTCGTGCGCGCGAAGCGCGAGCGGGGTGGGGTGACCTCTCAACACGGGTAGTGTTCACGCGGAGAGACCGTCACCCACCTCGGTCCGCATTCCGGTTCGCTGCATGCGAAATCCCCCTCCAGGGGAGGATGGGGACGCGCGTGTGGCATCCATCGGCACGGCAGGCGATGATGGAATATTACCGGTGTTTTGCCCGACGGAGCAAGCCGTTTCGGCAAGACCGAAATTCCTCAAGACTTTCAACCCCACCTCTACTGTGCATGGGGTTGTTTTTCACTTTTTAGTCTTGGGAAGCGAAGGCGGGCTGGGAAGCGAAGGCGGGCCTACCCCGCCCCCGCGCGCTTCTTCTGCCAGACGAGATGCACCGCGCAGGTGCAGCCGGGCGGATGCGAGGCGAGGTCCTTCGACGTCTCGTCGTTCGCGGGCGTTGCCACGAAGGTCTTGTCGGTCTGCTGCGATGGGATGTAGTTCAGCACCGGCGCGAGCCAGCGCTCGGTTTCCGCCACCGTCATGCCCTTGCGTGCGGCATAGTCCTCGACCTGGTCACGCTCGATCTTGCCGACGCCGAAATAATAGCTCTCGGGGTTCGCGAAATAGAGCCCCGACACGGAAGAGCCCGGCCACATCGCAAAGCTCTCGGTCAGCTTCACGCCGGCAGTCGCCTCCGCATCGAGCAGCTCGAACAGCGTCGCCTTCTCGGTGTGATCGGGCTGCGCGGGATAGCCCGGCGCGGGGCGGATGCCCTGGTACTTCTCGAGGATCAGATCGTCGCAGGAGAGTGCTTCGTCCGGCGCGTAGGCCCAGAACTCGCGGCGCACGCGGGCATGCATGCGTTCGGCGAAGGCTTCAGCGAGACGATCGGCCAGCGCCTTGCACAGGATCGAGGAGTAGTCGTCATTGGCCATCTTGAAGCGGTCGGCGACCACATCCTCGCCGATGCCGGCCGTGACGACGAAGCCGCCGACATAGTCGGGGACGCCGGCGGGCGCGACGAAGTCGGCGAGCGCGGCGTTGAACCGGCCCTCGCGCTTCTCGAGCTGCTGGCGCAGCGTGTGCAGCGTCGCGATCTGCTTGGTCCGGCTTTCGTCGGAATAGAGCACGATGTCGTCACCTTCAGCGTTCGCCGGCCAGAAGCCGACCGTCGCGCGCGCCCGGAACCATTTTTCCTTGACGATCAGGTCGAGCATTTTGCGCGCATCGTCATAGAGCGAACGCGCGACCTCGCCGACCTTGGAATCGTCGAGGATGGCGGGGAAGCGGCCGGCGAGCTCCCAGGTCTGGAAGAACGGCGTCCAGTCGATATAGGGCACGAGCTCGGCGAGATCGTATTCGTCAAAGCTGCGGATGCCCAAGAAGGTCGGCTTCACCGGCTTGTTCGCGGCAAAGTCGACCGGCACGCGGTTGGCGCGCGCGGCCGCGAGCTTCAGGCGCTTCTTGTCGGCCTGCGCGCGCAGATGCGCGGCCGAGATTTTTGCGTATTCGGCGCGCACCTCGGCGGCATAGGCCTCGCGCTTCTCGGGCGAGAGCAATGAGGAGGCCACGCCGACGGCGCGGCTGGCGTCGTTGACGTGGACGACGGGACCGGCGCGATAGCTCGGGTCGATCTTGACCGCCGTGTGCACGCGGCTCGTGGTGGCGCCGCCGATCAAGAGCGGCAGCTTCAAACCTTCGCGCTGCAATTCACCGGCGAAGAACGCCATCTCGTCGAGCGAGGGCGTGATCAGGCCTGATAGCCCGACGATGTCGGCCTTCTCCGCCTTCACGGTCTCGACGATCTTGGCCGCCGGCACCATCACGCCGAGGTCGATGACCTCGAAATTGTTGCACTGGAGCACGATGCCGACGATGTTCTTGCCGATGTCGTGGACGTCGCCCTTGACGGTCGCGAGCACGATCTTGCCGGCGGAAGATGAACCTTCGGTGCCGATGCCGTTGGCGAGGTTGCGCGCCTTCTCTTCCTCCATGAACGGCATCAGCCACGCCACCGCCTGCTTCATCACGCGCGCGGACTTCACCACCTGCGGCAGGAACATCTTGCCGTCGCCGAAGAGGTCGCCGACCACGTTCATGCCGGCCATCAAGGGGCCCTCGATCACGTCGAGCGGACGCTTGGATGCCTTGCGGGCCTCCTCGGTGTCCACTTCGATGAACTCGGTGATGCCGTGCACCAGTGAATGCGACAGCCGCTTCGCCACCGGCCATTCGCGCCAGGCGAGATCGGCTTCCTTGGTCTGGGTCTTGTTGCCGCGGAATTTCTCCGCAAGCGCCAGCAGGCGCTCGGACGCGCCGGGGTCGCGATTGAGGATGACGTCCTCGCACACCTGGCGCAGCTCGGCATCGATGTCGTCATAGACGATCATCTGTCCGGCATTGACGATGCCCATGTCCATGCCCGCCTTGATGGCGTGATACAGGAACACCGAGTGCATCGCCTCGCGCACCGGCTCGTTGCCGCGGAACGAGAACGACAGATTGGAGACGCCGCCGGAGATATGCGCGTGCGGCAGGTTCTGGCGGATCCAGCGCGTCGCCTCGATGAAGTCGACGCCGTAATTGTTGTGCTCTTCGATGCCGGTCGCGATCGCAAAGATGTTCGGATCGAAGATGATGTCCTCAGGCGGGAAGCCGACGCGGTCCACCAGGATGTCGTAGGCGCGCTTGCAGATCTCGGTCTTGCGCGCGAACGTATCGGCCTGGCCGACCTCGTCGAACGCCATCACCACCACGGCTGCGCCATGGCGCCGGGCGATCTTGGCCTCGTGAATGAACTTTTCCTCGCCTTCCTTCATCGAGATCGAGTTGACGACCGGCTTGCCCTGCACGCATTTCAGGCCGGCCTCGATCACCGAGAATTTCGAGGAATCGACCATCACGGGGACGCGGGCGATGTCGGGCTCGGCGGCGACGAGGTTGAGGAAGGTCACCATCGCGGCTTCCGAATCTAGAAGCCCTTCGTCCATGTTGACGTCGATGATCTGCGCGCCGTTCTCGACCTGGTCGCGGGCGACCTGCAGCGCGGCCGTGTAGTCGCCGGCGGTGATCAGCTTGCGGAAGCGGGCGGAGCCGGTGACGTTGGTGCGCTCGCCGACGTTCACGAACGGGATGGCGTCCGTCAGGATGAACGGCTCGAGGCCGGAGAGCCTTAAGCGAGGTTCGATTTCCGGCACGACGCGCGGCTTGTGCGGGGCGACGGCCGCCGCGATCGCCGCGATATGGTCCGGCGTGGTGCCGCAGCAGCCGCCGACGATGTTGACGAGGCCATCGCGCGCGAACTCGCCGACCAGGCGCGCCATGTACTCCGGGGTCTCGTCGTACTGGCCGAATTCGTTGGGCAGGCCGGCGTTCGGATAGGCACACACCAGCGTGTCGGCGACGCGGCCGATGTCGGCGATATGCGCGCGCAGATCTTCCGCGCCGAGCGCGCAGTTGAAGCCGATGGTGACGGGTTTTGCGTGCCGCACCGAATTCCAGAACGCTTCCGGCATCTGGCCGGAGAGGAGGCGGCCGGATTTGTCGGTGATGGTGCCCGACACCATCACGGGCACGTCGATGCCGCGCTCTTCGGTGATCTCGGCGATCGCATAGAGCGCCGCCTTGGCGTTCAGCGTGTCGAAGATGGTCTCGACCAGCAGCAGATCGACACCGCCATCGAGCATGCCGTTGATCTGCTCGCCATAGGATTTGCGCAAATCGTCGAACGTGACGGCCCGGTAGCCGGGATTGGAAACGTCGGGCGAGATCGAGGCGGTGCGGTTGGTCGGGCCGATGGCACCGGCGACGAAGCGCGGCTTGCCGTCCTCGGCCTCGACGCGCCTTGCGGCGTTGCCGGCGAGGCGGGCGCCTTCGCGCGCCATCTCGTAGACGATGTCGGTGAGGTCGTAATCGGCCTGCGCGATCGAGGTCGTCGAGAAGGTGTTGGTCGCGACGATGTCGGCGCCGGCGCGCAAATAGGCGGCGTGGATGTCCTCGATCGCCTGCGGCTGGGTCAGGATCAACAGGTCGTTGTTGCCGCGCAGGTCGCGATGGAAATCCTTGAAGCGCTCGCCGCGGAAGGCGGCCTCGTCGAACTGGAGGTTCTGGATCATCGTGCCCATGGCGCCGTCGAGCACGAGAATACGCTCGCGGGCGGCATTGAGCAGGGCAGTTCGCTTGGGAGAAACGGGAGTGGTCATTTTATCTTAAGCCGCCTTCTGCGCGCTCTTGGCGCGGATGCCGAGCAAATGGCTGATCGCGAACACGAGATCGGCGCGGTTCATGGTGTAGAAATGGAAGGTGTCGACGCCGCGCTTCGCCAGCTTCTGCACCTGGCCGGCGGCAACCGTCGCGGCCACCAGCTTGCGGGTCTCGGCGTCGTCGTCGAGGCCGTCGAATTTCTCCGCCAGCCAATCCGGCACGGAGGTGCCGGCGCGGGTGACGAAATTGCGGGCCTGCTTGAAATTGTGCATGGGCATGATGCCGGGCACGATCGGGATGTCGATGCCTCGGGCACGGACGCGGTCGAGATAGCGGAAGTAGAGGTCGTTATCGAAGAACACCTGCGTGATCGCGCGCGTCGCACCCGCATCGACCTTGGCCTTCAGGGTGTCGATGTCGGCGTCGAAGTCGCGCGCTTCAGGGTGCTTCTCGGGATAGGCGGACACGGACACTTCGATGTCGCCGTGCCGCTTCTTGATGCCCGCAACGAGGTCGGCTGAGCTCTGGTAGCCGTCGGGATGGCTGGAATAGGGCGTGCCGATGCCGCCGGCGGGATCGCCGCGCAGGCCGACGATGTGGCGGACGCCGACCTCGTGATAGCGGTCGACGATCTCGTCGATCTCCCCGCGCGAGGCGCCGACGCAGGTCAAATGCGCGGCCGGCAGCAGCGCGGTCTCCTTGAGGATGCGGGTGATGGTCGAATGGGTGCGCTCGCGGGTCGAGCCGCCGGCCCCATAGGTCACGGAGACGAATTTCGGGTCGAGCGGGGCGAGCCGGTTGATGGTCTCCCAGAGATTGCGCTCCATCTCTTCCGTCTTGGGCGGAAAGAACTCGAAGGAGATCGCAGGCCGCTTCGAGGAGAGGTGCCCGTCTTGCCCTTCGGCGCGGGCAGGCGTCGTCAGATCAGTCATGGCACCACTCACTCCAGGGGCTCGTCCGGCTTTCGGCGGCCGGCAGTCAGGTCTCGATTGGATGTGGTCAAGATAAGCCAAAGCGGTCGCACTCGACAGCCCATCGGGGATGGGAAGTGGCCCACTTTCACCAGTATCGGTGGAAATATTGAACGGATGAGGGTGTGAGTGGGAAGTGCGTAGATTTGACAAAGTGTTATATGAATCAATAAATTGGAATGTTTTTTGCGGCGAGCAGAAGCAAGTAAGGGGCGTGGGCAGTGTGAAGATGGTGTTGCCGCGGCAAATTTTGTCCCATCGCCTCAACTGGCGCTGCCGTGCGGGTTCGCGGCCCGCACACGCCAGACCTGCGCAGTCTGCCCATTGCCGCCGCGCTGGCCTTCACTACCTTAGCGCGCCATGATCCCGCTCTCAGTCCTCGACCTCTCCGTCGTCACCACAGGTACAAGACCCGCCGCGGCGCTGCGCAACAGCATCGATCTGGCGCGCCATGTCGATGGGCTTGGCTATGTCCGCTACTGGCTCGCCGAGCATCACAACCTCGCCTCGGTGGCGAGCCCGGCGCCCGACGTGATGATCGGGCAGATCGCGGCGGTGACGAAGCACATCCGCGTCGGCTCCGGCGGGGTGATGCTGCCCAACCACGCCCCGCTCGTGGTGGCCGAGCGCTTCAAGATGCTGGAGGCGCTGTTTCCCGGCCGCATCGATCTCGGTCTCGGCCGCGCCCCCGGTACCGACGGCGCCACGGCCTACGCCCTGCGCAGCCGTCTCGACCGCCGCGAGGGCGACGACTTCCTGGAGCGGCTGCACGAACTGATTCTGTGGGAGACCCGCGAATTTCCCGCGGGCCATCCCTACAACAACGTGGTCGCGATGCCCGACGACACCAAGCTGCCGCCGATCTGGCTGCTCGGCTCCAGCGACTATTCCTCGGAGCTCGCCGCGCAGGTCGGCATGGGTTTCGCCTTCGCCCATCATTTCGCATCCCATGACGCGATCGATGCGATGGTGCATTACCGCAACCGTTTCCAGCCCTCGGCCTGGAGCGCGAGCCCGCGCGCGATCCTCGCCGTCGCCGTCATCACGGCCGACACGGATGAGGAGGCCGAAAAGCTCGCCACCTCGTTCGATCTCAACCGCCTGCGCCGCGACCGCGGGCAATATCTGCCGCTGCCGAGTGTCGAGGAGGCGCTGGCCTATCCCTATACGGATGCCGAGCGCATTTCGATCTCGCGCAACCGTTCGCGCCTTTTCGTCGGCAATCCGGCGACGGTGCAAAAGAAACTGCAGCCGTTGATCGACGCGAGCAAGCCGGACGAGTTGATGGTGATTACGGCCGTGTACGACCACGACGCACGGAAGAAGTCGTATTCGCTGCTGGCCGAGGCGTTCGGGCTGAAAGCGGCCGCGTAAAGCTCTCGTGCCCCGGACGCGGCGCAGCGCGAAGCGGTGCGGCCGCAGAGCCGGGGCCCATCGCGCTCCGGGTATCGCCGCCCCTGGGTCCCGGCTCGCGCTTCGCGCGCCCGGGACACGCAATCAATCCTGCTGCGTCTCGCTGAACGTCGCGCGGAACGGGTGTCCCGGATACACGCCGACGATGCGGAATTCGCGCGAGAAGAATTTCAGCTCCTCGATCGCGAATGCCAGTCCCTTGTCTTCAGGGTGGCCGTCGACGTCCGCATAAAACTGTGTGGCGAAGAAATTGCCGTCGACCATGTAGCTTTCGAGCTTGGTCATGTTGACGCCGTTGGTCGCGAAGCCGCCGAGCGCCTTGTAGAGCGCGGCGGGCAAGTTGCGCACGCGAAATACAAAAGTCGTGACCAGCGGGCCGGAGCCTTGCGTCGCCCATTTCGGCTCGCGCGCCAGCACCACGAAGCGCGTGGTGTTGTGCGCCTCGTCCTCGATGTCCTCGGCCAGAATGTCGAGGCCGTAGATCTTTGCCGCAAGCCGCGAGGCGATCGCGGCGACGGCCTTGTCGTTGCGCTCGGAAATGTCGCGGGCGCTGCCGGCGGTGTCGGCGTGCACGATCGGCTTGATGCCGAGTTTGCGGATGATGCGCCGGCACTGGCCGAGCGCATGCACGTGGCTCTCGACGCTCTTGATGTCCTCGAGCTTCGTCCCCTTCACCGCCATCAGCTGATGGCGGACCGGTAGAAACCATTCGCCGATGATGAAGAGGCCGGAGGCCGGCAGCAGATGATGGATATCGGCGACGCGGCCCGCGACCGAATTCTCGATCGGGATCATGCCGAGATCGGCCTCGCCCGACGAGATCGCCGACAGCGCGTCCTCGAAGGTGGCGCAGGGCATCGGCTCGGCGTCGGGATAGGCCTCGACGATGGCGATGTGGGAGTTGGCCCCAGGCTCGCCCTGGAATGCGATTTTCAGCTTGCTCATGATCGGCCTTGTAACAGCGGCTCAGGATTTGGAAAGGATGCTGCGGGCGGTCTCCAGGTCCGCCGGCGTGTCGACCCCGCGGGGCACGGTGTCGACGATGGTGAAGTCGATCCGCATCCCGGCCTCCAGCGCCCGGAGCTGCTCGAGCTTCTCCTGCAATTCCAGCGGGGACGGCGGCAGCGAGACGTAGCGCTCCAGCGCGGCGCGGCGATAGGCGTAGAGGCCGATATGGTGGTAGCGCGGTCCGTCGCCGGTCGGCGCAGTCGCGCGGGTGAAATAAAGTGCGCGCATGCGTTTCCCGCCGAGCGAGGTTCCGATCGCCTTTACGACGCTCGGCGCGAGGTCCTCCTCCTCGGTATGGATCTGCGAGGCCAGCGTCGCGATGTCCACGGCCGGATCTTGCAGCGGCGGCAGCACCTCGCGGATGTTGTCGATCGTGATGGTCGGGAAATCGCCCTGGAGATTGACCACGATCTCGGCCTTGCCTGAGGGATCGAGCTTCTGCATTGCCTCGTGGATGCGGTCCGAGCCAGAGGGGTGCTCCGGGCGGGTCATCACGGCTTCGCCGCCATGGGCGGTGACCACGGAGGCGATCTCGTCCGTATCGGTTGCGACCGCGACCCGGCCGATGCCGGCGGCCTCTGCCCGCCGCATCACATGCACGATCATCGGCAGGCCCGCGATGTCGGCGAGCGGCTTGCCGGGCAGGCGGGTGGCGGCCATGCGGGCCGGGATCAGCACCAGGATGCGGGGATCGATCATCGGGTCAAGGGCCTGGAAACGAGAGGTTTTCCGCGTCGAGAAATGGGGTGGGGACGGGCTGAAAGCCGGGTCGCTTATACGGGTTGCCAGACCCCGGGCAAACCGATATCTCAATGGCAAAACTCGGGGAAACAACAAGGAACGTTTGATTCTCCCGAGGCTCGTCCTGGCGGCCGCTCGGCCGCTATTTCCTTACTGTGGTGTGGGGCCTGGCCGGAAATGGACTCTTTCGAACTGAACAAGATCCTCGGTGCCGTGCTTGGCACCTGTCTCATTCTGCTTGTGACGAGCTTTGCCGCCCAGGCGCTGTTCACACCGAAGCCGCTGGCGAAGCCTGGTTTCGAGATCGCCGTGAAGGAAGATGCTGGCCACGGCAAGGAAGGTGGCGCCGCTGCTGCGCCCTCCGAGCCGATCGAAAAGCTGCTCCAGACCGCTTCCGTCGAAAAGGGCGCTTCGGCTGCCAAGAAATGCGGCGCCTGCCACACCTTCGAGAAGGGCGGCCCGAATCGCGTCGGTCCGAACCTCTATGGCGTCGTCGGCGAAGCCAGGGGCGAGGGCCGCAACGGCTTCAACTTCTCGGCCGCCATGAAGGCCAAGGGCGGCACCTGGTCGTTCGACGACCTCAACAAGTTCATTGCCAATCCGAAGGGCTTCATCCCGGGCACCGCGATGGGCTTCGCCGGCATCCCGAAGGACTCCGAGCGCGCCGACGTCATCGCCTATCTGAATTCGCTGTCAGAGCATCCTCAGCCGATCCCGACGGCGTCGAAGTAAGGCCGTCAAAAACCGATCTTGAATGTGCGGCCAGGCTGAAAAGCCTGGCCGTTCGCTTATCCGGGCCTCGCGGTGAGTTTATCGGGGCGTTTGGCCGCATCCGACAGGCCGCCGGGACTTCCAACATGAGGAAAAAGCAACATATTCCGTCGAAACCTCGCCTATATTGAGCACTTAAAGGGGTAACCTCCTTCAAGACCAGGAATGTTGATTTGGCCATTACCCGACGCGATCTCCTGCTCACCGGCACTGCCGCCGTAGCGCTCCCCGCCCTCGGTTCCGTAGGGGGCCTTCCCGTCATCGGCACGGCCGCGGCGCAATCCGCCAGTGAGGCGCCCTGGCGCCACGCGCTGTCGCTGTTCGGACAGGTCAAATATCCCGCCGACTTCAAGCGCTTCGATTACGTCAATCCGGAAGCGCCCAAAGGCGGTGTCGCGCGCCAGATCGCCGTCGGCACTTTCGATAATTTCAATATCGTAGTGGCGGGAGTGAAGGGGCAGGTCGCCGGTGCCGTCGCGTTCATCTACGAATCCCTCACGACGCCCTCGCTCGACGAAGTCTCGACCGAATACGGCGCGCTGGCCGAGGCCGTCAGCCACCCGGCCGACTTTTCCTTCGTCACCTATCGTTTGCGGCCGCAGGCCAAATGGCATGACGGCAAGCCGGTCACTGCGGACGACGTGATCTTCTCGCTGGATGCCTTCAAGAAGCATCACCCGATGTACTCGGCCTATTACAGCCATGTGGTGAAGGCCGAGAAGGTCGGTGAGCGCGAGGTGAAGTTCGTGTTCGACGCACCGGGCAACCGCGAGCTGCCGCAGATCGTCGGGCAGCTCACGGTTTTGCCGAAGCATTGGTGGGAGGGGACCGACGCGCAAGGCCGCAAGCGCGATGTCTCCGCGACCACGCTCGAAATACCGCTCGGTTCCGGTCCCTACAAGGTCAAGGAATTCGTGGCGGGACGGTCGATCGCGCTGGAGCGCGTCAAGGATTATTGGGGGCGCGATTTCGCCACCAATGTGGGCCGCAACAATTTCGACGAGATGCGCTACGAGTATTTCCGCGATGCCACCGTGGCGATCGAGGCTTTCAAGGCCGATCAGGTGGACTGGCGCACCGAGAACAGTGCGAAGAACTGGGCGACAGCCTACGACTTCCCGGCCGTGACCGAAAAGCGGGTGATCCTCGAGGAGTTCGCCAATCGCAGCTCGGGTGTGATGCAGGCTTTCGTGCCGAACCTGCGCCGCGCCAAATTCAAAGATCCTCGCGTCCGTCGCGCGCTCAACTATGCGTTCGACTTCGAGGAGATGAACAAGCAGATCTTCTACGGTCAGTACAAGCGCGTCAGCAGCTATTTCGACGGTATCGACGAGCTCATGGCGACCGGGTTGCCGCAAGGCAAGGAGCTCGAGATCCTCGAGACCGTTCGCGCCGATGTTCCGCCTGAAGTCTTCACGACGGCCTATACCAATCCGGTCGGCGGCAGTCCGGAAGCCGTGCGCGACAATCTTCGCGAGGCGCTGCGCCTGTTCAAGGAGGCCGGTTACGAGGTGCGCGACCGCAAGCTGGTCGATGTCAAGACCGGTGCGCAGTTCACCCTGGAGCTGCTGAATCAGGATCCGAGCTTCGAGCGGGTCACGCTGTTCTACAAGCCGTCGCTGGAACGACTCGGCATCGCGGTCAGCGTGCGCACGGTCGACCCGACTCAATACGAGAACAGGACTCGGGACTGGGATTTCGACGTCGTCACCAACTCATGGGGCGAGTCGCAGTCGCCGGGCAACGAGCAGCGCGAGTTCTGGTCGTCCAAGACGGCCGACATCGCTGGTTCGCGCAATATTGCCGGCATCAAGAATCCGGCGATTGACAAGCTGATCGAGAGGCTGATCTACGCCACGGGTCGCGACGATCTCGTCGCGGCAACCAAAGCGCTCGACCGCGTGCTGCTGTGGAATAACTACGTCGTTCCGCAATGGACCTATTCGAAGATCCGCACCGCGCGCTGGGATCGCTTCGGCCGACCGGCGGAATTGCCCAAATACGGTCAGTCCGGCTTCCCGTTCATCTGGTGGTACGACGCAGACAAGGCGGCACGGATCGCAAAGAAGTCGTGAAGGACATCCCCCGCATGACGCAGATGTCACGCCGCCATGTGCTGGTCTTGGGTGTCGGTAGCGCCGTCGGCGTGTCCCTCGGCGCACCGCTGCTACATGGCGCGCGCGCATCCGAAGCGGGGACCGAGGCGCACGGCATCTCGGCCTTCGGCGATCTCAAATATGCCGCCGATTTCCACCATTTCGGCTACGTCAATGTCGACGCGCCGAAGGGCGGCGCGTTCTCGCTCATTCCCTCGGTGCGGGCCTACAACCAGTCCTACTTCACGTTCTCTTCGCTCAACGCTTACATCCTGAAGGGCGAAGGTGCGCAGGGTATGGACATGACCTTCGCGCCGTTGATGGCGCGGGCCAATGACGAGCCCGACGCGATGTACGGGCTTGCGGCGAAATCGGTGCGAATCTCGCCGGACAAGCTGACCTACACCTTCACGATACGGCCCGAGGCCCGCTTCCACGACGGCTCCCGGCTCACCGCGCATGACGTCGCCTTCTCGCTCAACACGCTGAAGGAGAAGGGCCATCCGCTGATCGTCGTGCAGCTCCGCGATTTCGTGAAGGCCGAGGCGCTGGACGACGCCACCGTGGCCGTCACCTTCGCGCCGAACCGCGCGCGCGACGTGCCGCTCTATGTCGCAAGCCTGCCGATCTTCTCGAAGGCCTATTATGCCACGCGCGCCTTCGATGAATCGACGCTCGATACGCCGCTGGGCTCCGGCCCGTACAAGGTCGGCAGGTTCGAGGTGAACCGCTATGTCGAATATGAGCGCGTCAAGGACTGGTGGGGCGCCGACCTGCCGGTCTGCCGCGGCAGCTACAATTTCGACACGGTGCGCTACGAATTCTACCGCGACCGCGACGTTGCCTTCGAAGGCTTCACCGGCAAGAACTATCTGTTCCGCGAGGAGCTCACCTCGCGCATCTGGGCCACACGCTATGATTTCCCGGCGATCAAGGACGGCCGGGTCAAGCGCGAGCAGCTGCCGGACGAGACCCCGTCGGGTGCGCAGGGCTGGTTCATCAACATCCGCCGCGACAAGTTCAAGGATCCGCGCGTGCGGGAGGCGCTGACCTACGCCTTCGACTTCGAATGGACCAACAAGTCGATCATGTACGGCGCCTATGCGCGCACGCACTCGCCATTCCAGAACTCCGACATGATGGTATCAGGCCCGCCTTCGCCCGAAGAGCTCGCGCTGCTCGAGCCCTTCCGCGGCAAGGTGCCTGACGAAGTGTTCGGCCAGCCTTTCGTGCCGCCGGTGTCGGACGGATCGGGACAGGACCGCAGCCTGCTGCGCAAGGCGGGCGAGCTGCTCAACGAGGCGGGCTACGTCGTCAAGGATCGCAAGCGGGTGCTGCCCAATGGCGAGCCTTTCACGATCGAGTTCCTGAACGACGAGCAGTCGATCCAGCCGCATCACGGGCCGTACCTGAAGAACCTCGCAACGCTCGGCATCGACGCCACGTTTCGCCTGGTCGATGCCGTGCAGTACCGCGCGCGGCTCGAGGATTTCGATTTCGACATGACGATCCAACGCTTCTCGATGTCGGCGACGCCCGGCGACGCCATGCGGGCGTTCTTCTCCTCCCAGGCGGCCAAGACCAAAGGCTCCTACAATCTCGCCGGCATCTCCGATCCGATCATCGACGCGCTGATCGAGAAGATCATTGCCGCCCAGACCAGGGCGGAGCTGACCACGGCCTGCCGCGCCTTCGATCGCGTGTTCCGGGCCGGGCGCTACTGGGTGCCTCAGTGGTACGCAAACTTTCATCGCGTGGCCTATTGGGACCAGTTCAGCCATCCCGACAAGCCGGCGAAATATGCGCAAGGCGTCGGTGCGCCGGAGAACTGGTGGTTCGATGCCGCCAAGGCGACCAAGCTCGAGCAGGCGAAATAATCATGAGCGCCTATATCGCCCGCCGCATCCTCCTGATGATCCCGACCCTGCTCGGGATCCTCTTCGTCTCCTTCGTCGTCGTGCAATTCGCGCCGGGCGGCCCGGTCGAGCGCGTCGTCGCGCAGCTCTCGGGCGCCGACACCGGCGGCAGCTCGCGCATCTCGGGCGGCGGTGATTTCGCTCAGCGCGCGCCCGGTCAGCTGGGCGCTGGTGGCGACGCCATCAATTCGAAATATCGCGGCGCGCAGGGCCTGGACCCTGACTTCATCAAGAAGCTGGAGAAGCAATTCGGCTTCGACAAGCCGGCCCCCGAACGCTTCGCGCTGATGGTGTGGAATTTCGCCCGCTTCGATTTCGGCAACAGCTATTTTCGCGATGTCAGCGTGCTCCAGCTGATCAAGGAAAAGCTCCCGGTCTCGATCTCGCTTGGCATCTGGCTGACGCTGCTAACCTACCTGATCTCGATTCCGCTCGGCATCCGGAAGGCAGTCAAGGACGGAACGCGCTTCGATACCTGGACGTCGAGCGTGCTCGTGCTCGGCTACGCGATTCCCGGCTTCCTGTTCGCGATCCTCCTGATCATCCTGTTCGCCGGGGGCTCGTTCTTCAACTGGTTCCCATTGCGCGGACTGACGTCAGACGGCTGGTCGCAATTTCCCTGGTACTGGAAGATCATCGATTACTTCTGGCATTTGACGCTGCCGCTGATCGCCATGGGGCTCGGCGCGTTCACCACCATGACGTTCCTGACCAAGAACTCGTTTCTGGATGAGATCCGCAAGCAATACGTGATGACCGCGCGCGCAAAGGGCTGCAGCGAGAATCGGGTGCTCTATGGCCACGTCTTCCGCAACGCGATGCTCATCGTGATCGCGGGCTTTCCCAGCACCTTCATTCACGCTTTCTTCTCGGGCTCGCTTCTGATCGAGACCATCTTCTCACTGGATGGGCTCGGACTGCTCAGTTTCGAGAGCGTTCTCAACCGCGACTATCCCGTGGTGTTCGGCACGCTCTTCATCTTTTCGCTTGTCGGCCTCGTGATCAACCTCATCTCTGACCTGACCTACATGTGGATCGATCCGCGGATCGATTTCGAGGCACGGGAGGTCTGATGACACTGACCGCCCCGACCCCGATCGAAACCACCGCAAAGTCGCCGCTCGGCGATGCCGTGCCGATCACACGCAAGCCGTTCGTGCCATCTCCGCTCAACCGGCGGCGCTGGCAGAATTTTAGGGCGAACCGGCGCGGTTACTGGTCGTTCTGGATCTTCATGATCCTGTTCGTGGTGTCGCTGTTTGCCGAGCTGATCGCCAATGACCGGCCATTCCTGATCAAGTACGACGGCCATCTCTACTGGCCGGCCTTCGTCACCTATTCCGAGACGACCTTCGGTGGCGACTTCGAGACGGCGGCCGACTACCGCGATCCCTATTTGCAGAAGCTGATCAAGGACAAGGGTGGCAGCATCGTCTGGCCGCTGATCCGCTATTCCTACGACACCCACAATCTCGACCTGCCGACGCCGGCGCCGTCGCCGCCGACCTGGATGCTGACGGAGGCGCAGTGCAAGCCTGTCGTCGAGAAGAAGGGCCTCAAGAGCTGCCGCGACCTCGAATACAACTGGCTCGGCACCGACGATCAGGGCCGCGACGTGGTTGCGCGCCTGATCTACGGTTTCCGTATCTCGGTGCTGTTCGGCCTGTGCCTGACCATTGTCTCCTCCGTCGTCGGCATCGCGGCCGGCGCGGTGCAGGGCTATTTCGGCGGCTGGGTCGATCTGTTGTTCCAGCGTTTCATCGAGATATGGACTGCGATCCCTTCGCTCTACCTCTTGCTGATCCTCTCGTCGGTGCTCGTGCCTGGCTTCTTCGTGCTGCTCGGCATCCTGCTCCTGTTTTCCTGGGTGTCGCTGGTCGGGCTCGTGCGCGCGGAGTTCCTGCGCGGGCGCAATTTCGAGTACATCCAGGCCGCGCGCGCCCTCGGCGTGTCGAACGCCGTGATCATGTTCAAGCATCTGCTGCCGAACGCGATGGTCGCGACGATGACGTTCCTTCCGTTCATCGTCTCCTCGTCGGTCATGACGCTCACGGCCCTCGATTTCCTCGGCTTCGGGTTGCCGCCCGGCTCGCCGTCGCTCGGCGAACTGCTGTCGCAGGGCAAGTCCAACGTGCAGGCGCCCTGGCTTGGTTTCTCCGGCTTCTTCTCGGTCGCGATCATGCTGTCGCTCTTGATCTTCATCGGCGAAGCCGTGCGCGACGCCTTCGATCCGCGCAAGACGTTCAAGTGAGGGCGTGATGGACGCGATCAACCAGCCCCTGCTTGCCGTCCGCGACCTCTCGGTGGCCTTCCACCAGGGCGGCGCCACCACGCTCGCGGTCGACAAGGTCTCGTTCCAGATCAAGCGCGGCGAATGCGTCGCACTGGTCGGCGAGTCCGGTTCCGGCAAGTCGGTCAGCGCGCTCTCGATCCTGAAGCTCCTGCCCTATCCGAATGCCTCGCATCCCTCGGGCAGCATCCGCTTCAAGGGGCGGGAGCTGATCGACCAGTCCGAGCAGCAGATGCGGGAGATTCGCGGCAGCGATATCTCCATCATCTTCCAGGAACCGATGACCTCGCTCAATCCGTTGCACACGATCGAGGCGCAGATTGGCGAGATCATCCAGCTCCACAATCCGACCAGCAATGCCGAGGCGCGCAAGCGGACGCTGGAACTGCTGACGCAGGTCGGCATTCCCGAGCCTGAAACGCGGCTCAACAGCTATCCGCACCAGCTCTCCGGTGGTCAGCGCCAGCGCGTGATGATCGCGATGGCGCTCGCCAACGAGCCGGACCTCTTGATCGCGGACGAGCCGACCACGGCGCTCGACGTCACCGTGCAGGCGCAGATCCTGACGCTGCTCGCGGAAATTCGCTCACGGCTCGGCATGAGCCTGCTGTTCATCACCCACGATCTCGGCATCGTGCGCCGCATCGCCGACCAAGTCTGTGTCATGAAGGGCGGTGAGATCGTCGAGCAGGGGCCGGTCGAGCAGGTCTTCAGGACCCCGAACCATCCCTATACGCGCGACCTGCTCGCGGCGGAGCCGAAGCCCGATCCGGCGCCGCCGCAGCCGAATGCACCGGTGGTGATGTCCGCCGATGATTTGAAGGTCTGGTTTCCGATCAAGCGCGGCCTGATGCGCAAGACGGTCGGCCACATCAAGGCGGTCGACGGCGTCAGCATTGCCGTACGCAAGGGCGAGACGCTCGGCGTTGTCGGCGAGTCCGGCTCGGGCAAGACCACGCTCGGGCTCGCCCTGATGCGGCTGATTTCCTCGAACGGGCGCATCGTGTTCCTCGGCAAAGATATCCAGGGCCTGCGCTTCAAGGAGATGCGCCCCTTCCGGCGCGACATGCAGATCGTGTTCCAGGATCCGTTCGGCTCGCTCAGCCCGCGCATGTCGGTTGCCGACATCATCGCCGAGGGCCTCACCGTGCACCAGCCAAAGCTGTCGCGCGAGGAGCGTGAGGAGCGCGTCGTCAAGGCACTCGAGGACGTCGGGTTGAAGGCGGACACCCGCTATCGCTATCCGCATGAATTTTCCGGCGGCCAGCGCCAGCGCATCAGCATCGCGCGCGCGGTGGTGCTGGAGCCGGATTTCGTCGTGCTGGACGAGCCGACCAGCGCACTCGACATGCTGATTCAAGCGCAGATGGTCGACCTCTTGCGGGAACTCCAGCGCAGGCGCGATCTCACCTACATGTTCATCTCGCACGATTTGCGCGTCGTCGCCTCGCTCGCCAGCCATCTCATCGTGATGCGCGGCGGCAAGGTGGTCGAGGAGGGACAGGCCGCCGAACTGTTCAAGAGCCCGAAGACGGATTACACGCGCGCGCTCTTCGCGGCGGCGTTCCGGCTGGAGACGGCGGGGAACGGGGCGGTGGCGACCTAGTCTTCAGTCGGATGGGTAGAGCGAAGCGAAACCCATCGCATCGCAGCGCGTGGTGAGAACGATGGGTTTCGCTGCGCTCTACCCATCCCACGAAGTCGTGCTACAGCCGCTTGATCGTGACGATTTCGCTGCCTGCTGCCTTGATCCGCGCGATCGCCGGTTCGGTCGCCTCGATCGCGGTTGCCATGTGATGGGCGTTGGCGTGAACCATGGTGCTGCCATCGCGGACGATGGCGACATGTCCCTTCCAGAAAATGAGATCGCCGCGTTGCAGCTTGGTCCGCTCATGCGGCTCCAGCGCGCGGCCGAGCCCTGCCTGTTGCATGTCGCTGTCGCGCGGGCAGCCGATGCCTGCTGCTGTCAGCGAGACCTGCACGAGTCCGGAGCAATCGATACCGAGGCTGCTCTTGCCGCCCCAGAGATAGGGCGTGCCGACGAAGCGCTCGGCGACCGCGACGAAGTCCGGCTCGCGATGATCGAGCCGGGCGAGATGGGCCTTCGGCAGATATTGTCCGTCGCGCGTCACGGCGAAGCTGCCGTCCTCGCGCACCACCGCAATCTTCGAGCCCAGCGCGAGCGTGCCGGCCGGCGGCAGCTTGATCGAGGGACCGGGGAAGGCGAATGTCCGGAGCGCGCTCACCTTGTGGGTCGGGGCGGCCGATGGCTTCATCAGCGCTGCATCAGGCAGCCAGCCGACATAACCATCGCCACCAAGCTGGCCCCAGGCCCAGCCCTCGCCATTGCGATCGTAGACCGTGACGCGTTCGCCGCGCAGCGCCTCCGTCATCAGCATCGCGTTCGACGACGGCTGCTCGCGCACGGGTGCGATCGCCTCGAAGACCTCGAATTCCTCGCCCGTGACGAAGCGGTCGGCTTGCACCTTGCCTTCGAGATATTTCGCGGCGAGGTCGCCGCGCGCCGGTGTCAGCCTTGGATCGTGTGCTGGATCATGCATAGCGCTCGCTCAGTAATGTGTAGATGGCGCGCGCGGCCTGGCATTCGCCGCCTTCGGGCCGCGCCGGCTTCGCCGACGGGGTCCAGCCGTAAATATCCACATGAAGCCAGCTCTTTGCCTGCTCGACGAACCGTTGCAAGAACAGCGCGCAGGTGATCGAGCCGGCAAAGCCGCCGGAGGGTGCGTTGGTGATGGTGGCGGTCTTGGAGTCCAGCCACGCATCGTAAGGCGGCCACAGCGGCATGCGCCACAACGGATCGTTCTCCTTCGCCGCGCAACGCGCGACGTCGGCGGCCAGCGTCTCATCATTGGTGTAAAAGGGCGGTAAATCCGGCCCCAGCGCGACGCGCGCCGCGCCAGTCAGCGTGCCCAAATCGATCAGAAGGTCCGGCTTTTCCTCGTCGGCCAGCGCCAGCGCGTCGGCGAGCACGAGCCGGCCCTCCGCGTCGGTGTTGCCGATCTCGACCGTGATGCCCTTGCGCGAGGTGAAGATGTCGAGCGGCCGGAAGGCATTGCTGGAGACGGCATTTTCGACCGCCGGAATCAGCACGCGCAGGCGGACCTTGAGCTTCGCATCCATCACCATGCGCGCGAGCGCCAGCACGTTGGCGGCACCGCCCATGTCCTTCTTCATGATCAGCATGCCGCTCGACGGCTTGAGGTCGAGCCCGCCGGTGTCGAAGCAGACGCCCTTGCCGACCAGCGTCACCTTGGGATCGGCCGGATCGCCCCAGACGATGTCGATCAGCCGCGGCGCGCGGTCGGAGGCCATGCCGACGGCGTGGATCAGTGGAAAATTCGTCCTCAGATCCTCGCCGATGGTGCAGGCAAAGCTCGCACCGAATTCCGTGGCGAGCGCTTGCGCGGCCGCGGCGAGCTCTTCCGGGCCCATGTCGTTAGCCGGCGTGTTGATGAGATCGCGCGCCAGCATCGCGGCATCCGCCATGCGATTGATCTCGGCCGCGTCGACGCCATCGGGCGGTACCAGCCGGACGGCGGGGCGGTCAGCCTTGCGGTAGCGGGCGAAGCGGTAGCTGCCGAGTGCAAAGGCGAGCGACGCCAACCGCGCATCGTGGGGGGCATTGGCAAAGTGATAGATGCCCGGCGGCAGCAGGCCAGGCAGGGCGCCCGGCCGGAACAGGTCGCGTGATCTCGCGCCCTCGTCCTCGAGTCCGAACAGCACTTGCGCGATCGCTCCGTCCGGGGCGGGCAGCGCGAGATAGCCGCCCGGCTTGGCGGCAAAGGCGCTCGCGGCGGCGAACTGGCGCTGCACCGGCGGCAATTTCTCGGCGACCTGATCCCAGCTCGACTTGGTGACGAAGGTGATCGGGATGGCGGTGGGCGATGTCTCGAAGACAGAAGGCATTGGCGGGTCCGGATCGTCAGATCAAGCAGGTCATGCGAACGGACGAGACTTCGCAGAGTTTCGCCGCGGCTGCAATCGGCTTTGCTGTCACCGTTCAGCGACCCGCTACTCGCCGCAAGGGGCCCATGCTAGGTTCCGGCAACGGCCGCCGGATCGACTGGGAAAGTGTGCAGGAGATGACCGGCGGCCGAAGACGAGGCCTGCCGGGAGGAAACTGCAATGGAATTTGTGTGGAGCGTGGTCACATTCATCGGCCAGGTCGTCGAGGCGATTTTTGGTTATGTCGAGCATCATCACTGGATCTTCGCATTCCTTGCCGGCGGTTACGTCTTCTATCTCCACGACCGCTCCGTCCACGCGCGGTTCGATGCGCTCGACAAGCGCATCGACGAAATCCGCAAGCGGCTTGCCATCGAATATTGATCGGGTGAGCGAAACCATCGCCGGGCGGATCTCGTACCCATGCTGAGAACTGCCGTTCACGAGCGCGCGGCCGCGGGGCTTTACTAGCGCCGCGGTTGTGGCATTATTGATGGATATTTTAGATTGTGCCGTGCGGTTCTGCCGAGCGCAACAACGCGGCGGGCCGGCTTGATATCCGGCCAAACCTGTTCGTCGAAAGCATTCTTCTCATCGTTTGGGCGGCGCAGCATTCGCAAATGAGCGGCGCAAAATGGATAGAGCGTTCGTTATTGCGCAGATTTCCGACCTGCATCTGGACGGGTCAGGCCGGCTGCTGGCGACGACCGAGGCGCTCAGTGCCGCAATCCGTGAGGCGATGGCGGATTTCGCGGACGTTCCCGATCGCATTCTGCTGATCACGGGTGACCTCGTGGACGACCCGACGCCGCGCGCGCTGGACGAAGCGCTCGCCGTCATCGCGTCCTTCCGGCAGACCGGACTGTTCACCGACATCCAGGCGGTCGCGGGCAATCACGACGTCAAGCGCCTGAGCCAGCGCGCGGGCCGCCACGACGTCTATGATTATTTGCATCTGCCGCGGAGCTCGAAGAGCGTCTATTACCGCCAGGCTGGCCTCGATCTGGTGCTGCTCGACTCCAACCGCGCGAGCCTCTCGACGCTCGCGAGCGGCAATATCGACGAGAGCGCCTACAGCGCGCTTGTTGCGGATTCCGCCCGGCTGAGCATCGAGCTCGCCGGCAGCATGGGATCCGTGGGGCGCGCCGACTATGCCGAGCCGGCGGAAAACCTGGTGCGCGTGCTGGCGTTGCATCATCATCCGCTGCCGCAGGCCACCGGCGAAGGAAAGCGGTTTCTCGGCGTGCCCGACGAGCCGCTGATGTATCTCGCAGCGCCCGCAACGTTCCTCGAGGCGGCGACGTCGCTCAACGTCAATCTGGTCCTGCACGGACACCGGCATGTCGAGGGGCTCACCCGCTATTCGATCCCGGATCCGCGTGCCACGCGGAGCGCGAGCGGCGAAGCCTTCTGGCGTACGATCTACGTGCTCTCCTGTCCGTCCTCGACCGGGCAGGCCGGTGACGATGCCGGCTTCAACATCATTCATTTTGGCGCATCGTCCCAGGCCGGTCGAACGGAGCACCAGTTCGCGATCACGCGCTATTCGCGGCCGCGCAACGACGGCACCTTCGGGCTGCTCGACTCGAACCTGCCGGACGGCGTCATCAGGTTGCCGGCAGGACGGGATTTTTCCCGCGATCCCGCCGTCCAGTCGGCCATCGAGATCGCCTCATGTGCGATGCTGAAGCGTGATCAAGTTGTCGCACAGGCCCGCCGGCTGCTGATGCGCCGCGCTTTCTATGCCGACGGCGAGGTGGATTGGCCGAGCGCGCTCCACGCCTATCTCGTCACCTCATGGGTCTGGGCCGATATCGGGGGCAAGTTCGCGAGATCGGAGCGCAGGGATGACGCCGAGGCGCTGGCCGCGGTGAAGTTGTTGCTGCGCCGCTTGATCGAGCACTGCGCCGACGTGCTCGGCATTGACGATGTTCAGCTCGACGAGCTGCTTGCGAAGCGGCTGGTCAATCGCGACGACTTCCGGCGCGAATGGCCCGGGATGCCGAGCGCGGGCGTCGATGTTGCCCAGGCGCGGCGGCTGCAATTGCTGCTGCACGACCTGAACGAGCCGGTGAAGGTGCTCGGTCTCGAGCTGGCCCTCGGTGGCGAGCCGCCGCCGCAGACACCGCCGTGAGGGGCAGCCAGGCTGACGTTAACCCGCCGTTAGGGTTAACAGTCTATTGCTGGCGCGTTCGGCTCGATCAATCGGCTCGTGAGTCAAAAGCGTCATGCGTCAACGGTTCAGTCTTGCCCGGCTTCTCGCGTCCACTTCGCTGGTGGCGGCAGTGGCCATGGGCCTCGGCGGCTGCACGGCCATGTCGAAACTCTCCGACGTCACAGGCTCTGTCGGGCCGCGGACGGAAGCCGCCCCCGCCGATCCCGCGCGCGCCGTCGACGTCTATGGCGAGCGCTACCGTGCCAATCCCAAGGACGCCGACGCGGCGCTCGGCTACGGCCAGGCCTTGCGCGCCAACGGCCAGCGCGCCCAGGCCGCCGCCGTGCTCGAGCAGGCGACCATCGCCAATCCCGGCAACAAGGCGCTGCTCGCGCAGTATGGCCGCGCGCTCGCCGACAACGGCAATTTTCAGCAAGCCTTCGATGTGCTGTCGAAGGCGCACTCGCCCGACAATCCGGACTGGCGCCTGCTCTCGGTGCAGGGCACCGCGCTCGATCAGATGGGCCGCCACGACGAGGCGCGTTCCTATTATGCGAGCGCGCTGAGGATCGCACCGGGCGATCCCGGCGTGCTCTCCAATCTCGGCCTGTCCTACATGTTGTCGAAGGACCTGCCGAAGGCCGAAGAGGCGTTGCGGCAGGCCTACGCCTCGCCGCGTGCCAGTACCCGGGTGCGGCAGAATCTCGGCCTCGTCGTCGGTCTCCAGGGCCGCTTCGCCGAAGCCGAGACGATCGTGAAGGCCGACCTGCCGCCGGACCAGGCCGCGGCCAATGTCGCTTACCTGAAGGAAATGCTGAGCCGCAGCGACGCTCCGCGTGGCGCACCGAAGCGGACGCCGGTCGCCTCGCTCAGCCAGTCCGACTGATCAGAGCCTGATCTCGCAATCCTGAAGCTGCCGGCGGACCGCGCGCGGTCCGCGTCTCGACGTCAGTGCAGCTCGCTGATCTTGATGCCGGTCGGTCCGAGAATGACGACGAACAGCACCGGCAGGAAGAACAGGATCATCGGCACCGTCAACTTCGGCGGCAGCGCGGCGGCCTTCTTCTCGGCCTCGTTCATGCGCATGTCGCGGTTTTCCTGCGCCATGACGCGCAAGGAATGCCCGAGCGGGGTGCCGTAGCGCTCCGCCTGCTGAAGCGCGAGACACACCGACTTGACGCCCTCGAGCCCGGTGCGCCGCGCCAGGTTCTCATAGGCGACCTTGCGATCCTGCAAATAGGACAGCTCGGCCGTGGTCAGCGTGAACTCCTCGGACAGCGCGATCGACTGGCCCACGATTTCGGTAGCGACCTTCCGGAACGCCATTTCGACCGACATGCCGGATTCGATGCAGATCAGGAGCAGGTCGAGCGCATCGGGGAAGGCGCGCTTGATCGATAGCTGGCGCTTGGAGATCGCATTCTTGAGGAACAGCATGGGCGCCTGAAGGCCGAGATAGGCCGCGCCGATGCAGATGCCGATCTTGATCGGCATCGACTGCTGCATATGCGCGATCAGGAACACGTAGATGATCGAGCCGACGAACAGCACGAGCGGAGCCACCATGCGGGCGAAGAGGAAGGTGATGTAGGGCGCCTGGCCGCGATAGCCCGCCATGATCAGCTTGTCGCGCGCGGCTTCCTGCGCGAGCCATTTGGTGAGGTTGAAGTCCTCGACGACCCGGGAGACGACCTGCTTCGGCGTTTGGCGCAGCGAGACCTTCTCGCTCTTGTTGAGGCGCTCGCGCTCGCGCTGGCGGATACGCTCGCGCTCGCTCGCCACCGCCTTCATGCGCTTGGCGAGGCCTTCGCCGGCGAAAAGCGGCATCACCAGCGTATAGACGGTGGCGCTGGCGGCGATGGCCGCCAGCAGCATGGTCATGAAGCGGACATCATGCAGTTTCGAAACGAGGAATTCGACCATACGGCACCGTTAGAAATCGAAATTGATCATCTTCTTCATCACCATGATGCCAATCGACATCCAGACGACGCAGCCGACCAGCATGAGCTGGCCGGTCGGATGGGTCCAAAGCAGCGAGATGTAGTGCGGAGTCGTGAGATAGACGAGGAACATCACGATCGGCGGCAGCGAACCGATGATGCCGGCCGAGGCCTTGGCCTCCATCGACATCGCCTGGATCTTTTCCTTCATCTTCTTGCGGTCGCGCAGCACCTTGGAGAGGTTGCCGAGCGCTTCGGAGAGGTTGCCGCCGGATTTTTGCTGGATCGAGATGACGATGCCGAAGAAGTTGGCTTCCGGCAGCGGCATGCGCTCGTAGAGACGCGAGCAGGCCTCGCCGAGCGGCATGCCGATCGCCTGGGTCTCGATGATGGCCAGGAACTCGCTGCGCAGCGGCTCAGGCGAGTCGGCGGCGACGACCTTGATCGATTCGAACAGTGGCAGGCCCGCCTTGATGCCGCGAACGATCACGTCGACCGCATCGGGCAGCGCCGCCAGGAATTTGTTTTCGCGTCGCTTCTTCAGGAAGCCCAGCGCCCAGCGTGGCAGGCCGAAGCCGCCGGCAAAGGCAAGGCCGGCGGCGCCAAGCAGGCCGCCGCCGACGAACATGGCGGCCGCGAACAGCACTCCCGCCACGACGGCGGACACGATCCAGAATTTCTGTGGCGTCCAGTCGAGCCCTGCCTGCGACAGGCGAACACCGAGCGGAACGCTCTTCTCCTGCTGGCGCCGCGCCTCGAGATCCTTGAGCGACGTCTCGACCTGCTCGCGGCGCGACCGCTGGCTCTTTTCGGTCTGCTTGGCCGCGGGCGCATCGGCGCGCGCGATCGAGGCACGGCGGTTTTCCGCCTTCCGTTCTCCGGAAAGGAGCGGATAAAGGAACACCCAGGCGATGCCGCCGACGGCGGCAGTGGCGAGGAAGGCGAGGGCAAGGACCTGCATATTCATGGCTGCGCCGATCTGCTCATGTCTTCGGCGCGACTTCCGCCGCATCGAGTGCAGCGGCAAGGCGCTTCTCGTCGCCGTAATACCGCGCACGCTCCCAGAATTTCGGGCGGCCGATGCCGGTCGAGCGGTGCCGGCCGATGATCTTGCCGTTGGCGTCCTCGCCGACCATGTCGTAGAGGAAGATGTCCTGGGTGATGATGGTGTCGCCTTCCATGCCCATCACCTCGGTGATGTGCGTGATGCGGCGCGAGCCGTCGCGCAGGCGCGCGGCCTGGACGATGACGTCGATCGAAGCGCAGATCATCTCGCGGATGGTGCGCGAGGGCAGTGAGAAGCCGCCCATCGTGATCATGGATTCGCAGCGCGACAGTGCTTCGCGCGGATTGTTGGCGTGGAGCGTGCCCATCGAGCCGTCATGGCCGGTGTTCATGGCCTGGAGCAGGTCGAACGCCTCGGGTCCGCGGACTTCGCCGACGATGATGCGTTCGGGGCGCATACGCAGGCAGTTGCGCACCAATTCGCGCATGGTGACCTGGCCTTCGCCCTCGATGTTGGGCGGACGGGTTTCCAGTCGTACCACGTGCGGCTGCTGGAGCTGGAGCTCGGCCGCGTCTTCGCAGGTGATGATGCGCTCGTCGTGCTCGATGTAGTTGGTCAGGCAGTTGAGCAGCGTGGTCTTGCCGGAGCCGGTGCCGCCGGAGATCAGCACGTTGCAGCGGACGCGGCCGATGATCTGGAGGATTTCCGCGCCCTCCGGCGAGATCGCGCCGAACCTGACCAGCTGATCCAGCGTCAGCTTGTCCTTCCTGAATTTTCGAATGGTGAGCGTGGGCCCGTCGATCGACAGCGGCGGCACGATGGCGTTGACGCGGGAGCCGTCGGCAAGGCGCGCATCGCAGATCGGCGAGGATTCGTCGACGCGCCGGCCGACCTGGCTGACGATGCGCTGGCAGATGTTGAGGAGCTGCTGGTTGTCGCGGAAGCGGATGCCGGTGCGCTGGATCTTGCCGGCGACCTCGATGTAGACGGTGTCGGCGCCGTTGACCATGATGTCGGCGATGTCGTCGCGCGACAGCAGAGGCTCCAGCGGGCCGTAGCCGAGAACGTCGTTGCAGATATCGTCGAGCAGCTCTTCCTGCTCGGCGATCGACATCACGATATTCTTGATCGCGATGATCTCGTTGACGATGTCGCGGATTTCCTCGCGCGCGGACTCGGAGTCGAGCTTGGCGAGCTGGGCGAGGTCGATGGCCTCGATCAGCGCACCGAAGATCGTCGCCTTGACCTCGTAGTAATTGTCCGAGCGGCGGGATTCCATGGCCGGCGCCGGCCGCGCGGGCGCAAGCGGGGGCGAGGCGACGGCCGGCGGGGGCGGCGCGCGCGACACCGCGGGCGCCGGAGCCTGGGCAGGCTCTGGCGACACGGCGCCGGGCTTGGGAGCCCGAGTATCGGTGTCTGTTCCGCTACGCTTACCGAACACTTAACAACTCCATGCGGCGGCTTATTTTCCCCGCAACTTGTCAATCAGCGGTGAAAGCAAGGAAGACTTTTGCTTCTTCGTCTCGCTGCGGCCGGTCAGGCGCTGGGCGATTTGAAGGAACATTTCGATCGACTTGTGGTTGGCGGAGATCTCCGCGATCATCTGGCCGTTGTTGGCGGCCGAGCCGAAGATCTGCGGTTCGAACGGGATCGAGACGACCGGCTGGCTCTCGATCGCCTTGGCGAACTCGGCGGCGGCAATTTCGGGCCGTTTCGGGACGCCGACCTGGTTTAGGCAGTAGAGCGGGGGCCGATCGTTGGGCCGCGAGGCCTTCAGCAGATCGAACAGGTTCTTGGTGTTGCGCAAATTGGCGAGATCAGGCGCCGCCACGATCAGGATGTCGTCCGCCCCGATCAGGGCGCGCTTGGTCCAGCCCGACCATTGATGCGGAACGTCGAGCACGATGCAGGGCATGGTGGAGCGCAGCGTGTCGAACACGGCATCGAACGCGTCGGTGCCGAAATCATAGACCCGGTCGAGCGTCGCCGGCGCCGCCAGCAGGCTGAGATGGTCGGTGCATTTCGACAGCAGGCGGTCGATGAAGGCGGTGTCGACGCGATCCGGCGAGAACACGGCATCCGCAATACCTTGCGGCGGGTCCTGGTTGTAGTCGAGCCCGGCGGTGCCGAAGGCGAGGTCGAGATCGGCGACGACCGAGTCCATTGCGAGGTCGCGCGCGATCGCCCAGGCGACGTTGTGGGAGATGGTGGACGCACCGACGCCGCCCTTGGCGCCGACCACGGCGATGATGCGGCCGACCGCCTTGGCTTCGGGCGCCGAGAACAGGTTGCAGATCGAGCGCACGACGTCGATCGCGCCGACCGGCGCGAGCACGTAGTCGCTGACGCCGCGGCGCACCAGCTCGCGGTAGAGCGTGACGTCGTTGATGCGGCCGATCACGACTACGCGGGTGCCGGCGTCGCAGACCGTGGCGAGATGGTCGAGGCCGGTCAGAAGATCGTTGCGGCCGTCGCTCTCGAGCACGATCACGTTCGGCGTCGGCGCCGAGCGGTAGGCTTCGATCGCGGCCGCCATGCCGCCCATCTGGATCTTCAGATGGGCCTTGCCGAGACGACGGTCTTCGCCGGCCGACTGCACCGCGGCAGCGGTCTCGACGGTCTCGCAGAAAGCCTGGACCGACACGCGCGGTGAGGGAGCAATATGCTCCTCGACCGGCGTCGGCGCCTCGGACTGCTCTTGTTGCGTCTGGCGAGCGTAGCTGATCATTTGCCGGTGTCGCTGAGTTTGGCCTTTTCGGCCTCAGGATAGGTGGTCGCCGTCGTCGTTCCCTTGCGATACTTCTCGAAGGCCGTGGTGCGACGCGCCGTATAGGACGGCGTTTCAGGCCGCGGCTGCTCGAGGTCCGACGGATTGTCGATCATCGCCGCCATGTTGCGCTGATAGGCGCAGCCGTAATTGTAATAGTCCTTGTTCTCGAACCAGCTCTTGTTCTTCATCGAGGGGCCGATGTCGTCCGGCCACAGGCCACAGGGACCGGCGACCGCGGCGATCTTGGAATAGGTGAGCCGGATCGGCGGCAGGAAGCGCCTGTCTTCCGGCTGGTAGGGGCGAATGTTGACGCCGCGCGGCGGAACGCCCGCGCCCGCCAGCATCGCCTGGATCTCGCGCATCGTGTCCGCGACCGGACGCGCATTGGGCGTGCCGGACGGCACGTCGATGCGGATGGCGCCGGTGCCTTCGTGCAGCCAGGCCGAGGCGACGCCCATCACGTCGGCGCGCTGGGCGGCGGTCAATCCGCCGCGGGCATGGCCGACGAAGACGACGATCGAGCGGTTCTGCTCCTCGATCGCGATCGGATGGCGCTGCTTGTAATCGTCGGGGATGGAGGCCGTGACCGCTTCGTTGTGCTGGCAGCCGCCGAGGGCGAGCGCCATGCCGACGAGCGCGCCACCGAAACGGATGGCGCGTTTGCGAATCTGGGGTGGTGCTGTGATCATCGTGAAATCCCCGTTCCGCCTCAGTCGGTAATGAAGCCGTAGGTGCCGCGGTAGTTCTTGGCCGGTTCGGTCCGGCCGGGCACGCCGTAGATGCGGTTGATATTGCCGAGCAGCTCGGCCTGCGGGTCTGCAGGCGCGGCGAAGCCGTCATCCGGCCGCGACAGGTCCTTTGGCGACGCGGCGCGAACGACATAAGGTGTCACGATCACCACCAGCTCGGTCGCGTTGTTGACGAAGTCACGGCTGCGGAACAGCGTGCCGAGGATCGGGAGCTGCATCAGTCCCGGCAACCCGCTGACCGCCTGCTTGGTCTGCTGCTGGATCAGGCCGGCCATGGCCATCGCGCCGCCGGAGGGAATTTCGAGCGAGGTTTCGGCGCGGCGGGTCTTGATCGAGGGCACCGTCAGCGAGTTCACCGAGTTCGAGGTCACGGCCTGCGACAGCGTGATCGAATTTTCGTTCGACAGTTCCGAGACCTCGGTCATCACGCGCAGGCTGATCTTGCCCTCGCTCAGCACGATGGGGGTGAAGTTGAGCGAGATACCGAACTTCTTGAAGCTGATCTGGGTGGTACAGACATGCGTGGTGGGATCGCATGCATAGCCCGCCGGTACCGGGAATTCGCCGCCGGCGATGAAGGTCGCGGACTCACCGGAGATCGCGGTCAGGTTCGGCTCGGCCAGCGTCCGGATCACGCCGGCGCTCTCCATCGCGCGCAGGGTCGCCTGCACCGACGGCGTCGCGCCGAACTTCGTGGTCAGGGCGTTGCCGTCCACCAGATTCTTGCCAAGAGCCGTGAAGGGGTTGGAGTTGGTGAAGCTCACCACCGAGGTGCCGTAGTTCAGGTTCGCGGTGAGATCGATGCCAAGCTGCTTGATGATGGTGCGCGCGACTTCGGCGACGGTCACCTTCAGCATGACCTGGTCGCGGCCGCGGACCACGATCGAGTTCACCACCTTTTCGGCGCCGCCGGCGAGGCGCGCGGCGAGATCATTGGCCTGCTGCGCTTCCAGCGGGTTCGCCGCCGAGCCGGTCAGGACGACACCGTCGCCGAGGCCGTCGATCTGGATGTCGGAATTGGGCAGGACCTGCTTGAGCGCGGCGCGCAGGCCGTTGAGGTCGCGCTTGACCGCGATGTCATAGGCCGCGATCTGCTGGCCGGCGGAATCGAAGAACACGATGTTGGTCTGGCCGACCGAGGCGCCGATGATGTAGGCGCGCTGCGACGAGCGGACCACCGCATTGGCGATCTTGGGATCGGCGACGAGCACGTCCTTGATGTCGCGCGGCAGGTCGATCACGATCGACTTGCCGACGCCGAGCGAGAGGAAGCGCGCGTTCATCTGGCCGTCGGCCGCGACCTGCGCCACGGGGCGGTAGTCGGCGGCGATCGCCGGGGTGAGCACCGGGTTGAGCGTCAGCGCGAAGGCGGCCGAAAACGACAGGGCGCGGACCATTGAGGTTCGCATCGTCGCCAAATCTGCCCTGCATTTCATATCGACAGTCCTCATCGTGCCTTCGCCGTCGCGCTTGGGATGCCGTAGCGAATGATCGAAACGCCATCGCGCTTCGCGGAATCATCGAGCGTGATCTCGCTCATCTTGACGTCGGCGATGCTGCGCAGCGCAAGCGACAGCGTGCCGCTCTGCCGGGCCGCGGAGAGCGTCGCCGTCTGCGCGGGATTGAGCTCGAGCGTGACGGTCTTGCCCACCACGGCGTTCTGGCCGTCCTTTTCCTTCGGCGCCTGGTCGATGGCCAGCACGCGGACGTTGGCCAGGATGATCTCGGACGTGACGATGTCCTGGGCGCCGGCGCCCTGGTCGGCGTTCTTGAGGCGGCGCGTCAGAAGCACGTCGACGCGGTCGTTGGGCAGGATGAAGCCGCCCGCGCCGGTCTCCGGCGAGATCTCGGTCGAGATCGCGCGCATGCCGGTCGGCAGGATCGCCGCCATGAAGCCGGAGCCTTCGGCCCTGACCAGCTTCTGGTCGCGGATCGGCTCACCCTGGATGAAGGGCGCGCGGGCGATCGAGCCGATGACCTGGGTTGCGCCCTCGGGGCGCTCGTTGCGGCGGATGAAGGTGGAGCTCGCGGTCGCAGCCGGCCAGGTCTGCCATTGCACGTCTTCCGGCTTCACGGTCTGGCCGAGGCCGATGTCGTTCTTGGCGACCAGGACGTCGACGGTCGGAAGCTGCGCGACCGGAGCCGCCGGTGGCGGCGCAGAGTCCGAGCCGCTCGCCAGGTACGCGGCGACACCGCCGGCGCAGATGGCGACCGTCAGGACGACAATGCGTGCCCTATTCATACGCTTCACTTTCCACAAAACGCCGCGACGCAGCCGCCGCCGTAATCGGCAGTTGACCAGCTATTCGTCAAAGCATGGTTAATGAGGCGTATCTAAATCGGCTTAACGCCGGCTTACCCGGTGCGTTCAGCGCAGTGCGAGGTGAGTGAGGTCGATCGCCTTCACCCATTCGGTCTCCGGATAGACCATCAGCGCGCCGAGCGTGAGCGCGATGCCGTAAGGAATGCCGCTCTCCTTGTCGTGCAGCCGTGCCAGCCAGGCCTGGCCCGCCAGCCCGTAAGGCAATGGCCATTGCCGGAACTGGAGCAGGAGCAGCGTCAGGGCTCCGCCGAACAGCGAAGCATAGAGCAGGAAATCCATCAATTGCGCGAAGCCGAACCAGAGCGCGACCGAAGCCGCGACCTTAGCATCGCCGCCGCCCATCCAGCCCATCGCAAAGCAGCCGAAGGCCACAACGAGGAGCAGTGCGCCGGCGCCGACATGGCTCAGCATCTCGTAAGGTGCCATGCCACCGGCGAACGCGAGCACGAAGAAGCCCGCGATCAGCGCCAGCGACACGCGGTTCGAGATGGTCATCGTGAAGAGATCGCTCGCGGCGGCGAAGGCCATCAGGGCCGGGAAGAGCAGAAGGCGCGCAAGGTCGAGGATCATGGGCGGCGTCTTGAGCTTGGGTTCATCGCGGGATCGGGGTGTCGCCGCATGCTAGCCGGCAGTGCTAAACAAACCGACAACGGCGGTAGCGGCGCCACGAGCAGGAATCTGCCGGAGGCGCACTCACCAGATGCTGGCGATGCGCGCGGCGAGGACGGCTGTCGCGAGCAGCAGCGCAAGGCAAACCCAGTACGCCGGCGAAGAGGTCTCGACCGCCTCCGCCTCGCTCGCCGCAACCGCGGCTTTCGTTCTGTACTCGCGCAACGCCACTGGAACTCGCCGCATTCGGAAAAACAAAGGCCCCGGAGGTCCGGGGCTTTTGCCGTCGTTGGTCGGTTGCTTACTTCAGCGAGGAGCTGATCGAGCCGAACTTGGTGTTCAGCGAGCTGCCGAGGTTGTTGACGACGGTGATGATGGCCAGTGCGATGCCGGCGGCAATCAGGCCGTATTCGATGGCGGTGGCGCCGGATTCATCCTTCGCGAAACGCGCAATCAGGTTCTTCATGAACTAAACTCCGTCTGGGGTGTGATCGCCTCGTTCGGCGCTGTGCTTGACGCGATAAACATGAGATCCGAGCTCTTTCGGTAGAGTTAATTCGATCGGGCAAACCCGCTTCCAGCCCGATGCTTTTGCCCAGAGTGAATTTGGCCTTAAGGACGCAATCGAAATTCTTCCTGTTCCAAATGCGCCCCGAGCGAGCCGTGGACTTCACCCTCCCTTAAATTTCGGGGAGTAGGCCTAAGCGGGATCAGAAGTTTGGAAGAGAGGCGACGATGTCGAGCCTGCCCATGCAAGTCGCCTTGATGCTCGGCGAGACCATCCAGAAGATGGTCCCCGTCACCTTCGTGCTCGCGGCGGTCTTCACCGTGCTCGAGCATTTCTGGGCCTGCAATCCCGGCGCGCCGTGGTGGCGCAAGCGCGAGATCCTCACCGACATCTGCTACTGGTTCTTCGTTCCGGTGTTCGCCCGCACCATGCGGATCGGACTCCTGATCGTCGGTGCCGGTGCCATCTTCAACATCCACGACGCCGACGACCTGATCGCCTTCTACGACAATGGCCATGGCCCGCTGGCGCAGTTGCCGCTGTGGGTCCAGGCCATCCTGTTCCTGGTGCTGTCTGACTTCATGCTGTACTGGCTGCACCGGCTGTTCCACGACGGCGGATTCTGGAAGTACCACGCCATCCATCATTCGTCGGAGGAGATCGGGTGGATTTCCGCGGCCCGCTTCCATCCCGTCAATCTCATGCTCGGGACGATCGGCGTCGACGTCGTGCTGCTGATGGCCGGCATCTCCCCGAACGTCATGATCTGGCTCGGTCCGTTCACCACCTTCCATTCGGCCTTCGTGCACGCCAACCTGAACTGGACCTTCGGGCCGTTCAAATATGTGCTGGCGACGCCGGTGTTCCACCGCTGGCACCACACCGCGCTCGAAGAGGGCGGTGACACCAATTTTGCCGGGACGTTTCCGATCTGGGACGTGCTGTTCGGCACCTTCCGCATGCCGGAGGGGAAACTGCCGCAGGACTACGGCAAGGACGAAGCGACCATGCCGAAGGAGATCGGAGGCCAGCTCGCCTATCCGTTCCGCCAGTAAGGGATCTTCCGAGGCAGCAAAACGCCCAGTCCGTTCAAACAATAGTCGGCGAGTTTGCGGAACGTTCACGAATTAAGGGCAGGTTAGCCGGGTCGGGCACCGGCTCCGCTGTGTATCGAATCGCTTCTGCCGGTTTGTGACGTCCCGGGGGTAAGAGTATGCGTAAAGAGTTGCTGCGCCGTCGTGCGCGCGTTTGTCTTCTGGTTGCGGCTGCGGTGCTGGCATCGCCGGCCGCCAGCCTTGCCGAGGCGACCGCCGACACCATCGCCGTCAATGTCGACCAGGCCAAGCTGGTCCGGCTGCCCGGCAAGGTGGCGACCATCGTGGTCGGCAATCCCCTGATCGCCGACGTCACGCTCCAGCCCGGCGGCATGATCGTCGTGACCGGGAAGGGCTATGGTGCCACCAATTTCATCGCACTTGATCGGGGCGGTGAGATCCTGGTCGACCGTCAGATCCAGGTCGAAGGTCCGAGCGACCGGCTCGTCACCGTCTATCGCGGGGTCGAGCGCGAGTCCTACAGCTGCATGCCGCTGTGCCAGCGCCGCGTGACGCTCGGCGACAGCGACAACTATTTCAACAACACGATGAGCCAGGCCGGTTCGTTGAGCAACAACGCCAGCGGCAATGCCGGCGCGGCCGCCAAAACGAACTAGCAGGACGAACTCGCAAGACGAACTGGCAAGACGAACTGGCAAGACCGACGCGTCGTCCAGTTGCGTCTACGACAGCGCGGATGCGGCCGGTACGACCTGCTGAGTCCATCCGCTCTTTCGGACATGAAAAAAGGCCGTGCGTTGCGCACGGCCTTTTCCTTTTGCTTGTTCGCTAGAGCCGTCCGGGCCAAAGGCCCGTGGGCTCAACCGGCGGCGCGGAGGTTGTCCGCTGCCGACTTGCCGGAACGACGGTCGGCCACGATCTCGTAAGAGACCTTCTGACCTTCACGCAGCGTGCCGAGACCGGCGCGCTCGACGGCGCTGATGTGTACGAAGACGTCCTGGCCGCCATCGTCGGGCTGGATGAAGCCAAAGCCCTTGGTCGCGTTAAACCACTTCACGGTTCCCATGCTCACGGGGTAGTTCCTTCTCAGATGTGCAGTGTCGAAGCCTACTTTCGCAGGCGGGTTAGATCGAGTTTCTGGAAGGGTCGTCAGCGTGTCTGAACCGGCTGTACCGGTGGATGCCAATGTCGTCCGGCCGAAAATCGATGAGTGATTTTATTGGAATTAAGGCACCAAAACAATCCTGACGTGCACGATTTTTTGATCCGCCGCGATCGACACGGCGGATCAGCATACAGGTCAGAATTTTACTTTCGCAGCCGAGATGCCGGAAGCGGATCAACGGCGGCGGAACTGGCCACCGCGCTGTCCGGGACGGGGAGGCCCGCCCACGCCACTCGGACGTTCGTCCTTGTGGCGGAAAATCAGCCGGCCCTTCTCGAGGTCGTAGGGCGACATTTCCACGGTCACGCGGTCACCCGCCAGCGTCTTGATGCGGTTCTTCTTCATCTTGCCGGCGGTGTAGGCGACGATCTCGTGCCCGGCGTCGAGCTGCACGCGGTAGCGCGCGTCGGGGAGGATTTCGGTGACCAGTCCTTCGAACTGGATCAGCTCTTCCTTAGCCATGAATTTCTCCAGGTCGTGGACGGCTAGTGCGAATAGGGTTTGCGGGTCGGTTGGCCCATCGGCCGACTCTCGCGGCGTAAAAAGGCCACGCCTTGTATCCCATCGGGCTTGCCGGCGCTATGCGCGGAACGCTGTTCCGGGCGCTCGGTTGGGGAAGAATGCGTCTTACCACCGGACCGTTGGCGGCGAGACCCCTTCGAGACCTTCTGGCTACCACCGGGACGTCCGTCAACATGCCTTCCGTCACCGTGCCGACCTTCGCCGGGCCTTCCGTCGCCATGCTTGCCGGCGCTATGGTGGCGTCCGTCGGCATGCCTTTCGTCGCTGCGTCGTCCGTCAGTGTGACGTCCCTCACCATGCCTTGCGCCTTGCGGGCGCTGGCCCGGGCGGCCCGGCCGGCCCTGTCGTTGCTGCGGCGGGGGCGGGCCCGCATCGCGGCGCCCGGCATCGGTGCGGTGATCCTCACGCGATAGCGTTACCTTGATCAGCCGCTCGATGTCGCGGAGATAGCTGAGTTCCTCGCCGCCGGCGACCAGCGAGATCGCGGTGCCCTCGGCGCCGGCGCGCGCGGTGCGCCCGATGCGGTGCACATAGGTCTCGGGCACGTTGGGCAGGTCGAAATTGATGACGTGGCTGATGCCGTCGACATCGATACCGCGGGCAGCGATGTCGGTGGCGACCAGGGTGCGGATCTCGCCGGAACGGAACTGGGCGAGCGTCCGCTCGCGATGGTTCTGCGACTTGTTGCCATGAATGGCGCTGGCGGCGATGCCAGCCTTCTCAAGTGTCTTCACGACCTTGTCGGCACCATGCTTGGTGCGGGTGAAGACCAGCGCGCGATTGACCGGCTCGTCCTTCAGGAGCTTGGTCAGGAAGGCGGGCTTGGCCGAGAAATCGACCTGGATGATGCGCTGGTTGATCCGCTCGGCGGTCGAGGACACCGGGGTGACCGCAACGCGGGCGGGATCCCGCAGCATCGCGTCGGCGAGCTCGGCGATGTCCTTCGGCATGGTGGCCGAGAAGAACAGCGTCTGCCGCTTGATCGGCAGCTTGGCGACGATCTTGCGGATGTCGTTGATGAAGCCCATGTCGAGCATGCGGTCGGCCTCGTCGAGCACGAGGAATTCGACGCTTCCAAGCTTCAGTCCGTTGCTCTGCACGAGGTCGAGCAGCCGGCCGGGGGTCGCCACCAAGACCTCGAGGCCAGGCATCAGCGCGCGAACCTGGCGGCCCATCGGCACGCCGCCGATGGCGAGTGTCGAGGACAGCCGGATGTGGCGGCCGTAGGCGTTGAAACTGTCGAGGATCTGGCCGGACAGCTCGCGGGTGGGCGAGAGCACCAGCACGCGGCAGGTCTTGGGCTGCGGCTTGATCCGGTTCTCGAGCAGGCGGTGCAGGATCGGCAGCGCGAAGGACGCGGTCTTGCCGGTGCCGGTCTGGGCGATGCCGACGACGTCGCGGCCGGTCAGCGCCGTGGGAATCGTCTGGGCCTGGATGGGGGTGGGAGTGACGTAATTCTCTTCGGCGAGAGCACGCGCGATGGGTTCGGCAAGGCCGAAGTCCTGAAAGGAAGTCAAAAGATGGGTTCTTTCCATGTCGAAAGCGAGCGCCCGGCGCAATCAGCGGGGCACGCGCAATAAGGGTGTCGAATGGACACCTGCGTGTTTGGGGTGTCGGATGGCTTGATGGGATGGGGCAAGCCAGAGGCCCGGAAAGGGCTTAAGAACACGCGGCTCGCTACGACCCCTTGATTCGCAAGAGGTCTCGAACCTCCATATGGAACATTCAGGGGGCGGTTTCAAGGCAACGCGGCCTCAAACCGCGATTGCAGTGCAGAAATAGTTATGCCGGAAATTTAGACAGGGTTGCTGTTTTGCTTAAAAAATAACCTGTCTGCCGCATTGGCATACATTTTACTCGCCTAAGATTTGGGCAAATGGACTGCGGCGAAAGTTGGATTGCAGCGAAATTATATAATCTGACCAATAGGTTGGCATGTGCCCAGCCCATGGCATGGTTCTTGCGATTCCGTTAATCGCAGGCGGCCGTGGGGCCGTTTCGCAGCGTCTTTTTCACGTCTGCGTCAGGGAGATGATACATCCATGCTTAACAAATCCACTCACGATATAGCGGCGTCATTTAGCCGCCGTGGCGTTCTCGCCGCGACCGCCGGACTGATGATGGGTCTGGCTTCATTGACCGGCGCAAAGGCCGCGGACGACACCATCAAGGTCGGCGTCCTTCATTCTCTCTCCGGCACCATGGCCATCAGCGAAACCACGCTGAAGGACACCATCCTCTTCCTCATCGACGAGCAGAACAAGAAGGGCGGCGTCAACGGCAAGAAGCTCGAAGCCGTCGTGGTCGATCCTGCCTCGAACTGGCCGCTGTTCGCCGAAAAGGCGCGCGAGCTGATCACCAAGGACAAGGTCGCGGTCGTGTTCGGCTGCTGGACCTCGGTGTCGCGCAAGTCCGTGCTCCCGGTCTTCAAGGAGCTGAACAGCATCCTGTTCTACCCCGTGCAGTACGAGGGCGAGGAGAGCGAGCGCAACGTGTTCTACACGGGTGCTGCGCCGAACCAGCAGGCGATCCCCGCCGTCGACTATCTGATGAAGGACGAGAAGGTGAAGCGCTGGGTGCTCGCGGGCACCGACTACGTCTATCCGCGCACCACCAACAAGATCCTGGAGGCCTACCTGAAGTCGAAGGGTGTCGCCCAGGAAGACATCATGATCAACTACACGCCGTTCGGTCATTCCGACTGGCAGACGATCGTGGCCGACATCAAGAAGTTCGGCTCGGCCGGCAAGAAGACCGCGGTGGTTTCGACCATCAACGGCGACGCCAACGTTCCCTTCTACAAGGAGCTCGGCAACCAGGGCATCAAGGCCAAGGACATCCCGGTGGTCGCGTTCTCGGTGGGTGAGGAAGAGCTCGCCGGCATCGACACCAAGCCGCTGCTCGGTCATCTCGCCGCCTGGAACTACTTCCAGTCGATCAAGTCGCCCGAGAACGAGAAGTTCATCAAGGCCTGGCAGACCTACACCAAGAACCCGAAGCGCGTGACCAACGATCCGATGGAAGCGCACGTCATCGGTTTCGACATGTGGGTCAAGGCGGTCGAGAAGGTGAAGTCGACCGATCCGGACAAGGTGATCGACGCGCTGCCCGGCATCGAAGCCAAGAACCTGACCGGCGGCACCTCCAAGATGCTTCCGAACCATCACATCACCAAGCCGGTGTTCATTGGCGAAATCAAAGCCAACGGCCAGTTCGACGTGGTGTGGAAGACCCCGGGTCTTGTCGCAGGCGACGCCTGGTCGAAGGAGCTCGATGGCTCCAAGGACCTGGTCGGCGACTGGGTCGGCAAGAAGTGCGGCAACTTCAACACCAAGACCAACAAGTGCCTCGGCTCGGGCTCCTGATCCCGATCTGTCGGTTCATTGCACGACGGGAGGAGGCGGCTATTCCGCCGCCTTCTCCCCACTTCTGCCGGGGTGATTCAAAGTGCCAACCAATTTGTCCGCTCGTCTCTGTACCTTAGTCCTCTCGTTGTTCCTGATCGCGTTCGCACTGCCGGCCTTTGCCGGTCCGTTCGAGGATGCGGTCGCCAAATTCGCCAATGACGATTTCTCCGACACCGATGAGGCGATCGGCGTGGTCGCGAGCAGCGGCAACAAGCTGGCTTTCCCCATCATCAGCGCGCTCCAGGACGGTCGCCTCATGGCCGACCCTGATAGCAAGAAGGTTTACGTCACCGGTGCCGACGGCAAGTCGATCGATGCTGCGACCGGCGAGCCCGTCGCCAGCGTTCCCGACAGCGCCAGCGCGGTGCGCCTCAACAACCGCCTGCGCCGCAGCGTCGACGCTGCGATCGGCAGCCTGACGCTCCAGTCGCCGGATGTCGGAACGCGCCTCCAGGCGGCGCAATCCGTCTTCAAGTCGCACGAGGAGACCGCGCTCGAGCCGGTCGATGCCGCGCTCGCCAAGGAAACCAGCAAATCGGTCAAGGCCGCACTCGGCGATGCCCGCGCCGCGATCCTGCTGTTCAAGTCCGATGCCACCGAGGTCGAGAAGCTCGAGGCGGTCGCGACCCTCAAGGCGCGCGGCGACCAGGAGGCGATGGCGCTGCTGACAGGCATGGGCGATCAGCCGGCCTCGGTGACCAAGGCCGCTGCGAGCGCAATCAGCTCGATCCAGTCTTCGCTCGCGGTCTGGTCCACGGTGCAGAATGCCTGGTACGGCCTCTCACTCGGTTCGGTGCTGCTGCTCGCCGCGATCGGCCTCGCCATCACCTTCGGCGTGATGGGCGTCATCAACATGGCGCATGGCGAGATGGTGATGATCGGCGCCTACACCACCTTCGTGGTGCAGGAGGTGATCCGCACCCGCTATCCCAGCCTGTTCGACTATTCCTTGCTGATCGCCGTGCCGCTCGCCTTCCTCGTCGCCGGCGGCATCGGCGTGCTGATCGAGCGCAGCATCATCCGTTTCCTCTATGGCCGTCCGCTGGAGACGCTGCTGGCAACCTGGGGCCTGTCGCTGGTGCTGCAGCAGGCGGTGCGCACCATGTTCGGCCCGACCAACCGCGAGGTCGGCAATCCCTCCTGGATGAGCGGCGCGTTCGAGCTCGGCCAGATCACCATCACCTACAACCGGCTCTGGATCCTCGTCTTCACGCTCGCGGTGTTCGCGATCCTGCTCGCGATGCTGCGCTACACCGCGCTCGGCCTCGAGATGCGCGCGGTGACGCAGAACCGCCGCATGGCGGCCTCGATGGGCATCGCCACCTCGCGCGTCGACGCGCTGACCTTCGGTCTCGGCTCCGGTATTGCCGGCATCGCAGGCGTAGCGCTGTCGCAGATCGACAATGTCAGCCCCAATCTCGGCCAGAGCTACATCATCGACAGCTTCATGGTCGTGGTGTTCGGCGGCGTCGGCAATCTCTGGGGCACGCTGGTCGGCGCCTTCACACTCGGCATCGCCAACAAGTTCCTGGAGCCGGTCGCCGGCGCCGTGCTCGGCAAGATCGCGATCCTCGTTCTCATCATCCTGTTCATTCAAAAGCGGCCGCGCGGCCTGTTCGCGCTCAAGGGCCGTGCGGTGGAAGCATGACCCCTCACATGCTGACCCGATCGCTGGACCGCGGCGCGACGATCTTTCTCGCCATCGTCGCGGTCTGCGGCATCCTCATCCCGCTCTCAAACCTGCTGCTGCCCGCGGGCTCGTTCCTGCAGGTGCCGACCTATCTGGTCGCGCTCTGGGGCAAATATGTCTGCTACGCGATCCTCGCGCTTTCGATCGATCTGATCTGGGGCTATTGCGGCATCCTCTCGCTCGGCCACGGCGCCTTCTTCGCGCTCGGCGGCTACGCGATGGGCATGTACCTGATGCGGCAGATCGGCACCCGCGGCGTCTACGGCAACCCGATCCTGCCCGACTTCATGGTGTTCCTGAACTATTCGAAGCTGCCCTGGTACTGGTACGGCTTCGACATGTTCTGGTTTGCGGCGCTGATGGTGCTGTTCGTGCCGGGCCTGCTCGCCTTCTGCTTCGGCTGGCTCGCCTTCCGCTCCCGCGTCACCGGCGTGTACCTGTCGATCATCACGCAGGCGATGACCTATGCGCTGCTGCTTGCCTTCTTCCGCAATGATTTCGGCTTCGGCGGCAACAACGGCCTGACCGACTTCAAGGACATCCTCGGCTTCAACGTCCAGGCCGAGGGCACCCGTGCCGCGCTGTTTGCGCTGAGCTGCCTGGCGCTCATCCTGAGCTTCCTGATCTGCCGCTCCGTCGTGTCCTCCAAGCTCGGCAAGGTTCTGATCGCAATTCGCGACGCGGAATCGCGCAGCCGGTTCCTCGGGTACCGCGTCGAATCCTACAAGCTGTTCGTGTTCACGTTGTCGGCCTGCATGGCCGGCGTTGCCGGTGCGCTCTACGTGCCCCAGGTCGGCATCATCAACCCGAGCGAATTCGCACCCGGCAATTCGATCGAGGCGGTGATCTGGGTTGCGGTCGGCGGGCGCGGTACGCTGATCGGCGCGGCACTCGGCGCCGTCGTCGTTAACTATGCAAAAACGTTCTTCACCTCGGGCATGCTCGCGCCCTACTGGCTGTTCATGCTGGGCGCGCTGTTCATCCTGGTGACGCTGCTGCTGCCGAAGGGCATCGTCGGCACCTTCAATGCCTGGTGGGAGTCGTCCAAAGAAAAACGCACCGCAGCCAGCGCGAGCGCCGCGGCCGAAGATGGCGTCACCGAACCCAAGATGGCGGAGTAGGCGCAATGAACGTGATGGATACACGCGCGACCTCCGCGATGCTCTATCTCGACGGCGTGCACGTCTCGTTCGACGGCTTCCACGCCATCAACAATCTGTCGCTGACGCTCGCGCCCGGCGAGATGCGCGCCATCATCGGCCCGAACGGTGCCGGCAAGACCACGATGATGGACATCATCACCGGCAAGACCAAGCCCGACGAGGGCACGGTGCTGTTCGACGGCGTCACCGATTTGACGCGTCTGGACGAGACCCGCATCGCCGAGCTCGGCATCGGCCGCAAATTCCAGAAGCCGACCGTGTTCGAGAGCCAGACCGTGCAGGACAACCTCCTGCTCGCGCTCAATGTCGACCACAGCGTCAAGGGCACGCTGTTCTGGCGCGGCAGCAGGGCGGAGTCCGAGCGCATCGACAAGGTGCTGGAGACGATCCGCCTCACCGATGCCCGCAACCGGCTCGCCGGCAGCCTCAGCCACGGTCAGAAGCAGTGGCTCGAGATCGGCATGCTGCTGGCGCAGGATCCGAAGCTGCTGCTCGTCGACGAGCCCGTCGCGGGCATGACTGACGTCGAGACCCATCTCACCGCCGAGCTGCTGAAAGAAATCAACAAGACCCACACCGTGATGGTCGTCGAGCACGACATGACGTTCGTGCGCGAGCTCGGCGTCAAGGTCACCTGCCTGCATGAAGGCACCGTGCTTGCGGAAGGAACCATCGACCAGGTCTCGTCCAACGAGCGGGTCATCGAAGTCTATCTGGGGCGCTGAGCGATGCTTGAGGTCAAGGACATCAACCTGTTCTACGGCGCGGCGCAGGCGCTGCGCGGCGTCTCCATCGCCGCGGAGCCCGGCAAGGTCACCTGCGTGCTCGGGCGCAACGGCGTCGGCAAGACCTCGCTCCTGCGCGCCATGGTCGGGCAGTACCCGATCTCTTCGGGCGCGATCGTGCTCGACGGCAGCGACATCACGGGCCTCAAGCCCTATGAGCGGGCGCGCAAGGGCATCGGCTTCGTGCCGCAGGGCCGCGAGATATTTCCGCTGCTGACGGTCGAGGAGAACCTCAAGACCGGCTTCGGTCCGCTCAAGCGCGAGGACAGGCACATTCCGGACGACGTGTTCTCGCTGTTCCCGGTGCTGCAATCGATGCTCGGCCGGCGCGGCGGCGACCTCTCCGGCGGCCAACAGCAGCAGCTCGCGATCGGCCGCGCGCTGGTGATGCGGCCGAAATTGCTGCTGCTCGACGAGCCGACCGAAGGCATCCAGCCGTCGATCATCAAGGACATCGGTCGCGCCATCTCGTATCTGCGTAACCTCGGCAACATCGCCATCGTACTGGTCGAACAATATCTCGACTTTGCCTGCGAACTCGGCGACAGTTTCGCGGTGATGGATCGCGGCGCGGTGAAATTCTCCTGCGACCGATCCAATCTCGATCCGGCCGAAATCAGCCGCCAGATGGCGCTGTAATCCGAAAATTTCTGCCGCGGCCGGCTGGGGAGACGGATGCGCAGCGACGCTTTGACGACATCTTCGGTATTCGAGGCGAACCGCGCCCGCGGCGCGGTGCGCTTCGACGTCCATGCCCGCGATGGGGTGACGCGGCGGGGCGTCTTGCATGAGTCCGGCTCCCTGCGCGTGCGCTTTCCCTCGCCGGAGGGCGAGGGGCTCTCCGGCGTGTTCGTCAACACGGCTGGCGGCGTTGCCGGCGGAGACAGTTTTGACATCGAGATCGCGGCAGGTCAGGGCTCGCGCCTGACATTGACCACCGCTGCGGCCGAGAAGGTCTATCGTGCGCCCGGGGCGGCGGCGCAGCTCAATATCGCCTTGAAGGTCGCCGCGGGCGCGCACCTCGGCTGGTTGCCCCAGGAGACGATCCTGTTCGATCGTGCCCGGGTCCATCGTCGCTTCGACATCGAGCTGGACGAGGCCGCCTCGCTTCTGCTTTGCGAAATCGTCGTGTTTGGCCGCACCGCCATGGGCGAGCGGATGGAGCAGGGCGAGTTCATTGATCGCTGGCGGCTGCGTCGTGGTGGCAAGCTGGTGTTCGCCGAAACCGTCAGGCTCGACGGCAATATCGGTGCAAAACTAGGGCGATCGGCGGTGGCCAAGGGCGGTGCCGCGATCGGCACGGCGCTGATCGTTCCCGGCGACGAGCCGCTGATCGAGCGTATCCGCGAGGCCTCGGAGTCATTCGCCGGCGAGGTCGGAATCTCCGCCTGGAATGGCTTTGCAATGGCGCGGTTCTGTGCCCAAGATGCCGCGCGCTTGCGCGCCGATATGATGGCGGTGCTGGCGCGGACCGGCGCGGCGCTGCCGCGGCTGTGGCTGAGTTGATGGCTGCTGAATTGATGCATTGAACGGAAGAGATGCTGCATGAACCTGTCTCCCCGCGAAAAGGACAAGCTCCTGATCTCGATGGCGGCGATCGTCGCCCGCCGCCGGCTGGATCGCGGCGTCAAGCTCAACCATCCCGAGGCGATCGCGATCATCTCCGACTTCATCCTCGAAGGCGCGCGCGACGGCCGTACCGTCGCCGAGCTGATGCAATCCGGCGCGCAGGTTCTCACCCGCGACCAGGTGATGCCGGGCATTCCCGAAATGATCCACGACATCCAGGTCGAGGCGACCTTTCCGGACGGCACCAAGCTCGTCACCGTGCACGAGCCGATCAGGTAGGAGCGAGAGCATGATTCCCGGCGAACTCTTCATCCAGGACGGCGAGATCGAGCTCAATGCCGGCCGCAAGACCGTGACGCTGACGGTGGCCAACACCGGCGACCGCCCGATCCAGGTCGGCTCGCACTACCATTTCTTCGAGACCAACCCGGCGCTGAAATTCGACCGCAAGAAAGCCCGCGGCATGCGCCTCGACATCGCCGCCGGCACCGCCGTCCGCTTCGAGCCCGGCCAGACCCGCGACGTCCAGCTCGTCGCCGTGGCCGGCAAGAAGACCATCTACGGTTTTCGCGGCGACGTGATGGGGAAGCTGTGAGTCCATGCTCCCCGCCGTCCGCCTCGTCTCCGAAGCTGCTGAGCTGGCCGCGCGCCGGCACAACGGCATGGCGCGCAAGGGGCGGGGGAACGAGCCTTACATCAACCATCTCGCGGAGGTCGCGAACCTGCTGGCGACGGCGACCGATGGCGCGGATGCCGAGCTGGTCGCGGCCGGGTGGCTGCACGACGTGATCGAGGACACCGACACCACTCGCGAGGAGCTCGCACAGAAATTCTCTGATCGCGTCGCCTCTCTCGTCGTTGAATGCACTGACGACATGAGCCTGCCCAAACCAGAGCGGCGACGCCGGCAGATCGTCGATGCGCCGAAGAAATCTGCCGGAGCAAAACTCATCAAGATCGCCGACAAGATCAGCAACATCGGCGCGCGCATTCATTCCGACCCGTCCGCCGAAGAGCGCGACGATCTCGCCGACTACACGGGCTGGGCTGAGCAGGTCGTCGCCGGATGCCGTGGCGGCAATTCGTGGCTCGATGCAAAATTCGACGATGCCGTAAGCGCAGCGACGGCTTCGCTGTGAACAACCAAAAATTCAAACGCAAACGGGGCTTGTGATGTCCGTCAAAATAAAGCGTTCCGTCTATGCCGACATGTTCGGCCCGACCACCGGCGACAAGGTGCGGTTGGCCGACACCGATCTCATCATCGAGGTCGAGAAGGATTTCACCACCTACGGCGAGGAGGTGAAGTTCGGCGGCGGCAAGGTGATCCGCGACGGCATGGGCCAGTCGCAGGTCACCAACAAGCAGGGTGCGGCCGACACCGTCATCACCAATGCCCTGATCGTCGACCACTGGGGCATCGTGAAGGCCGACGTTGCGATCAAGGACGGCATGATTTCGGCGATCGGCAAGGCTGGTAATCCCGACATCCAGCCGGGCGTCACCATCATCGTCGGCCCCGGCACCGACGTGATCGCGGGCGAAGGAAAAATCCTCACCGCCGGCGGCTTCGACAGCCACATCCATTTCATCTGTCCGCAGCAGATCGAGCACGCGCTGATGTCTGGCGTCACCTCGATGCTCGGCGGCGGCACCGGTCCCTCGCACGGCACGTTCGCCACCACCTGCACGCCGGGACCGTGGCACATGGGGCGGATGATCCAGTCGTTCGACGCCTTCCCGGTCAATCTCGGCATCTCCGGCAAGGGTAACGCGTCGCGGCCCGCTGCCCTGGTCGAGATGATCAAGGGCGGCGCCTGCGCGCTGAAGCTGCACGAGGACTGGGGCACCACGCCGGCTGCGATCGACAACTGCCTGTCGGTGGCCGACGATTACGACGTCCAGGTCATGCTGCATTCCGACACGCTGAACGAATCCGGCTTCGTCGAGGATACGATCAAGGCCTTCAAGGGCCGTACCATCCACGCCTTCCACACCGAGGGCGCCGGCGGCGGTCACGCCCCCGACATCATCAAGGTCGCGGGGCTGAAGAATGTGCTGCCGTCCTCGACCAACCCGACGCGGCCCTTCACCCGCAACACCATCGACGAGCATCTGGACATGCTGATGGTGTGCCACCATCTCGATCCCTCGATCGCGGAAGACCTCGCGTTTGCGGAGAGCCGCATCCGCAAGGAGACCATCGCGGCCGAGGATATCCTGCACGATCTCGGCGCGCTCTCGATGATGTCCTCGGACTCGCAGGCCATGGGCCGACTCGGCGAGGTCATCATCCGGACGTGGCAGACCGCGGACAAGATGAAGAAGCAGCGCGGGTCGCTCGACCAGGACAAAGGCAAGGACAACGACAACTTCCGCGTCAAGCGCTACATCGCCAAGTACACGATCAATCCTGCGATCGCGCACGGCGTGTCGAAGCTGATCGGATCGGTCGAGAAGGGCAAGCTCGCCGACCTCGTGCTGTGGTCGCCGGCCTTCTTCGGCGTCAAGCCGGACTGTATCATCAAGGGCGGCTCGATCGTCGCCGCCCCCATGGGCGATCCCAACGCCTCGATCCCGACGCCGCAGCCGGTGCACTATCAGCCGATGTTCGGTGCCTTCGGCAAGGCGCGCACCGCGTCGTCCGTGGTGTTCACCTCGAAGGCGGCGGTCACCGGCGGCCTCGCGCGAAAGCTCGGCATCGACAAGAAGCTCTATGCGGTGCAGAACACCCGCGGAAAGATCTCGAAGAAGAGCATGATCCACAACGACGCCACGCCCAATATCGAGGTCGATCCCGAGACCTACGAGGTGCGCGCCGACGGCGAACTGCTGACCTGCGCGCCCGCCGAGGTGCTGCCGATGGCGCAGCGATATTTCATGTACTGAAATAGCGTCTGGACGCATGTCCCCGGCGCATGTCCCGATTGCATGTCTTGTTGCATGTCCTGGGGCGGCTTTTCCGGTTTTGCGTTCGACCCCGCCTGGTCTAAGGTCCCGCCCGGTATCTTACCTTAGAAGAAAAGCCGGGAGGATTTCTCGTGATTTACGTCGTTGCCACCTTGACCATCAAGCCCGAGACGCGCGCCGAATTCATTGCGGCCGCCACCGCCTGCATCAAGGAGACGCGGAAGGAGCCCGGCAACATCGCCTATGATTTGCACGAGAGCGTCACCGATCCCGCCAAGATGGTGTTCGTCGAGCAGTGGGAGAGCGCCGAGGCGCTGGTGCCGCATCGCGCCATGGAGCACATGAAGACGTTCGGCCGCGTCGCGGTGAAGTGTTTTACGGCGCCGCCGAAGATTGAAGTGATCACGCCCGAGAAGGTCGAGACACGGTAACGGGGTAAAAGCATGATCCGGGCGACGCAGGTTAAGGGACAGCACGGCTTCACGGAGACGCCGGCGGATACGGTGGTGCTCGATTTCGACGACCGGCACCGCCGCCGCATGGCGATGACGGGGACGCGGGGCCTCGAATTCCTGCTCGACCTGGAGAATGCCGTCGCACTGCGCGGCGGTGATGCGTTGGTGCTGGAGGACGGCAGGCTGGTCGAAGTGGTCGCGGCGCCCGAGCCGCTGCTGGAGATCCGCGGCCGCGATCCGCACCACCTCATTCGCGTCGGCTGGCATCTCGGCAATCGCCATTTGCCGACGCAGATCATGGCCAAGAGCCTGCGCATCCGCCGCGACCATGTCATCGAGGCCATGGTGAAGGGTCTCGGCGCGCGCGTGATCGAGATCGAGGCGCCGTTCGATCCCGAGGGCGGCGCTTACGCCGACGGCGGCCACGCACATGGTCACGATGATCACGGGCATCACGATCACGACCATCATCACCATGATCATGGTCACGATCACCACGACCACCATGATCATGCCGCGCATGACCATGGCCACGACCATCACCACGACGAGCATTGCGACCACCCCGACCACCACCACGGCCACAAGCATGCTCATGACCACAAATGAGCCGGTGAGTGCCGGTGACCTCGCCGAGCGCGAGGCGGCGGCGCTGTACCGGCTGATGACGTGGCTGTCGCCAGCCTTTCCGGTCGGCGGCTTCTCCTATTCCAGCGGCATCGAATGGGCGGTCGAGGCGGGCGACATCGCTGACACCGCGACGCTGGCCGACTGGCTCGACGCCATGCTGGGCGATGGTTCCGGCTTTTGCGATGCGACGTTCCTGGTCCACGCCTATCGCGCCACTGAATTGGGCGAGGACACCACCTTGAACGATATCGCGGAGCTCGCCGCCGCCTTCGTGCCGTCGCGCGAGCGGCAGCTCGAGACGACCTCGCAGGGCCGCGCCTTCATCGACATCTCCCGCGCCGCGTGGGATGCCGACGGGCTGAATGCCATGGTGGCGGCATGTCGCACGGCACTGATCTATCCTGTCGCCGTCGGCGTGGTTGCCGCGGTGCACGGCGTGCCGCTGGCGCCGACGCTGCACGCCTTCCTGCATGCGCTGGTCTCGAACTGGATTTCGGCGGCGAGCCGCCTCATTCCGCTCGGCCAGACCGACAGCCAGCGGGTGCTGGTGAAGCTGGAAGCCGCCGTTGCCGCGACCGCCAATCGTGCGTTGAATGCGAACTTGGATGACCTCGGCAGCGCGACCTTCCGCGCCGATCTCGCCAGCCTGCGGCACGAGACGCAATATACGCGGCTGTTTCGCTCGTGAGCGGTGCGGCCTTTAATCCATCGAGAGAGAGCGAGTGACATGTCGAAATCTCACGGCCCCTTGCGCGTCGGAATAGGCGGCCCGGTCGGATCGGGCAAGACCGCGCTGATGGACCTGCTCTGCAAGACCATGCGCGAGCGCTATGACATTGCGGCGATCACCAACGACATCTACACCAAATGGGATGCGGAATTCCTGGTGCGCTCGGGCTCGCTGACGCCGGACCGCATCGCCGGCGTCGAGACCGGCGGCTGCCCGCACACCGCGATCCGCGAGGACGCTTCGATGAACCTGGCCGCGGTCGCCGACATGCGCGCAAAATTCCCCGGGCTCGACCTCGTGCTGATCGAGTCCGGCGGCGACAATCTGGCTGCCACTTTTTCTCCGGAGCTCGCCGACCTCACCATCTACGTCATCGACGTGGCGGCCGGCGACAAGATCCCGTCCAAGGGCGGCCCCGGTATCACCCGCTCCGACCTCCTGGTCATCAACAAGATCGACCTCGCGCCCCATGTCGGCGCCTCCCTGGAGAAGATGGAGACGGACGCCAGGCGCATGCGCGGCGCGCGCCCCTTCGTCATGACCAACCTGAAAAAGAGCGAGGGGCTCGACCAGATCGTCGGCTTCATCGAGGCCAAAGGCGGCCTGAAACGGGCGGGCTGACGGCGCGACGACGTGGCGCAGGCGTTTTCCGCCGTTAACGTCTGGGGCAAAAGCCGCATCCGCGGAACAAATTTCGGACACGGCGATTAACTACCTCCGGTGCCCGGAGCAAAGCCTTCATGGCCAGACCATCGGCCGGGCGAATTAAGCTTTTCAGGCGACCGAAGTTGCGTACTGATGCCTCCTCCTTCATTATCTCCGTTACTGGGGTCCACTCTGTTTCGGCACATGGCCGTTCGAGCGGCGTTGATATGCTCCGTGTTTATTGCCGACCTGCTGTTTTCGCCTGAGTAGTCGAAGTGGTCCGGCTGGGTTTTATCATCGGTTTCATCGCCCTGCTCGGAGCCCTGCTCTCCGGGCTCGCGGCCTATCGCGTCCACGACCAGGAGCTGGCACTGGACCGGATCGCGCTGGCGCGCGCGATCGACGTCCACGCGAGCCTGGTCCAGGACCGGCTGACCGAGCGCGAGCTGCTCGCGCGTGTCGCCTCAGGCTTGTTCCGTGCGCCGTCGGTCATCAAGCCGAACATGCTGGAGCCGCTGCGCTCGGCCATCTACGCCTTCAAGACCGATTTCGTGGTCGCCGGGTGGGTCGCCCGGCTGAAGCCGAACGAGCTTCTCCCGGCGGAGGACGCGATCGCGAGCGCCGGCTTCCCCAATCCGCAGATTCGCACGTATGACGACAAGCCGATCGATCTTGCGAAGGTCACCCAGCCGATCGACGTGCTGATGGACCTCGAACCGCGCAGCAACGAGACCAAGGCGCTGCCCGGCCGCAGCTACGAGCAGGATCAGGTGCGCAGCGCCATGCTGACGCGTGCGCGTGTCGAGAAGAGGTCGGTCGCCTCGGACCCGGTTCAGTTGCTGCGTGGCGGCGGGCCCATCGGCATCATCGTGGCCGCGCCCGTCATTCCCGAGGGCGCGACCGAGCCGGCCGGCTTCGTCACGTTTTCCTACGAGCTCGCCTCCCTGATGCTGACCAATGACGACATGTCGTTGTTCTCGGTCGCGCTGAAGGATCCGCGCAGGGAAGGTGGCGAGCTCGTTGCCAACGACCAGGGCGTGGTCTCGTCACGCATGACGGCAGCGGACGGGCCGGCGCCGTCGGCGACGCGCACGGTGAGCTTTGGCGGCCGCGACTGGCATCTCGGCTACTACGCCAAGACCAATTCGGCGCGGCGCGCTGAGCAGACGGCGATCATCGTGGCGGCGATCGGTTTTGCCATCACCGCGATGGTGTGCGGCCTGTTCGGCTATGTCGCCTACAACAATCTGCGGCTCAGCCGGGAAATCCAGGTGCGGATCGGCTTCGAGCGCCGGCTGACCGCCGTCATCGACGAGCTCAACCACCGGGTCAAGAACATCCTGGCGGTGATCCAGTCGATCGTGACGCGCACGCTGCGCCACGGCTCGGACATCGACGTTGCGCGTGAACTGCTGATCGGCCGCATCCACGCCATGTCCAACGTGGTCTCGCTGCTCAGCGAGAGCCAGTGGCAGGGCGTCAAGCTGAAGGGCCTGTTCGAGGCGCGCGCCATCCCGCATGCCGATCGCATCGCCGTCACCGGCCCCGACATCGCGGTCAGCGCGCGCGCCGCGCAGAGCCTGTCGCTCCTGTTCTTCGAGCTCGCCTCGCACTCCGACGAAGGTCTGTCGCTGGTCGGAAAGCATCCGCACATCACCGCGAATTGGACGGTGACGGGCGAGGGGACCGACGAGGTCTTCCATTTCCGCTGGGAGGAGTTCAACACCAGCGAGGCGACGCGCCGCCCGGATTCCGATTTCGGTCTGATCCTGCTCGACCGTGTCGCGCCCGAAGCGCTCGGCGGCACCGCCAAGCGCTACTTCACCGACGCCTCCTACGTCTATGAATTGACGGCGCCGATGGAGACGGTGGTCGACATGTCCGAGCGCGACCGCACGGACAAGATCTCGGCGCCGGTCAGGCCGGTGCGATAGAGGTCGAGCTTCAGATTGTTGCTTTGAGCATGATCTTTTCGGAAAACCGCTTCGCACTTTTCCGGATCATGCTCTAACCCTTCGGCCGCAGCACCAGGTCGACCAGATTGCGCGCGTAGGCCGGCGTGATCGGTGCAATGCCGAAGACGTAGCGGTAGAACAGGCTGCCATAGATGGCGTCGTAGAGATACTCGGGCGCTCCCTCCGCCAGGATGCTGCCATCCGTCTGGCCAGCGGCGATCATCTCGACCAGTGCGTCGCGGCGGAATTGCAGGTAGCGGGCATAGAACAGCTCCGCCGAGCCGGTCTTGGAAATGCATTCGGAGACGACGGCGAGCTGCACCTTGCCGAACTCGCCCTGGAGCGCCTCGGCATAGGCCGCGGCATGGCGGCGTGCGCGCGCCGCGGGGCTGCCGGAGCTCGCAGGCGGCAGCGGCAGCATCTGCGCGGCATGATGAAGGAAGGCGTCGATCAGCAGCGCTTCCCGCGACGGCCACCATTTGTAGATCGTCATCTTGGAGACGCTGGAGTGGCGTGCGACGGCGTCGATGGAGGTGGCGGCAAGGCCGGTGGCGGCCATCAGCGCATAGGCGCTTTCGAGAATGGCGTTGGTGGTCTCGATCGATCGCGGCCGGCCGCGCCGGGGCGCGCTGTCAGCCTCATCACCCCCGCCCTTTGCCATCGCCACGCCCGGTCCCCTCACGCAGAGGCTCCCCGCATAGCGCAGCCACAGGTCTCGGCCTAGCAGAATCGCACGATTATTTGGCTCGAGCGAAGTGGGTACCGGTTCGCGTGAAGAAAACGCGTCAAGACAGGAATCTAGAGCTCCGTTCCGATTAGATCGGAACGGAGCTCTAGGCCTGCTGCCGCAGGGCGGCCGGAAGGTCCTGCCGCCTCGACCACGAGATGTAATAGGCCACAGCCGTCATCGCCGCGAAGCCAACGAGGCTTACCGCGATCTGCATCACCACGAGGTTCGGTCCGGTGATCAGGATGAGATGGCCGGCGAAGGACAGGAACACGGCAACGCAGAACACCGCGAGCCATTCCTCGCCGCATGTGATCACCGCCTGAAGCGGCCGCAACTTCAGGCCGGGGTGGTCGGCCGGAATGAGATGGGTCGCGAGGAAGGCGAGCGCGAGGAAATGGATCACGCGATAGGGCGCGAGGTTTTCCTTGTCTGTCGGCGCGATGCTGTTGACGACGACGTCCGGCAAATAGACGGCCAGCGCGGGCGAATGCCGCATCAAGGTGACCGCCATCGCGAAGATGAGATAGGCACCCGCGAGGATCCGCAGCCAGGACATGCCGTGCAACGCGCGTCCGGAGGCGCCTGTTACGGCGAACCAGCCGCCGAGGACCATCAGCATCTGCCAGCACAGCGGATTGAAGGTCCAGTCCTGGTCCGGATAGACCCGGAAATTCCAGTCGAACCAGCGCGCCGCAACGTACAGCGCGACCGATGCCGCCAGCGTCAGGTTCGGCCGCCGCAACAAACCCCATAGCGCAAACGGAAAGAACGCCATCAGCGGGATCATCAGTTGCAGGAGGTCGAGGTTCAGCGGCTCTTCCTGGAGCACGAGGCCGCGGACCAGGATGCGCAGCGGATGATCGAGAATGCCCGAGATGTTGTATTCGTGGATGATCTCCGGCGCCATCGATTGCGAGGCGACATAGGCGATGGTGTCGATATAGATCACGAAGAGCACGACATAGGCAGCGTAGAGCCGCCAGACGCGGCGGAAGATGCGCGTCGCCGCGACGACGTAGCCGCGCTCCAGCGCCATCCTGCCGTGAATGATGGCGACGCCATAACCCACCACGAACACGAACAGGTCAGCGGCGCCGCTGAAGCCGAAATTTCGCAGCGTCAGGAGATTAACGACGTTGTTCGGGATGTGGTCGACGAACACCGACCAGTTGGCAATGCCGAGCGTCAAATACAATCTGGCATCGTGATGGAATGCGGCGAGGTTCGCCTTGACGGACGGTTTCATCGCGGAAAATGACTTTTGGAATCACGGGCGCTGCTTTTAGCGGCAACCGCCCGCCTATCCGAGTAGCGTTTGCGTGAGGGGGGCTGGAATTGTCCAATCTGGCGCAAAATTGCGCATGATCGCCGGATGGAATTCCCGCAAGCTCGCCCGTTCTGCCGACGACGAAATTATCTTAGCGCTTCGACCGCTATTCGGCCGGTTCAGCCGAGGCTTCGTCGGATGCGCCGGCGCGGCTCGCCATGATTCCGAGGGCGACGCCGCCGATCGCCAGGATCGGCAGCAGCCGCTTGATTCCGATGGCGCGAACGATCTGGAGGCCCGTCGCGAGCAGCATGGGGTCGGCGAGCATGCTCGAAGCGGCCGACTTCGCGGCGCGCTCGGCGGCGATCCGGGCGCGCTTCCGCATCTCCCGCTTGTAGCCCCAATAGCTCCCCGCCGCGGCAAGCGTCAGCAGGAAGAAGATGCCGGCGCCGGCGAGGCAGGCCTGCACCGGTCCGTAGGTCTGAAGGACCGAGATGAAGGCGGCCGCGCAGAGAAAGCCCGTGGTGATGAAGAGCGCGAGTGCCGCGCCCGCGGCGAGCGATGTCAGGCGGACGGTCGCGCCCGTCGATGCGCTGATGCCGTCGATGATGCGCTGTAACATGGCCTTGCTCCTCAGATCCCCGCAAGCCGGCAGCGACGGCGCGACAGCGCCGCCGTAACAACGTCAAGGTCCTGCGCCCACGCTACCGGCGCCAGGCGACACCGATCAGGAAGCCGATGCCGAGCGCGAGTCCGACGGTCGCGAGCGGCCGCTGCGTGATGGCATCTTCCAGCGTTTCCTCGATCGAGCCGTAGGCGTCTTGCGCAGCTTCCATCATGGCGCTGCCGCGATCCGACATGTCGTCGACCGCGGAATCCACGCTCTCGCGGGCCTGGCGATAGCCGCGGCGGGCCTGCTTGCTGGTGGAATTGGCAAAGGTGTTGAGCGCGTCGGTGATCTGATCGGTGAGGGCGGCGATATCGCTTTTCACGGCTGCTACATCCTTCTCGAGGCGTTCTCTGGTGGCTTTGTCGGTCCAGTCTCTCATCCCGGTTTCGCCATTGGTTGACATCAGGAGCTCCAAAGCTGTTGGCGGCTGAGATAGCCGGAAAACGTTTCGTGCCCGGGTAAGTTCCGTTCGGGAAACCGGTCATGCCTGCGGCAGCTGCGGCGAATTCTCCGGCAGCAGATGCTCCTTCAGGATCAGCCCGACGATCAGGAGCGGCGACGACAGGAATGCGCCCATCGGCCCCCACAGCCAGGTCCAGAAGGCCAGCGCGATGAAGACGGCAAGCGCGTTCAGGGAAAGCCTGCGCCCGATGATGGTCGGCGTGACGAAGTGTCCTTCCAGGAAGGTGATGCCGCCGAAGGCGAGCCCCGCCATCAGTCCGCCGCCGATGGTCGGGAAGGCGACGAGCCCCACCACGACCAGGATGACGAACATCGCGACCGGTCCGATGATCGGGATGAAGTTGAGCGCCGCCGCAAGCGCGCCGAGCCCGGCCGGATTGGGCATGCCGGTGACGGCGCAGATGAGACCGGTTGCGATACCCACGCCGACATTGATCAGCGTCACCGTCAAAAGATAGTTGCCGAGATGGACCTCGATCTCGTTGAGGATCCGCAGCGTGCGCAGCCGCGAATCGCGATCGCCGAAATTCATGATCAGCGCCCGCCGCAGGTCGCGCCAGCTCGCGATGAACAGGATCAGCGTGGCGAAGAACAGCAGGAATTCGGCGAAGGTCGGCGACAGGAATTCCAGCGTCGGTTGCACCCATTCGGTTTTCGGCAGCGGAAGGCTAGGCAGCCCCTCCGAGCCGCCCACCATCGTCTGCAATTCCTTCCACAGCGCCAGCGGCCGGTCGAAGACGTGCATCTTCTCCTTCAACTGCGCGCCCAATTCCGGCAGGCGCGAGCTCCACTCCATCGCTGGCACGGCAATCAGCGCGACGACGAAGGCGACCACCGTCGTCACCGCGATCACGATCAGCACGGCGCCGAAGGCGCGCGGCACATGCCGCCGCTCGAGAAAGCTCGCGGCCGGCGACAACATGGTGCCGGCGACGACCGCCATCACGACCGGGAGGAAGAATGCCCTGGCGACGTAGAGCACGGCGACCACGGCAATCAGGAACAGACCGGCGAGCGCAAAGGCGACGAACTCGGTGCGGCGGATCACCGGCGGCAGCTCGACATGGCTGTCGGGAAGCGGGGCGCCCTCGTTATTGCCGGAAATCAGACGTTCAGTGGGAAGGACGCGCACAATATCTCCTCCCGCACGGAAGCCTCCGCGCGCCCATTGTTGGCAGTAGAACGTCCGGGCGGACGTTCCGGTTCCATCGCGGTTTCGTGAAGTTTTGCTCGCTTGACTGTGACCTCGCCGCCGCAGCGAGCGGTGGAACTTGAGTCGGTCCAGCTGCGTTTGTTGGGAGCCGCATCACCTGATGCACATCCAATGGGGCAGCACATGACAAGGTTCTCTCCAGTCCGTCGCCGCTTCTCGCTGCGCGCCACCACCGCCATTGCCTTCGCGACAGCATTGCTGACCGTGCCCTTCGCGGCACAGGCCCAGACGCTCGGCTACGCGCCGATGCAGCCGCAGGGATATCCGCAGGACCCGAGCTATTCGCGGGGTTATGTCAACGCGGCGCCGCAGGCCGCCGACGAGGATGCCGCGCTGCCCGACCGGCTGCGCAAGCAGATCGTCAGCTTCGACCGGAACGAGCCGGCCGGGACCATCGTCATCGATACCGGCAACACTTACCTCTATTACGTGCTCGGCAATGGCCGCGCGATCCGTTACGGCGTCGGCGTCGGCCGACAAGGTTTCACCTGGGCCGGCGTGCAGAGCGTCAGTCGCAAGGCCGAGTGGCCGGACTGGCATCCGCCGGCCGAGATGATCGCGCGTCAGCCTTATCTGCCGCGCTTCGTCGCCGGCGGTCCCGGCAATCCGCTCGGCGCTCGCGCGATGTATCTCGGCTCGAGCGAATACCGCATCCATGGCACGAACGATCCCACCACGATCGGCAAGTTCGTGTCCTCCGGTTGCATTCGCATGACCAACGAGGACGTCACGGACCTGTTCAGCCGCGTCAATGTCGGCGCCAAGGTGGTGGTGCTGCCGAAGAACGCGCCGCTGATGGCCAAGGGATACGACAAGGGCGGCGACCCCGTACGCAAGCGCCCGCCGGTGACGACGCTGCCTTCGGGACGGCAGGCGCTGAACATCACGACGTCGGCAGTGAACTGAGAGTTGAGCGAGGTCATATGAAGAGACGTTCGATCGGCAAACTGGCCGGTGGCGCGGCGGCGTGCTTCGCCGTCGCCTCGCTCGGCCTCGCGTTGACGCCGTCGGCGCATGCGGAAGACTTCTTCTCGGCGCTGTTCGGCGGCTTCCGCGCGCGCTCCGCGCCGGAGATCCGCATGCCGTTCCCGACCGATGACATGCCGCGCTACGACACGCCGCGCCAGCGGGCCTCTTATGGCGGCGGCATCGCCTATTGCGTGCGCGGTTGCGATGGCCGCTACTTCCCGGCGCAAGGAAACGACGCCGAAAGCAAGGCGAAATCCTGCAAAAGCTTCTGCCCGACGTCCGAAACCTCGCTGGTCTATGGCAGCAACATCGACGACGCCACGACGGACAAGGGAAAATCCTATTCCGACCTGCCCAACGCGTTCCGCTTCCGCAACGAGATCGTCGCGGGCTGCACGTGCAACGGCAAGGATCCGGTCGGACTTGCCCAGGTCAAGGTCGAGGACGATCCGACCTTGCGCAAGGGTGACATCGTCGCGGGCAGCGATGGCCTGGTGGTCGCCAACCGCAACGCCAACGACCGCCGTGGCGTCGCGATGAATTTTTCGCCGCTGCCGGAGTCGGTGCGCGCCAGGTTCCGCCAGGTGCCGGTGGTCGCGAAGGAGTAGGGGCGGTGCGGCCTCAAGTGGGTTGCGGCGCTAGCGCCTCGATCTCCACTGTCGTCCCGGACAAGCGGAGCGCAGATCCGGGATCCATAACTACAGGAAGCGGTTTGACGAAGGCACGTGGTTAGCAGCTCGCGCGACAACTTCTCCCTGTGGTTATGGGTCCCGGCGTTCGCCGGGACGACACTGAAGGTGTAGCGGCAGCTTTCTATCCAATCCGCAGTCCTACGCCGCGCGGATTTTCCCCAGGAAGTCGCTGACCTGCTGGCCGAGCTGGCGGCTCTGGGTTTCCAGCGTTTCCGAGGCCTGCTTGACGTTGTCCGCCGCACCGGCGGCAGCATCCGCGTCGGCCTTCACGCCGGTGATGTTGTCCGACACGTTCCTGGTGCCCTGCGCCGCAAATTGCGTGCTGCGCGTGATCTCCTGGGTCGCCGCGCCCTGCTCCTGTACGGCGGCGGCGATCGCGGTGGCGACCTCGTTCACTTCGCCGATGATGCCACCGATGGTCTGGATCGCGTTGATGGCGTCGCTCGCCACCCTCTGGATGTCGGCGATCTGCCCGGAGATTTCCTCGGTGGCTTTGGCGGTCTGGCTCGCCAGCGATTTCACCTCGGAGGCCACGACCGCGAAACCGCGCCCGGCTTCGCCCGCACGTGCGGCCTCGATCGTCGCGTTGAGCGCGAGCAGATTGGTCTGCGCCGCGATGGTGTTGATCAGGCCGACGACCTCGCCGATGCGTCCTGCGGACTGCGCCAGCCCTTGCACCGTGCCGTCGGTCTCGCGGGCCTGGTTGACGGCGCGGCTGGCAATGCCCGCGGCGTGCGCCGCCTGCTGGCTGATGTCGTTGATCGAGGCGGAGAGCTCCTCGGCGGCGGCGGCGACGCTGTCGACGCTCATGGAGGCGTCGTTGGAGGCCTTGCCGGCGACCTGGACGCGGTCGTTGGTCTGGCGCGACACCGCGGAGAGATCACCCGAGGTCTTGCGCATCTCGCCGGACGCCTCGCTCAGTTCGCCGAGCGTCTTGCGCACCGCGCCCTCGAACTCGCCGACATAGGTCTCGACGGCGCGCTGGCGCGCGGCCGCGCCGACATTGCGCTCGCGCTCCTGCGCCTCGATCTTGAGCTTCTCGGTCGCCTGCTGCTTGAAGGTTTCCAGCGCGCCGGCAAGCGCGCCGATCTCGTCCTGGCGGTCGAGATAGCCGCTGTCGACGGCGAGGTCGCCGCCGGCGACCTTGAGCATGGCGTCGCGGATGGTGTTGAGGGGATGGATGACGCGGCGGCTGACCAGCATGACCGCGCCGACGGCGAGGCCGATGGCGAGCGCCAGGAGTGCAAGCTGCACGATCAGCGCGCGCTGTGCGGTACTGCGCTGCTCCTGCGTGTAGCTCCGGGCGGCGTCGAGCGCGGCTTCGGCCACCGCGACCGCACTGGCCATACGGCCGACCGTGAGCGGGCTCCACTGGTTGGCCGTCAGCTCGGCCTTCTCACCCTTGACCAGGGTGTCCGCGAGACGGTCGCGCAGGGTGAGATATTGCGGCTCGAAATAAGCGGTCTTGGCCGTGGTCATGGCCGAGGCGAGCGCGGGCGGCAATTGCATGCCCGAGGTCGACAATTCCAGCGCTTTCCACATCGCGGCCGTACCGCCGACAAATTGGGTATAGTTGTAGCGGCCCTCCGGCGAGATCTTGCCGGCCGCAAGTCCGGTCGAGACGATCAGTGAGGCCTCGCCCGCGGTGTTGCGGAGCAGCCAGGCGCTCTGCTTGATCGACAGCAGCTGGTCGATCACGGCATCCTGGTGGTTGACGGTGGCGGCGAGGACGCCCGAGAGCTTGTCGAGCACGTCGAGCAGCCCCTGCGTCGTCTCCATGTATTCCTTGGTCAGGCCGGCGCGGCGCTGGTCCTTCGGTTTGGCAACATCCTCCCAGAACTGCTTCTGCTCTTCGCCCAGCAGCTTGTAGAGCCGCGCGAGCTCAGGCACCAGCGCGCCCGATTGCGGGAAGTCGATGCTCGGCAGCAGCTCGAGCGCGCGGGCCATCGCCGGCATCTGGGCATCGCGCAGCGCGCGCAGATATCTCTCGATCTCGGAGTCCATCGGCTCGGTCGCGTTCAGCAGCCGGGACGTGGTCGAGCGGTCGGTGCGCAGATTGTGCATCGCCTTGAACAGATCGGCGGAGGCGTCGGCGATCTGCGAGATGCGGTTAGCGGTCTTGAGGCGGTCCCAGGAGGCGTAGGCGGTGAGCGAGAGCGCAATCACCACGCAGACCGAGGTGATGGCGATCACCGCCTTCAGCAGCGCGGACACGGTCAGACGATTCAGCATCGAAGCCCCCTAAAATTCCCATTGCAAAGTTCGTCGAGACGCCCCGGCAACATCAAAACGGAGGGGCAGGCAGATCGGCAATCGCATGCCGTTTGCGGCGCATCACCCAAACGGTTTCTGCATCTGAAACGAAAAGGGTAAAGTTTTAGGCAGGCCGGCTGATCGTAGAAGTACGTATTTACTAGAAGTTGCAGTGGGTTGCCGTGATGGAACCTGCGCGGGAGATAGGCGTTAGAACACCGTAGCAATTTGCCTGAAGGGGGGTCCTTGCGATGCTGGTCGGCGTACTCGTCACCTTTCTCGTCGTCATTCTCGTGCTCTATCTCATCAACATGCTGCCCATGGACGGTCGCGCCAAGCAAATCGCGCGTGTGGTCGTCATCATCATCGGCGTCGTGTCGCTGCTGAAATATCTGACGGTGTTTTAGCGGGGTAGGGCGTGTAGCCCGGATGGAGCGCAGCGAAATCCGGGGGCCTGCCCCAAGCAACGCCGGTCCCGGATTGCGCTTCGCTCCATCCGGGCTACGGCCCGAAAACAAAAAAGCCCCGGCGCGAGCCGGGGCTTTGGTGTTTGAATGACCGGGCTCTAGCCCGCAGCCTTGGCCTCGCGGCGGCGGGCGGTGAGGATGTACTCGGTGTAGCCGTTCGGCTGCTCGCGCCCCTTGAAGATCAGGTCGCAGGCCGCCTTGAACGCGACACCGTCGAAGGCGGGCGCCATCGGCTTGTAGATCGCATCGCCGGCGTTCTGCTTGTCGACCACGACGGCCATGCGCTTGAGCGATTCCATCACCTGCGCCTCGGTGATCACGCCCTGATGCAGCCAGTTGGCGAGATGCTGGCTGGAGATGCGCAAGGTGGCGCGGTCTTCCATCAGGCCGACATCGTGGATATCAGGCACCTTGGAGCAGCCGACGCCCTGGTCGATCCAGCGCACGACATAGCCGAGGATGCCCTGGCAGTTGTTGTCGATCTCCTGCTTGACGTCGTCGGGCGCCCAGTTCGACTTCGACACCGGAATGGTGAGGATGTCGGACAGCTTCGCGCGCGGACCGCCCTTGGTCAGCTCCTGCTGACGCGCGGTGACGTTGACCTGGTGATAGTGCAGGGCGTGCAGCGTTGCCGCCGTCGGCGAGGGCACCCAGGCGGTGGTGGCGCCGGCCTGCGGATGCGCCAGCTTCTGTTGCAGCATGTCCGCCATCTTGTCGGGCGCGGCCCACATGCCCTTGCCGATCTGGGCATGGCCGGGCAGGCCGTCGATCAGGCCCATGTCGACGTTCCAGTCCTCATAGGCCTTGATCCAGGCCTGCGCCTTCATCTCGTTCTTGCGGATCATCGGACCCGCTTCCATCGAGGTGTGGATCTCGTCGCCGGTGCGGTCGAGGAAGCCGGTGTTGATGAACATGATGCGCTTGGAGGCGCGTTGGATGCAGGCCTTGAGGTTGACGGTGGTGCGCCGCTCCTCGTCCATGATGCCGACCTTGAGCGTGTTCTCGGGCAGCGACAGCATCTTCTCGACGCGGTCAAAAATCTCGCAGGTCAGCGACACCTCATCCGGGCCGTGCATCTTCGGCTTGACGATATAGGCAGATCCGGTGCGGCTGTTCTTGACCTTGGAGTTGCCCTTGATGTCGTGAATCGCAAGAAGCCCCGAGACGGCGGCGTCGAGCAGGCCTTCCGGAATTTCCTCGTCCTTCTCGTCCAGCACCGCGTCGGTGAACATGTGGTGACCGCAATTGCGCATCAGCAGCAGGCTGCGGCCATGCAGCTTCACTTCGCCCTTGCCGTCCGGCGTCTTGTAGCTGCGGTCACTGTTGAGCGAACGGGTCAGCGTCTTGCCGCCCTTCTCGAAATCGGCCGAGAGCGTGCCGTTCATCAGGCCAAGCGTGTTGCGATAGACCAGCACCTTGTCCTCGGCATCGACCGCGGCGACCGAGTCTTCCATGTCGAGGATGGTCGAGACCGCGGACTCCATGATCATATCGGCGACGCCGGCGGGATCGTCCTTGCCGATCACGCTGCTGCGGTCGATCTTGACCTCGACGTGCAGGCCGTTGTTGGCGAGCAGCACCGCGGACGGCGCGGCGGCATCACCCTGGAAGCCCGCGAATTGCGCGGCGTTCTTCAGCGCGGTGGCATTGCCGCTCTTCAGCTTCACCGCGAGCTGGCCCGCGACGACGCTATAGGCGGTGACGTCGGTGTGGCTGCCGGTCGCCAGCGGCACGGCGGCATCGAGGAACGCCTTGGCCTTGGCGATCACCTTGTCGCCGCGCGCCTTGTTGTAACCTTTGCCGCTCTCGGCAGCGTCGTGCGGGATCGCGTCGGTGCCGTAGAAGGCATCATAGAGCGAGCCCCAGCGCGCGTTCGCCGCGTTCAGCGCATAGCGTGCGTTGGTGAGAGGCACGACGAGCTGCGGGCCGCAGATCTTGCCGATTTCTTCATCGACATTGGCGGTCTCGACCTTCTGCGTCGCCGGCTCCGGGACGAGATAGCCGATCTCCTTCAGGAACGCGGTATAGGCATCGAGGTCGAACGCCTTGCCCTTGTTGGCGCGGTGCCAGTCGTCGATCTTGGCCTGCAGCGTGTCGCGCACCGCCAGCAGCGCGCGGTTCTTCGGCCCCAGATCCTTGATGATGGCGGCGACCCCGGCCCAGAACGCATCCGGCGCGATCCCCGTTTTCGGGGCCGCTTCCTTGGCGATGAAGTCAAACAGGACGGGAGCGATCTTCAATCCGTGGGCGTCGACGCGTTTCATGATGGGCTTTCTTGTTGGAAATGGCTGTTTTTTGGCTGCTTTTGACCCGACAGCAGCAAAATGCGCCCATAAGGGGCGGCTTTCAGGGCCTATTAGCCCCAAAATCGGGGCCGTGAGAAGGCCTCCAAAAGTTGTCAAAATGTCAAGGCGAGGTGTGGGAGGCAGCTCGTTTTACAAGCGCTTGAGCCCGGCTTAGCGCCACGCGCACAACTGCGCTCCCTCCCCCCCTTGCGGGGGAGGGCGGGGGAGAGGGGTAGCCCAGGAAAAGGTGTGCCTGAATTCGACGGAGCGGAATGCTCTTAGTGATGGAGAGAGTCCCCGTGTGGACCCTCTCCCTAACCCTCCCCCGCAAGGGGGGAGGGAACGCAATGCATACGCGGTGGCAGTGGGCACACCAGCTCGAAAGAGCGCGCGCTCAAATATTCGCGGCGAGGTCCACGAGCTCGTCGAACAGCACGCCGGTGGTCTTCAGCATCCGTTCGATCTCGTCAGCAGCGTCCGCAACCGTGCGGGCCGACGTGTCGATCACGAGCTCGGCAGCCTCGGGTCGCTCGTAGTCGTTGCCGATGCCGGTGAACGACGCCAGCGCGCCGGCGCGGGCCTTCTTGTAATGGCCCTTGGGATCGCGATCCTCGCAGACCTCTGCCGGCGTCGCGACGTGGATCTCGCGGAACGCGGTGTCGGCGATGCGGCGCGCGGTCGCGCGGTCCTCGCGGGCCGGCGAGACGGCGGCGACGATCGCGATGTGGCCGTTGCGGGCGAGATGGGTCGCGACCTCGGCGAGGCGGCGGATGTTCTCGCTGCGGTCGGCGGCGGAGAATCCGAGATCGTTGTTGAGCCCGGCGCGCAACGTGTCGCCGTCGAGCAGGATCGGCGAGCCGCCATTGGTGAACAGCCGACGTTCCAGCGCCTTCGCCAGCGTCGACTTGCCGGACGCCGGCAGGCCGGTGAGCCAGACCACGGCGCCGTTGTGGCGGTAGCGCGCGGAGCGTTCGTCGGGCCGCAGCGCCGATTCCACCGGCACGATGTCGACCGGCACGGCGCGCTGGCCGGCATCGACCGACAGCACGAGACCACCGCCGGCGATGCGCCCCGAGACTTCGATCACGAGACGACCGGTGCGCGGATTCTCGGTGTAGGGATCGGCGGCAATCGGGCTCGAAAGGGAAATGTCGATCTCGCCGACATGGTTGCGGCCGATCGCCTTGTTCTCGACGCTCGACAGCTCGCCGGGATCGACCGCCTTCTCGATGGCGACGACGGTGGCGCGGCTTTCCTTCGGGCCGCAGCGGACCAGCAGCTGGTCGCCCTTGGCGAGCGGCTTGTCGTGCAGCCAGAAGATCCGCGCGCGCAGACGGCGGGTCTCGCGCGGTGCGGAGCCGACATGCGCGACGATGTCGCCGCGCTCGATGAACAATTCGCGATCGAGCGTGATGCCGACCGAGCGCCCCGCGCCCTGCCGTCCCGCGACCGGCGTTACCGGCCAGCTTTCAACCGTCTTGATCCTGGCGATCTTGCCGGCCGGCATGATCACGATCTCGTCGCCGGCAATGAGGCTGCCGGATTCGATGCGGCCCGCGACGATGCGGCGGTCGTCGAACTTGTAGATCGCCTGCACCGGCAGGCGCAGGGCGAGGGCTTCCAGCGGACGCGCCGGCTCGAGCTGGTCCAGCGCCTCGACCACGGTCGGACCCTTGTACCAGCGGATGCGGTCGGTGCGCTCCGCGACGCCGTCGCCGTCGCGGGCCGAGATCGGGATCACCGCCGTCGGCGTCACGCCGAGGCCCTGCAGATGCGCCGAGATCTCGTCGCTGATTTCCTTGAAGCGATCCGCGGAGAAATCGACGCGGTCCATCTTGTTGACGACGATCGCGACCTGCTTCACGCCGAGCAGGTGCAGGAGATAGCCGTGCCGACGGGTCTGGTCACGCACGCCTTCGAGCGCGTCGATGATCAGCACGGCGCCGTCGGCCTGCGAGGCGCCGGTGATCATGTTGCGCAGGAATTCGGCATGGCCGGGCGCGTCGATCAGCACGATGTCGCGCGAATTGGTGCGGAAGCGGATCTGCGTGGTGTCGATGGTGATGCCCTGGTCGCGCTCGGTCTGGAGCGCGTCGAGCAGGAACGACCATTCGAACGGCATGCCGCGCCGCGCGCTGACGGCTTTCAGCATCTCGAGCTTGCCGTCGGGCAGGCTGCCGGTCTCGTGCAGCAGGCGCCCGACCAGCGTCGACTTGCCGTGGTCGACATGGCCGACGATGACGATGCGGACCTGCGGACGCGTGGTGCCGTTCGGAGTTGCGGGCGAAGCGGGGGTGACGATCATGTTCATAGCCGCGTTGCGTCCTTGAATCAGAGATAGCCGGCGACGCGCAGACGCTCGAAGGCGTCCTCGGTCTCGTGGTCGAGCGCACGGCCGGCGCGTTCCGGCACCTTGGTCTGCTCGAGCTCGGCCAGGATCTCGTCGATGGTCGACGCGGTTGACGCGACCGGATTGGTGATGTCCTGATCGCCCAGCGAGCGATAGCGCTTGCCGTCCTTGGCAAGATACAGCGGGATGATCGGAATGTTCTCGCGCTTGGTGTAGGCCCAGATGTCGGCCTCGGTCCAATGCAGGATCGGATGGATGCGCAAATGCGCGCCTTGCGGCGGCGAGGCGTTGAAATGGTCCCAGAACTCCGGCGGCTGATCGCGCACGTCCCAATTGCCTTCGAGCCCGCGCGGCGAGAACACGCGCTCCTTGGCGCGCGTCGCCTCTTCGTCGCGGCGGATGCCGGCGATCAGGCCGTCAAAACCGTATTTGCCGAGTGCCATCTTGAGGCCCTCGGTCTTGCGCGCGGCGGAACGGGCGGCCGGCGGCAGTGTTGGATCGACGGCATCGATCGGCGGGCAGGGCTCGACGCGCAAATCGAGATCCCACTCTTTTCCGTAGTGGTCGCGGAAGCGGTACATCTCCGGAAACTTCTTGCCGGTATCGACGTGGAGGGCAGGGAACGGCAGCCGGCCGAAGAACGCCTTGCGCGCCAGCCAGATCATGACGTTGGAGTCCTTGCCGAGCGACCACAGCAGGGCGATCTTCTTCAGGCGGCCAAAGGCCTCGCGAAAAATGTAGATGCTCTGCGCCTCGAGCTGGTCCAAATGGTCCATGCTGGGGGCGGTCAGCCCGACGGGAATTTGCTCGGAAACGGGAGCCCGGAAGTCCCGTCCATCTGCACCGGAATCGGTCCTGAGAAGATGCATCTCTGCCACTTTGCGTTTGGAGGCGAATTTTCTATAGTTGCGGTGCAGAAGAGAAGAAAAAATTTTCTCTTTGCGCGCTCGAAACGACACATATATAGAAAATAATTCCAGTCAACCCCGGATGTGGGGGAAGCGAGTATCGCATGCGGTTCTTGCCGGTGTTCCTCGATCTCAAGGCCGGTCCGGTGATCCTCATCGGCGCGGGTGAGCTTTTGCGCGCCAAACTGCGCGTGCTCGCTGCTGCCGGTGCGCGCATCCGCGTGCATGCGATCGACGGCAATCAGGACCTGAGCCTCAGTTCCGAAGACGCTGCGCGGGTTGAAATCGCCACTGGCGATCCGCTCACCGCCGATCTCTCGGGCGTCATTGCCATCGTTTGCGCCGGCGCGGGCGATGTCGGCGTTGCCATGTCGGCGCGCGCCAAGGCGCTCGGCCTGCCCGTCAACGTCATGGACGATCTCGAACATTCCAGCTTCATCTTTCCGGCGATCGTCGATCGCGGCGACGTGGTGGTCGCGGTCGGCACCGGCGGCACCTCGCCCGTGGTGGCGCGGCGCGTGCGCGAGAAGATCGAGGCGCTGCTGCCGGCCCGCATCGGCGAGCTTGCCGAGTTCATCGGCGGCTTCCGCAAATCCATCAACGAGCGCATCGCCGAGTTTCCGCTGCGCCGCCGCTTCTGGGAGCGCGTCATCGACGGTCCGATCGGCGCGTCTGTGCTCGCGGGCCGCAAGGGCGAGGCCGACGCCGCGATCAGGGCGATCTCCGATCCGTCCGCATTCGCGCGTGCCGACAAGCCGGAAGGCTCGGTCGCGCTGGTCGGCGCCGGGCCCGGCGACCCCGACCTTCTCACCATCAAGGCGCTGCGCGCGCTCCAGGATGCCGACATCGTCTTTCATGACGAACTGGTCTCGGGCGAAATTCTCGACCGCATCCGCCGCGACACCACGCGCGTTCCGGTCGGCCGGCGCGTCGGCAAGCCCGGCATCGGCCAGGACGCCATCAACAAGCGCATGATCGAGGCCGCGCAATCCGGCCAGCGCGTGGTGCGGCTGAAGGGCGGCGACCCCTTCGTGTTCGGCCGCGGCGGCGAAGAGGTGGAAGCGCTGCGCGCGGCTGGTATCGCCTATTCGATCATTCCCGGCATCACTGCCGGGCTCGGCGGCGCCGCCGATTTCGAGGTGCCGCTCACCTATCGTCATGAGGCGACCCGCATCACCTTCCTCACCGCGCACAAGGCGCGCGATGCCGAGAACGTGGACTGGTCGACGCTGACCGACACCAAAATGACCGTCGTGGTCTACATGGGCATGACCGCTGCCCCCGCGATCCGCGAAGGTTTGTTCGCGGCCGGCCGTTCGCCGGAGACGCCGGTCGGCGTGTTCGCCCGCGTCACGCGGCCGGACGCACAAGGTGCGATCGGCACGCTGCGCGACCTGCCCGAACTCGTGCGGCGGACCCATGGCGGTCCCGCCATCCTCATCATCGGCGACGTGGTCCGGCATGCCGGCTCGCTTCGTCGCGAAACACCCAAACAAATCATCTCTGACCTCCTGGATGCTGCCGAATGACCTCTCCCTTGCAAAAGAAACTTAAAATCAGCGATTCCTCCGTCGTGACCGCCAACCGTACCTGGGATGGCGTCGTCGTCTACCGCACCGCTGCCAAGGGCTGGTCGGCTGACCTCGCAGACGCCGCGATCGTGCGAAACTCCGATGAGGCGAAAGCGTTGCTCGCCGAGGCCGTGGCCGATGACGTCGGCGCGATTGGTCCCTATATCGCTCCGGTCCAGATCGGCGAGGACGGCAAGATCGTGCCCGGAAATCTGCGCGAGCAGATCCGCCGCGATGGCGTGACCATCGACTTGCCGGTTTAATCGCAGGTCGGGCTGTAAGGCACTTTAATCATGTACGCTTACGACGAAATCGATCGCACGCTGGTCAACGAGCGCGTCTCGGAATTCCGCGACCAGGTGCAACGCCGTCTCTCGGGCGAGTTGACCGAGGACGAATTCAAGATGCTGCGCTTGCAGAACGGCGTCTATCTGCAACTGCACGCCTACATGTTCCGCGTCGCGATTCCCTACGGAACGCTGGCGTCGAACCAGTTGCGGCAGCTTGCCCATGTCGCGCGCAAATATGACCGCGGCTACGGCCATTTCACCACGCGCCAGAACATCCAGTTCAACTGGATCAAGCTTTCGGACCTGCCGGATGCGCTGGCCGATCTTGCCGAGGTCGGCATCCACGCGATGCAGACCTCCGGCAACAACATGCGCAACGTCACCTCGGATCAGTGGGCCGGCGTCGCGCCGGGCGAGATCGAGGATCCCCGCATCTGGTCGGAGCTGATCCGCCAGCACACTACGTTGCATCCGGAATTCTCGTTCCTGCCGCGCAAGTTCAAGATCGCGATCACCGCGTCGGATCACGACCGCGCTGCGATCAAGGTCCACGACATCGGCCTGCGGCTGATCAAGAACGAGAAGGGCGAAACCGGCTTCGAGGTGCTCGTCGGCGGCGGTCTCGGCCGCACGCCGTTCATCGGCAAGACCATCAAGCACTTCGTCCACGGCCGCGATCTCCTGAGCTATATCGAGGCGATCCTGCGCGTCTACAACCAGTACGGACGCCGCGACAATATCTACAAGGCGCGCATCAAGATCCTGGTGCACGAGCTCGGCATCGAGAAGTTCTCCCGCGAGGTCGAGGAGGAGTGGCAGCATATCCGCAACTCCTCGCTTCAGATCGACGACGAGGTGATCGAGGACATCCGCTCGCGCTTCATCTATCCGGCTTATGAGAAGCTGCCGCACATGCCGGACGAGCTGCGCCAGGCCGCGGCCGATCCCGATTTCGAGGCGTGGCGCAAGAACTCGGTCGCCGCGCACAAGAACCCGGGCTACTCCATCGTCACGATCTCGCTGAAGCCGATCGGCGCGCCTCCGGGCGATGCCACCGCCGAGCAGATGGATGCGCTGGCCGATCTCGCCGACAAATATTCCTTCGGCGAGATCCGCGTCGGTCATGAGCAGAATTTGGCGCTGCCGCATGTTGCCAAGCGCGACCTGCCGGCGCTGTGGAAGGCGCTCGACAAGCTTGGGCTGGCGACGCCGAACGTCAACCTGATCACCGACATCATCGCCTGCCCGGGGCTCGACTATTGCTCGTTGGCCAATGCGCGCTCGATCCCGATCGCGCAGGAGCTGACGCGGCGCTTTGCCAACCATGAGCTCGCCAATCTGATCGGGCGGCTGCATATCAACATCTCCGGCTGCATCAATGCCTGCGGCCATCATCATGTTGGCCATATCGGCATTCTCGGTGTCGAGAAGAACGGCGAGGAGGTCTACCAGATCACCATCGGCGGCCGTGCCGACGAGAGCGCCGCGCTTGGCAATCTGATCGGCCCCGGCGTCAAGTTTGACGAGGTCGCTGACGTCGTCGAGGACATCGTGGAAGCCTATCTGGCGCTGCGCGAGCGGCCGGAGGAGCTGTTCGTCGACACGGTGAAGCGCCTCGGCGTCGAACCCTTCAAGGAGCGCGTCTATGCCACTCGTTAACGGCGGAAAAATCGCCGACGACAGCTTCGTCAAGCTTGCCGTCGACACGCCGCTGCCCGAGGGCGGCGACATCCTGGTGCCGGCCGAGCGCTTCCTCAGCGATGCGGACGCGCTGCTCAAGCGCGGCGGCAAGGTCGGCGTGATCTGGCCGAATAATCGCGATATCGCCGAGCTCGTGCCCTATCTCGGCAAGATCGCCGTCGTCGCATTGGTGTTCCCGAGCTTCCGCGATGGCCGCGCCTACAGCCAGGCGCGCCTGCTGCGCGAGCGCTATAATTATCGCGGCGATTTGCGTGCCACCGGCCAGGTGTTGCGCGATCAGTTCGTGTTCATGCTGCGTGCCGGCTTCGATTCCTTCGAGGTCAAGAAGCAGGCCGACGCGGAAGCCTTCATGCAGACGGCGAAGCGCTATTCGGTGTTCTATCAGCCGACCGGCGACGGCCGCATCACGGCGCTGCACCGACGCATGCAGCTGCGTCACTCCGAGGGTGTCGGCAGGTGAACGCAATCGCGCCCCAGGTCGCTTCGGTGTCCGCGTCTGCGCTGCCCTCGGCGGAGGAGCTCGATCGCGCGCTGCGCGATGCTTCGCCTGCGGAAGTCATCGCCGCGGCGTTGAAGGCGGTCGGGCGCGAGAAGCTTGCGCTGGTGTCGTCCTTCGGCACGGAATCGGCGACGCTGCTGAAGGTCATGGCCGACGTCGATCCGGCGATCCCCGTGATCTTCCTCGACACCGGCTGGCTGTTCGAGGAGACGCTGGCCTATCGTGACACGCTGATCGCGGAACTCGGCTTGAAGGACGTCCGCTCGATCAGGCCTGCCGAGGAGACGCTGTCGCGCGAAGATCCCGACCGCGACCTCTGGTTCTCCGATCCAGACGCCTGCTGCCGCATCCGCAAGGTCGAGCCGCTGGCGCGTGCGCTGAAGCCGTTCGATGCGTGGCTCAATGGCCGCAAGCGCTTTCAGGGCAATGCGCGCACCGACATTCCGGTGGTCGAGGACGATGGCGCGCGGTTGAAATTCAACCCCTTCGCCAATGTCTCGCGCGAGGAACTCGAAGCCATTTTCGTCCGCGCCAAATTGCCGCGTCATCCGCTGGTGGAGTCCGGTTTCCTGTCGGTTGGGTGTATGCCTTGCACCAGCAGAACGGCCGAGGGCGAGGATGCACGCGCCGGTCGCTGGCGCGGCCGAGCCAAGACAGAATGCGGCATCCACACGATGAAGACTTCGTAGCACAGTCGAGCTGTCCGGCTACGAACAAGAAAATCCGGTTCCGTTGACTTGAGAGCGTTTCGCCCCGAGTTATGCCCGCGTGCCATCGATGACGATGACGTCGTCGAGGTAAATGGAGATGGACATGATGCGCCGTATCGTTCCGCTCGCGGCAGGGCTGCTCTTGACTGGATTGTTGGCAAGCTCGGCTCTCGCCGCTGACATCAATCTCTTGAACGTGTCGTACGATCCGACGCGTGAGCTCTATGCCGAGTTCAACAAGGCGTTCGCGAATGCCTATCAGAAGGAAACCGGCAAGAGCGTCGAGATTAAGCAGTCGCATGGCGGCAGCGGCTCGCAGGCGCGTGCCGTGATCGACGGATTGCAGGCCGATGTGGTGACGCTCGCGCTCGCCTATGACATCGACGCCGTCGCGAACAAGGGCCTCACCGCGACCGACTGGCAGAAGCGTCTGCCGCAGAATTCATCGCCCTATACCTCGACCATCGTGTTTCTGGTGCGCAAGGGCAATCCGAAGGGCATCAAGGACTGGGACGATCTGCTCAAGACCGGTGTCTCGGTGATCACGCCGAACCCGAAGACCTCCGGCGGGGCGCGCTGGAATTATCTCGCCGCCTGGGGCTTTGCCCAAAAGAAATACGGCTCGGCCGACAAGGCCAAGGACTTCATCGGAAAGCTCTACCAGCAGGTGCCGGTGCTCGATACCGGTGCGCGCGGCGCCACCGTGACCTTCGTCGAGCGCGGCGTCGGCGACGTGCTGCTGGCCTGGGAGAACGAGGCCTATCTCGCCCTGAAGGAGTTTGGTGCGCAGAAGTTCGAGATCGTGGCGCCGCCGCAATCGATCCTCGCCGAGCCGCCGGTCGCGATCGTCGACAAGGTTGCCGATAAAAAAGGCACCCGCAACGCGGCCGATGCCTACCTCCAGTATTGGTATACCAAGGAAGGTCAAGAAATCGCCGCGCGCAATTTCTACCGTCCGCGCGACGCTGAGATTGCCAAGAAGTACGAAAACTCCTTCGCCAAGGTCGAACTGTTCACGATCGACGACGTTTTCGGCGGCTGGACCAAGGCGCAGAAGGAACATTTTGCCGACGGCGGCGTCTTTGATCAGATCTACAAGAACTGATCGGGCGCCGTCTTAGGAGTAGCAGGGGGCCTGGTGAGCGCAGTTGCAGCACGACGACGGACATTGCCGGGCTTCGGTCTCACGATGGGACTGACGCTTTCCTGGCTCTCCATCATCATCCTGATTCCGCTCGCCGGGCTGTTCCTGAAATCGCTGGAGCTTAGCCCCGAGCAATTCTGGAACATCCTGTCCAGCCGCCGCACCCTCAACGCCTTGCGCGTCTCCTTCGGCCTCGCCTTTGCGGCGGCCTGCGTCAATCTCGTCATGGGCAGCATCATCGTCTGGGCGCTGGTGCGTTACCGCTTCCCCGGGCGCCGGTTGTTCGACGCTATCGTCGACGTGCCGTTCGCGCTGCCGACGGCGGTCGCCGGCGTCGCGCTGACCGCGCTGTTTGCCGAGACGGGCTGGCTGGGTGCGCCGCTCGCCGCACTCGGCATCAAGGTGGCATTCACGCCGATCGGCATCTTCGTCGCCATGATCTTCATCGGCATCCCCTTCGTGGTGCGCACCGTGCAGCCGGTGCTCCAGGACCTCGACCCCGAGATCGAGGAAGCCGCGGGCAGCCTCGGCGCCAGCCGCTGGCAGACCATCATCCGCGTGATCCTGCCCTCGCTCGGACCGGCGCTGCTCACTGGCCTCGCGCTCGCCTTCGCCCGCGCGGTCGGCGAATACGGCTCGGTGATCTTCATCGCCGGCAATCTGCCTAATGTCTCCGAGATCGCGCCGCTCCTGATCGTGATCCGGCTGTCCGAATTCCGCTATGCCGACGCGACCGCCATCGCCGTGGTCATGCTCGTCGTCTCCTTCGTCATCATCTTCGCCGTCAACCGGCTCCAGCGCTGGGCGCAGAGCCGGATCCCGGCGCGCTGAGGGCAGATCATGACGATGCAGATCGCAGATTCCGTCTCGCTGCCTTCGACCGATGCGCGCGCACGTGCGCACGCCGCTGCGGCACGCGACAGCCTCCGCACCGAGCCGCCCGCAATACGTATCGCCATCATCACGCTGGCGGTGATCTTCCTCAGCGTCTTCGTCGTGCTGCCGCTGGTTCTGGTGTTCGCGCAGGCCTTTTCGAAAGGCGTTCTCGCTTATTTCTCTGCGCTTGCCGAGCCTGAAGCGCTGGCTGCGATCAAGCTGACGTTGATCGTGGCGGCGATCTCGGTCGGCCTCAATCTCGTATTCGGCCTCGTCGCGGCATGGGCCATCGCCAAGTTCGAGTTTCGCGGCAAGACCTTTCTGATCACGCTGATCGACCTGCCGTTCTCGGTGAGCCCGGTGATCTCGGGCCTCGTCTTCGTGCTGCTGTTCGGCGCGCAGGGCTATTTCGGCAGCTGGCTTAGGGATCACGATATCCAGATCCTGTTCGCGGTGCCCGGCATCGCGCTCGCCACCACCTTCGTGACCTTCCCGTTCGTGGCGCGCGCGCTGATCCCCCTGATGCAGGAGCAGGGCACGCAGGAGGAGGAGGCCGCGATCTCGCTCGGCGCCTCCGGCCTGCAAACCTTCTTCCGCGTCACCCTGCCCAACATCAAATGGGGCATGCTCTACGGCGTCCTGCTCTGCAACGCGCGCGCGATGGGCGAATTCGGCGCCGTATCGGTGGTATCCGGACACATCCGCGGCGAGACCAACACCATGCCGCTGCTGGTCGAGATTCTCTACAACGAGTACCAGTTCGTCGCAGCGTTTGCGATCGCCTCGCTGCTGGCGATGCTGGCCCTGATCACGTTGATCGCCAAGACCGTTCTCGAACGTCACCTCGACGAAGGACACGACGCAAGTGACCATTGAAGTCAGGAATCTCGTCAAGCAGTTCGGTAGCTTCAAAGCCCTCGATGGCGTCGATCTCAAGGTCGACAATGGCGAGCTGCTGGCGCTGCTCGGTCCGTCCGGCTCCGGCAAGACCACGCTGCTGCGCATCATCGCCGGCCTCGACTGGCCCGATTCCGGCGAGGTTTCCTTCAATGGCGAGGATGCGCTGGCGCGGGGCGCGCGCGAACGGAACGTCGGCTTCGTGTTCCAGCACTACGCGCTGTTCCGCCACATGACGGTGTTCGAGAACGTCGCCTTCGGCCTGCGCGTGCAGCCGCGCGCCAGCCGTAAGGACGAGTCCACCATTCGTGCGCGCGTCAAGGAGCTGCTCGATCTCGTGCAGCTCGACTGGCTCGCCGACCGCTATCCGAGCCAGCTCTCCGGCGGCCAGCGCCAGCGCATCGCACTCGCCCGCGCGCTCGCGATCGAGCCGCGCATCCTCCTGCTCGACGAGCCCTTCGGCGCGCTCGATGCCAAGGTGCGCAAGGAGCTGCGCCGATGGCTGCGCTCGCTGCACCAGGAGATCAATGTCACCTCGATCTTCGTCACCCACGACCAGGAGGAGGCGCTCGAAGTCGCCAACCGCGTCGTGGTGATGGACAAGGGCAGGATCGAACAGATCGGCTCGCCCGACGACGTCTATGAAAGCCCGGCGACCGCCTTCGTCCACGGCTTCATCGGCGAATCCATCGAGCTGCCGGTCCAGGTCGAAGGCGGCGTCATCAGGCTCGGCGACCGCCCACTCAATCTTGCAGCAGACGGCTTGGTGTCTGGCGCCTCAAAACTGTTCGTGCGGCGACATGATATGCTGGTCGGCCCGCCCGGAAGCGGTGCCTTCGAGGGCGCTGTGCAGCACGTCCGGAATTTCGGCCCCGTGCAGCGGGCCGAGGTGACGCTATCCGGCGGCGAGACCATCGAGATCGACGCCCCCCGCGACAGGGAACTGCGCGCCGGCGACACGATCGGCCTCGAACCGCGCCGCTACCGGATATTTGCGGGCTAGTAGGCGCCTCGGCCGAAAGCTCAAATCTTCCTCAATATTCACCTTTCAGCCACGGTTGGTATGCAACAACGGCCCCTCATTTGGGGGCCCCTGAACATGCGCGCTGCGGCCGCAATACTCATCACTTTGCTTCTCGCCGGCTGCGCCGGCAACGAAGCACCGGTCCAGCAGCCGTCGATGTATGCCGACATGTCGGTCCCGGGCACCAAGCTCGATGCGCAGGCGGCAGCGATCATGATCTCGCAATACCGCCAGAATAACGCCCTCGGCACCGTCGTGATCGACCCCGATCTGATGCGGCTCGCCGAATCCCAGTCCCAGGCCATGGCGGCGGCCAACAAGATGGACCATGACGTCCGCGCCCCGCTGGCCAAGCGCCTCAGCGCGGGCGGCTATCCGGCGACGGTGGCGGTCGAGAACGTTTCGGCGGGCTATCATACGCTGGCGGAAGCGTTTTCCGGCTGGCGCGACTCGCCTCCGCACCGGGCCAACATGCTCAAGAGCGGTGTCACAAAACTGGGCATCGCGGCGGGCTATGCTCCCGGCACCAAATACAAGGTGTTCTGGACCATGATTCTGGCCTCGACGGACCCCCGATAAGCCAGACTTGATCCCGGGATGCATTGACGCCGCGGCGGACTGTCGCCACGGTGGCTCGCCTTTTGCTATTGTTCCCAGATGACAGATCATAGCCCGGAAGTCGCAACAGTCCCCGCGAAGGCGCAGCGCGTCCTGGTCCTCCAGGGCGGCGGTGCGCTCGGCTCCTATCAGGCCGGCGCCTACCAGTCGCTGTGCCATTTCGACTTCGAGCCGGAATGGGTCGCCGGCATCTCGATCGGCGCGGTCAACGCCGCCATCATCGCCGGCAACGAGGGACAGACCCGCGTCAAGCGGCTCAAGGAATTCTGGGAGATGGTGTCGGCGCCGGTGCCGTGGAAGCCGATCGGCAAGAGCGATCACAGCCGCGAGCTGTTCAATTCGACCAGTGCCGCATTGATCGCGACCTTCGGCGTGCCCGGTTTCTTCACGCCGCGCATTCCGCCCGCGCCGCTCTGGCCGCCCGGCACCAAGCAGGCCGAGAGTTATTACGACACCGCGCCGCTGAAGAAGACGCTGGAGCGCCTGGTCGATTTTGACCGCATCAACGATCTGAAGACGCGCCTGTCGGTCGGCGCCGTCGGCGTCACCTCGGGCAACTTCAAATATTTCGACAATTACGAGTTCAAGAAGCTCGGCAAGACCATCGGCCCCGAGCACATCATGGCCTCCGGCGCGCTGCCGCCGGGATTTCCGTCCGTCGTGATCGAAGGCGAGCATTACTGGGACGGCGGCATCGCCTCCAACACGCCGCTCGACTACGTACTCGATGCCGAGGTCGCTCGCGACATGCTGATCTTCCAGGTCGATCTGTTCAGCGCCCGCGGCGATCTGCCGAATTCGCTGCTCGAGGCGACCGAGCGCGAGAAGGACATCCGCTTCTCCAGCCGAACGCGGATGAACACCGACAAGAACAAGCAGATCCATAATGCGCGCCGGGCCGTGCGCGATCTGATTTCCAAATTGCCCGATTATCTGAAGAATGATCCTTCCGTGGAATTCCTCGCGAAGGTATCGCGCGAAAGCACCGTCACCGTGGTGCATCTGATCTATCGCAGCAAGAACTACGAATCCTCGTCGAAGGATTACGACTTCTCGCATGTCGCCATGGTCGAGCATTGGGAAGCCGGCGTGCGCGACGTGCATCTGTCGATGCGCCATAAGGACTGGCTCGAGCGGCCGCAGTCCGGCGAGACCATGGTGACCTACGATCTCACGGGGGACGTCACCGCGCCCCCGCCAAAAAGGAGCGAATAACATGGGTAGTCTGTCAGGCAAGAACGCCGTCGTGACCGGTTCGACCAGCGGCATCGGGCTCGCCTATGCGCGCGCCTTCGCCGCCGCCGGCGCCAATGTCGTCATCAACGGCTTCGGCTCGCCGGAGGACATCGAGAAGGAGCGCGCCAAGATCGAGTCCGACTTCGGCGTGAAGGCGGTGTATTCGCCGGCCGACATGACCAAGCCCGCCGAGATCGCCGGGATGATCGCACTCGGCGAGAAGTCGTTCGGCTCCGTCGACGTCCTCGTCAACAATGCCGGCATCCAGTTCGTCTCGCCGATCGAGGAGTTCCCGGTCGAGAAGTGGGACCAGATCATCGCGATCAACCTGTCCTCGGCTTTCCACGCCATCCGCGCCGCGGTGCCCGGCATGAAGAAGAAGGGTTGGGGCCGCATCATCAACACGGCGTCGGCGCACTCGCTGGTCGCCTCGCCCTTCAAGTCCGCGTATGTGTCGGCCAAGCACGGCATCGCCGGACTGACCAAGACCGTGGCGCTCGAGGTCGCGACCCACAAGATCACCTGTAACTGCATCAGCCCCGGCTATGTCTGGACGCCGCTGGTGGAGAAGCAGATCCCCGACACGATGAAGGCGCGCAACCTCACGCGCGAGCAGGTCATCAACGACGTACTGCTCGACGCGCAGCCGACCAAGGAGTTCGTCACCTCCGAGCAGGTCGCAGCGCTCGCGCTGTTCCTGTGCGGCGACGATGCCGCGCAGATCACCGGCACCAACCTGTCGATCGACGGCGGCTGGACGGCGGAGTAACGACCGGTGTCATGCCCCGGCTTGACCGGGGCATCCAGTACGCCGCGGCGGAAGTTGCAAGAGCGAGTTCGCCAACGTTAGGCTCTGGAGTACTGGATCGCCCGGTCAAGCCGGGCGATGACAGCTAGGGCGGGTGGCCGGCCTAATGCGTCCAGGCCAGCGCCGTCACGATCGCGGACGACAGGTTCAGCTCCGCGAACATGATCTTGCCTGCGACCACGAACAGCACGCAGGCAAGCGTCAGGCGCAGCACCGTCTCGGGGACGCGCGTCGCACTGAGACAGCCGACGATGATGCCGGGCAGCGAGCCCAGCAGCAGCACGCCCATCAGGGCCCAATCCACATCGCCAAGCGCCCAATGTCCGATGCCCGCGACCAGCGTCAGCGGCACCGCATGCGCGATGTCCGAGCCGACGATGGTCGCCATCGGCAGGCGCGGATAGAGCAGCAGCAGCACGGTGACGCCGACCGCGCCGGCACCGACGGACGAGATCGACACCAGAACGCCGAGCACGATGCCGGTGACGACGGTCGCGATCGCCGTGGTGCGATCGTCGACACGCTCCAGCCGGCCGCGATAGCGCTCCATGAGGGCCTTGCGGAAGATCAGCGAGGTCGCGGTCAGCAGCAGTGCAAAGCACAGCACCAGGTTGACCAGGCTGCGCTCGGAATCGCTCCTGAGGTCGAGCTTCCACAGCAGGAGCAGCGTTAGCGCACTCGCCGGGATGCTGCCGCAGGCGAGCCGCAGCACCGCGGGCCAGTGCACGCTCCGCGACCAGCCATGCACCACGCTGCCGCCGGTCTTGGTGGCGGCGGCATAGAGCAGGTCGGTGCCGACGGCGGTGGAGGGGTGGATGCCGAACAGCAGGATCAGCAGCGGCGTCATCAGCGAGCCGCCACCCACGCCGGTCATCCCGACAAGCAGGCCGACGCCAAATCCGGAGACGACATAGAGCGGATCAATCATGTCTGGGAATCTTAGGTTTATCTCGTCGGTTGGGCAATACGACGTAGAATAAAATTTCCCTGAAGTGCAATCGCTTCGGTTGAATAAGAAAAATCTTGCTACAGGCGGCGGGCGGGGAGGGGGTTTCAGTCGCCGCCGCGCAAGGCGCGAAACAGCCATTCTCCAGGCCGGCAACCCGGGTGGCAGCGCCTATTTGCCAAACGCCAGCACGTGCAGGCCGAGCCGCTGGCGCACGATCCAGAACAGCAGCACCGTCTCGAATGTCAGCGAGATCGAGGTCGCGGCCGCGGCGCCGTGACCGCCGAAGCGTGGCACCAGCGCGATGCAGAGTACGAGGTTCATCACGAAGGCCAGCGCGTAGGCCAGCGCGCAGATCTTCTGCTGGCCGAGCATGTTGAGCAGGCGCTCGACCGGTCCAATCGCGGCGCGCACCACGAGGCCGATCGCGGCGACGAACATGATGTCGTAGCCGACCGTGAATTGCGGGCCGAACAGCCAGAGCAGCGGCTTGCCGAGCGCAAGCAACACGATGGTCGCTGCCAGCGACGGCCAGAACGTCCAATTGATGGCATGCGCGACATAGGCCGACAGGCGCGCCTTGTCGCCGAGCGCGTTGTACTCGGCGAAGCGATGCGCTGTGGTCGCCGACATCGCGTAGTGGATGAACGAGACCAGGGCGAGCGTCTTCACCACCGCGAAATAGACACCGACCTCGTCCGATGGGCGGAACTGCTGAAGCACCAGCACGTCGGTATAGGACAGCAGCAGGTAAAAGCTCTCGACCAGCAGGATCGGCAGCGAGACGGCGAGCCAGCCGCCGATGTCGTAGGTCTTGGGGCCCGGCTCGATGTGATCGGCGAGCTTGCGGTTCAGCACCACCATCTGCCCGGTCATCGCGATCCACACCGCGCCGGCGCTCGCGACCATCGCGGCGACCGCGCCGAGGTGATAGCCGAGCAGGAAGGCAGCGGCCGTGATGCCGATGATCAGCGCCTGGCGGATGATGAATTGCGGCATCAGGCCGAGCTGCATCCAGTCATGCGAGCGCGCGATGCCGTCTTGGGTGTTGGCGACGACGAAGGCGGGCAGCGTCATGCAGCCGATATAGAGCGGCAGCACCTCGGCTGGATCGATCCAGGGCGAGAGCAGCTTGACGATACCGGCGAGCGCCAGCGACACCAGCGTGGACGCGGCAAAGGTCAGCCAGCGGCTGCCGGAGAGAAAGCCGCGCAGCAGCGCATGCTCGCCGCTGGTGCGATACTCCGGAATGATCTTTTGCGCTGAAGCGGAGATGCCGAAATCCATCATGCTGCCGAGCAGCAGCACCCAGGTCCAGACATAGACATAGATGCCGTAGTCGGACGTCCCCATCCAGCGCGCGAGCAGAACCTGCGAGAAATAGGCAAGTCCCGCGCTGATCACCCGGATGATGAAGATGGTGCCGGCCAGCCGCCGCGTCAGCGACGCTTCGTTCGACCCGCCCGTCAGCTTCGCGCGCAGCCGCGCGATGAGGCCGGCAGGTCCGGTCGTAGCGGGTTCTGCATCCATCACGGCCAATTCGAGATCCCCAGGGCGTCCGTATCAGGCGTCCCGCATGCTGCGGCAGGCCTGATGCGGTAGCCCTTGGGGATTAGCAACCATTCGTTAAGATTGGGTTGGGTGAGGCATGCTGCCGCTCCAGCCACCGGCGTCGTCCCCGCCTAGTGCGCAATTGCGCACGGGGGGCGGGGACCCATAACCCCAGGGAGAAGTTGTTGCGCTGGCTGGTAACTCCGAGTCTTCGCCAAACCACTCCCTGTGGCTATGGGTCCCGGGCTCGCGCTGCGCGCGCCTGGGACGACAGCGGAATGTGGGGCGCCAGCAGAGCAACTCACTTGCCGTTGTACCGACTATCGCTGGGACGACAGCTCCGGCTCACTCCAAATTCGTATTGAACTCGTACGACTTCTCGGGCGCGACGAGCGTGAACTTCAGCGCCGCCCCGTCGGGCTTGGCGCCCGGCGGCAGTCCGTCGAGTTCGAAGGAAAATCGCTGCACGCCGGGTGGGCTGCGCTCGACCGGCGCCGGAATCGGCAACGCCCAATCGAGCGTTGGCCCTTCCACGAACAAATTGACGCCGCGGCTGTCAGGCACGACCACGTCGACCACCACATTCTTGGGCCCGTCACGTTTGACGTCGCGGATGGTCAGCGGATTGGGATCACCGATCGTGGCAGGCTTCGGCACGGTGTCGAGCGCGGCACGCAGATTGGCGTCCTCGGTCGAGGCGACGTTGTTGAAGCCGAGCTCGACATTGGCCTCGACGGGAACGCAGAGCTTCTCGCACACGGCGTAGTTGATCTCGGCACGCAGCGTCACCGGCTTGTCGGGCGCCTTGGGCACGATGCGCAGAGGCAGCACGATCTGGCCGTGATAGCCGATCGAATGCCCGCCCGCGCCGTCATCGAATTTCAGCGGCGCCGGCCACATCACCGTCACCGCTTCGACATTGTCCGATTTGGAGAAATCGAACCGCGGCGGAACGCCGGAATCGCCGGGGATGCGCCAGTAGGTCTTCCATCCCTGCTGGAGCTGGAAGGCGATACCGCCGAGCAGGACGGCGCCGCTGCGCGATCCCGCCAGCAATCGCACTGCGGAATGGCCGTCGCGCTGCCAGGGCGAAGCGTCGTCGGCGCGGGCTGCGAGCGTCACCGACGACGCAAGCAGGGTTGTTGCGACGCCAAACGCCGCATGCAGGGGAACTCTTGTCAGCATGGCACGTCTTTACAGGGTCGCCCCTGGGCAAACCATTGAATTGCTTGTGATGGATGCACCTGAATCCAGTCTATGCAAGCCTTGATTTGACAGCAGCCCGGCCCGACATCAGGATAGGAATCGAAACCGGAGTGCTTCACCGATGGCTCCCACAGGCAAAAGGACGGGCGAAAGCACCCGCAGCGCGGCCCCCGCGCTTCCCAGCTCGGCCGGCTATCTCGACGGCCAGCTCCTGATCGCGATGCCCGTGATGGGCGATGAGCGCTTCGAGCGCTCGGTGATCTATCTCTGTGCGCATTCCGCCGAGGGCGCGATGGGCATCATCGTCAATCATCCCGCCGGCAGCATCGACTTCCCCGAGCTGTTGCAGCAGCTCGGCATCATCAAGAAGGGCGAGCACATCAAGCTGCCGGAGAACGCCGAAAGCATGAAGGTGCTGCGTGGCGGGCCGGTCGATACCGGCCGCGGCTTCGTGCTGCATTCCAGCGATTTCTACATCGAGAACGCGACGCTCCGGATCGACGACGGCGTCTGCCTCACCGCGACCGTCGACATCCTGCGGGCGATCGCCAACGGCTCCGGCCCGAAGCACGCCATCCTCGCGCTTGGTTATGCCGGCTGGGCGCCGGGCCAGCTCGAGACCGAAATCCAGAGCAATGGCTGGCTGCATTGCGATGCGGATTCGGATTTGATCTTCGGCGACGATGTCGACGAGAAGTACGGACGCGCGCTGCGCAAGATCGGCATCGATCCCGGCATGCTCTCGAACGATGCGGGACACGCGTAGCTGTGTAGCAGCTGCTGCGACGGTTTGCGGTGTCCCGCGCCACCCTCCGCTGTCGTGCCCCGGCTTGACCGGGGCATCCAGTACGCCGCGGCCTATCGATTCCATCACAACCGTCTCGGAGTACTGGATCGCCCGGTCAAGCCGGGCGATGACCACGTCCAGCGGGGTGTGACGCCTACTCCGCCGCCTGCTGCTGTACCGTCGGCTCTGTCCCCGCCACCGTCGCGCGGCGCATGTCGCGGGGCTGGGACTGGTCGTAGCGGCGGACGCGATGCATGGTCTGGCGGTTGTCCCACATCACGAGATCATGCAGCTTCCATTTGTGGACGTAGACGAACTCGCCTTGCGTCGCATGCTCGTTCAGATCGCGCAGCAGCAGCCGGCCTTCGGGGACGCTCATGCTGACGATCTTGCCGGCATGCGATGAGAGGTACAGCGACTTGCGGCGATGCACCGGATGGGTGCGCACCAGGCGTTGCAGCACCGGCTTGAACATCTGCTTTTCGTCGTCGGTGTACTCGGTGAAGCCGAGCGATCCGCGCGAATACATCAGCGAGTGCTCGCAGACGAGATCCTCGATCTCGGCCTTGGTGTCGTCATCGAGCGCGTCATAGGCCGCGCGCATGTCGGCGAACTCGGTATTGCCGCCCTTCGGGTTCACCACCCGCGCCGACAGCAGCGAGAATTTTGCGGGGATCGGGCGAAACGAGCTGTCGGAATGCCACAGGCAGTTGCCGAGGTTGAACAGATGCGCGCGACTGTCCTTCGCCAGCGGCTTGCCGTCCTTGCCGAGATTGGAGACGTCGTTGAGGCCCGATTGGAGCCGGTAGTCCTTTTCCTTGGTCACGGTGCCGCCGCGCGCGTCCTCGCGCTGGCCGAAATTCAGCGCGAAGGTCATCTGCTGCTCGTCGGTGATGTCCTGGTCGTGGAAGACCAGCACCGCATATTTGTCCATGGCTGCCTCGATCTCGCGCGCCTCGGCCTCGGTGAGAGGCTTTCGCAGGTCGAGGCCGGAAACCTCGCCGACAAAATGTTTTTGAAGCTGCCGGATGGCGATCGTCATGGTGTTTCTCCCGCGAACCGCGAGCGGTTGGTCCCGCTCTGCCGGTGAAAAAGCTACTCCCGCGACCGGCGTTGTCAACGCTCGGCGCGCATATCTCTTAAGCGTCATGGCTCTCACGCGTTGCGCGCCATCAAGCCGCCGTCGACAGGGATCACCGCGCCGGTGAGGAAAGACGCAGCCGGCAGGCACAGGCTCAGCGTCATATGCGCGACCTCCTCGGGGTCGCCGTAGCGACCCAGTGCAGTGCGGCGCTTGGCGTAGATGGTCTTGTGCTCTTCGGAGATGCGGTCGGTGATGGCGGTGCGGATCGGGCCCGGGCAGATGCAGTTGACGGTGATGCCCTCGCGGCCGAGCTCGACGGCGAGCGAGCGCGTGAGGCTCGCCACGCCGCCCTTCGCCGCCGAATAGGGGCTGTGCAATGCGGTGGCGCCGAGCGCCTCGGTCGAGGCGATGTTGACGACGCGCGGGCTCTTCGACTTGCGCAGGTGCGGCAGCGCGGCGCGGATGATGCGCGGATGCGCCGTCAGCATCACCGCGATGCCCCTGGCCCAGGCGTCTTCGTAAGCCTCGTCGTCGATCGCGACGCGCACGGAGATGCCGGCATTGTTGACGATGATGTCGAGCCCGCTGAAATGCGCCGCGACATCGCCAACCACGCGCTTGATCTCGCCGCCATCGGCGACATCGAGCTTCCACGCCTTCGCGGATCCGGCGTTCGCGGCAATCTCCTTGGCAACGGACAGCGCGCCCTGCTCGTCAAAGTCGGTGACGGCAACGTTCGCGCCTTCAGCGGCGAACACGCGCGCGGTCGCGCGCCCCATGCCGCTCGCCGCACCCGTGACGAGAACGGTCAGGCCCTTCACTGACCGGCTGAGCTCCTTGAATTCGGACATGCCGTTTCCTCGCGTCTCTTGTTTCTTGTTATGAGATGGACAAGGCTGGCATCGATCCGCAGACAGGTCAAACAAGCAAAACAAAAGGGGAGGCCGCGATGGCGAGCGAGCTCGATTTCTCAGGCAAGCAGGTGCTGGTGGTCGGCGGTTCCAGCGGTATCGGCAACGGCATCGCGCAAGCCTTTCGCACCAGGGGCGCGCAAGTTGCAGTCTGCGGCACGCGTGCTCATCCTGCGGAATATTCGGCGCAAGAAGGCTCCGATCTCACGGGTCTTTCCTATGCGCAGCTCGACGTCGGCAACGCCGGCGCGGTGGAAGCGTTCACGCCGTCCTTCGATCGTCTCGATGTGCTCGTGCTCGCGCAGGGTGCGGTGCTCTATCGCCGCGGCGAGTTCGAGATGGCCGGCTTCCGCAAGGTCGTCGAGGTCAATCTGATGAGCCTGATGGCCTGCGCGACGCGGTTTCACTCCATGCTGCGCGATAGCAAGGGTGCGTTGATCATGGTGTCCTCGACCGCAGCCTATCATTCCACCATGGGCAATCCCGCCTACAACGCCTCGAAGACCGGCGCAGTCGGATTGACGCGGACGCTGGGCGAGGCCTGGGCCGAGGATGGTATCCGCGTCAACGGTATCGCGCCCGGCCTCGTCGACACCAAGATGACGAAGGTGACCACCGACAATCCCAAGCGGCTCGAAGGCGCGCTGTCACGCATTCCGCTGCGGCGATTGGGCACGCCGGCTGACATGGCGGGCGCGGCGCTGTTCCTGGCCTCGCCGCTGTCGTCCTACATCATTGGCCAGACGCTGGTCGTCGATGGCGGGCTCATCCTGTAGCCCGGATGGAGCGACTGGCCCGCCGTAACCCGAAGAGCGCAGGCGGGAGCGTAATCCGCGGCCTACACACTTTCGCGGAAGCTTGGAACTGCGCTGCTCCTGATCGGTTACTTGGGTTGACCCCCGAGGAGGAGCAACATGGACAAGGATCGGATCGTCGGATCGGCCAAGGAATTCGCTGGGCGCGCAGAAGGCGCCGTCGGTGATCTCGCTGGCGATGCGCAGACACAGGCGTCAGGCAAGGCGCGGGAAGCCGCCGGCACCGTGCAGAATCTCTACGGCCAGGCCAAGGATGCCGTGCGCGACGCCGGTGAGACTGCGGCCGGCTACGCCAAGGACGCCTACGACAAGCCGGCCGAGACCTTGCGCGACGGTTCGCAGGCGATTGCCAAGAAGGTTCAGGACAATCCGCTCGGTGCGCTGCTGATCGCCGGCGGTATCGGCTTCGCACTCGCGCTCCTGATGTCGCGTCCCGCCCGTCGCCCGCCGCCGCGCTGGCGCTATTACGGCTGAGCCACCGCCCGAATTTTTCGTGCCCCGGACGCAATGCGGCCTAGGCGATGCGTAGCATCGTCCGGTAACGCCGCTTTGCTGAGCCGGGGCCCATTCTTTGGTGAATGTCGCAGTGCCGGGTCCCGGCTCTGCGCAGCAGCGTTACACGCTGCAGCGCGTCCGGGACACCAGATCTCAATTCAGAAAAACTACCGGAACATCTCCGCCGATCGCCCGACGTTACCAGGCGGGCGCGGGATCGCGGGATTGGGATTACGCGGCGCCGGTGCGAATTGACGCGGCGGTGGCTGCGGAGAGCCGAAGCCGAAGAAATCGCGGAATGCCGGCGTTGCCTGGGCCGGCTGCTGCGGCTGCTGCTGTACCGGCGGTTTCTTCGGCGCGAGCCTTGGCGGCGCGATCGCGGCGGCTGCACCCGGTGTGCTGGGAGTGGCGCTGCCGTCGGGCGTCGTCGCAGCCATCGGCGTATCACCCTTGGCCTGCTCGCGGCCGACTTCGCGGCGCGGCCAGGCATAATCATCGGCACGGCCGGCGGGCGCGGCCAGCGGCTCACCCTTCACCATCGTCTTCGCGGCGAGCGCATCCACGGCAGCGGGACGCGAACCCGGTCCGCCCAGCAATTGATCGGCCGAGATCGAGGCCGCAACCAGCGGCACGATCGGTCCCGCTAGCGGCCGCGGCGCGGGCTTGCCGGGCTCGGCGCTGGTGTCGGGGGTCGCAGGCTCGCTCGGCAGCGCAATCGGGCCGGAGCGTCCGGCGAGCAGGCGCGTGATCTCGCGCTCGACATAGTGGGCGAGCTTGCGTGCGCCGGGTTTCGTGAAATAGACGCCGTCATAGCTGCGGAGCTGGCGGATCTGGCCCTCGAAGTCCGGGCCCTTCTGGAGGAAGCGGCCGGCTTCGTCGACAAAGCCGTCCCAGACATCGACATAGGTGATGCCGGCCTTGGCCGCGCCTTCGCGATAGAGCGAATCCAGGAACAGCATGTCCGCAGTGCCCTTGGGGCCGCGGATCGCGGGCAGGCCGACCCAGAGCACCGGCACGCCCTTGGACTTGAGGACGTTGGCCAACTCCTCGATCTTCTTGCCGTAGAGTTCGACCCAGCGCTCGTCGCGGAATTCGTAGAGGCCGTTCGGGTTGCGCGCGGTCTTCTCCGGCGCTGCGACCGCCGGCGTGTCGGCGTTGTCGGCATCGTCCTGCGGCAGGTCGGCGTCGGCGGGCTTGTCGTCCGGCTTGGCGGCCGTGTCGGGTTTAGCATCGCCCGGCTTGGCCGGTGGCTTGGCGCGCGCGCCCTTGTCGTTCTTCTTGTCCTTGTCCGTCGCCTTGTCGGGCGCGGCCTCGCGGATCGAGATGCGGTCATTGAGGCCGAGCATGACGACGATCACATCAGGCTTCTCGGTCTCGAGGATGCCCTTCGCTGCCGCCGCCCAGTCCGCGGGCTCACCCTTCGGCTGGTACTTGATCAGGCCGGACGTGGTCTTGTGCTTGCGGATCACGCCCATGTCGGGCTGCTCGGTGTAGGCGTCTTCGAGGCCGTAGGCGAGCCAGTCGGCCATGGCGTCGCCGATCACCAGCACGTTCTTGTCGGGCGTGGTGTCGCGCTTGGCTGGTGCCGGCGCACGCGAAAAATCTTGGCGCGGCGCCTGCGGCTGTTGCTGCTGGAATGGCGCGAAGAAGTCGCCACCGAACCAGCCGCCGCCTCCACCGTTCCGCGGTGGCGGGGCCTGCCGCTGCGGCGGGCCGCCGAAGCCGGGGAAGTTGAAGAACTGCGCCGAGGCGGGTCCCGCAACGGAGACCAGGATCGCAAGCGCCGTCCCCAGCGCGATCAGCGGGCCGGTCTCGGTCAGCGCCTTGAACAGGGACTTTTTCGACATGCGATCTCAGGCACGCGCAATGGGGATTGGGACAGGCTGGATATAATAGCGGAATCAGGCGCCAAACGGGCAGATTCTCTTTGCAGATTCTTCTGCCATACACCGGGGAACAGCCGTCCCCGTCAAGGCGATCGGGCAAAATCCCTGTTCAGGGTTACTTTCGGGGCGGTTTTACCGCCCGCGGAGGCGATCCAGCACGTCCGAGGAGGCAAATCCGTCGGCGGGGACCCCGATCGAGGCCTGGAAATTGCGCAGCGCCTCCCGGGTCTGGCCGCCGAACTGGCCGTCCGGGGTGCCCTTGTAGAAGCCGCGCTGGACCAGCAGCTGCTGGAGTTCCAGCCGTTCGGTGCGGGACAGCTCGCGCTCCTGCCGCGGCCAGGGCTGCACGAAGGGCTGGCCGCCGCGCAGGCGGTCGGCGAAATGGCCGATTGCCAGCGCATAAGCCTCGGCCGGATTGTACTTCATGATGACGCGGTAATTCTGCAGCATCAGGAAGCCCGGGCCCTGCGCCCCGGCGGGCGCCAGCAGATAGGCTTTCTCGGCCGGATGCGGGAAGGGCTGGTTGGCCGGGCGCTTGAGGCCGAGCTTCTCCCACTGCGGGATCGTCATCGCCTTGGCGCGATCGGCCAGCATGTAGTTGAAGCCCTGCGGCACCACGACCTCGTAGCCCCAGGTCTGGCCGGCCTGCCAGCCGTCCTTCTTCAGATTGTTGGCGGTCGAGGCGATCAAATCGGTGGGATTGTCGACGACGTCGCGCCGTCCGTCGCCATCGCCATCCACGGCAAAGCGCTTGAACGCGGTCGGCATGAACTGGGTCGGGCCGAAGGCGCCGGCCCAGGAGCCGCGCATCTGCTCCGGCCTCAGATCGCCGCGGTTGAGGATCTCCAGCGCGGAGAGAAACTCGTCCCTGAAATAGGCTTGGCGGCGGCCGATGCAGGCGAGCGTCGCGGTCGATTGCAGCACGCTGCGGTCGCCCATCTGCGTCGAGTAATTGGACTCGATGCCCCAGATCGAGGCGATGATGTAGCGGTCGACGCCGGTGGCCTTTTCGGTGGCGTCGAACTGCGCCTTGTATTTGGCGAGGACCTCGCGGCCCTTGGCGAGGCGGTTGTCGTTCACGAGGATGTCGAGATAGTCCCAGATCGACTTGGTGAACTCCGGCTGCGAATCCATCAGATCCATGATGCGCAGATCAGGCGACAGCCCGGCCGTGAAGCGCTGGAAGTTCTCCTGCGTGATGTTGCGCCGTGCGGCATCGGGCCACATCCCCGCGACGCAATTGTTGAAGTTGGAGGCGGCCTCGCGGATCGCGGCGGCCGTCATCAACGGGTGGCCGGAGGCGCCGTCCTCGCCGGTCCATGGCAAGGCGCCGCCGGGGCCGGGCGGGGCTTGCGAGGGCGCCGGATTCGAGCCGGAGAAAATACCGCCGAACAGGTTCGACAAGCCGTTCTGCGCCTGGGCGTGCGCGCTTACAGGCAGCAGCACAGCGGCCGCAAGCATGATTGCGCCGGTCACAAATCCAGCACGTTTCGCCAGCGCTGCCACTGATTGCATCATACCCTACCTGTCCGGCCGAAAATCCGCCTTCAGGAGGCCCGGTACCGGTTGCCAATAGCTTAACAAAGGTGAAATTTTGGTGTCGGCCTTTTTCTCAACTCTGTGAGCGCGAGGCCCCACATCCGCCTTTGTTAGCGGCTGCAAACAAGCTAGCAAGATACCATTGCTCCCTTCACGTCCTCAGGTATTCGATCTGTCCCATGAAAATTCGCAAAGCCGTATTCCCCGTCGCCGGCCTCGGCACCCGCGTCCTGCCCGCCACCAAGGCGATGCCGAAGGAAATGCTGACCATCGTCGACAAGCCGCTGATCCAGTACGTCTATGATGAGGCGAGGGAAGCCGGCATCGAGCACTTCATCTTCGTCACCGGCCGCAACAAAAATGTCATCGAAGATCATTTCGACAAGATGTTCGAGCTCGACGCTACGCTCGCCGCGCGCGGCAAGAAGGCCGAGCAGGACATCCTGGCGCAGAACCAGCCGGAGGCCGGCGCCGTCAGCTTCACCCGCCAGCAGGCGCCGCTCGGTCTCGGCCACGCGGTCTGGTGCGCGCGCGACATCGTCGGCAACGAGCCGTTCGCGGTGGTGCTGCCCGATGAGCTCGTGCTCAACACGACCGGCTGCCTGAAGCAGATGATCGAGACGGCTTCAACGCTCGGCGAAAAATCCAACGTCATCGCGGTCGAGGCGGTGCCCGACCATCTCACCCATCAATACGGCATCTGCGGCGTCGGCAAGCGCACCGGCAAGATGTTCGAGGTCGACGGCATGATCGAGAAGCCGGCCAAGGGCACCGCGCCCTCCAACCTCTCCATCACCGGCCGCTACATCCTCCAGCCGGAGATATTCAAGATCCTGGAGACCCAGGAGCGCGGCGCCGGCGGCGAGATCCAGCTCACCGACGCCATGATCGGCCTCGCCAGGTCGCAGAAATTCTACGGCGTCGAGTTCGAGGGCGAGCGCCATGATTGCGGCTCCAAGCCCGGCTTCCTCCGCGCCAACATCGCCTACGGCCTGAAGCGGCCGGAACTGCGCGATGGGCTGATTGCGGAGATGAAGAAATATCTGGGGCAGTAGCGCTCCACTCGTCATTGCGAGGAGCGAAGCGACGAAGCAATCCAGGCTGCCTCCGCGGAGACAGTCTGGATTGCTTCGCTTCGCTCGCAATGACGGAGGGGGCCCCTCACGCCACCAGCGACAGCTTCGGAAGGCTCGCGACCACGGACTGGTTGCGGCCGCCGGCTTTCGCCGCATAGAGCGCCTTGTCGGCGGCGGCGACCAGGACCGGCCAGTCCAGGCCGGTGGTAGGAACCAAGCCCGCAATCCCGCAGGAGACCGTCGATGCCGCCTGGTCGTCGGACCAGCCCTGCACCTTGCCGCGGATCGTCTCGGCGACCTTGAAGGCCTCGGCGGCCGAAGTGTTCGGCAGCAGCACCGCGAATTCCTCGCCGCCATAGGCGCGGCGCAGTCGCCGGACCGCCGCACCGAATCGGAAATGCAGATCGCGATGCCGACCAGCACCTGGTCGCCGGCCTGATGGCCGAACGTGTCGTTGTAAGCCTTGAAGTGATCTGCATCGATCATCAGCAGCGCGACCGGCGTCTTCTGGCGCATCGCGCGGCGCCATTCGACGTCGATGACCTGGTCGAACTTGCGGCGGTTCTTCAGGCCGGTGAGCGCATCCGTCGTCGCCATCTCCTCGAGCTTGCGCTCGGCATCGGCGCGTCGGCCGATCTCGCGGGCGAGCACCAGCGTCGAGGCCAGCATGAACAGGATGAGCGCCAGGACTACCGCGCCGATGCGGTAGGCTTCCTTCTGCCAGAGCTCGAACACGGCGGCGAGCGGCTTGCCTGCCACCACGAACAGCGGACCCGGGCCGGTGCTGCGGACGTAGAGGCGCGGCGTCGCGTCCACCGGGCCCTGGCCCGCATAGGACCCGCCGGCCTTCAGATTGTCGGCCTTCCAGCTCTGCTGCGTCCCGAGATTCTTGCCGATGACGTCGAGATCGAACGGCCGCCGCATCATGATGGTGCGATCGCGCGTCAGCACGGTGATGGTATCGTCGGGATCGAGGTTCAGGCGCTCGAACAATTCGTGGAAATAGCTGAAACGGATCGAGCCGGTGACGACCCCCAAGAAGCCGCCGTCGGTATCGCTGATGCGCCGGCTCAGCACGATGGAATAGGCGCCGCGGAAAAGCATCGGACGGCTGATGAAGAGGCCGGCGTCGGGATCGTCGCGATGAACCCTGAAGTAGTCCTCCTCGCTCCGGTTCTCCGGCAGGGGATCGAGCGTGGAGGCGTCGATCGTCAGCCTGCCCTCGGCATCGAACACCTGGATGGCGCCGAAGTGCCGCGCCGTGGTGGCGTGATCGAACAGGATCAGGTGACGGATCGGCTTCGAGACCGCGTTGATCTCCGGCAGCAGCATGTTGCTGGCGACCGCCTTCAGGGAGAGATCGTAGATCTCGATGTTGCGGCTGATATCTGCTTCGATGGAGGTGGCCAGATTGTCCAGCGTCTGGCGCGCGAGGGCCTCCTCGCCGCGGCGCATGTCCAGCATGACGTTGACGCAAATGGCGGAAAAGCCGATCACCGTCACGACGGACGATATGATCAGCAGCTTCGCCGAAATCCGCCACGGCCGGCGGGTCGTGACGTCGCGCCATCCAGACTGCATCGAGTGCTCCCGACACTAGTGGATGCGCCCGAAATCTTGCGTAGTGTTTAAGCCGGGACGGCGCTGCCACAATGAGTTAAGAATTGGTTTCCGCGGGCATCGCTTTTGGGCAGCGGAGCTGGGACGAGAGGACGATTGTGAACGATTACGACGCGCTGCGGGATTACCTGATGCGGCAGAAGCAAACGGAATTCGTGCTGAGTTTCGAGCAGATCGAGGAGATCATCGGCTCGGCCCTGCCGCGGGCGGCGAATCGCGCCTCATGGTGGGACAGCCTCCGCAGCCCCGACATCCAGATGCCCCAGCGCGAAGCCTGCCTCGCCGCGGGGTTCGTCGCGACGCGGATGCCCGACGGCCAGAGCGTGCGCTTCACCAAGAAGAAGCAGCGCAGGTGAGCTGACGCTGCATGATTCTGCGCTGGCTAAGGGGGATTTTTGGCGCAGCCCTGATTGCAACAGGCGTGCTGTTCGCGCTCGCCTTCGAGGCCCGCTACTGGCGCTGGCGCGACTGCTTCAACGAGCTCGGCCGCTGCTACGACCCGGTAACGCAGGATGTTTATCTCGAACAGGCGGGAATGGTCTGGGGCGGTCTTGCCGCGATCTCGCTGGTGGTGGGGTTTTGTTTGGTCGCGGGGCTACGACGCAAGCCAGGGTAGGTCAGCTGGACGCGGTGCGCCGCAAGCGCGAGACGGGGGGCGTTAGCCCAAGTGTAGAACCACGGCCTTCATTGGCGATTATGGGGCCAGCGTTCGTCATGGGCTCGTATCAGGCATCTGGTCGTCTGCCGGTCGCAGACGCGCACGCATGTGTTCTGGCGCCCTCGAACGTCACCGGCCCCGCCGGTGTAGTCGGCACATGTGCCGAGGCAATTTGCGCCTCGATCCTCGCATCGTGCGGCTGTCACTGCTTCGGCCGATGAGGCGAGGAACACTCCGGTGCCGATGAGAGTGATCGCGTAGAAAAGGTGCCGAGTCATCCGTGACTCCTGAGAAAGACGCGTGGTCTGCTCATTCTGAGAACGACAGCTGCGAGCCCAGTGACCTCGATGACGAAGCCGTTCTGGATCGAATGCTGCGTGCCATCTTTCATGGTGGTCGAGCAGGGCCCATTGATCTGGATCAAGCCCGGGCTAAGCGCGCCGGTGCGGCACCCCGCTCGCTTTGCGAGCGACCCTTTCCGGGAGGAGAGCGGAAGAAGATAAGCGCTAGCTCGCCGCTTCCAGCCGCACTTCCGTGAGCAGACGCATCGCCGCGTCCGCGTCCATGGGCTCGCCGAAGGCGAAGCCCTGCGCGTATTCGCAGCCCATCTGGTAGAGCTCGACCGCGTCGGAATCGGTCTCGGCGCCTTCCGCGACCACGTCCATGCCGAGATCATGCGCGAGCGCGATGATCGACTTCAGGATCACCGGACGGGTGCCGCGGTTGGTGGTGCGCACGAACGACTGGTCGATCTTGATGGTGTCGAACGGGAAGCGCTGGAGATAGGCCAGCGACGAATGGCCGGTGCCGAAATCGTCGAGCGACAGCCCGGTGCCGAGCTCGCGGATGCGCGTCAGCATCTGGGCTGCGTGCTCCGGGTTCTCCATCACCAGCGATTCCGTCAATTCCAGCTTCAGCGTGCCGCGCGCCACCGAGGAGCGCGACAGCACGGTGCGGATGTCGTGGATAAGATCGTGGCGCAGCAATTGCCGCGAGGAGACGTTGACGGAGGCGAAGATCGGCTCGCGCGAGCGCATCGCGCGTTGCCACACCGAAAGCTGCTTTGCGGTCTGGTCGAGCACGAACATGCCGAGGTCGACGATCAGGCCGGTCTCTTCCGCGATGCTGATGAATTCCGACGGCGCCATGCGTCCGAGCTTCGGATGATCCCAGCGCACCAGCGCCTCGAAGCCGGCGATCGAACGATCCTCCAGCCGCACGATCGGCTGGTACAGGATCGTGAGCTCCTGCCGCTCGATGGCGCGGCGCAGCTCGCTCTCCAGCGTCAGGCGGTCGGTCTTTCGCGCGCGCATCGCCGGCTTGTAGACGTCGATGCGGTCGCCGCCGATCCGCTTGGAATGATACATCGCAAGCTCGGCGTCCTTGATGATCTCGTCCGTCAACTGGGTCTGCGGATCGGACAGCGCGAGCCCGATCGAGGCGGTGAGAAAAATCTCGCGGTCGTTGAAGGCGATCGGGGCGCGGATGGTCTTGCGGATGGTCTCGGCGAAGGCGGTGATGCGGGCAGGGTCCTGCTCCGAGAGCAGGATCAGGCCGAACTGGTCGCCGGCAAGCCGCGCCAGCGTGTCCTGCGGCTTCAGGATGCGGGTGAGGCGGCGGGCCAGCGTCAGCAGGATCGAGTCGCCGACCGCGATGCCGACGGAATCGTTGACCTGCTTGAAGCGGTCGAGGTCGATCACCATCAGCGTCGGCCGCAGCGTCGGCATGGTCTTGGCGAAATGCGCGACCGCGCCGAGCCGGTCCATGAACAGTTTGCGGTTGGGCAGGCCGGTGAGGTTGTCATGCACGGAATCGTGCAGCAGACGCTCCTCCGCGTTGCGCAGCTCGGTGACGTCGGTCAGCGTGCCGACCACGCGCGAGACCTCGCCGTCCGAGCCGACCACCGGGCGCGCCTTCAGCGCGAACCACATGAAATGACCGTCCGGCGTGCGCAGCCGGAAATCCTGCACCAGGCGGCCGCGGCGCTGGTCGAGCACGCTGTCGAGCGCGGCGCGGAACCGGTCCTGGTCGAGCGGATGCAGCACCTCAAGCCATGAGGCGGCCGGGCCTTCCAGCGTGCCGCGCTTGAGGCCGAGCAGGGCTTCGGTCTCGGGGCTGGTGAACACCTTGTCGGCGGAGACGTCCCAGTCCCAGATCAGATCGCCGGAGCCGGCCAGCGCCAGCGCGCGCCGCTCGATGTCGGAGACGACGCCGGTGGTGGCGCTGCCGCCGGCAAAGGCGTGCTGCATCACCGTAAAGCCGATCAGCATCACGATCAGCACGAGGCCGCCGAGCAGAGCCGGGCCGACGATGTCGTTGGTGACGGAGCCCGCGACCGTCATGCCGGCCGCGACCACCCAGACCACCAGCAGGAACCAGGTCGGGATCAAGAGCACCGCGCGGTCGAAGCCGTGGGTGGAGAGGTAGACGATCAGCGCAAAGCCAGCAAAGGCGATCAGCACCAGCGACATGCGGGCGATGCCGGAAGCCACCGCCGGGTCGAACAAGGCGAGCGCCACCAGCGAACCCAGGAAGGCGAGCCAGAGCACCGTAATGTGCGAATAGCGCACGTGCCATCGACTGAGGTTGAGATAGGCGAACAGGAACACCAGCAGCGTCGCCGCCAATATCGCTTCGCCCGCCGCGCGCCAGATGCGCTCGGCGTTGTTCGACATGTCGAGCACCTTGCCCCAGAAGCCGAAATCGACGCCGATATAGACCAGCACCGCCCAGGCCAGCGCCGCGGCGGCCGGGAACATGATGCTGCCCTTCACCACGAACAGGATGGTGAGCACGAGCGCCAAAAGCCCGGAGATGCCGATCACGATGCCCTGGTACAGCGTGAAGGAGTTGACCTTGTCCTTGTAGGACTCGGGCTCCCACAGATAGAGCTGCGGCAGCTTGTCGGTGCGCAGTTCCGCGACAAAGGTGACGACGGCGCCGGGATCGAGCGTGATGCGGAACACGTCGGCCGTCGCGCTCTCCTGGCGCTCCGGGCGGTCGCCGATCGAGGGCGTGATGGTCGCGATGCGCGACAGCCCGAGGTCGGGCCACAGCAGGCCCGACGAGACGATGCGGTAATGCGGGGCGACGATCAGGCGGTCGAGCTGGTCGTCGGTGTTGTTGGCGAGCGCGAACACCACCCAGTTCTGGCCGCCCTCGCGGGCGCGCACCTCGATGCGGCGGACGATGCCGTCGGTGCCGGGTGCGGTGGAGACCTGGATGCGATCGGCGTCACTGCGCTGATGCTCGAGCACGCCGGTGAGGTCGATCGCGGGCGCGTCGCCGCGGACGCTGACGGCATCCAGCGCGCGCGCCTGGGATGCGGCGACGAGAATCATGAGGCCCAGCGCTATGGGCGCGAGGCACCTGATCAGACGCAAGGTCGGTTCTCCGCGTTCGACGCAAACTCTTCAGTGCAAGATGGTCAGTGCAAGGCGTTTTCCGAACGGAACAAGATGGTTCGGCGCGTCGCGATAGATGCCACGAAAGCGAGGAAAATCAAAGGGTTTCCGCCTTGCCTGATGGGCCGTTGGCCTAGACCTCCAACACAATTTTGCCAATATGTGCCGAGGTCTCCATGCGCCGGTGCGCATCGGATGCCTTTTCCAGCGGGAAACTGCTGTCCATCAGCGGCTTGACGCGGCCTTCGCGCAACAGCGGCATCACTTTCGCCTCGATTGCGGCCACCATGGCCGCCTTGTCCGCATTACTACGGGGGCGCAGGGTCGAGCCGGTATGGGTCAGGCGCTTCACCATCACCTTGGCGATGTTGACGCTGACCTTGGGGCCGTTGAGGGTTGCGATCTGCACGATGCGGCCGTCGACCGCCGCGGCATCATAGTTGCGGTCGACATACTCGCCGGCCACCATGTCGAGGATCAGGTTGACGCCGGCCTTGTCGGTCTCTTCCTTGACCACGGCGACGAAGTCCTCGGTCTTGTAGTTGATGGCGCGGTCGGCCCCGAGCTTGAGGCAGGCATCGATCTTGTCCTGCGAGCCGACGGTGACGAACACTTTCGCGCCGAACGCTTTCGCGAGCTGGATCGCCATGGTGCCGATGCCGGACGAGCCGCCATGGATCAGCAGCGTCTCGCCGGCCTTCAGGCCGCCGCGCTCGAACACATTGTGCCAGACCGTCATCAGGGTTTCCGGCAGCGCGCCGGCTTCCCTGATCGACAGCGCCGGCGGCACGCTCATCGCCTGGGCGTCCTGCGCGATGCAGTACTGCGCATAGCCGCCGCCGGCGACCAGCGACATCACCTTGTCGCCGATCTTGTGCCGTTTGGCGTTGCTGCCGACCGCCACCACTTCGCCCGCGATCTCGAGCCCCGGCAGGTCGCTGGCGCCGGGCGGCGGCGGATAGGCGCCGGAGCGCTGCGCCACGTCGGGCCGGTTGACGCCCGCGGCCTGCACCTTGACCAGGATCTCGTCGGGACCGGGCTGCGGAACGGCACGTTGTTCCGGCACCAGCACCTCCGGTCCACCGGGCTTGGAGATGGCAACCACGGTCATTTGCGCGGGCAGCTTGTCCATGATGTGTCCTTGGATGAATGAATTCGGCGGATGGCATATCGCCTTTTTCCGCCGAAGTGAAACGACATTAAGGCCCGAACCGCGCCGCCAGATGGCTTGCTCTTTCGGGAGAGATTTTTTCGACCAGTGGACCGATCGGCGCGACCGCTGTGCCGGCGCCGCCGTCGAGCAAGTCCGCGATTTGGCCACCGGGCCAGCGTGGCGCGGCATCTTCGCTACCGAAGGCGTGCAGCACATTTTCCGACAGGCTGGGCACGATACTCCACGCCAGCACGGCGCAGGTGCGGACCAGATTGAGGGCTGTTCGCGTCACGATCGCCGCGCGAAGCCGATCGGACTTGATGGCTGTCCACGGCGCGGCATGCTGCAGGTAAGCGTTCGCCACATCCCAGATCGCACGCGTTGCGGCGGCCGCGGTACGAAACTCGAGCGCCTCGTGATGGCGTCGCAGCGTCGCGATACGCTGCTCCAGTTCCCGTGCGAGCAGGTGCTCGGCCTCGTCAGGAGCGCCGCCTTCCGGAATCCGGCCGTCGAAGGCCCGATGGGCGAAGCTGACAATGCGATTGACGAGGTTGCCGAAGATGTCGGCGAGATCCTTGTTCACGTCGGCGACGAACCTGGCAACGTTGAAATCGGTGTCGGCGCTTTCGGGCGCGTTGGCGATCAGCCACCAGCGCCAGAGATCGGCGGGCAATTCCTCCAGAGCCTGGTCGGTAAAGATGCCCCGATTGCGGCTGGTCGAGAACTTGCCGCCCTCGTAATTGAGCCAGTGGAATCCCTTGATCACGTCCACGCTCTTCCAGGGCTCGTTCGAGCCGATCAGCGTCGCCGGGAAGCTCACGGTGTGGAATGGGATGTTGTCCTTGCCGAGGAACTGGACGTAGCGGACGTCATCGGCCTGCCACCACCATTTTCGCCAGTCGCGGCCCGGCGCGGCGGCGGCCCATTCCTGGGTGGCGGCGATGTAACCGATCGGCGCGTCGAACCAGACATAGAAGACCTTGTCGGCGAATCCCTGTCGCGGAACCGGGATACCCCAGGCCAGATCGCGCGTGATACAGCGATCGCGCAGATCGGCTGTCAGCCAGCCTTTCGCGGTCGACACCACGAAGGAGGGCCAGCCGGAACGGTTATTGATCCACGCGCTCAACGCTTCGACAAGCTGCGACTGGCGCAGGAACAGATGGCGGCTTTCGCGGACCTCCAGCGCCCGGTCGCCCGACAGCGCGGATCGCGGGTCGATCAGTTCGGGCGGATCGAGCAGCGCGCCACACTGGTCACATTGATCACCGCGCGCGGACGGGTCGCCGCAATGCGGGCAGGTGCCGAGCACGTAGCGGTCCGGCAAGAAACGGCCGTCCGTGGGTGACCAGACCTGCGGCAACTTACGTTCCTCGATCAATCCGGCATCGTCGAGCCTGCGATAGAAGTGCTGCGTCAGAGCGCTGTTCTGTGGCGAGCTGGTTCGCCCGAAATGGTCGAAGGAGAGGCCGAAGCGTCGGTAGATGTCGGCCTGGATTGCGTGCTGCGCATCGCAGAAAGTGCGGACATCCTGTCCGGCGCGAACGGCGCCGAGCTCAGCCGGCGTGCCGTGCTCGTCGGTGGCGCAGATGAAGAGCACGTCGTCGCCGATCTGTCGCCTGAAGCGGGCATGGACATCGGCGGGGAGGAGCGAGCCTATGAGATTGCCGAGATGCTTGACGCCGTTCACGTAGGGAAGGGCGCTGGTGATGAGAATTTTGGTCATGACTGCGGTCTTTCGCGTTTGGTGATGCCGACCGACGAAAAATCAAAAGCCCTCCCGCATGATCGGAAGGGCTTGGGGTCGGCTCATGCCTCACGCGCGTGGACGCGCGCTTATCCCGTCCGATCAGCCTCCTTGCGGTCGGGCCGGGGCATTCGCGTCAGGTGTTGCGCGCTCGCGAAAGTCACTGCAAATTCTCCTTGTGCAGGAGCGGTACCATTTCGGCTCGGAAAACGCCAGATCGGCGTCTTTCAGGACAGGACTGCCCGGGAGGACACATGGCCATCGAGGACGACGACAAGCCGCGCAAGAAGGTCAGCCATGAAATCGGACAGGATCTCTCGCTCTTGTCAGTGGAGGAACTGACGGAACGCGTGGCGCTGCTCAACACCGAGATCGCAAGGCTCGAGGAAGCCGCCACCAAGAAGCGCGCCTCGCGCGATGCGGCGGATAGTTTTTTCAAGAAGTAGAGCCCAGCGCTCACCTCTTGTGTCCCGGACGCGGTGCAGCGCGTAGCGCTGCTCCGCAGAGCCGGGACCCATGCTTCGCGCAAAACTATCTCGCGTCGTCATTCCGGGGCGGCGCGCAGCGCCGAGCCCGGAATCCATAACCACGGGCAGTTGAAACGGGCAGGCTGAGCCGGGCCACCGCATCCGCCTGTGGCTATGGATTCTCAGATGCGCAATTGCGCATCAAAGCTCGCGACTTCGTGGCGCCCCGGAATGACGAGTGCCGAGTTTGTTCCGCCGCCCCCTCGGCCAGTGACCGACATGGCTAACGAACTCTCAAAAAATTAGCTCGTTTACTTCCAATTAAGCTTTCGGGTTTATGACTGGAGCTGTCCTCGTTTGGACACCGAGTGGCTCCTGTCCACTCTGTTTGACGCCTCCCTGTTATCAACTTTCAAAGCCGCCGGTCTCCGGCGGCTCTTTTTTTGCCTTTTTGGGTCCCGTTCCGGTTGAATTCCGAGGAAAGACGCGCGGAAACCATATCCGCGCTTGCCGCTGGACTCCGCGTCCCGCCCGCGCAATGATTTGTTCATCATAACCCGGCGCCAAAGCCGGACAGTCAGACAGTTGCGTAAGGGGCGTTAACCATGGAACGTTTGCAAGCCGAAGGTGCTCTCGTTCAACTCAGCGAGCGGTTCACCAATTCTGCGGCGTTCGGCGTCCTGTTCCGTGAGGGCATGGACCTGGTGGAAGAGACCGCCGCCTATCTCGATGGCGCCGGCCGCACCGAGGCCAAGGCGCTCGATCGCGCCGTCAGCCTCACCTATGCGACCGAGAGCATGCGCCTGACCACCCGCCTGATGCAGCTTGCCTCGTGGCTGCTGCTGCACCGCGCGGTGAAGGAAGGCGAGATGACGCTGAGCCAGGCCAATCGCGAGAAGACCAAGGTCAAGCTCAGCGCCGCCGATCCCGGCCCGTCCGATACCGTCGAGAAGCTGCCCTCGCAGCTCCAGGATCTGATCCATCGCTCGATGAGCCTTCAGACCCGCGTGCGCCGCCTCGACACCACCATCCACACCCCGCCGGTCGAATACGTGGCGATCGGCAACCCGCTGGTGCCGCAGCTCAACGCGCTGAAGGCCGCGTTCGAGCGGTAAGCACCCAAGTGCCGTAGTCACAGGTCTCGTAGGGTGGGCAAAGGCGCAAAGCGCCGTGCCCACCACTTTGCTTTCCGGATCGTAGAAGGAATGGTGGGCACGCTTCTCTTTGCCCACCCTACAGGTCTCGCCACAAACAAAAACGCCCCCGGTCTGACCGGGGGCGTTTTTCGTGTCCAGCCTTGCGGGCGGGATCAATCCTTTTTGAGAAAGCCCGAAAACTTCTTCTGGAAGCGCGAGACGCGGCCGCCGCGATCCATCAGCTGGGCGTTGCCGCCGGTCCAGGCCGGGTGCGACTTCGGGTCGATGTCGAGATTCAGCGTGTCGCCTTCCTTGCCCCAGGTGGAGCGGGTCAGGTACTCGGTTCCGTCGGTCATCACGACCTTAATCGTATGATAATTCGGATGAATTTCGGCTTTCATGGCAATTCCTCGGCGCCCGGCGCCTGTCTTGAGTGGCTATCGAATGACGGATTTGGCGGGGTCTATACCCCACAGGCCCCTTTAAAACAAGCCATTGTGGGCAAAGGAGAACCGGGCCGTCCCCTAAGGGACATCCCGGATTTGCCACTCCCCCCGCAGCGGCCTATGTGGAGCTAATATGTCTCCTTGGGTCCGATCTCATGAGCGCTGTGGAACGGCTTGACGACCAGTACCGCGACGAGCGCGCCGGGCCTGAGGCCCCGTCGATCGAAGCCGAGTTGATCGAGACGCCGGCGAAGAGCCGCGCCAAGCTGCGGCCGTTGCTGGCACTCGCGCCCTATGTGGCGCGCTATCGCGGCCGCGCGGCGCTCGCCTTCGTCGCGCTCACGGTCGCGGCGCTGACCACGCTGCTGGTGCCCATCGCTGTGAGGCGGATGATCGATTTCGGCCTGACGCCGGAAGGCATCGCGCTGATCAACAGCTACTTCTCGGTGATGATCGCGGTGGTCGCCGTGCTCGCGCTTGCCAGCGCCTCGCGATACTACCTCGTGATGACGATCGGCGAGCGCATCGTCGCCGACCTGCGGCGCGACGTCTTCGCGCATCTGCTCTCGCTCTCGCCGGCCTTCTTCGATTCCGCGCGCAGCGGTGAGCTGGTGTCTCGGCTCACGGCCGACACCACCCAGATCAAGTCCGCGGTCGGTGCCTCCGTCTCGATCGCGCTGCGCAATCTCATGATGTTCTTCGGTGCGGCGGCGATGATGGTGATCACCAGCCCGCGCCTCTCCGGCTTCGTGCTGCTCGCCATTCCCCTGATCGTGCTGCCGCTGGTCGCGTTCGGGCGCTGGGTGCGGCGTCTGTCGCGCAATGCGCAGGACACGCTCGCCGAAGCCTCCGCCTATGCGGGCGAGCTGGTCAGCGCCATCCGCACTGTGCAGGCCTATACCAGCGAAGGGCTAGCCGAGAAGCGTTTTGGCGGCGAGGTCGAGCAGGCCTATGAAGCCGCGCGCACCTCCACGCAGGCCCGCGCCGTGCTCACCGCCATCATCATCTTCATCGTGTTCGCAAGCGTGGTCGCGATCCTCTGGATCGGCTCGCATGACGTCCTGATCGGTACGATCTCGCCGGGTCGGCTCGGCCAGTTCGTGCTCTATGCGGCCTTCGCCGCGGCTGGCCTCGGCCAGCTCAGCGAGGTCTGGGGCGAGGTCTCGGCCGCCTCCGGCGCCGCCGAGCGCCTGTTCGAGATCCTGCATGTGCAGCCCGAGATCACCGCGCCGGCGTCCCCGCGCGCGTTGCCGGTGCCGGCGCGCGGCGAGGTCGGCTTCGACCAGGTCAGCTTCGCTTATCCGGCGCGGCCTCACGTCAATGTGCTCGATGCCGTGTCGTTCACCGTGCGCCCCGGCGAGAAGGTCGCGATCGTCGGCCCCTCAGGCGCCGGCAAGAGCACCATCTTTCATCTCCTGCTGCGCTTCTACGACCCGCGGGGCGGCGCGATCTCCCTCGACGGCGTGCCGGTCAAATCCGCGGACCCGCGCGATTTCCGCTTGCGCATCGCGCTGGTGCCGCAGGAATCCAACGTGTTTGCCGCGAGCGCCCGCGAGAACATCCGCTTCGGCCGGCCCGATGCGACCGATGCCGAGGTCGAGCGTGCCGCCGAGCTCGCGCATGCCGCCGAGTTCATTCGCCGCCTGCCCGAAGGTTTCGAGACCCCGCTCGGCGAGCGCGGCGTCACGCTCTCCGGCGGCCAGCGCCAGCGCATCGCCATCGCGCGCGCGATCCTGCGCGATGCGCCGCTCTTGCTGCTCGATGAAGCCACCTCCGCGCTCGATGCCGAAAGCGAGACGCTGGTCCAGACCGCGCTGGAAGAGCTGATGCGCCACCGCACCACGCTGGTGATCGCACATCGTCTCGCCACCGTGCTGTCCTGCGACCGCATCCTGGTGATGGACCAGGGCAAGATCGTCGAGCAGGGCACGCATGCCGAGCTCGTTGCTGCGAACGGGCTCTACGCGAGGCTGGCGAGGCTGCAGTTCGAGGGCGCGTGAGGCGTCCCGCCTGTTGCCTCATTCACGGTGTCATCGCCCGCGAAAGCGGGCGATCCAGTATTCCAGAGACAGCAGTGAGATTCGGAGAAGTCGCGGCGTACTGGATGCCCCGGTCCCGGCTCCGCCAAGGCTACGCCGAGGCCCACACGAGCGCTCGGCACGCCGAAGCTTCAGCGAAGGCGGCAAGCCGGGGCATGACAGCTGAGGGGGGTCGGCAGCAAACCTCGTCACGCCCGCCAAGTCATCTTCAGCACTGGCCGTCCCGAGGTCGGGTTCAAATCCTCGCCGGCATGCGCGAAGCCGTTGCGCTCGTAGAATCGGATGGCGCGGGCATTGTCCTTGTTGACGAGCAGCGTGACGCCTGACGGTGACAGGCGCTTGGCCTCATCCACCAGCAGCCTGGCCGCATCCGAGCCCCAGTGCGCGGGATCGACCACGAGCTGGTCGAGATAGCCTTCGCCGTCGATGGTGACGAAGCCGGTCAGCACGCCGTCCGCTTCCGCGACCACGATCGAGGCTTTCGGCACCAGATCCTTGCGCCAGCGCTCGCGCCACCAGTCCAGCCGCGCGGCGAAATCGATCTGCGGATAGGCCTGCTGCCAGGAGCGATGCCAGAGATCGATCGAGGCGGCTTCGTCCTCGGGCCGGTAGGGGCGGAGGTGGAGGGCGCTCACTACCGCTCCGTCAGCTTCAGCTCGATGCGGCGGTTGCGCTTGTAGGCCTCTTCCGTGTTGGAGGTGTCGAGCGGCTGGAATTCGCCGAAGCCGGCGGCGACCAGGCGCTGGGCAGGCACACCGAGCGAGATCAGATATTGCACCACCGAGATCGAGCGCGCCGCGGACAGGTCCCAGTTCGACTTGAAGTTCGCACCGCTGACCGGGCGCACGTCGGTGTGGCCGTCGACGCGCAGCACCCAGGGGATTTCGTTCGGGATCTTCTTGTCGAGATCGATCAGCGCGGTCGCCAATGTGTCGAGCTCGGCGCGGCCCTCGGGCAGAAGTGTCGCCTGGCCGGTGTCGAAGAACACTTCGGACTGGAACACGAAGCGGTCGCCGACGATGCGGATGTCAGGGCGATTGCCCAGAATGGTGCGCAGGCGGCCGAAGAACTCCGAGCGATAACGAGACAATTCCTGCACGCGCTGCGCCAAGGCAACATTCAGGCGAGACCCGAGATCGGCGATGCGGTTCTGCGATTCCTTGTCGCGCTTCTCGCTGGCGTCGAGCGCCTCCTCCAACGCTGCCAGTTGCCGGCGCAGCGCGCTGATCTGCTGGTTCAGCACCTCGATCTGCGCCAGCGCCCGCGCCGAGACTGACTTCTCCGAGTCCAGCGCCTTGCCGAGCTCAGTGGACTTGCCCTGGGCGTCGTTGCCGGCAGCGGCGAGGCCGTCATAGAGGCCCTTGATGCGATCTCGCTCGGTCTCGGCCGAGGCGAGGCCCGCTTTCAATTGCGAGACCTGGTCGTCGAGCGTGAGCTTGCCGAGCTTCTCCAGCGACAAGAGCTCGTTGAGCTGGGCGATCTTGGCGTTGAGCTGCTCCAGCGCCTTGTCCTTGCCGGTGACCTCCTGCGACAGGAAGAACTGCACGACCAGGAACACCGACAGCAGGAACACGATCGACAGCACCAGCGTCGACAGCGCGTCGACGAATCCGGGCCAGTAGTTGAAGCCGGCTTCGCTGCGGCGGCCGCGGGCTAGAGCCATTGTCGTCTCCGTTCTCTCGTGTCCCGGACGCGCTGCAGCGTGCAACGCTGCTGCGCAGAGCCGGGACCTATTTGTCTCGGTGAAGGCTCTGGGCCCCGGACGCGATGCACCACTTCGTGCCGCATCGCGTCCGGGGCACGAAACCTTCGTCGTGTCGCTAACCCTTCTCCGGCTGGCGCGCGATGCGCTCCAGCAGGCGGCGGATCTCACGGTTCTGCTCGCCCTGGCCGTCGGCCCATTCGCGGATCATCTGCTGCTCGGTCCGCATGTGCGAGACCAGCGCCTGGATGGCTTCGGCAAGGCTCGCCATTGCCGCCGTGGTGCCGCGGCTGGCGCTGCCTTCCTCGAGCACGGAGCGTAAGCGCTCGACGGCGGCCTGGAGCTCGCCGCTGGCAACGCCGCCGCCGCCACCGGCGGCTGCGACCGCAACCTCGCCGTGGCCATATTCGCGCACGGTGGTGGCGAGCCAGTCTTCGAGGTCGGTGTAGAAGCGGTTCTGGGCCTGGCTCGATTGCAGATCGAGGAAGCCGAGGATCAGCGAGCCGGCGAGGCCGAACAGCGAGCTCGAGAACGAGATGCCCATGCCGCCGAGCGGGGCGGCGAGGCCCTCCTTCAGCGTGTCGAACAGGGCGCCGGAATCGCCCCCGACCTTGAGCCCGTCGATCACCTTGCCGACCGAGCCGACCGTCTCGATCAGGCCCCAGAAGGTGCCGAGCAGGCCGAGGAAGACCAGCAAGCCGGTCATGTAGCGGGAGATGTCCCGGGCCTCGTCCAGGCGGGTCGCGATCGAATCGAGCAGGTGCCGCATGGTGGTCTGGGTGATCGTCATCCGCCCGGTGCGCTCACCGCCGAGGATCATGGCCATCGGCGCCAGCAGTTTCGGGTGCCGGGACGGCGCCAGGCCGGGATCGGCGATGCGGAAATTGTTGACCCAGGAGACTTCGGGGTAGAGCCGGATCACCTGCCGGAAAGCCAGGATGATGCCGATGAACAGCACGCCGCCGATCAGGGCATTGAGGCCGGGATTGGCGAAGAAGGCCAGGATGATCTGCTTGTAGAGCACCACGCCGACCAGGGTGCACAGCACCAGAAAGACCAGCATCCGCACCAGGAAAACGCTGGGTGAGGATAGCTTGGTATATTCGATATCGATGGGGGAGCGGTGCGAGGCGCCTGGCGGCATGGCCGGTATCATCCGTTACGAACTTGCTTGCGGGGCGCACTATGGCACAGCGGTAGCCCAAAAAAAGCGCCGGATGTGCCGATTTCGTGGAGAGCTCTCGGAACCCAAAGCTGAAACCGCGCTTTGATAGAGGCGCAATTTGCAAAACTTCGGCATTCCGCAGGCTTAGGTCGGATTTTTTGCATGGTGACGAATCCTGGGGAGTGGCCGTCATCGCGCTCTTGCTCGCGGTCCGGATGGCGCTCGCCTGGGTGGCGCGGCGGCATCTGCGGCGCGGTCGATCCTGTCTGGACCTCAGAGCCCGCCGGGCGGGTGGCAACGCCCGAACCTGCCCGTTCCTTCCGCCGCCGCCACAACGAGACCTGATCAACGGAGTGATCGCATGAGCGTCGTTTCCGCGATCTTCGGGACTGCCGAACGCGTGCCGCTGCCGGACGTCGTGATCCGCGCCGCGATCCAGCGCCTGTGCTCACGCACGGCGACGCGCATGTCCGCGTTGGGCGCCGCCGACGATGCCGCCTTCGCCGGGCGGATGATCCTGCGGCCGATCGCCGGGGACGCGGATGCCGTCAATGCCGGGCATGACGAGGTGCCCGCGGCGTTCTTTGCGGAGGTGCTCGGCCCCAACCGCAAATATTCGTCCTGCTTCTACAAGTCCGATGCGAGCACGCTGCAGGAGGCGGAGGAGGAGGCGCTGCGCCAGACCGTCGAGCACGCCGGTCTCGCCGATGGCCAGACCATCCTCGAGCTCGGCTGCGGCTGGGGCTCGTTGTCGCTGTGGATGGCGCGGCGGTTCCCGCACGCGAAGGTGACGGCGGTGTCGAACTCGCAGACCCAGCGCGCCCATGTCGAGGAGCAGGCGCGGCTGCGCGGGCTGTTGAACCTGCGCGTGGTCGCCGCGGACATGAACGTGTTCGCGCCCGATGGGCAGTTCGACCGCATCGTCTCGGTCGAGATGTTCGAGCAGATGATGAACTGGCGCAAGCTGATGACGCGCGTGCGGTCCTGGCTCGCGCCTGACGGGCGCTTCTTCATGCACATCGTCACCCATCGCTCCGGCTCACACCTGTTCGACCGCGCCAATCGCGAGGACTGGATCGCGCAGCATGTCTTCATGGATGGATTGATGCCGAGCCATCACCTCGTCAGGCAATTCGGCGACGTCTTCAGGATCGAGAAGGAATGGTGCTGGAGCGGTACACACTATCAGCGCACCGCGAACGACTGGCTCGCCAATTTCGATGCGCATCGCGACACGATCGAAGCGTCCCTGCGCAGCGTCCATGGCGAGGAGACCGCTTTGTGGATGCGACGCTGGCGCTGGTTCTTCCTCGCGACATCAGGACTGTTCGGCTACGCCGATGGCAGCGAATGGGGTGTCAGCCACTACCGGATGAAGGCGGGTTAGGGCGCGTACACGTCAATTTCGCGCCGAAGATCAGGGAAGGGTATGAGGTTCGCGGCGCCCCTGATAGGCGCGATAGCGGACCTCGCCAGAGGTCCGGGTTGGGTCCAAAAGGCGGGTGAATGTGATGAGGCTGCGCGGCGCCAACACATCTGAATGCCTCAGGAAAGCCATTGTGACCCACTGACCCCTGGTCAATGACATAACGTCTTTTCCCTTTCCGGCCCGGGTTTGATCTAGCGCAAAGCGCTGAGATGTTTTCACGCTAATGTAATTTTTTCTCAATGACTTCATTGGAGGCTGCAATGATCATTGAGCGCTTGTCCCGAGAACATCGCAATATCGAGACACTGCTCGCCGTCCTCGAGCGCGAGCTGGAAATTTTCGATCGCGGGGACCGCCCTGACTACGAAGTTATTCGCGCGGTTATCAGCTATTTCGAACTCTATCCCGAGATGTACCATCATCCTCTTGAGGAGCTGGTCTTTGCCAAGCTAAAACGTCGCGATCCCGCTGCGGCTGCAAAGATCGGTAACCTCACACTTGAGCACCAGAAGGGGACCGAGCGTTTGCGCCGCGTCGCTCAAGCGGTCGATTACGTCCTCGCGAATCGTGAAATCCTGCGGCAAAATGTGGACAAGGTCGTTCGCGATTTCATAGAGAGCGAGCGGCGTCACATCATGATGGAAGATCGTGATTTCTTTCCTGCCGCCCTCAAGGCTTTAGAGCCTCAGGATTGGACCGAGATCGCTTCTGCTTCAATCAATCATGAGGACCCGCTGTTTAGCGAGGCTGCCGAAGAAACCTTTGACACGCTACGAGCACGGATCTTGCAGTTAGAGCAGGAGGCTGAAGCCGGCCGACATTAGTCGAGCGAGCGTTGCTCTCGCGGGTGAGGTCGGCTTCGGATCACGCGCAGTAACGCTTGTACACACCCTCGTAACGTTCCGTTGCGATCTTCTGTCGCAGCTAGCGGTGATGGAACCCGACTCACAATCCAGTGAGCCCCGAAAAGCGCCCTGAACTCAACACGATAGGTCATGTGGCATTGAGCCGCCCGCGCAATGCGTTGCGTCGCAGCAAGTACCTTCTATCTTGACGGCATCAGCCGCATGGAATCGTCCAGAACGGGCTCGCGCGGAGCGTGATTTCAGTTTCAACAACATCGGGGCACTTAACTTCATGTCAGGACTTCGCGCGCGATCGGCATGCGTTGCAATCATGCTCGCGGCCTTTACGCCGCTGCTGGCGGGCTGCGACGAATCCGTCTCTGCGGTGTCCGCTGCCCAGCCCGCCGACCCTGACGTCAGCATCGTCATCGTCAAGCCGCAGCCGCGCGCCGTGGTACGCGAGCTGCCGGGCCGCATCGCGCCGACGCGCGTCTCCGACGTGCGGCCGCGTATCTCCGGCATCGTCGTCGAGCGCCTGTTCCGTCAGGGCAGCGAAGTGAAGGCTGGCGATGCGCTCTACCGCATCGATCCGCGTCCGTTCGAGGTCGAGGTGATGGCCACCGAGGCCGCCGTCGCCAAGGCCGAGGCTGGGTTGATGCAGGCGAGACAGCAGGCGCACCGCATCGCCACCCTCACCAAGGACCGCGCTGCCCCGGAAGCCGAGAACGAGAAGGCGATCGCGGCCGAGCGCCAGGCCCATGCCGAGGTCGAAGGCCGCAAGGCCGAACTCGCGCGCGCAAAACTCAATCTCGACTATGCCACCGTGCGCGCGCCGATCGACGGCGTCGTCGGTGCGGCGCTGGTCAGCGAGGGTGCGCTCGCGGTGCAGAACGAGACCAACCTCGCCAGCATCCAGCAGCTCGATCCGATCTATGCCGACTTCACCCAGTCGGTGACCGAGCTCAACCAGCTCCGCCGCGCCTTCGAGAGCGGCGACCTCGAGCGCATCGCGGCCGATGCCGCCAAGGTGCGCCTCGTGCTCGACGACAACACCCTTTATTCGCTCGACGGCAAGCTGCTGTTCTCGGATGCCAAGGTCGATGCCCATACCGGCCAGGTGACCTTGCGCGGCGAGTTCCGCAATCCCAAGCGCGAGCTGCTGCCGGGCATGTATGTCCGCGTCCGGATCGACCAGGGTCTCGATAGCGATGCGATCGCGGTGCCGCAGCAGGCGATCCAGCGCAATGGCGGCGGCGGCAGCGAGGTGTTCGTCGTCAAGGACGACAACCACATCGCCGTGCAGCCGGTGCGCACGGGGTCGGTGCAGGACGGACTCTGGTTCGTGACCGAGGGCCTGAAGGCCGGCGACAAGGTCGTGGTCGAAGGCTTCCAGAAGTTCGCGGCCGGCGACAAGGTGAAGCCGCAATCCTGGTCGGAAGCGGACGCCACCGCGGACAATCGGCACGCCCAGAAGCTGACGCGGTAACGCGCCATGGCGAGTTTCTTCATCGACAGGCCGATCTTCGCCTGGGTGGTCGCGCTGTTCATCTGCTTGATCGGCGCGATCGCGGTCCCGCTGCTGCCGATCGCGCAATATCCGATCATCGCGCCGCCCTCGATCTCGATCTCGACCAGCTATCCCGGCGCCTCGCCCGAAAACCTCTACAACAGCGTCACCCGGCTGATCGAGGAGGAGCTCAACGGCGCCTCCGGCATCCTCAATTTCGAATCGACCAGCGACTCGCTCGGCCAGGTCGAGATCATCGCCAATTTCCAGCCGGGCACCGATACCAGCGCCGCCTCCGTCGAGGTGCAGAACCGCATCAAGCGCGTCGAGGCGCGGCTGCCGCGCGCGGTGATCCAGCAGGGCATCCTGATCGAGGAAGCCTCGAGCGCCGTGCTCCAGATCATCACGCTGAACTCGACCGACGGCAGCCTCGACGAAGTCGGCCTCGGCGACTTCATGATCCGCAACGTGCTCGGCGAGATCCGCCGCATCCCCGGCGTCGGCCGCGCCACGCTCTATTCGACCGAGCGCAGCTTGCGCGTCTGGGTCGATCCGGCAAAGCTGGTCGGCTACGGGCTGACCGCCGACGACGTCAACAAGGCGATCGCCGCGCAGAACGCACAGGTCGCTTCGGGCAGCATCGGCGCCGAGCCGTCGACCTCGAGCCAGCGCACCTCCTCGCTGGTGCTGGTCAAGGGCCAGCTCTCGTCGCCGGACGAATTCGGTTCCATCATCCTGCGCGCCAATGCCGACGGTTCGACCGTGCGGTTGCGCGACGTCGCACGCATCGAGGTCGGCGGCCTCAGCTACCAGTTCAACACGCGCCTGAACGGCAAGCCGACCGCGGGCCTCTCCGTGCTGATGTCGCCGACCGGCAACGCGCTGGCGACCGCGAGCGCGGTCGAGGAGAAGATGAAGGAGCTGTCGCGCTTCTTCCCGGCCAACATCTCCTACGAGATCCCCTACAACATCACGCCCGTGGTCGAGGCCTCGATCAAGAAGGTGCTGACGACGCTGGTCGAAGCCGTGGTGCTGGTGTTCGTGGTGATGTTCCTGTTCCTGCAGAACATCCGCTACACCATCATCCCGACCATCGTGGTGCCCGTGGCGCTCTTGGGCGCCTGCACCACGCTGCTGCTCGCCGGCTATTCCATCAACATGCTCTCGATGTTCGGCATGGTGCTCGCGGTCGGCATCCTCGTCGACGACGCCATCGTCGTGGTCGAGAACGTCGAGCGCATCATGTCCGAGGAAGGCCTGCCGCCGAAGGAAGCGACGCGGAAGGCGATGGCGCAGATATCGGGCGCCATCATCGGCATCACGCTGGTGCTGATGGCGGTGTTCGTGCCGATGGCGTTCTTCCCCGGCTCGGTCGGCATCATCTACCGCCAGTTCTCGGTGACCATGGTCGCCGCGATCGGCTTCTCCGCCTTCCTCGCGCTGTCGCTGACGCCGGCGCTGTGCGCGACGATTCTGAAGCCCGTTGCGGCCGGCCACGGCCATGCGAAGCGGGGCGTGTTCGGCTGGTTCAACCGCATGCTCGAAGGCGGCAAGGAGGGCTATTCCCGCACCGTCGGCTTCTCGCTGAAGCGGACCGGCCGCCTGATGCTGGTCTATGTCGCGCTGCTGGTTGGTCTCTCCTGGGCCTTCGTCAGCCTGCCCGGCGGCTTCCTGCCGATCGATGACCAGGGCTTCGTCACCACCGACGTGCAGACGCCGTCGGATTCGTCGTATCCCCGCACCGAGGCCGTCATCGAGAAGGTCGAGAAATATCTCGCCGAGCGGCCGGGTGTGAAGGATGTCACCTTCCTCACCGGCTTCAGCTTCTCCGGTCAGGGCATGAACACCGCGCAGGCCTTCATCACGCTGAAGGACTGGTCGGAGCGCGGGCCGAAGGACTCTGCCGCCGCGATCGTCAACGACATCAACCGCGATCTGTCGTCGTCGATCCGCGATGCAAAGATCTCCGCGCTCCAGCCGCCGCCGATCGACAATCTCGGCAACTCCTCGGGCTTCTCGTTCCGCCTCCAGGACCGCGGCCAGAAAGGCTATCCGGCATTGATGCGCGCCGCCGACCAGCTGATCGCGGAGGCCAATGCCAGCCCGGTGCTGCAGAAGGTCTATATCGAGGGCCTGCCTGAGGCCGGCGTGGTCAATCTCGTGATCGACCGCGAGAAGGCCGGGGCCTTCGGCGTCACCTTCGAGGACATCAACAACACGATCTCGACCAATCTCGGCTCGAACTACATCAACGACTTCCCGAACCGCGGCCGCATGCAGCGCGTCGTGGTGCAGGCGGATGCCCGCGACCGCATGCGGACCGAGGACATCCTCAACTACAACGTCAAGAACAGCCGCGGCCAGCTCGTGCCGTTCTCCTCCTTCGCCACGGTCGAATGGGCGCGCGGCCCGACGCAGATCGCGGGCTTCAATTATTATCCCGCTGTGCGCATCTCCGGCGAGGCGAAACCCGGCTTCACCTCGGGCGACGCGATCGCCGAGATGGAGCGGCTTGCCGGCAAATTGCCGCGCGGCTTCGGCTATGAATGGACCGGACAGTCGCTCCAGGAAAAACTGTCGGGCTCGCAGGCGCCGTTCCTGCTGGCGCTGTCGGTGTTCGTGGTGTTCCTGTGTCTTGCCGCGCTCTACGAGAGCTGGACCATTCCGCTCGCGGTGCTGCTCACGGTGCCGCTCGGCATCGTCGGCGCGGTGGCCGCGGCGATGCTGCGCGGCCTGCCCAACGACGTCTATTTCACCGTCGGCCTGATCACCATCATCGGCCTCGCGGCAAAGGACGCGATCCTGATCATCGAGTTCGCCAAGGATCTGCGGAAAGAAGGCAAGCCGCTGGTGGACGCCACCATCGAGGCCTGCCGCCTGCGCTTCCGCCCGATCCTGATGACCGGCCTTGCCTTCATCTGCGGCGTGCTGCCGATGGCGATTGCGCACGGCGCCGGCGGCGCCAGCCAGCAAGCGCTCGGCAGCATCGTGATGGGCGGCATGATCGCGGTGGTGATCCTGGCGCTGCTGATGGTGCCGGTGTTCTTCGTCTCGGTGCAGCGCGTGCTCGCAGGGGACCGGGAGCCGAAGGCCGCGCAGGACGGCGAGACGTATGGGCCGCCCGCGCCGGTCAAGCCATAAGGCGAGCTGTCATGCCCCGCGCAGGCGGGGCATCCAGTACGCCGCGGCCCTTCCGTATCCAACAAACGTCTCTGGAATACTGGATCACCCGCTCCAGTGCGCAAGTGCGCACAAGGCGGGTGATGACGGCGGAGTGTGAAGCGTAGGGGGCGCCCTAAGCCTACTTCCGCAAGATCTTCACCAGCTCTCCGTGCACGAACTCATTGCCGCACACGACATGCCCGGTCACCAGCGCGTCACCCGGCGTTGCGATGTCGCTCACCGTGCCACCGGCCTCGCGCACCATGATCATGCCGGCGGCGATGTCCCAGGATTGCAGATTGCGCTCCCAGTAGCCGTCGAGGCGGCCGGCGGCGACGAAGGCCAGGTCGAGCGAGGCGGCGCCGAAACGGCGCAGGCCCGCGACGCGGTCCTGGATCGCGGTCATCTCGCGGCGGAATTCCTCGTGGTCGCCGCGGCCGATATGGGGCAGGCCGCAGGCCACCACGCATTCGTTGAGCTGGCGGCGGCCGGCCACGCGCAGGCGCTGGTCGTTGAGGAAGGCGCCCTTGCCGCGCTCGGCGATGTAGAGCTCGTCATTGGCGGGGTTGTAGATCACGCCCGCAATGATCGTGCCCTCGCGCACGAGGCCGATCGAGATCGCGAATTGCGGGATGCCGTGCAGGAAGTTGGTGGTGCCGTCCAGCGGGTCGACGATCCAGGTGTGGCTCTTGTCGCTGCCTTCGCGGGTGCCGCCTTCCTCGCCGATGAAGCCGTAGCCGGGGCGGGCCTTGGCGAGGTCCTGGTAGAGGATCTCCTCGGCGCGCTTGTCGGCGAGCGAGACGAAATTGGCCGGCCCCTTCAGCGAGACCTGGAGATGCTCGATCTCGCCGAGGTCGCGCTTGAGGCTGCGGCCGGCGCGGCGCGCGGCCTTGACCATGACGTTGATAGTGGCGGAATACAGCATGTGCTCTGGTCTTGATCGGGGGAAATGGCGCGAAACCGCGCCTGTTTGAAGGATGGGGTGCCCTGCGAGGGCCTTTGCGTCAAGTCATTTGGTCCCGAGCCATTTTCTGGCGGCGGCCTCGGCCTTGCCCCGGTCCTCGGCCGGCAGGTCGGACAATTGCTTGTCGAGCTCCGGATCGCCCTTGCCGGAGGTTTTCGCCACCAGGTGCCATTTAAAGCCCTCGACCTTGTCCACGGACGTGCCCATGCCGTTGATCAGCACCCAGGCTAGGCGGTTCTGCGCGATCGCGCTGCCCTGGCGGGAGGCCTTGCGGAGCAACGCGACGGCGGCCGGCTGGTTCTTCACCGTGCCGGTGCCGTTGAACATGGCGATGGCATATTCGACCTCGGCATCGACATTGTCCGCCAGGGAAGCCGCCTGGAGCAGCCGCACCGCGCGTTCCGGGTCCTTCGGCACGCCGGTGCCTTCCTTGTAGAAGGTCGCCAGCGCGTATTGCGCCTCGGGCAGGCCGGCGTCGGCGGCCTGACGCAGCAGCTCGGCGGACCGCTTGACGTCCTGCGGCAGGGTCTGGCCGTCGAGGTAGAGCAGCGCGAGGTTATAGGCCGCCTTGGGCTCGCCGAGCTTGGCGGCGGAAGCCATCAGCTTCACCGCCTCGCCTTTGTCGACCGAGCCGCCGCGGCCGGAAATTCGCAGCATGGCGAGCGCGAACATCGCCTCGCGGTCGCCGGCATCGGAGGCGCGCTTGTACCATTCCAGCGCCTTGGCGTAGTCGCGGCGGATGCCCATGGCGTTGGAATAGAGCTCGCCGAGCATGGTCATCGCCTTGGGATCGCCCGCTTGTGCGCGGGCGGTGGCGAGATCGAACGCCGTCTTGTACTGGCCGCGCTGATAGGCGCCGAACACCAGATCGACATTGGGATTGTCGGTTGCCGGTGCGGGGATCACGGTTGCGGGCAGCGCCGGCTTGGGCGAGGCGGCCGGCTTGGGCGAGGCCGAAGGTTTTGGCGCCGGCGCGGCCTCCTTCTTCTTGGCGGCCGGAGGCGGCTTGGGCTTCTGTTTCTCAGGCACAGCGCTCGGCGTGGCCACCGGCGGCGTGATCTGGAGCTGCGCGGCCGCGGGCGCCGTCAGCAGCAGCGCGGCCAGGATGGTGATGCGCGGGAGCTTCATGTCGGGCGCTAGCCGTGCTCCTGACCCGCAAGCGCAGCCGCATGGGCCTTCTTGATCTCAACGTCGACCTCGATCAGCGCGGCCTTGGGACCGCGCGGATCGGACCAGACGAAATCGCCGACCAGCACGAAATCGGCGCCGCTGGCGGCGAAGTCGTGCGCCTCTTCGAGCGAGGTGGCAAAGCCGACGCAGGGCGGCTCGAACAGCTCGGCCCACCAGTCCAGCCGCTCGGCGATCGCCTGGGACGACGGGCGTTGGCCCTTTGCATCAGGTTCGCCGAACAGCACGTAGTCCGCGCCTATCTCGCCCGCATCCATGGAATGGTGCCGCGTCGTCAGCCCGCCGACGCCGGCGATGCGATCGGGCTTGAGCGATGGCAGCGCCTCTTTCAGCGCGGCGATGCCGGGCAGGTGCGCGCCGTCGGCGCCGCCACGTGCGACCAGTTCGGCATGACCTTCAACGAGCAGCGCGGCGCCCGCCTTCTGGACCGGCGGGGCCAGCGCCTTGATGCGCGTGATCATGGTGCGCTGGTCGGTCTCCTTCAGCCGCAGCAGCACGGCCGCGACGTCGGCGGCAGCGAGCAGGCCCGGCAGCTCGGCGACGAACGCAGCGGGATCATCGATGGCAGGCGTCGCGAGATAGAGACGCGGCGCCGGGCGCGGCGGAGGCGATTTGTTCGACAAGATCTAGGCTGCTTTCTTTTCCAGGCTGCTTTGCCATTCGCCCTTGGACGCCAGACCATTCATCCGGGCGCGATGGCTGAATGCACTTTGGCCGGCTGCGACATTCTCGGCCTTGCCGGACCAGGCCTTCTGCGGCGCGGCCTGCAGCGCGCGGCCGTAGGAGAAGGTCAGGCCCCAGGGCAGCGGGCCGAGCTTGTGCATGGCATTGAGATGCGCAGTCGCCTCTTCGTCCGACTGGCCGCCGGAGAGGAAGGCGATGCCGGGCACGGCCGCGGGCACGCAGGCCTTCAGCAGCCGAATCGTCTTCTCCGCGACTTCCTCGACGGGAGCCTGCTTCGCGCATTTCTTGCCAGAGATCGCCATGTTCGGCTTCAGCACCATGCCTTCGAGCGCGACGCGCTGCACGCGCAATTCCTGGAAGGTCTTGTTGAGCACGCGGGTCGTCACTTCATAGCAGCGGTCGATGTCGTGATCGCCGTCCATCAGCACTTCCGGCTCGACGATCGGCACGATCTGCGCGGCCTGGCACAGCGCTGCGTAGCGGGCCAGCGCATGGGCGTTGACGCCGATCGCGGTCATCGAGGGAATGCCGCTGCCGATATCGATCACCGCGCGCCATTTGGCGAAGCGGGCGCCGCGCTCGTAATATTTCTTCAGGCGCTCGGCGAGCTTGTCGAGCCCGACGGTGACGAGCTCGCCCGGGCACATCGGCAGGGCTTGCGTGCCCTCGTCGACCTTGATGCCGGGGATGGCGCCGCTCTGTTCGATCAGCTTGACCAGGGGCGTGCCGTCCTTCGCATCCTGCCAGATCGTCTCGTCATAGAGGATCACGCCGGAGATGCACTGGCTCATGGCCTCCCTGGAGCGGAACAGCATCTCGCGATAGTCGCGGCGGTTGCCTTCCGTCGATTCCACCCCGATCGCGTCAAAGCGCTTCTTGATGGTGCCGGAGGATTCGTCGGCGGCAAGGATGCCCTTGCCGGGCGCGACCATGGCGGTCGCGATCCTGTTGAGCTCAGTCAGATTCATCGAGAGGTCCTCCCAAAACGATTCTGCCCTTGCCTGTGAAAATAGACCGTTCTCGGGCAATTGCCGAGTTAACGTTCGTCGCAGGGTAAAGGGGGGCCCTCTGTCATTCCGGGATGCGCCGAAAGGCGCAGGCCCGGAATCCATAACCCCAGGCTGTGGTTATGGATTCTCAGATGCGCAATTGCGCATCATAGCCCACGCTTCGCGTGTCCCGGAATGACGGGAGGATGTGGCTGAAGGCCTTACGCCACCTTCGGGTCGAGCTCGCCCTTGGCGTAGCGCTTGGCCATCTCGGCGGGGGTCAGGACCTTCTTGAACTTGGAGGCCTGGCCTGCGGTGTTGAACTCCTGGAGCCGCTGCTTGCACAGCTTGGTCATGGCTTCCATGGCGGGCTTCAGGTACTTGCGCGGATCGAACTCTTCCGGGTGCTCCTTGAACACCTTGCGGATCTGGCCGGTCATGGCCATGCGGTTGTCGGTGTCGATGTTGATCTTGCGCACGCCGTTCTTGATGCCGCGCTGGATCTCGGCGACCGGCACGCCCCAGGTCGGCTTCATCTTGCCGCCGAACTCGTTGATGATGTCCTGGAGGTCCTGCGGCACCGACGAGGAGCCGTGCATCACCAGATGCGTGTTCGGCAGCTTGCGGTGGATCTCCTCGATCACCTTCATGGCGAGGATGTCGCCGTCGGGCTTGCGGGTGAATTTGTAGGCGCCATGCGAGGTGCCCATCGCGATCGCGAGCGCGTCCACCTTGGTCTCCTGGACGAACTTCACGGCCTCGTCCGGATTGGTCAGGAGCTGGTCGTGGCTCAGCTTGCCTTCGGCGCCGTGGCCGTCTTCCTTGTCGCCCATGCCTGTTTCGAGCGAGCCGAGCACGCCGAGCTCACCCTCGACCGAGATGCCGCCGAGATGGGCCATGTCGGTCACGGTCTTGGTGACGCCGACATTGTAGGTCCAGTCGGCCGGGCTCTTGCCGTCGGCCTTGAGCGAGCCGTCCATCATGACGGAGGTGAAGCCGGCCTGGATCGCGGTCATGCAGGTCGCAGCCTCGTTGCCGTGGTCGAGATGCACGCAGACCGGGATGTGCGGATAGATCTCGGTGACCGCGTCCATCATGTGCTTGAGCATGATGTCGTTGGCGTAGGAGCGCGCGCCGCGCGAGGCCTGGATGATGACGGGCGCGTCGACCGTGTTGGCCGCGTCCATGATCGCCAGCGCCTGCTCCATGTTGTTGATGTTGAAGGCCGGTACGCCGTAATCGTTCTCCGCTGCATGGTCGAGCAATTGACGTAACGTGATCCGAGCCATCTGTCTTTTTCTCCGGTTTGGGCCTGCAAGGCCGACTTAAAAGGCCGACTGATTACTTGGTGCGCAGAACTTCGACGCCGGGAAGGGGCTTGCCTTCCATCCATTCAAGAAATGCGCCACCGGCGGTCGAGACATAGGTGAATTGACCGGCCACATGGGCCTGGTTGAGAGCCGCGACCGTGTCGCCGCCGCCCGCGATCGAGATCAGCTTTTTCGCCTTGGTGCGCTCGGCGGCATGCTTGGCGGCCGCCACGGTTCCGCGGTCGAACGGCTGCATCTCGAAGGCGCCGAGCGGTCCGTTCCAGACCAGCGTGGCGGCGTCGTCGATGGCGGCGTGGACACGCGCGATCGATTGCGGGCCGACGTCGAGGATCATGCCGTCGGCCGGGATCGCATCGAGCCCGTAGGCATGCGAGGGCGCGTTCGCCGCGAAATGATAGGCGACGGTGGCGTCGACCGGCAGGATGATCGCGCAATTGGCGGCTTCCGCCTTCTCCATGATGCGGATCGCCGTCGCGGCGAGATCCTTCTCGGCCAGCGACTTGCCGATCCCGACGCCCTGGGCGTGCAGGAAGGTGTTGGCCATGCCGCCGCCGATCACGAGCGCGTCGACCTTGGTGACGAGGTTTTCGAGCAGATCGATCTTGGTCGAGACCTTGGCGCCGCCGATGATCGCGATGACGGGCTTGGTCGGCGAGCCCAGCGCCTTCTCCAGCGCGACGAGCTCGGCCTGCATGGTGCGGCCGGCATAGGCCGGCAGCTTGTGGCCGAGGCCTTCGGTCGTGGCATGGGCGCGGTGCGCGGCCGAGAAGGCGTCATTGACCCAGATGTCGCCGAGTTTCGCCAACTCCGCGACGAAGGCGGGATCGTTCTTTTCCTCTTCCTTGTGGAAGCGGGTATTTTCCAGGCACAGGATGTCGCCATCTTTCAGCGCCGCCACGGCCGTGGCCGCGGGCTCGCCGACACAGTCGTCGGCGAAGGCGACGGGCCTGTTCACGACCTTCGACAGCGCTTCGGCAACCGGCTTGAGCGACTCCTTGGGGTCGCGTCCCTTCGGCCGGCCGAAATGCGCGAGCAGGATGACCTTGCCGCCCTTGTCCGAAATTTCGGTGATGGTCGGCGCGACGCGCTCGAGCCGGGTCGCGTCGCTGACACGCCCGTTGTCCATGGGCACGTTGAGATCGACGCGCAGCAGCACGCGCTTGCCCTTCACATCGACTTCGTCGAGGGTGCGGAATTTGTTGGTCATCGGACACTCTCTTGTCCCGGGCGCATAGCGGCGCGGAGTGCCGCTATGCAGAACCGGGACCTACGCTGGAGGGACATGGGTCCCGGATCTGCGACGCAGCGTTTCACGCTACATCGCGTCCGGGACACGAGAGCGGAGTTAGATCACCTTCGCGAACGCGACGGCGGTGTCCGCCATGCGGTTCGAGAAGCCCCACTCGTTGTCGTACCAGGACATCACACGCACCAGCGTGCCGTTCTGCACCTTGGTCTGGTCCTCGTGGAAGGTCGAGGAGTGCGGATCGTGGTTGAAGTCGATCGAGACGTTCGGCGCGTTGGTGTAGCCGAGAATGCCCTTGAGCTGCTGCTCGGAGGCCCGCTTCATCGCCGCGTTGATTTCCTTGGCGTCGGTGGCGCGCTTGGCGACGATCTTGAGGTCGATGACCGAGACGTTCGGGGACGGCACGCGGATCGAGACGCCGTCGAGCTTGCCCTTGAGTTCCGGGAGCACGAGGCCGATTGCCTTCGCCGCGCCGGTCGAGGTCGGGATCATCGACATCGCCGCCGCACGGCCGCGGTAGAGATCCTTGTGTAGCGTGTCCAGCGTCGGCTGGTCGCCGGTGTAGGCGTGGATCGTGGTCATGAAGCCGGTCTCGATGCCGACCAGGTCGTTCAGCACCTTGGCGACTGGCGCGAGGCAGTTGGTGGTGCAGGAGCCGTTGGAGACGACCAGGTGATCCTTGGTCAGCGTGTCGTGGTTGACGCCGTAGACGATGGTGGCGTCGGCGCCGTCGGCGGGCGCGGAAACGAGAACGCGCTTGGCGCCGGCGGTGAGATGCGCGGACGCCTTGTCCTTCGCGGTGAAGATGCCGGTGCATTCCATCGCGATGTCGACGCCGAGATCCTTCCAGGGCAGCTTCGAGGGATCGCGCTCGGCGGTCACCTTGATCTTGCCGCCGCCGAGGTTGATGGAGTCGCCATCGACGGTCACGGTGCCGGGGAAGCGGCCATGGACGCTGTCGAAGCGAAGGAGATGCGCGTTGGTCTCGACCGGGCCGAGGTCGTTGATGCCGACGACCTCGATGTCCTTGCGGCCGGACTCGGCAATAGCCCGCAGGATGTTGCGGCCGATGCGGCCAAAACCGTTAATTCCGACGCGGACTGCCATGTTTCATCTCCTTATGACCGTTCAATGACGTGTTCGATAACCCCAATTATCCCGCACAACGCGCTTAGCGCGCCTGCGAGGGTTTTTTAGGGCGGACGCCCGGTTCGGCCGGGCGATGCTTGATCATATGAGAGACTACGTAGTCCTTTTTTTTGGCAAGCTCAACTCTCAGCTAACGCGCTTCAGCACAGCGTTAACCGCAGCCTCGGCGGTAATGCCGAAATGCTTGTAAAGATCCTTCGCTGGCGCGCTCGCGCCGAACGAATGCATGCCGATAAAATCGCCATCCTGGCCGATCACGGCATCCCAGCCCCAGCGCACTGCGGCCTCGATCGCGACCTTCACCGGCGCGTTGCCGATGATCTCGGCACGCTTGGCTTCTGGTTGCGCTAACAAAAGCTCAAGCGAGGGCACCGAGACCACCCGTGACGCGATGCCGCGCTCGGCGAGCTGCTTCTGGGCGGCGACCGCGATCTCGACCTCGGAGCCGGAAGCGAACAGCGTTGCCTTGGCTTCGCCCTGGGCGGCGACCAGCTCGTAGGCGCCGGCCGCGCAGGGAATGTCGTTCGGCGCATTGGTGCGGAGCTGCGGCAGGTTCTGCCGCGTCAGCGCCAGCACGGTCGGGCCGTCGATACGATTGAGCGCAAGCTCCCAGCACTCGGCGACCTCGATGGAGTCGGCGGGGCGGAACACGCGCATGTTCGGGATGGCGCGAAGTGCGGCGAGATGCTCGACCGGCTGGTGGGTCGGGCCGTCTTCGCCGAGGCCGATGGAATCGTGCGTCATCACGTAGACGACGCCGGCGCCCATCAACGCGGCAAGGCGCATCGCGGGCCGCGCGTAATCCGTGAAGACCAGGAAGGTCGCACCGTTCGGCGCGAAGCCGCCATGCAGGAAGATGCCGTTCATTGCAGCCGCCATGCCGTGCTCGCGGATGCCGTAGTGAATGAAGCGGCCCTTCGGCGTCTTGGCCGAGAAGGCGGTGGCCGACTTCGCCTTGTTGTTGTTGGAGCCGGTGAGGTCGGCGGAGCCTGCGAGGAATTCCATCGGCATCGCGCCGGCGATGACTTCGATCACCGCTTCCGAGGATTTGCGGGTCGCCGCAGTCATCGGCTTTTCCAGCAGCTCCTTCTTGTACGCGCGCACGGCCTTCGCGAGCGAGGCCGGACGCTCATGACGCAGACGGCGCTCGAACTCGGCGCGCTTGCGGCTGCCGAGCTCACCGAGCCGTCCTTCCCATTCCTGCCGTGCCGCCGCGCCGCGGCTGCCGGCTGCGCGCCAGGCCTTCAGCACGTCATCCGGCACCGAGAACGGCTCGAGCGAGATGCCGAGATTTTCCTTGGCGGCCTTGAGCTCGTCGGCGCCGAGCGCCTCGCCATGCGCCTTCGCGGTGCCGGCCTTGTGCGGCGCGCCAAAGCCGATGGTGGTGCGGCAGGCGATCAGCGTCGGCTTGTTGGATTTTTGCGCGCGGGTGATCGCAGCGGCGATGGCGGCCTGGTCATGGCCGTCGATCTTTTCGGCGGCCCAGCCCGCGGACTTGAAGCGCTTCACCTGGTCGACGGAATCGGAGATCGAGGTCGGGCCGTCGATCGAGATGCCGTTGTCGTCGTAGAGCACGATCAGCTTGCCGAGCTTCCAGTGCCCGGCCATCGCGATCGCTTCCTGCGACACGCCTTCCATCAGGTCGCCGTCGGAGGCGAGCACATAGGTGTGGTGGTCGACGATCTTCTTGCCGAACTCGGCGGCCAGCATCTTCTCGGCGAGCGCCATGCCGACCGCGGTCGAGATGCCCTGGCCGAGCGGACCGGTGGTGGTCTCGATGCCCTTGGTGTGGAAGTTCTCGGGATGCCCCGGGGTCAAGCCGCCGAGCTGGCGGAACTGCTTGAGCTGATCCAGCGTCATGTCGGCATTGCCGGTCAGATACAGCAGCGAATAGAGCAGCATCGAACCGTGGCCGGCCGAGAGCACGAAGCGGTCGCGGTCGGGCCAGTCGGTGGCAGTGGCGTCGAATTTCAGGAATTGCGTGAACAGCACCGTGGCGACGTCGGCGGCGCCCATCGGCAGGCCGGGATGGCCCGATTTCGCCTTCTCGACAGCGTCCATCGAGAGGCCACGGATCGCGTTGGCCATGCGGTTGTGGTCGACTTGCGTCATGTCTGAAATCCGTCTGAAATGAGGCGCTTGGCAGTGGTGCGGGCCGCGTGGGGGAAGCCTGGCGGCCACGGAAGGTTGGGCTGGGATAGCACCTCGGTTCCGGGAGTCCAAGGCAATCAAACGTCGGTTTGGCCGTAAAAGTTGCTTAGCAGTGCATAGTTTCGCGGCGGCGTTGCGCTCCGCTAGCTTGCCACGTAAATTTCTGCTTCTAACCGTTTGCCGAACCGAGTCTTTTGCCGGACGGCAAGCCCCACGGGCAAGGCCACAGGTTCCGCCGCTGACTGCATGAACGATCGCGTTTCAAACAGCTCTGCCATGACGGAGTCCTCGGCCGTCGAGATCGAGATCGCGACCCGCAGACTCATGGCGGCGCTCGACGCGCTCGAAAGCGCGGTGGAGCGGCGGCGCGATGCCGATCGCGACGAGAACGAGCTCGCGGCGCGGATCCAGGCACTGGGGACGGATCGCTCGCGGCTTGCCGATGAACTCGACGGCGCGCTGGTGAAGGCGCGCAAGCTCGAGCGCACCAATCGCGAAATCTCCGATCGGCTGGATTCCGCGATCGTCACGATACGCTCGGTGCTCGATACCGGAGAGGACGGATGAGCCACATCAACGTCACCATCAACGGCCGGCAGTATCGCATGGCCTGCGAGGAGGGGCAGGAGGTGCGGCTGCTCAAGCTCGCCGAAAGCCTGGAGACGCGGATTCAGTCGCTGCGCGGAAAATTCGGCGAGATCGGTGATGCCAGGCTCACCGTGATGGCGGCGCTGACCGTCTGCGACGAACTGGTCGACGTCGGCAACCGCGTCCGCACCATGGAGCAGGAGCTGACTGAGCTCAGGGATTTCCGCAATGCCGCCGTCGAGCGCGCCCGGATGACCCAGACCGCCGTGGTGAATGCGCTCAACGCCGCCGCCGAGCGCATCGAGAAGTCGACCCAGGTCCTGAACCGGACGGTGGGCAACGGGATCGCGATCGGCTGATTTTGGGCGGACCGCCCGTTGGGCTGGCGGTTCGTCAGTATCGTTGTTACATTGCGCGGGCGAGGCTGCGACGTGCGTCAGGAGCCATATATCCCCGGGGCCTTATCGATCCTTTAGGGAACTGTCCCTGGCCGGGCCCGTGGGCTCGGACATATGGTGCCCACCTACTTTCGTAGGGAACTCCGGGATCGAGTGCTTCAACGGCGTTCGCGGCTTCGCACTTTTGTTTGCTTGGTTTGTGCTTGTCGAAACAACTGCGGCCAGTTCGGTAGATGTCGTGCTCCGGCTCGCCCGGGGCATTCAGTACGCCGCGGCCTCTGTGTGAATCACCACCGCCTCTGGAATGCTGGATCACCCGTCCCGGTGCGCAAGGGCGCACAAGGTGGGTGATGACGTGGGGGACCAAAGCGCATGTCCAATTCGAAAGCCGAACTCCGTGCCAAAGCCCTCGCGGCGCGCGACGCGCTGAGCGAGAAGAAGCGCGCCGCCGCCGCCGCAAAGCTCGCCAAGCGCGGGCTGCCGTTCCCGCTTTTGCCCGGCAGCATCGTCTCCGGCTATTCCCCGATCCGCAGCGAGATCGATCCGCTGCCGCTGATGAAGGCACTCGCCGAGGCGGGCGCAAAGCTCGCGCTGCCCTGCGTCACCGCCCGCGGCCAGTCGCTGATCTTCCGCATTTTCCATCCGAACGACCGCCTGATGCTCGGCCCGCTCGGCATTCCCGAGCCGTCGCCGGCCGCGGCCGAAGTCATCCCCGACATCATGCTGACGCCGCTCGCGGCCTTCGACCGTCTCGGCCATCGCATCGGCTATGGCGCGGGGCACTACGACCACACCTTCGCGCATCTGCGCAAGACCAAGCAGATCGTCGGCATCGGGCTTGCTTTTGCAGCCCAGGAGATCAAGGCGGTTCCGGCACTATCGCACGACGTCGCGCTGGATTATGTGCTAACGGAATCGGACGTGTTCGATTTCCGGAGTTCTGAAGTTGCGCATTCTCTTCGTGGGTGATGTCGTCGGCCGTAGCGGCCGCAACGCCATCGCCGAATATCTGCCCGGCATGGTCAAGGACTGGTCGCTCGATTTCGTCGTCGTCAACGGTGAGAATTCCGCCGGCGGCTTCGGCATCACGGAAGCGATCTATCAGGAGTTTCTCGATGCCGGGGCCGACGCGGTGACGCTCGGCAATCACTCCTGGGACCAGCGTGAAGCCCTGGTGTTCATCGAGCGCGCCGAACGCCTGGTGCGGCCGACGAACTACCCGCGCGGCACGCCCGGCCGCGGCGCCGCGCTGGTGGAAACCAAGAACGGCAAGCATGCGCTCGTCGTCAATGCGCTCGGCCGCGTTTTCATGACCCCGTTCGACGATCCCTTTGCCGCGCTCGAGCGCGAGCTTGGTGCCTGTCCGCTCGGCGTTGCCGCCGACGCCATCGTCGTCGACTTCCATTGCGAGGCGACCAGCGAGAAGCAGGGCATCGGCTTCTTCTGCGACGGCCGCGCCAGCCTCGTCGTCGGCACCCACACTCATGTGCCGACCGCCGACCACCAGATCCTGTCGGGCGGCACGGCCTACATGACCGACGCCGGCATGACCGGCGATTACGATTCCATCATCGGCATGCAGAAGGAAGAACCGCTGCGGCGCTTCACGTCAGGGATTCCATCCGGCCGGTTCGAGCCGGCGGCCGGCGTCGCGACGCTGAGCGGCGTTGTGGTCGAGACGGATGATGCCACGGGCCTTGCGCTAAAGATTGCGCCGGTGCGCGTCGGCGGCCGGCTGGAGCCAGCGACGCCGAAATTCTGGTTGAGCTGAAGTCTCACGGTATTGGCCACCCTCCCCCTCCAGGGGAGGGTAAGAGCAGCGTCGCTCATTTCGACGCGCCTCAGGCCGCCGCGAGAACCGCCTGCCAGAGCTCAAGCACGTCCGCCCGCAAGATCCCGCGCGTGATGAAGACGATGCGCGAGCGGCGATCGCTGTCGGGCCAGCCGCTGAGCGCGACCGGCGGATGGAAGACGTGATGCACGCCATGGATCACGATCGGCGCCGGTTCGTCACGGAGATTGAGGATCCCCTTCACCCGCAGCAGATCCTGGCCGCGCGCGTTGCGTAAATGCGCAAGCCAGTGCGTCACGGCCATCCAGTCGAGCGGCTCGTCGAACGCCAGCATGAAGCTCGCGATCGACGCATCGTGATCATGATGGCCATGATCATGGTGCGCGTGATGATCGTGATGCGCATGGCCGGCGTGCGCATCTGGTTCCGCGAAGGCTCGCTCGTTGAGCCAGCGCTCAACGTCTATCCTTTTCAGCTCGGGATCGATCAGGCCGGCGCCGAATAGCTGCGCGGGATCGATCTCGCCGTGACTGACGCTTTCGATTCTGGCGCCGGGATTGAGCCGCCGCAGACGCAGCTCAAGCGCCGCGATGTCCTCGACCAGGTCACTCTTGGTGATCAACAGCCGGTCGGCCAACGCTACCTGTTTCACCGCCTCATACTGCCGGTCGAGCTGATGCGGCGCGTTGACCGCATCGACCGTGGTCACGACCGTGTCGAGCCGCAGGAAGTGCGAGACGAGCGGATTGTTGAGCAGGAGCTGCACGATCGGCGCGGGGTCGGCGAGCCCGGCGGTCTCGACCAGGATACGGCGGAACGGCGGAATCTCGCCGCGGTCCCGCTTCACCAGAAGGTCTCGCAGCGTCTGCTCCAGGTCGCTGCGGATGGTGCAGCAGATGCATCCGCTCGCAAGCACGGCGACTTCGCCGTCGACGCGTTCGACCAGGAGATGGTCGAGGCTGACTTCGCCGTACTCGTTGATGATGACGGCGCTGTCTTTCATGCCGTCGTGGCGCAGCAAGCGATTGAGCAGCGTGGTCTTGCCGCTGCCGAGAAAGCCGGTGATCAGCGATACCGGAAGTCGCTGCGCGGATTTATCGCTTTCGAACAGGCCCATGGGAAGCTCTCGCGTCGGCCGTCTTATTTTTGTCGCTGGACAGCAGCGTAGCGGAGGAGGAGGCTAGCGGAAACAATTTTAGAGTCAGACATTGTTCTGACCACAGCCTGGGAGGGTGGAATGTCTAACGAGATCAATAACGTAGATCAAGACGGCGGCGGCTCCACGACGGATCGCCGGACCCTGCTCCGCACCGCAGGCATCGCCGGCGTTGCTGGAGCCGCGCTCGCCGGCTCGATGCACGGCAAGTTCGCGCTTGCACCGATCAGTGAGGCCCAGGCGCAGACTGCAACCTCCATGCCCAAGGGTACCGACAAGCCCTGGTGGCCATCGAAATGGGGTAAGGATGACGAGTCCGGCGCATCCAACCACATGACCCCGGCGAAGGTCCTCGACGCGGCGAAATGGATCAAGGACGGCAAGATCTACAAGATCGGCCGCGTCTACGAAGCCGCCATGCCGTTGTTTGGTGCGCGTATATTCGCACTGCGCATTCCCGGCAGCCCGACCGGCGGCCCGTTCGGTGACAATAAGATGGTCTATCACGACGAATTCCTGGCCACCGAGATCGGCCAGACCGGTACGCAGTTCGACGGCCTCGGCCATATCGGCATCCAGATGGGCAAGGACGGCGACAAGAGCGAGATGCGATTCTACAATGGCTTCACAGCCGCAGAAATTAGCGACGCATACGGGCTCAAGAAGCTTGGCGTCGAGAAGCTTAAGCCGATCTTCACCCGCGCGCATCTGCTCGACATGGTCGCGCTCAAGGGCGGCATGATGGATGCGGGGCAGGAGATCACCTCGGCTGACATCAAAGCGGCGCTGGCGAAGCAGAACATCCCCGAGAGCGACATCAAGCCTGGCGACGCGATCATGTTCCACACCGGCTGGGGCTCGCTGTGGATGAAGAACAACGATCGCTTCAACAGCGGCGAGCCGGGCATCGGCCTCGATGCTGCGAAGTGGGTGGTCGAAAAGGATCTTGCGCTGACCGGCGCCGACACCTGGGCGGTCGAGGTGGTGCCCAATCCCGACAAGTCGCTCGCTTTCGTGGTCCACGCCGAGCTGCAGACCAAGCACGGCATCCACAACCACGAGAACCTGATCTTCGACGATCTGATCGCCGACAAGAAATACCAGTTTGTCTATTCCTTCACCCCGGCCCCAATCAAGGGCGCAACGGGCAGCAACGGCTGCCCGATTGCGATTACGTGACGATACGCATCGGCGTGGGTGAGGGAAGCCCACGCCGAAGTTTTGGTTGGGCTGAAAGCGTTGCCACACACTCGCCGTCGTCCCCGCCTAGTGCTCAATTGCGCACGGGGGCGGGGACCCATAACCCCAGGGAGTAGAGTGGGGCACAGCTCCCACACCGAATCTTCGCCAAACCCCGCCCTGTGGGTATGGGTCCCGGATCTGCGCTTCGCTTGTCCGGGACGACGGCGGAGATTGGCGCGCGATCACGCGTCAATCTCGTCGTACACTACTCCGCCGTCTGCTCCCGCAGCTCCGCAACATCCTTCGCCGTCAGCTTCGAGCCCTTGGTGCCGAACCGTGCCGTGACGTAGTTCGCCACCGCCGCGATCTCGTCGTCGCTATACGCATCGCCGAACGCCGGCATCGAGAGCGCGCCGTCGGGCGTATGCCGCTTGGTGCCCGAGAGCACGATCTGCGCGACGTTGGTGGCGGCGGGGTCGTTGACGGCCCAGGTGCCGGTCAGCGTCGCCATCGGCGAGACCGGGCTCTCGCCGCTCCAGCCGTGGCAGCTGGCGCAGGCGCTGGCGAACACCATCTTGCCGCGTGCGTCGGCCGTGACGCCGTCCTTGTGCGAGGCGGGCGCGACCGGCGCCGTGGTCGCAGGCAGGTCGGGCGAGGCCACCGGCGGCACGCTGCGCAGATAGGCGACGACCGCGCGGATGTCTTCGGGAGCGAACTGGCTGAAGCTGCGATCGACCGCTTCGCCCATGGGACCCGAGGCCGAGCCGTGGCCCGGCGCGTGGCCGAGCGAGAGATACGAGATCAGGTCCTCGTCGCGCCAATTGCCGAGGCCGGTGGCCTTGTCGGAGGAGATGTTGAAAGCGCGCCAGCCCGCCGTGATCGCGCCGCCGAACTTCTTGCGGTTGTCGAGCGCAAAGCCGAGATTGCGCGGCGTGTGGCACTCGCCGCAATGCGCCAGCGCTTCGGCGAGATACGCACCTCTGTTCCATTCCGGGCTCTTCGAGGTATCCGGCGTGAAGCGCGTGTCCGGATTGAACACGGCCGACCAGAAGATCATCGCCCAGCGCTGGTTGAACGGGAACGACAGCGTGTTGTCGGGCGCTTTCGCGCGCACTGCCGGCAGGCTGAACAGATAGGCCTTCACCGCCAGCACGTCCTCGTCCGTCATGTAGGTGTAGGACGTGTAGGGCATGGCCGGATAGAGCCGCGCGCCGTCATGACGCGTGCCGCGCTGGACCGCGTTGAGGAAATCTTGGTCGCTGTAATTGCCGATGCCGGTGTCCTTGTCCGGCGTGATGTTGGTCGAATAGAGCGTGCCGAACGGCAGCTTGAAGCCGAGCCCACCGGAATATTCCTTCTCGCCGGGCTTGGTGTGGCAGACCATGCAGTCGGCCGCCTTCGCGAGATACTCGCCGCGCTCGACCAGGCTTGCCTTCTCGAGCTTTGCCGGCACGCCCGTGGGCTTGCCTTCGCGATAATCCGCCAGCGCCACCTTGGTGCCGCCGGCGAAGTCGAGCGGACCGGGCCCCCGGATGATCCAGACGCCAAGCGCCGCGACCACAATGCCGATCACGACGATGCCAGCGAGAATACGCATCTTGCCGCTCATGTCTTCTTCCCCGCAGCCAGCAGTTTCCGATCGATCGGCAGGCGCCGCAGCGCCACGCCGGTTGCAGCATAAATCGCGTTGCGCAGCGCCGGCGGTCCGGCGTTGACGCCGGCCTCGCCGATGCCGCCGGGCGCCTCGCCGCTCTTGACCACGATGACCTCGACCTTCGGCGTCTCGTTGATGCGCATCATGCGGTAGTCGTGGAAGTTCGACTGCTGTACGCGGCCCTTGTCGATGGTGATCTCGCCATAGAGCGCGGCGGTGAGGCCGAAGATCAGCCCGCCCTCGATCTGCGCCTTGATCGTATCGGGGTTGACCGCAATGCCGGTGTCGACCACCGAGGTGATGCGGCGCAGCGTGATCTCGCCGATGTCGTCGATCTCGGCTTCCACAACCGTTGCGAGGAAGCTCGCAAACGATGGCTGCAGGCAGACGCCACGGCCAACGCGGGCCGGCAGCGGTTGGCCCCAGCCGGATTTCTCCGCGGCAAGGTTGAGCACCGCGAGCGCACGCGGAGTCTTGGTCAGCATCGACCTTCGGAATTCGACCGGATCCTTGCCGGCCTTGCGCGCAAGTTCGTCCAGCGCGCATTCGAACGCGAACACATTGTTGTTCGGGCCGACTCCGCGCCAGAAGCCGGTCGGCACAGCCGGTGGCTCGGCACGGACATATTCGACGTGGAAGTTGGGAAAGTCGTAGGGCGTCTCCACGGCGGCGTCGACCGCGTCGATATCGACGCCCTTCTGGAACGCTGGCGGCAGCCAGCGGGCAATCACCGCAGAACCTGCGATCTTGTACTTCCAGGCCGCCACCTTGCCGTCGACCAGGGTCGCATTGACCTGGTCGCGATAGACCGGGCGGTAGACGTCGTGCTGGATGTCCTCCTCGCGGGTCCATACCACCTTGACGGGATAGTCGACCTGCTTGGCGATCTTGACCGCCGCAACCACCATGTCGGGTTCGAGCTTGCGGCCGAAACCGCCGCCGAGCAGGTGCTGGTTGACGATCACCTTCTCGACGGGAAGGCCGGCGGCCTTCGCCGCCTCCGACTGCACGCGCGTCATGATTTGTGTGCCGGTCCAGATCTCGCAGGCATCCGGCCTGACGTGAACGGTGGCGTTGATCGGCTCCATCGAGGCATGCGCGAGGAACGGCAGTTCGAAGCTCGCCTCGAACTTGTCTCCGCTGGCAAGCCCCTTGGCGATGTCGCCGACGGATTTCGCGATCGCGCCATCCTTCTCGCTGGCCTTGCGTAAATCGTCCCAGATGTCCTTGGTGGAGATCTTGGCGTTCGGTCCTTCGTTCCACTCGATCTTGAGCGCTTCGAGACCCTTCTTGGCCGCCCACATGTGATCGCCGATCACGGCGACGGCGTCGTCGAGCACGACGACCTTGCGCACGCCGGCGACTTTCATCGCTGCGCTGTCATCGACCTTGCCGACCTTGCCGCCGAACACCGGGCAATTGGCGATCGCGGCAATCTTCATGTTGGGCAGGATCGCGTCGATGCCGTAGACGACCTTGCCGTTGACCTTGTCCGGTGTATCCAGCCGCTTCAGCGGTTGGCCTATGAGGACGAAGTCCTTGGGGTCCTTGACCGGGACATCCTTCGGCGGTGTCTGGCTCTGTGCCGCCAGCGCGAGCTCACCATAGCCGAGCTTGCGGCCGCTTGCCGCATGAATGACTTCGCCCTTGGACGTCGTGCAACTCGCGGGCTCGACCTGCCATTGCGCGGCGGCGGCCTGCACCAGCATCGCGCGCGCGCTGGCACCCGCTTCGCGTAGCGGCTTCCACCAGGCGCGGATCGACGTCGAACCACCCGTCGCCTGCAGTCCGAAGGCGGGATTGGCGTAGAACTTGTCGTTTGGCGGCGCGTGCAACGCCCCGACCTTTGCCCAATCGGCGTCGAGCTCTTCGGCCAGAACCATCGAGATCGAGGTGTAGATGCCCTGGCCCATCTCCACCTGCGGCATGATCAGCGTGGTCTGGCCGGTCTCGTCGATACGGATGAAGGCGTTGGGCGCGAACTTGCCGTCGGTCGTATCCTTCGGCTGCTCCGGCTCGTTGACGGCGGCCCGTAGGGGCAGGTGAAAGGCGAGCAGGAAACCGGTTGCGAGACCGCTGGTCAGAAGCGTGCGGCGGGAGAGGCTGTTGTGTGCATTCATGGCGGACCTCACGACTGACGGCCGTTGGCGGCCTGCTTGATGGCCTCGCGGATGCGGACATAGGTGCCGCAGCGGCAGATGTTGCCAGCCATCGCGGCGTCGATGTCGGAATCATCCGGATGAGAGGTGGTTGCCAGTAGAGCGGCGGCCGCCATGATCTGGCCGGATTGGCAATAGCCGCACTGGACCACCTCGAGATCGAGCCAGGCTTTCTGCACCTTCGCGCCTGCGGGCGTATTGCCGACATGTTCGATGGTGGTGATGGCGCGGTTCGCAACCGCGCTGACCGGCAGGACGCAGGAGCGCACGGCCTTGCCGTCGACATGCACCGTGCAGGCGCCGCATTGCGCGATGCCGCAGCCGAATTTGGTGCCGGTCATTCCGAGGATGTCGCGCAGCACCCACAGCAGCGGCATTTCCGGCGGCGCGTCGAACGATTTGGTTTCGCCGTTGATGGTGAGAGTTGTTGCCATAAGCATCCCCTTGCTCGCTTGATCGCTTGCGGCGATCTCGTCGGCGAATTCGTGCGCGACAATAATCATACTGATGCGAAACGATGAAGCGCCAGAATTTCTGGCGATGCATATTTGCGCTGCCGACGCCTCAGGCCATGACGTTCACGAATTTGTGCGGCGATCGCTGCAGCGGAATTGGGCTAATTGATATGACAACCGTCATGTTTTGACGCATTTTCGTCGCAGACATCGTTGATCGCCGCAAATGGTCGTGCGAATGCGGAAACTCGTGCGATGACGAAATTCGTGCGATTGGGAAAGTCGGGCCGTGGCGAGCGCGGGCACGGGATCAATTGCAACGGCTCATTGTTGTGCCCTCTCCCCTTGTGGGAGAGGGCAGCGACGCCGGTAGACGCAGACTCACTCGGGTGAGGGGTCCGTCTCCGCGTATGATCCTCTCATTCCGAAGCAGCTTTGCCCGCCGATAGAGACCCCTCATCCGGCGCTTCGCGCCACCTTCTCCCACAAGGGGAGAAGGGAAGAGGAGGAGATGGAAATTTCGGAATAATAGTATTATGCCTCTGTTTTGCCCGACGAGTCAAACTGCGTCTCAAACTGCGTCCTGGCCTGCCGGCGAAAGCCATTGATTCTCCACGCCCCGGCTACAGTGCATGGGGTTGTTTTCCAGATTTTTGATTCAGGGTCGTAGGCGCGGCCGTCGCGGCGGGCGTCAGCTCTGCCGAAAACCCATCCGGAAGGCGCCCCAGTGCTTGCCGCGGATCACGATCGGCGAGGACAGGTCCTTCATCAGCACGAACTGTCCGCCGCCCATGTCGCGGCGATAGGTCTGGAGCAGGAACGGTTTTGTGTTGGCCGCGACCTTCTTCACCGCGCGGTCGCTGAACAGGCGGCGGTTGCGGCAATTGGCGTTATTCCAGATGGGGTCCTTGCCCTGCGGCAGGCGGTAGTTCGGATTGTGGGTCGGCAGATAGCCGCCCTTGGCCCAGGCGACGCAGAACACGATGCGGGGGTCTGACTTCTGGATCGGGTCCTGGATGGCGGGCAGCGCGCGGTCGGTGAAGTCGACGTAGTTGGTCTTGTATTGCTTGGGATCGGTGCCGGGGATCTCCCGGTAGTTCTCGTCCATGAGCTGGTCGAGCGTGATCTCGCCGCGGTCGATTGCGGCCTCGAACTCGTCCGAGATCCGCTTTGCGGTCTCGACGACGGCGCGGATCAGCGGCGCATCCGATGTCTCCACGCCGCTGTCGGCGATCATTGCGATCAGCGCTTCGGAGGTGTCGAGCAGTTTTGTTACGCGCTGATCGGCGTTCTTGAGATCGCGCGAGGACAGGTCGACGCCCTTGGCGAGCTCGTTGAGCTCGCTGATGACCGTGTCGCAATGGCCGAGGTTGGAGGTCGCGGCGCGCGTGACGCTGTCGATCTCCGCTTCCACCGAGGCAAAACCCTGCTGGACCCGCGAGATGATGCCGGAGATCTGCTGGGCGCCTTCGCCGGCGGTCTTGGCGCGTTGCGAGGCGTCGCTGCTCTCGCCGATCAGGCCTTCGATCTGGCCGTCGAGATCGCGTACGGTGTCGGAGATCTGATGCGTGGCCGCACGGGTAGCCTCCGCAAGGTTTTTCACCTCGCTTGCGACCACCGCAAAACCGCGGCCGGCATTGCCGGCGCGGGCCGCTTCGATGGTGGCATTGAGCGCGAGCAAATTGGTCTGCTTGGCGATCGCCTCGATCGAGCCGGACACTTTTGCCACCTGCGCCAGCGCCGAGCCGACGGCGCTCAAGCGCGCCTCGATCCGCTCCACCGCCGCGACGAGCTCGGAGATGTGGCTGACCGCGGTGTCGACCGCGCCGCGCGACTGCGCGATCTCGCCGACCGCCGCCGATGCGGTCGATTGCACCGCCTGCGATGCATTGGCGATGTCATGGTTGGCCGAGACCATCGTCTCGGCCGTCTCTTGGAGGTGATGGAACCGTTCGGACTGGTTCGCGACACGGTTTGCGACTTCCTGGACGTTACCGGCGATGTCGGCGAGCTCGACCCCGAGGCCGCCGATGCGGTCGGCGAGCTGGTCGATCAGACGTTCGGCAAGTGTCCGGTTGGAGCCGGTGTCGAGGACTGCAAATTGTGCGACGGACATGTTTTGAGAGTCCTCCAGTCAGAGCCGTGCGCCGGCTCCCCGCGGCATTCCCATTCCAATTCCAATTCCAGCCTTAAAGGATGATTCGCGGCCGGCGTCTTGCCTGAGCGTGCACTACAGCTTGTAAGCCGTGCGGAATCCGCCCCAGTGCCGGCCCTGGACGCGGATCGGAACGTCGATCTCGCGCATCATCACGGTGTTGCCGTTGCCCATGTCGCGGGCATAGCTCTGGACCAGGTACGAGCGCAGGTTGCGGGCGGCGGCGAGCCCTGCCGGATCGTTGAAGATCCGCCGGTTGCGGCTGTTGGCGGTGTTCCAGGCGGTGTCGCCCGGCCGCTGCGGATGCGAATAGATCTTGTTGTGCACCGGCAGGAAGCCGTTGCGGTCGACCATGGCGCAGAACGCCATGCGCGGTTCCTTGGCGAGAAAGGCTTCCTGGAACGGCGGCAGCGTGCGGTCGGCCCAGTCCAGATATTTCGTGCGGTATTGCTGCGGATTGGTGCCGGCGATCTCCGCATAATCGGTGTCGAAGAGGTCGTCGATCCTGACCTCGCCGCGTGCGACCGCCTGCTCGAAGATCCGGGTCAGCGCGGTGCCGGCTTCCATGGCGCGGGTGACGAACTCGGTGTTCTCCTCGTGGATCGACCAGAGCCTGTCTTCGATCTTCTCGCTGAGATCGGCGTTGGGGTTGACGAACTGCGCGCGGGCGCCGGTCTTGGTCTGCTCGATCACGCGCAGGCGGCAGGGCCCGACACCTTCGAGGGTGCCGTCGACGACGGCCTGCGTGGCAAGCTTCGCCGCCTCCGCGCCGCCGATCAGCACGCCGTCCATCGCGATCTCGTAGACCTGCAACACGCCGCGCACGGTTTCGAACTTGAGATGGCAGGGCAGCCGCTCGGTCTTGCGACGGTCGTCGTGCTCGCTCTGGCGCAGCAGCACGGCACAGCGCGATTTCAGCTTGCGCGCGAAGGTGGTGACGGCCTTGCCGGCGCTGGCGACGTTCTCGCCGTGGGTCTCGGCCGCCTTGGTCGCGGCATCGATCTCGGCCGCGCTCTCGCCGACCGAGATGATGAACTGCGACGCGCTGGCCGCGTTGCCGGAGACCTCGCTGGTGGTGGCATTCTGCTCGGCGACCGCCCCGTTGACGGTGTCGAACACCGGGCGGATCGCCTCGATCGCCTGCGCGATGCGGTGCACGGCGTCGGCCGAGCCGGCGGCGTCGCGCTGGAGCGCGTCGATCTTCCTGGTGATCTCCTCCGTCGCACCCTGGGTCTGTACCGCGAGAGCCTTCACTTCGGTGGCGACGACCGCAAAGCCCTTGCCGGCCGCACCCGCACGCGCGGCCTCGATGGTGGAGTTCAGCGCGAGCAGCGTCGTCTGCCGTGCGATCTGCGCAATCAGATTGACGACATTGCCGATGGCGGCGGAGGATTCGCGCAGGCGGTCGACATTGGCGCGGGCTTCCTGCGCCGCGGCGCTGGCTTCGTCGGCGAGCTTGCCGGCCTCGCGCACCTGCGCGCCGATGTCTTGCGCGGACTGGGTGAATTTGTCGGCGGCATGGGCAAAGGTGGAGGCGGTCGATTGCGCTGCATTGGTGCGGCCGGTGAGGGCGTCGGTGCGCTCGCGAATATCCGCGAGTGTTGCCGCGGTCGCCTCCGCGCCGCCGGCGACCGAGTTGGCGGCCCGCTCGAGCTGGCGGATCATGGCGCCGAGCTCGAGTTCCAGCAGTTCCAGGATTTCCCGGGCGGAATCGCCCTCGGCAGCCGGGGCGAGCCCGGGATCGACCGACGACGGCGCGGCCTGCGGGGGTGCCACGGGCGCGGACAAGTCGGGCAGACGCTTCCGAAACAATGCGAACGCCATCAGGTCACTCTTGTCGGGGAACGGGCGGTTGCTATTTTCGCAGGCCGGAATGAAATCAGGGTTAACGGTGCCTGACTCCTAGGCACGGGGCACTACGGTATTACCTTAAAGTCGTAGAGCCTCTTTCATTCCGGTGGGTTGGCGGCCTATAAGGCCGCGCTTCCCACGCTCACCTTTGGCGCACGATTCCTGACGAGACACGCATGGCCGGACATTCCCAATTCAAGAACATCATGCACCGCAAGGGGCGGCAGGATGCCCAGAAGTCGAAGCTGTTCGGCAAGCTGGCGCGGGAAATCACCGTCGCGGCCAAGCTGGGCACGCCCGATCCCAACATGAACCCGCGCCTGCGTGCCGCCATCATCGCGGCGCGCCAGGAGAACATGCCGAAGGACAATATCGAGCGCGCCGTCAAGAAGGCGCTCGGCAATGAGGGCGAGAACTATGACGAGATCCGCTACGAGGGTTACGGCCCCGGCGGCGTCGCCGTCATCGTCGAGGCGCTGACCGACAACCGCAACCGCGCCGCCTCCGACATCCGCTCCTTCTTCACCAAGTCGGGCGGCAATCTCGGCGAAACCGGCTCGGTCTCCTTCATGTTCGACCGCACCGGCATCATCGAATACGACCGCAGCGTCGCCTCCGACGACGCGGTGCTGGATGCCGCGATCGAGGCCGGCGCCGACGACGTGGTATCGAGCGAAGGCGGACACGAGATCTACGCCTCGACCGAAGGCTATCGCGACGTCGCCAAGGCACTGGAAGCCAAGTTCGGCGAGCCGCGCAAGGCCACGCTGATCTGGAAGCCGCAGAATACGGTCGCGGTCGACGACGAGACCGGCGAGAAGCTTTTGAAGCTGATGGACCTGCTCAACGAGCACGACGACGTCCAGCACGTCTACGCCAATTTCGAGGTGTCGGACGCGCTGATGGCGAAGATGGGCGGCTGAGGTCGCCACCAGCCCCGGATTCCGCTGTCGTCGCCCGGCTTGACCGGGCGACCCAGTATTCCAGAGACGTCTGAGGGAAACGGAGAAGCCGCGGCATACTGGATACCCCGCTTTCGCGGGGTATGACCGCGTGTCTTGTGGTCGTCATCGCGGGCACCCAATCGCGACACCCCACTTCCCCTGTTACTTCCGTTCTGTTTCTGTTTCCCCCACCGCAGCCAGCCGCTATCACTGGCCCATGACTGCGCTCCCGATTCGTGGCCCCGTTCGCATCATCGGCATCGACCCCGGCCTGCGCCGCACCGGCTGGGGCGTGATCGAGGCCGAGGGCAATCGTTTGATCTACGTCGCCTGCGGCTCGGTGGAACCACCGGACGATTTGCCGCTGGCGAGCCGGCTGCTCGCGATCCATGAGGGGCTTGCCGCCGTCCTGTCCGGTCACAAGCCGATGGAAGCCGCGGTCGAGCAGACCTTTGTGAACAAGGACGGCGTCGCGACGCTGAAGCTCGGCCAGGCCCGCGGCGTCGCCATGCTGGCGCCCGCGATGTTCGGCATTACTGTCGCCGAATACGCGCCGAACCAGGTCAAGAAGACAGTGGTCGGCGCCGGCCACGCCGACAAGCACCAGATCGCGATGATGCTGAAGATATTGCTGCCGAAAGCCGAGCCGCCGTCCGCGGACGCTGCCGACGCGCTCGCCATCGCCATCACCCACGCCCATCACCGCCAGAGCACGGCGCTCAGGCTAAAGGTGGTGGGCTTATGATCGGCAAGCTCAAGGGCCTGATCGATTCCTACGGCGAGGATTATGTGCTCCTCGACGTCGGCGGCGTTGGCTATCAGGTGCATTGCTCGGCCCGCACGCTGCAGCATCTACCCTCGCCCGGCGAGGCCGCGGTGCTGTCGATCGAGACCTATGTCCGCGAGGATCAAATAAAACTGTTCGGCTTCCGCACCGACCAGGAGCGCGAATGGTTTCGCCTGCTCCAGACCGTGCAGGGTGTCGGTGCAAAAGTCGCGCTAGCCGTGCTCGGCACGCTGGCGCCTTCCGATCTCGCCAACGCGATCGCGCTGCGCGACAAGGCCGCGGTGGCACGCACGCCGGGCGTCGGCCCCAAGGTTGCCGAGCGCATCGTTACCGAGCTGAAGGACAAGGCGCCTGCTTTCGCCAATGTCGATCCCGCCGTCGTGCATCTCGCCGGCGCCGTCGACGACCAGCGCGCGCCGCGCCCGGTGGCAGATGCGATCTCTGCGCTGGTCAATCTCGGCTACGGCCAGCCGCAGGCGGCTGCCGCTATTGCATCCGCATCGCGCAGCGCGGGCGAGAGCGCCGAGACCGCGCAACTCATCCGGCTAGGCCTGAAGGAGCTGTCGAAGTGAGCGCGGCCCACGCCAATCCCGTCGCCGCCCTGTTTCGTCGCCTTTCGCGCGTGGCCGGTATCGTCGTGATTTTCTCCATTGTCGGGCCGCTGACGACCGCCGCGTTGGTTGCTGTGACGGTAACGGCGCTCGGCGCCGCGGTGCTGCAGATGTTTCTCGTGTTCCTCGAACTGGAAGCACTGCGTGCCCTGGTTTCGATCGCGGTCGTGCTGTTGGCCATCGTCACGATTCTCGCCGCGTTCCTTCCTGCAGTCGTCGCCGGCCTGATATTTGCGTTGGCGGCGGTCTACGCCGATCTCAATATGATCTGGATGGCGTGGCTCGCCGCGGCGGTGGGCGCGGCCGGCTTCGTCATGGTTGGCATGTTCGTCGTGCCCTCCGAAACCTCGGCGGTGATCGTGCCGAGTGTCCGTTCCGCGCCCGAGGCGCTGAAGCTTTCGGCGATGCTCGCCGTCGTCGCCGTCATTCCGGCCAGCCTGTGCTGGTGGCTCGCGAAACCGCTGCATCGTGTTATCCTGCCCGCATGACCACTCCCCCACGCATCGTCACGCCCGAGCGCCGCTCCGATGACGTCGGCGACACCGCGCTACGTCCGCAATCGCTGTCCGACTTCGTCGGCCAGCAGCAGGCGCGCAAGAACCTCTCGATCTTCATCGAGGCGGCGCGCAAGCGCGGCGAGGCGCTTGATCACGTGCTGTTCGTAGGTCCCCCCGGCCTCGGCAAGACCACGCTGGCGCAGATCGTCGCCAAGGAGCTCGGCGTCGGCTTTCGCGCCACCTCGGGTCCGGTGATCGCCAAGGCCGGCGATCTCGCCGCACTCCTCACCAACCTCGAAGAGCGCGACGTGCTCTTCATCGACGAGATCCATCGCCTGAGCCCGGCGGTGGAAGAAGTGCTCTATCCCGCGATGGAGGACTTTCAGCTCGACCTGATCATCGGCGAGGGCCCGGCAGCACGCTCGGTCAAGATCGAGCTGTCGAAATTCACGCTCGTCGGCGCTACCACGCGCGCCGGCCTCCTCACCAATCCCTTGCGCGACCGCTTCGGCATCCCGGTCCGGCTCAATTTTTACACCATCGAAGAGCTGGAAAGCATCGTCACCCGCGGCGCGCGCGTGCTCAGTGTCGGCATGAGCGCCGACGGTGCCAACGAGATCGCGCGTCGCGCCCGCGGCACGCCGCGCATCGCCGGCCGTCTGCTACGGCGCGTGCGCGATTTCGCCTCCGCCGCCGATGCCGCCTCGATCGACCGCAAGATCGCCGATCATGCGCTGAGCGCGCTCGAGGTCGACGCCGCCGGCCTCGACGCCATGGACCGCCGCTACCTCACGACCATCGCGCAGAACTATGGCGGCGGCCCGGTCGGCGTCGAGACGATGGCCGCCGCCTTGTCCGAGCCGCGCGATGCGATCGAGGACATCATCGAGCCTTATCTCATTCAGTGCGGCTATCTCCAGCGCACCCCGCGCGGCCGCCTGCTCACCTCGCACGCCTTCCGCCATCTCGGCATCGCCGAGCCCTCGCGCGATGCCGCGGCACAGTTCGGCCTGTTCGGCACGGATGAGAGCGACGACTGATTGCGGTGATGCAAGGTGCGTCGGTTGTCATGAACTTCCGGTAACCTTTGTGCAAACGGTCTGCACGCGAATGCAGGCCGTCTGCACGAGCGGACCCCAATTCCGCTCCAATCGGACCGCATCACAAAGGTGCATCACCATCGGGCTTCCATGATCACGCGTCGTCATCTCATCCATTCCATCGGCGGCCTGTCCGCGCTCGGCGTCTCGACCGCGGCCTATGGCGTCGGCATCGAGCCGCTGCGGCTCCGCGTCACCCGCTATCACCCGACCCCGCGGCAATGGCCGGCGGATTTTCCGCTCAAGATCGCCATCGTCACCGACATTCATGCCTGCGATCCCTGGATGTCGCTGGAGCGGATCGAGGGCATCGTCGATCGCACCAATGCGCTCAACGCCGATGTCATCGTGTTGCTCGGCGACTATGTCGCGGGTGTTCACCAGGTCACGCGCATCATTCCGTCGAGCGAATGGGCCAAGGTGCTCGCGGGCCTCAAGGCACCGCTCGGCGTCCATGCCGTCATGGGCAATCACGACTATTGGGTGGACAGGGCCGTGCAGCAGGCCGGGCACGGGCCGACAGCCGCCCATCGCGCGCTGGAGGCGGCCGGTATTCCCGTCTACGAGAACGACGTCGTGCGTCTCACCAAGGACGGACGCTCCTTCTGGCTCGCGGGCCTCGGCGATCAGCTCGCCTACTATCCCGCGAAGCGCTATGGCCGCGTGCACCGGCTTGGCGCCGACGATCTCGCGGGTACGCTGGCGAAGGTCACCGACGATGCGCCGGTCATCTTGCTCGCGCACGAGCCCAATATCGCGCCGCTCGTACCCGCGCGCGTCGCGCTGCAACTGTCCGGCCATACCCATGGCGGCCAGGTCCGCCTGTTCGGCTGGTCGCCGGCTGTTTCGCCTCAGCACGGCCTGCGGCTCGCCTATGGTCACTTCCGGCTGAAATGCGACGTCATCGTCTCCGGCGGCCTCGGTTGCAGCATCATGCCGGTCCGCGTCGGCGTGCCGCCGGAAATCGTCGAGGTGACGCTGGGAAGGACGCCGGCCGTGGCATAACCTGCGCTTGCGCGGCCGGCTGTTTTTGCGCAAAACGGACCGGTTGCAAAAAGCGAAGAGGCTCGCGACGTGACAGCCCATCTCGACGGCGAGATCCGCGACGGCCGCCATCACATGCAGGTCCGCGTCTACTACGAGGATACGGACTTCTCCGGCATCGTCTATCACGCCAATTATCTCCGATACATGGAGCGCGGGCGCACCAACCATCTGCGGCTGATGGGCGCCGAGCAGCAGGCGCTGTTCGACCAGGTCGAAACAGAGGGCGCGGGCTTTGCCTTCGTGGTGCGCTCGATGCATCTGGACTTTCTGAAGCCCGCGCGGATGGACGACGTGCTCGACGTCGTGACGTGGCCGGTTGCGGTGAAGGGCGCCTCCATCATGCTGGCGCAGGAGGTGCGGCGAGCCGAGGACGTGCTGGTGAAGGCCGAGGTGCGCGTCGCCTTCATCAGCGGCGGCCGCGCCCAGCCGATCCCGAAATCGATCCGGTCATTGATGAGGGCCGATCTGATTTCCTGATCACCCGATAAGTGATCGGCCGATAGGTGATGGCCTATCGACTCCAGCAATTGCAGCGATAGATTGCGGCCCGGACCAACCGATGAGGCCACCATGTCGCGCCCGCCACTTCCACCCTTCACCCGTGAGACCGCCGCGCAAAAGGCGCGCATGGCCGAGGACGCGTGGAATTCGCGCGATCCGGTGAAAGTCTCGCTCGCCTATACCGAGGACAGCCGCTGGCGCAACCGCTCCGAGGTCTTTCAGGGCCGGGAGGCCATCGTCGCGTTCCTCACCCGCAAATGGGAGAAGGAGCACGACTACCGCCTGATCAAGGACCTCTGGGCCTTCGACGGCAACCACATCGCGGTACGCTTCCAGTACGAATGGCACGATGCGGGCGGCCAGTGGTATCGCTCCTACGGCAACGAGCAGTGGGAGTTCGACGAGCACGGGCTGATGCGGCGGCGCGAGGCGTCGATCAACGATATCGCGATTGCCGAGAAGGACCGCCGGTTTCACTGGCCGGCGCCGGGACCGCGGCCGGCGGATGTGCCGGGGCTGGGGACGGATCCGTTCTGAGGCTTGCGGAGATAGTGCAGCGAGCACGCTGCACCCTCTCCCCCCGTGGGAGAGGGTGGCTCGCCGCGCAGCGGCGAGACGGGTGAGGGGTCTCCCTCCGCGAGTCCGACTCTTATTGAGTGCGCTGAGGCAACCCCTCATCCGGCGCTTCGCGCCACCTTCTCCCGCAAGGGGAGAAGGGAAGAGGTGCGCGTGGCGAGGACCTTGAATTAAGGCGCCGCGCGCCGCGCCAAAAACCGCGTGATTGCCCCACCCAGCTTCGCGTTGTCCATCGGCTCCGCCAGCGACTCCCTCGCGGTCGCAACGACATCCTCCGGCGCCTTGCCGTCGCGGAGCTCGCAGCACACTTGCGCAAACTCCACGTCGAATTCCGGATGCGGCTGCACGGTCAGCGTGGTGCCGTTGGCGTAGAGCAGGCCGGCATGCGGGGTGAATTCGGACGAGAGGATCGTCAGCGCATCGCTGGGCGGCTCGACCACCTGGTCCTGATGCGAGGCGGCGATCGCAACCGCTTTGCCGTCGACGACGCCGTTCTCCGGCAGCACCTGATAGACGTGGCGGCCGATGCCCCAGCCCTTCTCCGACTTCTGCACGGTGCCGCCGAGCGCCTGCGCGATCAGCTGATGGCCGAAGCAGACACCGACCATCGGCGTCTTGTTGGCGTAAGCCGTGCGCACGAAATCTTCCAGCGGCGCGATCCAGTCGAGCCCGTCATAGACACCGGCGGCAGCACCGGTGATCAGCACGGCCTCGAGCTTGCTCGGGTCGGGGAGTGCGTCGCCATTGGGGATGCTGACGACGTCCACCGTGGCGGTCGGATCCTCGGCGCGGACCATGCGCTCGAACATGTCGGGAAACGAGCCGTGCTGCTCGCGGTACTTCTGCGGGACCTGTCCGGTCTCGATGATGGTGATGCGTGCCATGTGCCCCCCGGGTCAAAAGGTTGCGAAGCTCAGTCGCTTTCTGCCCCATGTTGCTGGTGTGGCGCTGGGCGCGCCAGCAGTGCGCTCTCTTTCCGGACCTCGTTGAGAAACGCCTTGGCCAGGCGCGACAGCGGCTCGGCTTCCGACCATAGCATATAGGCGACGGCGTGCGTCGTGGGCGTGAACGGCCGCACCACGAGGCCGCTGCCGCCGTTCTGTCGCGGCGAGAACGGATCGACCACGGCGGCGCCGACGCCGGCGGCGGCGAGCACGCAAGCCGTGTTGCAGTAGCGGACCTCGACGGTCGGCTGGAACGGCGCACCGGCGCGGGCAAAGCTGTCGCGCACGGCCTCACCGAGGCGCGTACCGCGCTCGAGCCCGATGAAGGGCATGCCGGAGAGATCGGCGGCCGAGATCACCGGCTTGTCGGCAAGCGGATGCCGCGGCGGCAGCACGCAGACCATCTCGCCGGTGTGCACCACCTCATGCGCGATGCCGGGATGATGCGTCAGCCCCAGCGCGAAGCCGAGCTCGGCGACGCGGCTGAGCACCCCCTCGATGATGCCCTCATAGCGCCGCACGTCGAAGAACACCCGCGTCTCCGGGCGGCGGCGAAGGAAGCTTGAGAGCGCCGACGGGATGATGCTGTAGGCCAGCGGCGGCGTCGCGACGAGAGCGAGATGGCCGGAGCGGTTCTCGCGCAGATCGCGGACGCGGTTCTCGAGCTTGGCGTGCAGCGCGAAAATCGCTTCGCTCTCCTTGTAGAGCGCCATCGCCTCCGCGGTCGGAAACAGCCGGTTGTTGACGCGCTCGAACAGCGCAAAGCCCGCCTGCGTCTCCATCGTTTTCAGCGCGTTGCTGACCGCGGGCTGCGACAGCGCCAGTTCGTCCGCCGCCGCCACCGTGGTGCGATGGCGGATGACGGCACGCAGGATCTCGAGCTGACGCAGGTTCATATCACTGCCGATTATACTCTGGGCCAAAACATCATAGCAGAACGAATTGATTTTGCAGCCCCGCTTCCGCGTAATGGCTGCGGATTTGCACGTCGCATCAAAGGGTTCATTCGCCCATTGAGGCAGCACTGCGCACATATTGGAGGCAATCTTGGTTCGTGTCCTTCGCGCCGCCGCCGCACAGATGGGGCCGACGCAAAAAGCCGATACGCGCGAGCATACGCTGGCGCGAATGCTCGACATGCTGGAGGAGGCCGCCGGCCGCGGCGCCAGCCTCGTGGTGTTTCCCGAGCTTGCCTTCACCACCTTCTTCCCGCGCTGGCTGCTCGAAGGCGCCGCGCTCGACCATTACTTCGAGCGCGGCATGCCGAACCCGGCGGTGGCAAAGCTGTTCGACCGTGCGCGCGCGCTGCGTGTCGGCTTCTATGTCGGCTATGCCGAGCTGACGCCGGACGGCCGCCGCTACAATTGCGCGATCCTGGTCGATCGCGACGGCGAGATCCTCGGCCGCTATCGCAAGGTGCATCTGCCGGGCTCGGTCGAGCCGCGCGAAGGCGCGCGCTACCAGCAGCTCGAGAAGCGCTATTTCGAATATGGCGACCTCGGCTTCCCCGCCTTCCGCGCCGGATCAGCCTGGGCCCACGCCATCATGGGCATGATGATCTGCAACGACCGCCGCTGGCCGGAATCCTGGCGCGTGCTCGGCCTGCAAGGCGTTGAACTGGTCTGCATCGGCTACAATTCGGCCGCCTACGATCCCAATGGCGGCGTCACCGAAGACGCGTCCTTGCGCACCTTCCACTCGACGCTGGTGACGCAGGCCAACGCCTACATGAACGCGACCTGGGCGATCTCGGTGGCGAAGGCGGGTGAGGAGGACGGCTCCGGGTTGATCGGCGGCTCCTGCATCGTCGATCCCAATGGCCGCATCGTTGCGCAAGCCCAGACTTTGGCCGACGAGGTGATCGTCGCCGACATCGATCTCGATCTCTGCCGCCAGGGCAAGGACAAGATGTTCAACTTCGCCGCCCACCGGCGGCCGGAGCAATACAGGGTGATCACCGAACGCGCTGGCGTCATCGAGCCGGCCGTTCTCGACGCGGACTGACTGGCACGGCGCTGGCAAAGGACTCAAAGCAAAACGTTGGCAAAGGAGCTGACATGATACGCCTCTCGCTCTCTCTCGGTCTCGCAGTACTGGCTACCGTAACGTCGGCGCAAGCGGCGGAGCTTCCCGCGGAGATCAAGCAGGCGGGCGCGTTGAAGCTCACGGTCAACTCCACCTACGCGCCGATGGAGTACCGCGATCCCGCCACCAACGAGCTCGTCGGGCTCGACGTCGATCTGGCCAACGAACTTGCGAAGCGGCTTGGCGTAAAAATCGTCTGGAGCGAGACGCCGTTCGCCGAGCTGATCCCGTCGCTCCAGACCAGGCGCGCGGACTTCATCATCTCCGGCATCTCCGACCGCGCCTCACGGCGCGAGACCGCCGATTTCGTCGACTACCTCGCGACCGGCCCGCAGTTCTTCGTGATGGCGGACAATGCGGCCAAGGACGCGACCGATCTCTGCGGCAAGAAGGTCGGCACCACCCGCAGCACCAGCTTCCCGGTCGAGATCGAGAAGTGGAGCAAGCAGAACTGCGAGCCGGCCGGCAAGCCGGCCATTCAGTACGTCCCCGGCGAGAACTCGATCGACGTCCGCAACCAGCTCAAGCAGGGCCGCATCGACGCCGCAGTGCAGGGCAGCGAGACGCTGCCTTACGCGCAGACGCAGGAGCCCGGCAAATATCGCGTCGTCGGCGAGCCCTTCGCCAAAGGCTACCAGGGCATCATGTTCCGCAAGGACGATGCGGCTTTGCGCGAGGTGGTGACGGAGAAGCTCACGGCGATGATCGCCGACGGCACCTACAAGGCCGTTCTCGACAAATGGGGCCTGGGGGCCAACGCGGTGGCCCAGCCCATGCTGAATGCGGCGCCGCAATGAAGCCGGTGCCGGCACTCGCGGAGGGTTTCCCTGATCTGTCGGGGATGCGGGTCGCGCGCGAGCCGCACTGGTTTCGCTGGCTCAGCGCGGCGCTGATCGTCCTCGTGCTGGCGGTGATCGTGCGCGCCTTCGCCGGCGGTCAGATCGAATGGTCCTATGTCAGCCGCTTCCTGACCGCAAAAGTCATTCTCGAAGGCATCGTCAACACGATGGTGATGGCGGTGCTGGCGATGGCGCTCGGCATTGTCCTCGGCGTCGTCGTCGCGGTCATGCGGCTGTCGCCCAATCCGGTGCTGAAGACGGTCGCGGCCGGCTACACCTGGCTGTTCCGTGGCACGCCGCTGATCCTGCAACTGCTGTTGTGGTTCAACCTCGCGCTGGTGTTTCCGACCATCGGCATTCCCGGCCTGTGGTCTGCGCGCGCGGTCGACGTCATGACGCCGTTCCTTGCCGCGCTGCTCGGGCTCGGCATCAACCAGGGCGCCTATACGTCCGAGGTGATGCGTGCCGGCATGCTGTCGGTCGACATCGGGCAATACGAGGCGGCACAGGCGATCGGCATGGGGCGGCTGCGCGCGCTGCGCCGGATCATCCTGCCGCAGGCGATGCGCGTCGTGATCCCGCCGCTCGGCAACGAGTTCATCGGCATGGTGAAGGCGACCTCGCTCGCGAGCGTCATCCAGTATCCGGAACTGCTGCACAACGCCGAAAACATCTACTACGCCAATTCGCGCGTGATCGAGCTGCTGATCGTTGCCGGGCTCTGGTACCTGCTCGTGGTCTCGATCCTGACGCCGCTCCAGATGCTGCTCGAACGCCGTTTTGCCCGCGGCACATTGCGGCTGGCGCGATGACAAACCCCCTCGTCGCGATCCGCACCGTCAGCAAGAGCTTTGGAGAGTTCCAGGCTCTCAGAAGCGTCTCGCTCGACGTCTGGCCCGGCGAGGTGATGTGTTTGATCGGCGCCTCCGGCTCCGGCAAGACCACGCTGCTCCGCTGCATCAACCAGCTTGCCGCGATCGATGCCGGCGGCATCTGGCTCGACGGCGAGCTGCTTGGCGTGCGCGAGCAAAGCGGCAAGCTCTACCGTCTCAGCGAGCGGGAGATCGGGCGGCAGCGGCTGAAGACTGGCATGGTGTTCCAGCGCTTCAACCTGTTTCCGCACAAGACCGCGCTGGAGAATATCATCGAAGGTCCACTTCAGGTGCAGGGGCGCAAGTCCGACGAGGTGCGCGCGGAGGCGCTCGAACTGCTCCGGCGCGTCGGATTGTCCGCCAAGGCGGACTGGTATCCCGCGCAGCTCTCCGGCGGCCAGCAGCAGCGCGTGGCGATTGCGCGTGCGCTCGCCATGAAGCCGATGCTGATGCTGTTCGACGAGCCGACCAGCGCGCTCGATCCGGAACTCGTCGGCGAGGTTCTCGCGGTCATAAAGGAGCTGGCGAAGAGCGGCATGACCATGATGGTGGTGACGCACGAGCTCGGCTTCGCGCGCGAGGTCGCCGACCGCGTCGTCTACATGGACCAGGGCGCGATCGTCGAGCAGGGGCGCGCCTCGGACGTATTGGGTGCGCCGCGCGAGGAGCGCACCAGGGCATTTCTTTCGGCGGTGATCTGAGATGGGGGCGTGTTGATGAAGAGACTTTGGGTTGCGGCGGCGCTTTTCGGCGTCATGACCGTTTCGGCATTGGCGATCGAGCTGCCGGCGGAGATCGCCAAGCGCGGCAGCCTCAAGGTGGCGCTGGTGCCGAACTATCCGCCGATGGAATTCCGCGATCCCGCTACCAACGCGCTATCCGGCTTCGACATCGATCTCGGCGAAGCCATCGGCCGCAAGCTCGGCGTCAAGATCGAATGGCAGGAGACGAGCTTTGCCGAGTTCATGCCGTCGATCTCGACCGGGCGGGTGGACGCCATCCTGTCCGGTTTCACGGACTACGCGAGCCGTCACGACATCGCGTCCTTCGTCGATTATCTCAGGAGCGGTCCGCAGTTCTTCGTGCAGCAGTCGCGCAAGGCGGAGTTCAAGGACGCGGCATCGCTCTGCGGCAAGAAGGTCGGCGCCAGCCGCCGCACCATGTTCCCGGCGCAGATCGCGGCGTGGAGCGAGAAGAATTGCGGCAGCAATCCGATCCAGTTCATCGGCACCGACGGCTCGGCCGACGCCCGCACCCAGCTGAGGCAGGGCCGCATCGATGCCGCGGCCCAGGGCAACGAGACGCTGCCCTACATTATGGATCTCGAACCCGGCGCCTATGCGCCCGTGGGCGAGCCCATCGCGCAGCAATTCACCGGCATCGCCCTGCCGGTCAAGGAAAAGGCACTGCAGCAGGCCATTCTCGAAGCGGTCGATGCGCTGATCGCCGACGGCACCTACAAGACCCTGCTTGCCAAGTGGAAACTGAACGACAACGGATTAGAGAAGGCGACCATCAATGCTGGACAGTAAGGCACTCAAGAGCATCCCGCTCGTTCCGGCCAACACCGCCGATCCCGCGCCGGAATATCCCTGGCCGAAACCCTACACTTCGGCGATGTTCCTCTCCTTCGACGTCGACGCGGAGAGTGCGTGGACCAGCAAGGACGCGGTGCACGCGCAGCGGCTCATCACCATGAGCTATGGCGGCTATGAGGCGCGCGTCGGCACGCCGAAGCTGTTGGAGCTGCTCGACCAGCTCGATCTCAAGGCGACCTTCTTCGTCACGGGATGGTCGGTCGACGCGCATCCGGCGATGGCCGAGTCGATCCTCAAGGCCGGCCACGAGATCGGCCATCACGGCTATCACCATCTGCTGCCCGATCCCGGCGATCCCTGGATCGAGGAGGAGCTGGAGCGCGGCTTCGAGGCGCTGAAGCGCCGGCTCGGCGTCAGGCCGACCGGCTATCGCGCGCCCTATGGCGAGTTCACCGAGGAGCTGCGCGCAGCACTCGTACGTCACGGCATCGTCTACACGTCGTCGTTCCGCGACGACGTGCGGCCTTATCGCCATCGTCTGGCCGACGGCAAGCCCGGCACGATCGAGCTGCCGGTCACAGCGAGTTATGACGACTGGATGCACGGCCTCTCCGCCCGCTTCAGCCCGCGCTCGATCTTCCCCAAGGAGCATGTGCTCTCGATCTGGAAGGACGAGCTCGACGAAACCAGGGACTGGGGCGCCATGGTGACGACCGTGCTGCATCCGCAATGTAGCGGCCGCCCGATGCGGCTGCGCCTGTTGCGCGAGTTCCTGACCTACGCAAAGTCGTGCCCGGATGTCTGGATCACAACCGGCGAGAAGATCGCGGAAAACTTCCTGCGCCACGAAGCCGGTAGTCGCTGAGCAGCACCATGACCCGTCGTCGCATCCTCGTCATCAACCCCAACTCCTCGGCGTCGGTGACGGCGGCGATCGACGAGGCGGTCGCGCCGCTGCGCATTGCCGGCGGGCCTGACATCGAGGTGGTTGGCCTCGCCGAAGGACCGCCGGGCATCAGCTCGCAGCGCGATGCCGATAGCGTGGTCATGCCGCTGGTCAACCGCGTCACGCGTGACGATGCGGATGCCTTCGTGCTCGCCTGCTTCAGCGATCCCGGCCTGCATGCGGTGCGTGAGGCCGCCGGCGGACGCCCGGTGCTGGGCATCGCCGAATGCGGAATCTTTCGCGCGCTGATGCTGGGCGAACGCTTCGGCATCATCGCGCTGTCGCCGTCGAGCATCCGCCGCCAGCAACGCATGGCGCGGGTGATGGGCGTCGATAGCCGTTACGCCGGAAGCTGGTCGGTCGGCGCGAGTGCGGCGGAAACGGCAGGCGCCGATATCCGCGGCCGCTTGGTCGATGCCGGCCGCGCGCTGGTCACTCAATGCCGCGCCGATGTCGTGGTGATGGGGTGCGCCGGCATGGCCTCGCACCGCGCGGCGATCGCGGATGCGATCGGTGTGCCCGTGATCGAGCCGGCGCAGCAGGCGGTCGCCGCTGCAATCGGCGCGGTGTTGTTGAACACGTAAGATCCTTCAGGAGCCTTTTGTCATGCCGATCTCCCGCCGCTCGCTCCTCAAGGCTGCCGCAGCAATGCCGGCGCTGTCGCTGCCGGGCATCGTCCGCGCCGAAGCGCAGAGCACCTTGCGCTTCATTCCCGTCATCGACCTCGCCTTCGTCGACCCCATCTATTCGACCGCGCAGGTGTCGCGAAACCATGGTTTCATGGTCTACGACACGCTCTACGGCATGAGCTCCTCGCTCCAGGTCTCGCCGCAGATGCTGTCGGGCCACGCCATCTCCGCTGACTTGCTGCAGTGGGACCTCAGCTTGCGCGATGGCCTGTTCTGGCACGATGGCGAACGTGTGCTGGCCCGCGACTGCGTCGCCAGCATCCGCCGCTGGGCGGCGCGCGACGGCTTTGGCGGCGAGCTGCTGGAGGCGACCGCCGAGCTCTCGGCCGCCGACGACCGCACCATCCGCTTCCGCCTCAAGCGTCCGTTCCCGCTGCTGCCGCAGGCGCTCGGCAAAGCGGCGATCAATCCCTGCTTCATGATGCCGGAGCGGCTGGCGAGCCAGGACCCGTTCAAGCCGCTGACCGAGGTGATCGGCAGTGGCCCGTTCCGCTATCTCGCCGACGAGCGCGTGCAGGGTGCCCGCAACGCCTATGCCAAATTCGAGCGCTACCAGCCGCGCACCGACGGCAAACCGGATTGGACCGCGGGTCCGAAGATCGTGCATTACGACCGCGTGGTCTGGACCACCACGCCCGATGCCGGCACCGGCGTCGCCGCGCTCCAGACCGGCGAGCAGGACTGGCAGGAGACCACGCCGCACGATCTGCTGCCGATCATCAAGGCCGCCGGCGATATCGAGACGCGCATCCTTGACCCCAGAGGCTACGCCTGCATGCTGCGCCTCAATCATCTGCAGCCGCCCTTCGACAATCCTGCCGTGCGCCGCGCGCTGCTGGGTGCGATCGATCAATCCGCGTTCATGACGGCCGTGGCCGGTACCGATCCGGCGTTCCAGGTCTCGCCGATCGGCTATTTCGCGCCTGATACCCCGATGGCGAGCGACGTCGGCCTCGACGTGTTCCGCGGGCCGCGCGACTACGCCAAGGTCAAGGCCGAGCTGAAGGCCGCGGGCTACAATGGCGAGAAGATCGTAGTGCTGGTCCCCACCAACTCGCTGGCGCAGAAGCCGCTGGGCGAGATCGCGGTCGACAGCTTGCGCAAGGCCGGCATGAACGTCGAATATGCCGGGCTCGATTTCGCCGTCGTGTTGCAGCGCCAGCTCAAGAAGGACCCGATCGGGCAGGGCGGCTGGAGCGCCGCGGTCGGCAACTGGCAGGGCATCGACTGGCTCAATCCGGCCGGCAACACCAACATCCGCGGCGAAGGCAAGGTCGCCGGCTGGTACGCGAGCGAGAGGATGGGGCCCTTGCGCAGCCAGTGGCTGGCCGCCTCCGAGCTTGCCGAGCAGCAGCGCATCTGCCGCGAAATCCAGACGGTCGCGTTCGACGAAATCCCCTATATTCCGATCGGCCTGTACAAGCAGCCGACCGCCTATCGCAAAGCCATCACCGGCATTCTCGACGGCACCGCCGTCTTCTGGAACGTGCGCCCCGCATGAGCACCACAGCAATTTTCGGCAGCTATGTGCTGTCACGGAAAGACGGCGCGCAGGACGTGTTGCGCGACCATTGGGTCCTGATCGAAGGCAAAAAGATTGCCGCGGTCACGCGCGACAGGCCGCGCGCGGACGAGATCTACGATCGCCCCGGCCGCTTCGTGCTGCCCGGTCTCTTGAATCTGCACAATCACTGCTTCTCCGAAGCGGTGGCGCGCAGCCATACCGAGGACGGCAACGGCCGCAAGAACAACCAGAGCATTGTCTATACGGTGCTCTTGCCGCTGACCAAGCGCGGTGCCGATATCCTGTCGGCGGAAGAGCGCATCGCGGTCGCGCGGCTCGGCATCCTCCAGCTCCTCAAGGGCGGCGCCACCACCGTGATGGAGCCGTTCCGCAATTCGATCCCGGAGATGTTCGATGCCGCCGAAGAGATGGGCATCCGCTTCTATGGCGCGCCGTATCTGTTCTCGACGTCGGACGCCAAGGCGGGACCTGACGGCGTGGTGCATTATTCCGGCGACGACGGCACCGCCGACATGGCAACGTGGGACGCGCTCTATCAGCGCTGGAATAATCGCGGCGACGGCCGCATCAGTCTTGCGATGAGCCCGCACGCCACGGACACCTGTGGCCCCGATCTGCTGAAGGCCTGCGCCGCACGGGCGCGCGAGCTTGGCGTGCCCATCACGACGCACATGGCGCAGAGCCGTGCCGAGGTCGAGACCATCGGCAAGCGCTATGGCGGCCGCACGCCGGCGCAATATCTGGACTGGCTCGGCCTGCTCGCGCCCGACCTGATGGCCGCGCACTGCATGTTCAGCACCGACGACGATCTCAAGCTGATGGCCGCGCGCGGTATGACCGTGCTGAATTGCCCGCGCGTGTTCGCGCGCGCCGGCGTCACCGCGGCGTTCAGCCGCTTCGCCGAGCACGGCGTGCGCACCGTGGTCGGCACCGACGGCTACAACATGGACCTGCTCGGCGAGCTCAATGCGGCGTCGCTGATCTCCAAGGTCACCTCAGCCCGCGCCGATGTCGCGAGCTCGCCGGAGCTGATCGAAGCGAATACGGCAGTCGCCGCCGACGTCATCAATCGGCCTGATCTCGGCCGGATCGAGCCCGGCGCGACCGCCGATCTCACCGTCGTCGATCTCACCCATCCGCATCTTCAACCGCTGTTCGACCCACGCCGCGCGCTGATCGCGCTCGCCAACCGCGCCAACATCGATCAGGTCATGGTGGACGGCCGCATGCTGGTCGATGAGGGTGGCTATCTCGGCGCCGATGAAGCGGCGATCACGGCGGCGGGCAGTGCGGCGATCGGCAAGATCTGGGACCTGCCGGAGGCGCAGGCCGCGTTCAACGGCTGAGCGTTGCGTCGTCCTCGAATTCAACGAGCGCCTTGCGCATGGTCTCGACGAGATCGAGCGCCACCGGCGAGGGGCTGCGCTGCGCCGGAAAAACGGCGGAGAATTCGAAGTCGATGCGCGGCAGGAAGCGGCGCACGACGACGCCGCGGGTGGAAAATTCCTGCGCGGTGAAGGGATCGCAGATCGCGACGCCTAATCCCGACGACACCATGCCGCACATGATCTCCGACAGCGTGGTCTCGACCCTGAGCACACGGCGGACGTCGTGGCGATGGAAGACCTGGTCGACGAGATGCCGGCTCGACGATCCCGCCGACAGCGAGATGAACGTCTCGCCCTCGAAATCGCGCGGCTCCAGAACTTGCTTCTCCGCGAGGCGATGACCGGTCGGCAGCACCGCGACGCGCGCCAAAGCGGGCAGCCGCTGGCTCGGCAGGCCGGAATGGGCGATCGGCACCTCGGCAAAGCCGATGTCGCATTGATTGTTGAGCACCCAATCGACCACGATCGGCGAGATCACGCCGAAGAAGGCGAGGTTGAGGTTGGGCCGTTCTTTCAGGAAATGTCCGGCGAGCCGCGGCAGATAGCCGTTCGACAGCGCCGGCAGCGCGGCGATGCGCAGCGAGCCGGTGCGGCGGCCACGGATTTCCTCGGCGGCCGCCGTGATGCGTTCGAGCCCGACGAAGGAGCGCTCCACCTCGGTATAGAGCGCCATCGCCGCGGCGGTCGGCACGAGGCCAGTGCCGCGCCGCTCGAACAGCTCCATTTTCAGCAGCGCCTGGAGGTCGCGCAGCAGCCGGCTGACCGCCGGCTGCGTCACGGTCATCAGCGCCGCCGCCTCAGTCACGCTGCCCGTCAGCATCGTCGCGCGGAAGGCCTCCACCTGCCGCGAATTGATCCGCGCCATCCCCAATTCCATCCATAACATTTATGCATGCAGAGGGTGCCATTATTCATTGGACGATGGAAGCTCGGGTTTGCGATCTTTTTCATCAGGACTGGAGACAGCCCGCTTTTTCGGCAGATTGGAGGGGTTCAAACCTCCGAATCGCGCCAAAACCTACCGAACAGGGGCCGGAGCCCTGTCCGGAGAGGGTTGGCGCGGAAGGAAATGCGGAAGGCGCCTCAGTCAGAGATTTTTCGGCACGTCACCTCATCCCGGTATTGGAGATCGGTCCATATGAAGACTCTCAGCCTTCTGACCGCGGTCAGCATCGCAGCGCTCATCGCCGTCCCGTCTGCCGCCTCGGCCCAGCAGAAAACGCTCTATGTCGCCGGTTACGGTGGCTCGTTCGAGAAGACCATCCGCGACGAGGTGATCCCGGCCTTCGAGAAGGAGAACGGGGTCAAGGTCGAGTACGTCGCCGGCAATTCCACCGATACGCTGGCCAAGCTTCAGGCGCAGAAGGGCAACCAGCAGATCGACGTTGCCATCGTCGACGACGGCCCGATGTACCAGGCGATCCAGCTCGGCTTCTGCGGCAAGCTCGAAGGCTTGCCGGCCGCCGATCTCTATGACACCGCCCGCTTCAAGGACGATCGCGCCGTTGCGATCGGCATCGTCGCGACTGGCCTGATGTACAACACCAAGGTGTTCGCCGAGAAAGGCTGGGCGCCACCCACTTCGTGGAACGATCTGAAGGACACGAAATACGCCAAGCAGCTCGTGATCCCGCCGATCAACAACACCTACGGCCTCGAAGCGCTGGTGATGCTGTCGAAGATGAACGGCGGCGGCGAGACCAACGTCGATTCCGGCTTCAAGATCTTCAAGGAGCAGATCAATCCGAACGTGCTGGCCTATGAGCCGTCGCCGGGCAAGATGACCGAGCTGTTCCAGTCCGGCCAGGCCGTGATCGCGGTGTGGGGCACGGGCCGCGTGCAGAGCTTCGCCAACACCGGCTTCCCCGTCGACTTCGTCTATCCGAAGGAAGGCGCGGCGACGCTGCTGACGACGGCGTGTCCGATCACCAAGCCGAATGCCTCGCCGCTTGCATCGAACTTCGTCAAGATGCTGCTCGATCCAAAAATCCAGCTCGTGATGCTGAAGGACTACGGCTACGGCCCGGTGCTGAAATCACTGGTGGTACCGCCGGAGCTCGGCAAGATGGCGCCGATCGGCGAGCGCGCGGCAAAGCTCTATAATCCGGACTGGACTGTGATCAACGAGAAGCGCGAGGAGTGGACCAAGCGCTGGAATCGCGAGGTCGAGCGTTGATCTGATCGTTGCGGAGACAGCGCATGGCCTATCTCGAGCTCGATCGGGTCGCAAAACAGTTCGGCGCGCAGACTGTGGTCGAAGACTTCAGTCTGTCGGTGGGGAAGGGGGAGTTCATCTCCTTCCTCGGCCCGTCCGGCTGCGGCAAAACCACGACCCTGCAGATGATCGCGGGTTTCCTCGATCCCACACGCGGCGCGATCCGCCTGGAGGGCAAGGACCTGACCGCGATCCATCCCGCGAAGCGCGGGCTCGGCATCGTGTTCCAGAGCTACGCGCTGTTTCCGCACATGACGGCGGCGGAGAACGTCGCGTTCGGCCTCGAGATGCGCAACGTGCCGCGCGCCGAAAGAGCCGAGCGCGTCCGCGCCGCGCTCGCGATGGTCGGGCTTGCCGGTTTTGAGGACCGCCATCCGCGCCGCATGTCCGGCGGTCAGCAGCAGCGCGTGGCGCTGGCGCGCGCGCTGGTGATCAAGCCGAGCGTGCTCTTGCTCGACGAGCCGCTGTCGAATCTCGACGCCAAACTGCGCGAGGAGATGCAGATCGAGCTGCGCCAGATCCAGCGCACCATCGGCACCACGACGATCCTGGTCACCCACGACCAGAACGAGGCGATGTCGCTGTCCGACCGCATCGTGGTGATGAGCCAGGGCCGCATCGAGCAGATCGGCTCGCCGCAGGAGACCTATGAGAAGCCGTCCTCGGCCTTCGTCTCGCAGTTCCTCGGCAAGACCAACGACTTTGCGGCGACGATTGATCGGACCGCGACGCCGGTGCGGCTGGTGGCTGGCTCCTGGAACGCGCCGGCGCCGGCCGGGCTCAGTGGCCCCGTCACTGTCAGCATTCGCCCTGAACGGATCGGCTTTGGCGATACGGGGCTCAGCGCAAAGATCGTCACGCGCATCTTCCAGGGCAATCACTGGCTGTTCCAGTGCGACAGCGAATGCGGGCCCGCGATCGTGATCCGCCAGAATGACGGGACGGCGCCGCCGGCTGAGGGCGAGGCGGTTCGCCTCGTCTGGCGGCCCGAGGACATGAGCGTGCGCGCGAGGGCCGGCGCATGAGCACGGCCGCTGACGAGCGCAACGCGCGTGCGCCATGGGCGCTGACGGCGCCCGCCTTGATGCTGTTCGTCGGCGTGCTGCTGATTCCGCTGGCGATGACGGTGATGCTGTCGTTCCACGACTGGGGTCAGTACAAGGGCATCGAGCCGGTCTTCATCCTCAAAAACTGGCACGAGATCGCGACCGATCCCTATTATGCCGAAATGTTCTGGCGGACGTTTCGCATCGCGATCCTGACAACGCTGCTCACCGCGTTGCTCGGCGCACCCGAAGCCTACATCCTCAACCGCATGAGCGGCCGCTGGAAGAGCTTTTTCCTGCTGATCATCCTCGGGCCGCTCTTGATCTCCGTGGTGGCGCGGACGCTCGGCTGGGCGCTGCTGTTCGGCGGCAACAACGGCCTCGTCAACAAGCTCCTGATGTCGCTCGGAGTGATCCGCTCGCCCATTCCCTTCATGTTCACCGAGACAGGGATGGTGGTTGCGCTCGCCCATGTGATGATGCCGTTCATGGTGCTGTCGGTGTGGGCCGCGCTCCAGCGGCTCAATCCGCAGATCGAGAACGCCGCGATGTCGCTCGGTGCGGGGCCGGTGACCATCATTCGCCGCATCATCATGCCGCAGATCATGCCGGGCGTGCTGTCGGGCGCGATCATCGTGTTTTCGCTCTCCGCCAGTGCCTTCGCGACGCCCGCGATCATCGGCGGCCGCCGGCTCAAGGTCGCGGCGACGCTGGCCTACGACGAATTCCTCAACACGCTGAACTGGCCGCTCGGTGCAGCGGTCGCAACGCTGCTGCTGGTCGCGCTGGTGCTGATCGTCGTCGGCAGCAACGCGCTGATCGAGCGCCGCTACGCGGAGGTGTTCCGATGAGCCGGAACGGCCCGCTCGCGTTGATCTTCCACACCATCTTCGTCATCGTCATGGTCGCGCCGATCCTGGTGGTATGCCTCGTTGCTTTCACGCCCGAAGGCTTCCTGTCGCTGCCGACCAACCGCTTTTCGCTGCGCTGGTTCAGGGCGATCGCCAACTATCCCGAGTTCATCCATGCCTTCTGGGTGAGCCTGGGGCTCGGTGCGCTCTCATCCTTCGTGGCGCTGCTGTTCGCGGTGCCGGCAGCGCTCGCGATCGCGCGTTATCGCTTCCGCGGCCGCGATGCGCTCGCGGCGCTGTTCCTGTCGCCGCTGATGATCCCGCATGTCGTGCTCGGCATCGCCTTCCTGCGCTTCTTCACCTCGGCCGGCCTCGGCGGCAGCTTTGCCGCGCTGATCATCGCGCATGTCATCATCGTGTTTCCGTTCGCGCTGCGGCTGACGCTGGCGGCGGCGACCGGCATGGACCTCTCGGTCGAGATGGCGGCAGTCTCGCTCGGCGCCAACGGCTGGACGCTGTTTCGCCGCGTGACGCTGCCGCTGATCCTGCCCGGCGTCATCAGCGGTTGGGCGCTCGCTTTCATCCAGTCCTTCGACGATCTCACCATGACCGTCTTCCTCGCGGCGCCCGGCACCGAGACGTTGCCGGTGCGCATGTTCCTTTATATCCAGGACAACATCGATCCGCTGGTCACGTCGGTCTCGGCCTGCGTGATCGCGATCACCATGACAGCCCTCATTCTGCTCGACCGCTTCTACGGACTCGACCGTGTGCTCGCCGGCAAGGGCGATACGGGACGATAGGAGAAATTTATGTCAGGAGACTACGACGTCGCTGTGGTCGGCGGCGGACTGCTCGGCTCCGCCATTGCCTGGGGCCTCGGCCGGCTCGGCAAGAGCGTGGCCGTGCTCGACGAAGGCGACATCACCAAGCGCGCCTCGCGCGCGAATTTTGCGCTGGTCTGGGTTCAGAGCAAAGGGCTCGGCATGCCGGCCTATACTGTCTGGACCGTGCAGGCGTCACAAGCGTGGAGCCAGCTTGCTTCCGAACTCAAGCAACAGACCGGCCTGGATGTCTCGCTTCAACAGAACGGTGGCTTCCATCTGACGCTCGGCGACGACGAATTCGGCCAGCGCACCGAGCTGGTGAAGCGCATGCACAACCAGACCGGTGCTGCCGATTACAAGATGGAGATGCTCTCCGCCTCCGAGGTGAAGAAGGCGCTGCCGCTGATTGGTCCGGAGGTGTCCGGCGGGAGCTATTGTCCGCTCGACGGCCACGTCAATTCGCTGCGGACCTTCCGCGCCTTCCACACCGGCTTCAAGGCATTCGGCATCGACTATTTTCCGGAGCGCCCGGTCTCGGCGATCAGCAAGAGCGGTGGCGAATTCCGCCTGACCACGCCGAAGGGCGAACTGCACGCCGCCAAGATCGTGCTCGCGGCCGGCAATGCCAACCAGACGCTTGCGCCGATGGTCGGCCTCTACGCGCCGATGGGCCCGACCCGCGGCCAGATCGTGGTGACCGAGCGCACCATGCCGTTCCTGCCGCATCCGCTGACCACGATCCGCCAGACCGACGAGGGCACGGTGATGATTGGCGACAGCAAGGAGGACGAGCTCGACGATCGCGCGCTGAAGCATTCCGTCAGCGCTGTGATGGCCGATCGCGCGCAAAGGATGTTTCCGCATCTGTCGCGGCTCAACGTGGTCAGGAGCTGGGCCGGCATCCGCGTCATGCCGCAGGACGGCTTTCCGATCTACGACCAGTCGGAGACGCATCCCGGCGCCTTCGTCGCCTGCTGCCATTCCGGCGTGACGCTCGCCTCCAACCACGCTTTCGAGATCGCGCGCATGGTCGCAGCTGGCGCGCTCGAGCCGGAGCTGGTCGGCGCGTTTTCGGCCAGCCGTTTCGGCGCCGCCGGTGCTGCGAACAACAGCGGCTATTAGAGATATCTAAAGGAGCCAAGAGGCATCCCATGTTTAGACGATCCGAACAGGACAAGCGACCGCAGGTCCAGATCTTCGTGGATGGCACAGCCATCGCGGCGCGCCAGGGCGACACCGTCTCTGCCGCGCTGCTGGCCTCCGGCTGTGATGCGCGCCGTTCCACCGCAGTGAGCGGCGCGCCGCGTCTGCCCTATTGCATGATGGGCGTGTGCTTCGACTGCCTCGTCACCATCGACGGCGTCGGTAACCGCCAGGGCTGCCTGGTGCCCGTCGCCGAGGGCATGCAGATCGAGATTCAGAAGGGCAAGCGGGAGATCGGAAAATGACTGTGGCTCCCAAGCGCGAAGCCTATGACGTCGTGGTGATCGGCGCCGGGCCCGCCGGCCTCGCGGCCGCTGCGACGTCCGCCGAAGCCGGCCTGTCGACGCTGCTGCTCGACGAGAACATCGGCCCCGGCGGCCAGGTGTTTCGCGCCATTTCGTCCACGCCCGTGACCGACCGCGACCAGCTCGGCGCCGACTATTGGGTCGGTGCCGACCTCGTTCAGTCGCTCCGCGCGAGCCGCGCCGAGATTATCCATCGCGCCACCGTCTGGAGCCTCGACCGCAACCTCGAGATCGCCGTATCGATCGGCGGTGCATCCGCTTTCCTCAAGGCGCAGCGCGTGATCCTCGCGACCGGCGCGCTGGAGCGGCCGTTCCCGATTCCCGGCTGGACCTTGCCGGGCGTGATGACCGCGGGCGCCGCGCAGACGATGCTGAAATCATCGGCGCTGGTGCCTGACGGACGCACGGTGATCGCGGGGCAGGGGCCTCTGCTCTGGCTGCTCGCCGCGCAGATCTTGCGGCTGGGCGGCCGCATCGATCGCATCCTCGACACCACCGAGCGCGGCAATTACTTCGCCGCGTTGCCGCACGCCTTCGCCTTCCTGACCTCGCCCTATTTCACCAAGGGCCTGTCGATGATGCGCGAAGTGAAGGCCAAGGTGCAGGTCGTCTCCGGCGTCACCGAGCTCTCGGCATCCGGTGATGGCCAGCTCGCGAATGTGAGCTATATCGCCGGCGGCAAGCGTGAGACCATTCCTGCTGACCTGTTGCTGCTGCATCAGGGCGTCGTGCCCAACGTCAATCTGGCGATGTCGGCCGGAATCGAGCATCGCTGGGATGATCTGCAATTGTGCTGGTCGCCGGTGCTGGATGCGAGCGGCAATTCGTCGGTCGCGGGCATCGCGATCGCTGGTGACGGCGCCGGCATCGGTGGTGCCAATGCGGCCGTGGTCCGTGGCCGCATCGCGGCGCGCGCGGCGGTGGAGGCATTGGCGCCTGCGGTTGCGACAAAACTTGCGCCGATGGCGACGCTCCGCGCCGATCTCGCCAAGGCCGAGCGCGGCCGCGTCTTCCTCGACACGCTGTTCCGCCCCGCGCCCCAGTTCCGCATTCCCACGGGCGACACCATCGTGTGCCGCTGCGAGGAAGTCACCGCGAAGGACATTCTCGATGCCGTCGCCATCGGCGCGACCGGACCGAACCAGCTCAAGGCCTATCGCCGCACCGGCATGGGGCCGTGCCAGGGCCGGCTCTGCGGCCTCACCGTGACCGAGCTGATGGCGCAGGCGCGGGGCAAGACGGCACAGGAGATCGGCTACTACCGGCTGCGCGCGCCGGTCAAGCCGATCACGCTCGCCGAGCTCGCCGCCGTCCCGAAGAGCGAGGCGGACATCAAGGCGGTGGTGCGCGGATGACCCAAAACGTGGATGCGATCGTCGTCGGCGGCGGCATCCACGGATGCTCGACCGCGCTGCATCTGTGCCTCGCCGGCATGAAGCCGGTGCTGATCGAGAAAGACTACGCCGGCCGCCATGCTTCCGGCGTCAATGCCGGCGGCGTTCGCCAGCTCGCGAGGCACGTGCCCGAAATCCCGCTCTCGATCCGCTCGATGGGGATCTGGGAGAAGATTGCAGATCTCCTCGACGACGATTGCAGCTTTGAGAGTTACGGTCAGGTTCTCGTCGCGGAGAACGAGGAGGAGCTCGCGGTCTGCCGCGCGCGTGTCGCTGAGCTGAATGCGCTTGGCTTCACCCATGAGGAGCTGATCGACGCGACTGAATTGCGGCGACTGGTGCCGGCCGTGGCTGAGACTTGCCCCGGCGGGGTCGTGTCGCGCCGCGATGGTGCCGCCAATCCGGCGCAGACGACGACGGCGTTCCGGCGCAAGGCCGAGCAGTTAGGTGCGACCGTGCGCGAAGGCGTTGCCGCCAGCAATATCCGGTACAGCGACGGTCTCTGGCACGTCGACGTCGGCACTGAGACCTTTGCCGCGCCGGTGCTCGTCAATGCCGCCGGCGCCTGGGCCGGGAACATCGCCGCCGCGCTCGGCGAGCCCGTTCCGGTCGAGACCGTGGCGCCGATGCTGATGATCACCTCGCGCGTGCCGCACTTCATCGACCCCGTCGTGATCCTGCGCGGGCGCAAACTGTCCTTCAAGCAATTCTCCAACGGCACCGTGCTGATCGGCGGCGGCCATCTGGCCACGCCCTATCAGGATCGCAACGAGACGGTGCTGGACTGGAAGAGCCTCGCGATCAGCGCGCGCACCGTGTTCGAGCTGTTCCCGGTGATGCGCAGCGCGACGATCGTCCGCGCCTGGGCCGGCATCGAGGCGAAGATGAAGGACGATATCCCCGTGTTCGGACCGAGCAGCCGCCACAAGGGCCTCTATCACCAGTTCGGCTTCTCGCTGCACGGCTTCCAGCTCGGCCCCGGCGCGGGTGCCGTGATGGCCGAGCTGATCGTCAATGGCGGCACCCAGACCCGCATCGGCGATCTCGGCATCGACCGCTTCCATCCTTCCACGCTCTAAGAAGAGGACATCATGAGCATCACCCGCAGCATCCGCACGCCCATCATGCACCGCGCCGTCGAGGCCAACGGCTTCGTCTTCGTCGGTGGCACCATCGCCGACGACACTTCCGTGTCCATGGGCGACCAGACCCGCAACATCCTCGGCAAGATCGCCGGCTATCTGAAGGAAGCCGGTACCGACAAGTCGCGCGTCGTCAGCACCTCGATCTTCGTCACGGATCTTTCCAAGAAGAAGGAGATGGACGCGGTCTGGACTGAATTCTTCGGTGACAACCTGCCGACGCGCGCCACGGTCGGCGTTGCCGATCTCGGCGGCGGTGCATTGATCGAGGTGGTGGTCACTGCGCTCAAGGGCTGATTGCGCTCTTCTCACGGGCTCGTGAAGAGAGCCGTCGATCCGAACATGACGAAGATGTAATGGTCTGGATTAGCTGCGGCGCTTTGACGCGCCGCAGTTTCCGTTTATCAGTAGGGGACTCGGCTGGAATGCCCAATGTCCTCGCAGAACAATAACAACAAGCTCGCGATCAAATTTCGCTGCCCCGGAGAACTCGAAGGCCTGCTGCCGCAGCCGGTGCCGGCGAATCTCGGCGTTCCCGACTGGCTCAAGGCGATGCCGACCACGGCCTTCAGTGCCCTCAATCAGCAGGATGACGAGACGGTCAAGCGCTGCCCGCCGTTCATCGACGCGATGACATGCGGTTTCCTGATCCCGCTAATCTGCGATATCAGGGTCGAGGATGGCGAGATCAGCTGGGACAACGACATCCCGCCCGGCGGTGAGATCGATTTTCCGCGCTCGCCGATCAGCTTTCACGATCAGGGCCAGCTCACCGGCTCGCCGCTGTTCGAGGCCGATCGCTTCGTCATCAAGTTTCACAATCTCTGGACCATCGAGGCGCCGGAAGGCTATTCGCTGTTCTTCACCCATCCGGTCAATCGCTTCGACCTGCCGTTCATCACGCTGAGCGGCCTCGTCGATTGCGATCGCTATCGCGACAGCTGGATCCACTTTCCGGCGCATTGGCACAATACGGGCTTTCGCGGCGTGCTGCCCAAGGGCACACCGATCGCGCAATGCATTCCGGTCAAGCGTGAGGATTGGACGCGGCAGACCTCGGCCTTCACCGAGGATGAAGCGCAGAAGGTCCACGCCCTGCGCGCCGCGCTGAAGCGCGAGCCGGGTCTGTACCGGCGGAAATTCAGGGCGTAGCCCGCTCGGGCCTGGCTCCCAGGAATTTCGCCGCGGCGCTCGGGCGGAAGAAGAAGCGGCCGTGCGACGAGGCGGCGAGTGTGAGGGCGGCGCGGCTGAGCATCTGCGGCCGTCCGCCATACACGGACCGCAGCGCCGCCTCGCCGCCATCGCGTTCGCCCATCTCCATCAGGCAGATCGCGAGATTGGCGCGGGAGAGAGCGTCGTCCGGGCGAAGCCCGAGCGCGTGACGGTAGGTGTCGGCGGCCTCGGCATAAGCGCCGTCGAGAAGCTCGGCCCAGGCAAGTTCGGTCAGGATATCGGTGCGTCCCGGCCCGATCGCGCGCGCCGCGGTCAGCACGGTACGCGCTTTGGCGCGATTGTTATTCCGGACATGCATGCGGCCAAGGTCGAGTTGCAGATCGACGCTGGCCGGGGCGAGCGCGAGGGCTTGCTCGATCATCCCGACCGCCTCGCCAACCTCGCCGGCGTTCGCAAGCTGGCCCGCCAGCTCCTGGAACGCGGGCAGATAGGGCGGACGGCGCGCTGTGGTTCGCCGCAGTTGCGCCAGTCCATCGCTTCTGCGCCGCGCGGCACACAGCACATGGCCGAGCAGCGTCTCGATTTCGGGATCGCTATTGCGCTTCGCGGCTTTCTCCAGCGGCGCAATCGCTTCCTCCGCACGCTCCTGGCCGAGCAGGGCATGGGCGAGGATCAGCACGGCATTCCGGTCGGTGCGATTTGATTTCAGGGCTTCGGTCGCAAGCTGCCTTGCAATGTCGAACTGCTTTGCACGTAGCGCCAGAAAGGCTTGCTGAAGCAGTTGGGCGAGGGGGCTATTCGGCTTGCCGCTCAAGAGATGGCCTCTTGGTTGAGACACGTTGTTTTTTGCCCCTTACCGCATGCCCCATGCAGCGTCCATCAACAGCTTCGTGATGCTTTGCTGATCGGCCCGGACGCGTCGCACGGAATGCACCTTGATCTCGGCGCCCGACGGGATTATCAGCGAGACATCAATCAGGAGTTTCGCATCCATGGATTTCACCCCGACCGCAACGCCCATCCGCCTTGCTCACGGGGAATTCCATGCCTGCATCGATTATTCTGTCGAACCTCTCGCTGTCCACGCCTAACGGCCGTCCTCTCCTTTCCGACCTCAACCTGACATTTGGTGCCGAACGGGCTGGTCTCGTCGGCCGCAACGGCGTCGGCAAGACAACGCTGCTTGCTGCGATCACCGGAGAGCACATTCCCCAAGCGGGACGCGTTCTCGTGAGCGGAACCGTGGGAATGCTCCGCCAGGACGTCCAGCTTCCTGCGGGCGCCGCGGTGATCGATCTGTTCGGCGCGCGCGCAGCGCTGGAGCTGCTTCGCCGTGCCGAGCGGGGCGATGCATTCGCCGACGAAGTCACCGACGTCGACTGGACGCTCGAAGCGCGGCTTGCGTCCGCGCTCGCGCGTGTCGGGTTCGATCCTGATACCGACACGGAGCTGGATCGTTTGTCGGGCGGGCAGGTCACGCGGATCCGTCTGGCCGCGCTGGTCTTCGCCGAGCCGGACTTCCTGCTGCTCGATGAGCCCACCAACAATCTCGATCGGGATGGACGTAAGTCAGTGGTCGATCTGCTCGCAGGCTGGCGGGGCGGGGCGATCGTCGTCAGTCACGACCGCGACCTGCTCGAGACCATGGATGCCATCGTCGAGATGACATCGCTCGGGGCAAGACGGTACGGCGGCAATTGGAGCAGTTACCGCGAGCAGAAGGCCATCGAGCTCGCTGCCGTCAGGCACGACCTTGCGCATGCCGAGAAGCATCTCGCCGAGATCGACGGCAAGGCGCAGGAGGCAGCGGAACGCAAGGCGCGCAAGGACAGCGGCGGCAGGAAGAAGCGCGCCAAGGGCGACATGCCGCGCATTCTCGCCGGTGCACGCAAGGACCGCAGCGAGGACAGCGGCGGAAAGACCGCGCAGATCGCCGAGCGGCGGCGCGCGGAGGCGATCGAGGCTGTCGACACGGCTCGCCGCCGCGTCGAGATTCGCCAGCCGCTGTCGGTCAAGCTGCCCCCGACCGGCCTGCCGGCGGGCAGGGAGGTGGTATGGCTCGATCGCGTCAACGCCGGCTATCAGCCGGAGCAGCCGGTCCTGCGCGATCTCTCACTCACGCTCGTCGGCCCGGAGCGCGTCGGGGTCGTCGGGCCGAATGGTTCCGGCAAGACAACGTTGCTCAAGCTCGTCACAGGCGAGTTGCGCCCGTTCGCGGGCACCGTGCGGGTCAGGCCGGACTTCGCGCTGTTCGACCAGAAGGTCAGCCTGCTCGATCCCGCGATCTCCATCCTGGACAATTTCGGGCGTCTCAATCCGAAAGCGAGCGCGAACGAGTGCCATGCTGCCCTGGCCCGGTTCGCGTTTCGCGCCGATGCCGCCGCGCAGATCGTGGGGAGCCTGAGTGGCGGACAGCTGTTTCGTGCGGGCCTCGCCTGCGTTCTAGGCGGGGCGGCGCCGCCGTCCCTGCTCATCCTGGACGAGCCGACCAATCATCTCGACATCGAGTCCATCGAAGCCATCGAGGCAGGCTTGAGGGCCTATGACGGCGCGCTGCTCGTGGTCAGTCACGACGAGGCGTTCCTGCAGGCGATCGATATCACGCGCAGGGTCGAGCTGGTCGCCAACACTGCTCTCTAAGGCCCGACAACAAGAACCCGACGCCCTGCCCCCAGCGGGGCTGCGTGGCGCGGCCTACGAGGCCGCGCTGCCGCCCGGTTCGAGCGCCTCGCCCATCTCCAGCGGATGAGCCATGGTCTCGTGCAGAGCCTCGCGATCGAGCTCGCCTTCGGAGATGCTGATGACGACGCAGGCGATACCGTTGCCGATCAGGTTGGTCAGCGCGCGGCACTCGCTCATGAACTTGTCGATCCCGACCAGGATCGCGATCGACTGGATCGGGATGTCGGGAACGATCGAGAGCGTCGCGGCAAGCGTGATGAACCCGGCGCCGGTCACGCCCGAGGCGCCCTTCGAGGTGATCATGGCGATGCCGAGAATGCCGAGCTCCTGCCAGATCGTCAGATGGGTGTTGGTCGCCTGCGCCAGGAACAGCGTCGCCAGCGTCATGTAGATGTTGGTGCCGTCGAGGTTGAAGCTGTAGCCGGTCGGAATGACGAGGCCGACCACCGAGCGCGAGGCGCCGAGATGCTCCATCTTCTGGATCATCTGCGGCAGCACCGTTTCCGACGAGGAGGTGCCGAGCACGATCAAGAGTTCGTCCTTGATGTAGGCGATGAAGCGCAGGATCGAGAAGCCGGAGAGCCGCGCGATCGAGCCCAGCACGATCAACACGAACAGGATGCTGGTGAGATAGAACGTGCCGATCAGGGCCGCGAGGTTGAGCAGCGAGCCGAGGCCGTAGGCGCCGACGGTGAACGCCATCGCGCCGAACGCGCCGATCGGCGCGACGCGCACGATGATGCGGATGATGCCGAAGAACATTTTCGCGGCCTTGTCGATCGCCTCCGCGATCGGCTCGCCGGCCTTGCCGAGGAAGGCGATGGCGAAGCCCGACAGGATCGAGATCAGCAGCACCTGAAGCAGGTCGCCGCGCGCGATCGCGCCCACATAGCTGTCGGGAATGATCGCCATCAGATGGGCGACGATACCCTCTTCCTTGGCCTTGGTGACGTAGGTCGCCACCGATTTCGGGTCGATCGTGGCGGGATCGATGTTGAAGCCGTGCCCGGGCTGGAGAATCTCGCCGACCAGCAGGCCGATGGCGAGCGCGACGGTCGAGACCGTCTCGAAATAGATCAGCGACTTCAGCCCGACCCGGCCGACGCGCTTGAGGTCGCCCATCGAGGAAATGCCGTGCACCACGGTGCAGAAGATCACAGGCGCGATCATCATCTTGATCAGCGCGATGAAGCCGTCGCCGAGCGGCTTCAGCTCCTTGCCGAGATCAGGATAGAAATAGCCGATGAGCACCCCGAGTGCGATCGCGATCAGGACCTGGATGTAGAGGATCTTGTACCAGGGTTGATGCCGGCGATGGACGGCTGGCTGGATCGCGACTTGTGTCATAGTGTGTGCCCCGGAACGCATTGATTTTTGATTCTGCATGATCTGGATTTTGCAAGCTTTGAATCTTGCATGACTCGCATCATGTGATGGTCGCCGCAGAAGCGACAATCACATTTTTGTCGGATCGCACGAAGATCGGTCGCTGCACCGCAACGGGGGGAATATGACAACCACGATGGGCTCGGACGAGCAGCCGCAGAGCTATTTTCCGCGCTGGAAATTCAAGGCCTCGGGCGTGATCATGCCGGAGGAACGGCTGTCATGGGGCCAGACCGTCGTCTCCGGTCTCCAGCATTGCGTAGCGATGTCGGGCTCGACGATCATCGCGCCGTTGCTGATGGGGTTCGATCCCAATGTTGCGGTCCTGTTCTCCGGCATCGGCACGCTGATCTTCTTCGTCATCGTCGCCGGGCGCGTGCCGAGCTATCTCGGCTCGAGCTTCGCGTTCATCGCCGTCGTCATCGCCGCCACCAGCTATGCCGGGCAGGGGCCGAATCCAAATCTCTCCGTCGCGCTCGGCGGCATCGTTGGCGCCGGCGTGCTCTACGGCGTGATCGCGCTGATCGTGATGTGGTCCGGCGTTGGCTGGGTCGAGCGCCTGATGCCGCCGGCCGTCACCGGGGCCGTGGTCGCCGCGATCGGCCTCAATCTCGCGCCCGTGGCGGTCAAGGCGGTGAGCGTCAACGCGTTCGACACCTGGATCGGGCTCGCGACGGTTCTGATCATCGGCGTGGTGGCCGTTGCCGCTCCAGGCCTGTGGCGCCGCCTGCCGATCATCCTCGGTGCGATCGGCGGATATCTCCTGTACCTGCTGTTCGCAAACGGCCTCGGCTTCGGCAAGCCGATCGACTTCGCGCAGCTCGCGGCCGCGCCGTGGTTGGGCATGCCAAGCTTTACCACGCCGACCTTCCAGGCCGATGCAATCTTTCTGATCGCGCCGGTTGCGGTCATCCTCGTCGCCGAGAACCTCGGTCACATCAAGGCCGTCGGCGCGATGACGGGCCGGAGCCTCGATGGCTATCTCGGCCGCGCCCTGTTCGCCGACAGCCTCGCGACCATCGTGGCGGCCTGCGGCGGCGGCACCGGCGTCACCACCTATGCCGAGAACATCGGCGTCATGGCGGCGACGAAGGTCTATTCGACACTGTTGTTTGCATTCGCGGCCACGGTCTCGATCCTGCTCGGCTTCTCGCCGAAGTTCGGCGCACTGATCCTGTCGATTCCCGGCCCCGTCATCGGCGGCCTCTCGATCGTGCTGTTCGGATTGATCGCCGCGATGGCCGGACGGATCTGGGTCGAGAACAAGGTGGATTTCGCCAATCCTGCGAACCTGATCACCGTCGCCGTGGCGCTGACCGCGGGCGCCGGCGACCTCACGTTCAAATTCGGCGCGTTTACGATCGGCGGGATCGGCACGGCGACCTTCGGCGCCATCATTCTCTACCAGATCCTGACCTCGCCGCTCGCGCGCCGCGCCGGGTGAATCCCTGCGATGCGCAAGCGGGATGGAACAAAACGCCGGTTCCGTCCATGATGAAGCATCCCCGGAGAAAGTTCATGCCGCAGACCGATCGCTCGACCCCGTTTTCCTCCCGCCTCGTCGGCCAATACGCGCTGGTGACCGGTGCCTCGCAAGGCATCGGCCGCGCCATCGCCATTCGGCTCGCGCAGGAGGGCGCGACCGTCGCCATCAACTATGTCGATCACCCCGAGAGGGCCGAGGAGACGCTCGCGCTCGCAAGGACAGGATCGGCTGACCGCGGCCACGGCAAGCTCGATTATGTCGTCGTCAGGGCCGATGTCAGCAATGAGCAGGAAGTCGCCGCGATGTTCGAGACAGTGCTTTCGCGCTGGAAGCGGCTCGACTGCCTCGTCAACAATGCCGGCTTCCAGCGGGAGTCGCCGAGCGAGGAGCTCGACATCGACACCTACCGCCGCATCATCGACGTCAATCTCAACGGCGCCGTGCTCTGCGCGCAGAAGGCGCTCGCGCACTTCGTCGCGCGCGGCGGAGGCGGCAGCATTATCAATTGCTCCAGCGTCCACCAGATCATTCCGAAGCCCGGCTATCTCGCTTACTCGATCAGCAAGGGCGGCATCGCCAATCTGACACGCACGCTGGCGCTGGAATTCGCCGGCCGCGGCATTCGCGTCAATGCGGTCGGCCCCGGTGCGATCGACACGCCGATCAACGCGGCCTGGACGGGTGATCCCGCCAAGCGCGGCGTCGTCACCAGCCACATTCCGCTGGGACGGGTCGGCACCCCGGAAGAGATCGCCGCCGTGTTCGCCTTCCTCGCCTCGGATGACGCCAGTTACATTACGGGCCAGACCATTTACGCCTGCGGAGGCCTGACGCTGTTCCCCGAGTTTCGCGAGAACTGGGCGAGCTAGAAACGTGGATTCACGACCGAAACCACGAACTCATCATCCCATGCCGAACGCTTCAAAAATCTGCTGCGAGCAGGTCGTAGGAGCCCCGGCTGCCGCGGACATACTTCCTGGCCGCAGCCGCACATATCAAGTCGCGGTTGGAATCGAACGCGATCAGAAATCCCGATTCGCTGGAACGGGTGCCCGGTTGAATCCGCTTCAATGCGTCTTCGTCGATGAAGAACGAGGCCTCGATGGCGCTGTCGTGTCCCCAGAACCGCACGGCATGCCGCGTCCGATCATACGAGCGGCTGTGATTTGGAAAGTCGATCATGGTTCAGGCCGATCAGGTTGCAGGTGCCGCGCGCCGGCCTTTTCGCCGTTTGAGTCGGAGCTCGCCGGGTGGCCGACGCTCGACCCGCGTACGTCAGGAACACGGACGTTCCGTCCAGACGAAGACGCGCCGGTTGCGCCTCTCTCAAATGAAGATTTGGCAACAGGGCAGCAATCCGATTCAATGCCGATCGCGACAAATAGTTTCTTGATAAGCCTCGCTATTCGGCGAAGGGATCACTACATACAGTTTATCACCGCGCGCCCCTCGGCTGTCATCGGTGACTGAGAGCATTGCGCTCCCGCCAGAACCAACAGGCGGTCAGTATGTCGGATTCCCCTAGATTCAGCCTTCGCGAGTGGCTCGTACCTCCGGTCTTGCTACCGGTTTTCTTCGTGGTGTTGATCGCCGCAGCGATGCTCATACAATGGTAGCCGGTCTTGGCGTGCCTTCGCCATCGGCTCAAGCAAGCAGCTCGTCAGAATCGATCCCGGCCTCTTTGGCTTGCGAGTTGAGCGCCAGGGCGATCAACGCCCTCGACCTTGCCCGCAAGATGCCGTCGGGAGACAAGCGCACGGTGGCAATGCGCCGGGCAGCGATTCTCGGAAATGCCGCTGAAATCCTCACGTATTTCTCGGCGGCGAAGGATCGCTGTTGAAGGAGCCCGCATGTTTAAATTTCTGCAGTATCGTGCAAAAGCGGCCGCGTATGGCGAACTGGCGAGGAATTCGCCCGGCAAAGCCGATACGCGCAAATTCGAACAACTGCAGGATAGCCACACATCGCGCGCGGACAACGAGCAGATGCTCGCGGACCAATACGTGGATGCAGTCAATGCCGGGGGGACGGAGCGACTGCGCGGCGCAGCCCTCGCGGCGGAGGAAGAGCGCGTTTTGCGCTGTCTCGGTGCGGCCGTCATCATGCAATGGAATTCATTGCCGACGACGCTCCAGCGGGAGATCTTCGATACCGCCGGATCGGTTGGGACATTGCTGGATACGGCGGCGCTCCGTGGGCAGATTGCCCGGTTTCTTCACAAGCATAGGCACGACGCCGATCCCGCCAAGATCTGACATGTTCAGGGGCTGAGCGAGAGGCGCGGTTCGCGAAGCATATGGACGCAAACAACAGGAGGATCCAGATGGCACTGACAAAATTCCGTATCGATGAACAGCCGCATGCCATGGACGGTCTGCGGCTTCTTGCCCAGGAAGGCACGAGAGAAGTCGAGGCGTTCGTCAGTCGCAAGGTGATGGACGTTTGGGCCGAATCGATCGAGCACAGTGGCGGACGTCAGAGTTTGTTCCGGAAGCAATACAGCGCGCTTGGGAAACGGAACTTTGCCGCGCTTGAGCGCATCGTGAGCGCCAAATACCAGCGGGGCACCGCGTTCAACCGTCAGCATCCGTTTGTCGAGGTGTTGTTCTCGGACATCGCGGAAAGCGGGGAGACCTTGAATCTCAGCGAACTGGTGCGCGAGCCGTTGCCGCCGGCATTTCACCGGCGCGCCTGATCCGATTGGAACGCCGCCCGGTAGCGGTCACTGGTTTGCCAATGTGCCCCGTCATGAAGATGGGAGGCGTGGAGGCTCTGGCCGACCTGCTCGGGCTGACGCAGGCCAAAAACTGATCGCCGGCTTCGAGCTGCTGGCGCGGGAGTGATCTGGCAAAACGACACGGCGTGAACTACATCTGCGCCATGGCAAACCCTCCACAGGCAAACCGTTCGCTCGAAGATTTCGTCGGCCGGCACGAACGTTTGTTCGTGCTGACCGGCGCCGGCTGCAGCACCAATTCGGGCATTCCCGATTATCGCGACAGCCACGGCAACTGGAAGCGGACCCAGCCGGTCAATTTTCAGGCCTTCATGTCGGAAGAGCCTACGCGTCAGCGCTATTGGGCGCGCAGCCTGATCGGCTGGCGGCGGTTCGGCCAGGCGAGGCCGAACGATGCGCATCATGCGCTCGCCCGTCTCGAGGCGAGCGGGCGCTGCGAGATGCTGCTGACCCAGAACGTCGACCGGTTGCATCAATCCGCCGGCCACCGGCAGGTGATCGACCTGCATGGCCGGCTCGATCTGGTGCGCTGCATGGGCTGCGGAGCGAAGACCCCGCGCAACGAATTCCAGGATAGGCTCGGCCGTGCCAATGCGGAATGGCTGACGCTCGACGCCGCCGATGCGCCTGATGGTGACGCCGATCTCGAGCATGCGGATTTTTCCTCGTTCAAGGTGCCCGCCTGCGAAGCCTGCGGCGGCATCCTCAAGCCCGACGTCGTGTTCTTCGGCGAGAACGTCCCGCGCGATGTGGTCGCCACCGCGCAGGATCATCTGGCGCAGGCCGACGCCATGCTGATCGTCGGCTCCTCGCTGATGGTCTATTCCGGATTCCGCTTCGTGCAGGCTGCCGCGAACCGGCAGATCCCGATCGCCGCGGTCAATCTCGGACGCACCCGCGCCGACGATCTCCTCACGCTCAAGGTCGAGGAGCGCTGCGAGGCGGCGCTTGCATTCCTGCTCTGAGCGCGTGGGCCGCACCCTTCTACCGCATAGGTGCCACGCAAAACGGCTCGGACGCTTCACCCCGGGCGTTGTCGCTGGTATGAAAATTGCTGCGGTTTTCGCACAGTTTGTCGATCAGCACGGAGAATTTGGAATGCTTGAGGGAGCCGAGGTGCGGCTTGCCGTTGATATCGGTGGCACGTTCACCGACATCGTGCTGGACGTGGGGCAGGATCGCAAGACGCGCAAGGTGCTGACGACGCCGCAGCGGCCCGAGCAGGCGGTGCTGGATGGCATGCGTCTCATTCTCACTGACGCGCGCGCGCATATGAGCGACATCGACGTCTTCATTCACGGCACGACGCTCGCGACCAATGCGATCATCGAGCGCCGCGGCGCCAAGACCGCGCTGATTGCGACCGACGGCTTTCGCGACGTGCTCGATATCGGCACCGAGAGCCGCTATGACCAGTACGATCTCAGCATCGACAAGCCGAGGCCGCTGGCGCCGCGGTCGCTCCGCTTCACCGTGCCGGAGCGGATCGACGCACACGGCGCCGTTCGCCTCCCGCTGGACGAGGCGGCAGTGCGTGCACTCGCGCCAAAATTGCGCGCGCTGAACGTCGAGAGCGTTGCGATCGCCTTCCTGCACTCCTACGCCAATCCCGAGCACGAGCGCCGCACGGCCGCGATCCTCAGCGAGGAGATGCCCGGCATCTCCGTGACCGTGTCCTCTGCGGTGTGTCCGGAGATCCGCGAATACGAGCGCACGTCGACCGCGGTCGCCAACGCCTATGTGCAACCCCTGATCGACGGCTATCTCGCCCGCATGGCGGATGCCTTGCAGGTCGAGCAGTTCCGCGGCGCGATCTATCTCGTCACCTCCGGCGGCGGCGTCACCTCGATCGAGACGGCGCGGCGCTTTCCGGTGCGCCTCGTCGAGTCCGGTCCCGCCGGCGGCGCGATCTTCGCGGCGCAGATCGCAGCGCGGCTCGGCGAGAGCAAGGTGCTGTCCTTCGACATGGGCGGCACGACCGCAAAAATCTGCCTGATCGAAAAATACCAGCCCGAGACCTCGCGCGTGTTCGAGGTCGATCGCGCGGCGCGCTTCCTGAAGGGCTCCGGCCTGCCGGTGCGCATCCCCGTGATCGAGATGGTCGAGATCGGCGCCGGCGGCGGCTCGATCGCGCATGTCGATGCGATGAAGCGTGTCACTGTCGGCCCCGAGAGCGCCTCGTCGGAGCCGGGACCTGCCTGCTACGGCCGCGGCGGCCAGCGTCCGGCCGTGACGGATGCGGACGTAGCGCTCGGCATGATCGATCCTGATGCCTTTGCGGGCGGCACGATCAAGCTCAACCCGGAGCTTTCGAAGGAGGCGCTGTTGCGCGCCGTCGGTGAGCCGCTGGGGCTGTCGGCGGAAACCGCGGCCTATGCCGTGCACGAGGTCGTCTGCGAGAACATGGCGAGCGCGGCGCGCGTGCATGCGGTCGAGCGCGGCGAGATTGTCGGCCAGCACACGCTGATCGCCTTCGGTGGTGCCGCGCCGCTGCATGCGGCGCGCGTCGCCGAGAAGATCGGTGTCTCGCGGGTCATCGTGCCCTCGAATGCCGGCGTCGGCTCGGCGGTCGGCTTCCTGGCTGCTCCCATTGCCTATGAGCTGGTGCGCAGCCGCCATGTCCGCCTCGATGATTTCGACACGGAGGGGGTCTCGGAGCTGCTCCAGGAGATGGTGACTGAAGCGCGCGCGCTGGTGGAGCCGGGCGCGGCCGGTGCGCCAGTGCGCGAACGCCGTGCAGCCTTCATGCGCTATGTCGGCCAGGGCCACGAGATCTCGGTCGAGCTGCCGAACCGGCGGCTGACATCGGCCGATCTCGCCGGCCTGCGCCAGAAATTCGAGGCCGACTATTCGGCGATGTTCGAGCGGCCGATCCCGGGCGCCGCGATCGAGGTTCTGAGCTGGTCGGTGCTAGCGACCACCGATGCGCACAATCCTTCTGTCGTCGCTTCCGTTGCGCGCAAGCCCGCCGGCAAGGCCTCGGGCAGCCGCAAATTCTTCGACGGACGCGCGGGGGAAGTGATCGAGATCCCGCTCTATCGCCGCGAGGACATGGCACCGGGCGCGACCATTGCGGGTCCCGCCGTGATCGCCGAGGACGAAACGTCCACCTTCGTCTCCAACAGTTTTGACGCCCATATCGACGGTGCCGGCAGCATCGTCATGGAACGAAAGGCGGCCTGACCATGACCAAGGCAAATGGCGCGAGCCTGATCGACCTTCAAATCATGTGGCACCGGCTGATCGCCGTGGTCGAGGAGCAGGCTCAGGTGCTGCTCCGCACCGCCTTCAGCCCGATCGTGCGTGAATGCGGCGACCTCTCCGCCGGCGTGTTCGACCTCAGGGGGCGGATGCTGGCGCAGGCGGTGACCGGCACGCCCGGCCACGTCAACTCGATGGCGGAATCGGTCAAGCACTTCATTGCGCATTTCCCGATCGAGACGATGAAGGAAGGCGACGCCTACATCACCAACGATCCCTGGATGGGCACGGGTCATCTCAACGACTTCGTCGTCACCACGCCCTGCTTCAAGGACGGCAAGCCGGTCGCGCTGTTCTCCTGCACCAGCCACCTCATGGACATCGGCGGCATCGGGTTCGGCCCTGACGCCACCGACGTGTTCATGGAGGGGCTCTACATCCCCATGCTCAAGCTGATCGACCAGGGCGTCGTCAACGAGACGCTGATGGCGATGATCCGCACCAACACGCGGCTGCCGATCGACACCGAGGGCGACACCTATTCGCTCGCCGGCTGCAACGACGTCGGCTGCGAACGCCTGGTCGAGATGATGACCGAGTTCGAGATCGACACGCTCGACGAGCTAGGCGACTACATCTGCGACCGCTCGCGCGAGGCCGTGCTGGCCGAGATCGCAAAGCTGCCGAAGGGCAGCTGGCGCAATACCATGGTCGTCGACGGCTACGATGCGCCGGTGACGCTCGCGGCGACGCTGACGATCTCCGAGACGGGCATCCACGTCGATTTCGACAGCACCTCGGCCGCCTCGAAGTTCGGCATCAACGTGCCCCTGTCCTACACCACGGCCTATACCGTGTTCGGCCTCGGCTGCGTCGTCGCCTCGCAGATCCCGAACAATGCCGGCTCGCTCTCGCCGCTGACGGTGTCGGCTCCCCCTGGTGCAATCCTCAACGCGCCGAAGCCGGCGCCGGTCGCTTCGCGTCACATCGTCGGCCAGATGCTGCCCGATGTCGTGTTCGGTTGCCTGCGCCAGATCATTCCGGAGCGCGTACCGGCGGAAGGCACCTCCTGCCTGTGGAATCTCAACGTGCGCGGCCAGACCCGCTCGGGTGCCGGCGGCAATTACGGGTTCTCGATGGCGGTAACTTCGAATGGCGGTACCGGCGCGCGCTTTGCGAAGGACGGGCTGTCCGCGACCGCCTATCCCAGCGGCGTGCGCGGCACGCCGGTCGAGATCGCGGAGACGCAAACGCCGCTGATCTTCTGGCGCAAGGAGCTGCGTCCGGATTCCGGCGGGGCAGGGCGCACCCGCGGCGGCCTCGGCCAGATCATCGAGGTCGGCAGCGGCATCGATGCGCCTTTCGACATCCTCGCTGCATTCGATCGCATCGATCATCCGCCGCGCGGTCGCGACGGCGGCAAGAACGGCGAGGCCGGCTATGTCGGATTGAAGTCCGGCCAGAAGATGCGTGGCAAGGGCTTTCAGACCATTCCACCGGATGACCGGCTGCTGGTGATGACCCCGGGCGGCGCCGGTATCGGCGACCCCAAGGAGCGCGATCGTGCAGCGATCAAGGATGACGTTGAGAGCGGTCTCGTGTCGGCTGACAACGCTGTTGCCGTTTATGGGTAGCTAACGCTCCGGCAACGACTGCGGCGATTACCCGCCGCAGTCGTTCGGCGCCGGCTTCCCGGCAAAGCGGTCGGTCATCCAGTTCACAGCGGCCATCGTGCTCGCCTGTGCGGCGCGGCCGTGTCCGATGTTGGGAAGGGTGACCATTTTCACGGGGCTGCCCGCCTTGCACAGCCGGCCCATATAGGCGCGCGTCACCGCGGGCCGGATGATCTGGTCGACAGTCCCTTGAGCGAGGAACACTGGCATGCCGGCGGCCAACGTGCCGGCGCTGTTCTTCTCCAGCAGCGAGCGCCATGGCTCGCGCTTGGTCGGATCCGGCACGGTCAGAAAATATTTCTGGAGCGGCCGCTCGGTCCGCTGCCGGATGAAGATATCGAAGGGACCTTCGATGCATTCGCGCGCCAGCCGGTCGATCGCCGGAAGTGCGCGCGGATCGACGACACCGTCGAGCGCGGCGTCGTAGACCCGATGCCATGACCACAGCGTCATCGCCGTGATGTTCTTGCCGCCGACTGAGTTGATGTCGTCGCTCATCAGCGTGGCGAGATCCGTCGCGGGCGCCGCAGCGGCAACGCCGAGCAGATGGAGATCGGGCGCATAGCTCGGCGCCAGCTGCCCGGCGAACAGCACAGCCTGTCCGCCCTGCGAGTGTCCCCACAAGGTAAAATCCTTAGCCCCGCCGGCGCCCGGCAGATCGCGCGCGACGCGCACGATGTCGAGCACGGCGCGGCCCTCGCTCTCGCCGACGAGATAAGGATGCGGCCCTGGCGTGCCGAGCCCGGGATAGTCGGTCGCCGCGACGATGTAGCCACGCGCCACCATCGAGCGCAGTCCCTGGATCTGCTGGAACAGGAAGATCGCGAGCGACGGCGCGCAGCGCGGCACAATGCCTGACGTTGGATGCGCCCAGGCCACGATCGGGCGGCCGTCGGGCGGCGGTGGGCCCTGCGGCACGATGACGACGCCGGAGACGAGAATGGGTTCACCCTTCAATCCGGTCGATCGGTAGAGCACGCGAAAGGCCGATGCGCCGAGCGGCGCGCCATCCATCGGCTCCTGTCGCACCAGGCTGCCAGGCGGTCCGTCCGCAAGCGATGCCGGTGCGTCGTAAAATGCCGATTGCGCGTGGGCAGTCACGATGCCGGCGGCGAACATGACGAGTGCGGCCATCAGAGCGCGGGCGGCGACAAGCATTTGCGATCCGCTCCAGCGCACGATCACATCCCGTACAGGATTTTCAGCTCACCGCTCGCGCGCAGCGCGAGTGTGATCCCGTCGGCAAGCAGCAAGGCCTTGTCGAACTGCACCGAGGAGAGCTTGCCTTCCATACGGAAGCCGTCCTTGAGCGGACGCGTCAGCCGCTGGTTCGCCGCCATCAGCAGGTTCTGGTAGGAGACGCCATAGTCAATGTTCACGGCCTGCTTCAATTGCGCGACGATCGACTGCAAGCCGGGGTTTGCCTCTCCGTCCTGCGCGGCGAGATCGAGATCGGCGAGCGCGACGCTCTTGCTGGTATCGTCCACCTTCAGTGCGCCGGAGAGATAGCTCCATTGGCCTGCATTGGGGTCGCTGTCCGACGTCTTCGCAAGACGCAGGCCGATCACAAGCTTGCCCGCCGACGGATAGACCTGAACCTCGCGCAACGCGCTGTCTTGCGCCGGCAGGGCGGCGATCGCCTGGCTGATCTTGTCCTTGATCGCGTCATAGCCGAGCCGGACCGGAAGGATGACGTCGAACGTTCCCGGCGCGGTCACGTCGTTGCCAAGCGGCGGCAGCGATGTCGGGGTGACGCTCGCACCCTGCTGCCCAATCGACGTCACGGCGCTGCCGGAGAGTTCGAGCGAGCCGGACAACACCTTGTCGTTGGCCCGCACGCCGGCAAATGCGGCAGCTTGCGGCGTCACTTGCAGCCACACCGGCGGCTCGTCGGCGAGCTTCATCGGTTCGAACGCATGCGTCCAGGCAGCGGCCGCCTTGTCCCGCAGATTGAGTTTCTTTGCCGCGGCCAGCGCACGTGATCGCACGCGCGCGAGCTGCGTGCGGATGCGCGGCTCGACGTAGGGCGCAAGATCGAACTCGCGGCCGAGCACGTGCAAATAAGGTGCTTCGCTCCAGTGGAAGGAGTCGCTGAAATTCAGGTCGAGCGACCAGTCCTTGCGCAGCGCGGGCCGTGCCTCGGCCTCGATGGTCGCGCGCGCTTCGGTCTGGCCGCGGATGCGCGCGGTGAAGCGGTTGGCGCCCTGGCCTTCGGCCGCGCCGTAGATCGAGACTGCACCATAGACGCGGTCGCCGCGGCCATAGAGCGAGACGCCGCTGGTGCGATTGACGAAGCCAAACACGTCGCAATTGGCGTTGACACGGAACATCAGTACGCGGCGGTGCACGCAGTTGACGCGCTCGTCGATGGTGGCAAGCCGCTTGGGGATATCCTGCTCGATGGCCTTGGCGAGCGCCGGCAGACCGAACTCGATGGTTGCGGACACCCGCGAGGTCGTGGCGAGCGGCGCCGGCGGATCGGGAGCGAGCGGCGGCTTGTCGGCGGCGTGTGCGGCTTGCGCGAGTGCGGTGAGGGCGAGCGCAACAAGCCCGGCACGTTTCGTCGAACGAACAATTCGCAAAGAAACGGGCATTCTTCTTATTCCAGCTTGGCCCTGCTTCGCGCCCAGGCCGCCGGCCGCGGGGCCATTCGGTCTTCAGAGCAAAATCGCGGAAGGAGAGGGCGGTCAGTGGATCAATTATTGCTTGTATTCAATGGTCGCGTATCGCGGCACTTGTATGGCGCGGCGTCGCGCTTTGAGCAAGGCTTTGTATATCGCTCCGTTATGATGGCCGTTCTTGAATTGCTCAAAAGAGATTGACGCCGCCCCCGTCCAAATGATCACGCGATGAAGCTTCTCCGTGGGCGCTGCGATTTTTGAGTCCGAGATCTGCGGCCAAGACGAAACGGTCAGCGCAGCTGACGTTTCAAATTCGTGCTGCGCGTTAAATTTGCGCCGCTCGCGCATTCCATCTTTGCGCCCTCCCTCATCCGGCGTACTCTGTGAGAGCGAGCAGGAGTGCAACAGCAACCAGTCCAGGAAACGTAGCTCCTTTTGGCGATGTCCGCCGAGAGAGATCGAGAGCTGTTGGCAGCTCATATGCGATGGAGAAGAACCGACACTTAGCGAGCTGCAAACATCCCTCGCCGGCGTCTGCGAGACGCGAGTTCAACAAAACACAAAAGCGGGAGGAACGGATGAAGAAGCGTTGGTGTAATTCTGGTCTACCTCTTGTTGTCGGCGCGACACTTGCGGCGTCGGCGGCGTTGGCCCAATCCGTGGATACTGCCCGGATCGAGAACGCCGGTCAGAACGATTGGCTCACCTATCATGGTTCATACAAATCCCATCACTACAGCCCGCTCGCGCAGATCAATGCGAGCAACATCGGCAATCTGGGCGTAGCCTGGACGCACATTCCCGGACGATCGACGCGCGGCCTGCAGTCAATGCCGCTCGTGGCCGACGGCGTGCTCTATTATTCGGGTTCGTACAGCCGGGTCTTTGCGCTGAACGGCGCGACCGGCGAGGTCATCTGGTCGTTCTTTCCGGAACTCGATGAGGCGCTCATCAGCCGACAGACCCACTCGCCCTACAACCGCGGTGTAGCCCTTGGTGAAGGCAAGGTCTTCGTCGGTACGATGGATGGTCGTCTGTTCGGGCTCGATGCGAAGTCGGGAAAGGTTCTCTGGGAAACCAGGCTGATCGACTCGCAGAAGCTCACGGTCGGCTTCACCGGCGCGCCGCTTTACGCGAAGGGAAGCGTCATCATCGGCTCGCAGGGGGGGGAATGGCCAGGTCGCGGCCCGATCTTCGCCGTCGATGCCACCACCGGCAAGAAGAAGTGGGAGTTTCTGACGGTCGCGGGCACCGACGAGGCCATGAAGACCTGGGGCAACGATTCCTGGCGCACGGGCGGTGGCGGCGGCTGGATGCCGGGCACCTACGACTCCGAGACCAACTCCGTCCTGTGGGGCACCGCGAACCCGGCGCCGCTCTACGATTGGTCGGGCGCTGATTACAAGACGCAAGGTGCGCGTCCCGGCGACAATCTCTATACGAGTTCGGTCATCGCTCTCGATATCGATACCGGAAAGCTGAAATCCTACCATCAGGAACTGCCTCACGACGCCTGGGACTTCGACAGCGCCGTCGGCGAGTTCGTGATGCTTGAGCGCGATGGTCAGAAATACGTGGTTCATCCGAACAAGGGCGGCTTCGTCTTCGTCTACGACCGTAATCTTGGCGTGAAGAACGTCTGGCGGCTGGTTGAGAACATCAACTTCGTCAAGGATATCGATCCCAAGACGGGCGCGCTGATCGGCCGTCGCGATTTCCCTGTCGGGAAAGTCACTGAAGTACCGCTGTGTCCCTTCATTGGCGGCGGCATCAGCTGGAATGCCGGCTCGTACAACCCGAAGACCGGTCTTTATTACAAGATCGGCCAGGAATGGTGCATGACGCTGGATATTCAGAAGACGACGCCGGTCACCGCGCCCCAGGTCCAGCTCAACATCGGCGCCGACTTCAAGATGGTGCCGCCTCCGAGCGGCGAGATCTACGGACATCTCGACGCGCGCGACCCGATAACGGGCGCGAAGAAATGGGAGGTTCGGTTTCCCGAGCCGCCGCTTGGGAGCGTTTTGTCGACCGGGGGTAATCTTGTGTTCGTACCCGACTCCCGCGGCATCCTTCACGCCTACGATGCCGAAACCGGGGCCGAGTTGTGGAAGCACAACAACGGCACCGGCCACCAGGGCGGTATCGTCAGCTACTCCGTCGGCGGCAAGCAATATATCGCCGTGGCAGCCGGCTTCGGCGGTATGCTGGCGGACGAATATGCGCCAAACTTCGGCGGCGTCTACAAGAGCATGCCGCGTGACGACGGCGCCCTCGTCGTCTTCAGCTTGAAATAGTCTGTCTCAAACGATCTGCCGAGGAGCGGGTGCAAACCCGCTCCTCGGTCGATTGCAGCGGCCGGGCGTGATTCAGGAATGGAGCGGACGTGTTGAAACTGCATTTGAAGTCGCTTCCGGCGGTGCTGGGCGCTTCGTTGCTGTGCGTTGTGGTGGCTCGAGCTCAATCTGCCACGCCGGCGCCGGACAACGGGTCACTGGACGTCGAGCAGTTGTTCGCAGGCACCTGCGGCTTTTGCCACTCCGACGGCGGCCGGGCTGCTGGCAGGGGACCGCAACTGATGAATTCGCAACGAGACGACGAATTTCTGCACAACCGTATCAAGATCGGCAAGCAAGGTGCGATGCCGGCATTCGGCGAGAGCTTCAGTGACGCGCAGATCGACCAGATCGTCAAATATATCCGCGCCTTGAAGCCGCGCGAGGGCTGACCCGCCGGGACCTGATCCATCCAGATGAGACGCGGCATGAAGGCAATTGTCCTGATTATCGTCGGTGCCGCCATCGGGCTGTCCGGACCGGCGCAGGCGCGAACCCTGGAGGCGATCCGCGCGAGTGGCGCGCTCGGACTCTGCGCGCATCCCAACTCGCTTCCTTTTGCGCGCAAGGGCGGCGATCCATCCGGCTTTCAGGTCGAGTTGGGACAGGTGCTGGCACGCGAGCTCGGTGTCTCGCTGCGGCTCGACTGGATCATCACGCAGTACCAAATGCGCAGCGCCAATTGTGACATTCTTCTGGATGTCATCGCCGATCGCGAAGCGCAAGGCGAGACCCGCTTGAGGATCTCGAAACCGTACTATCGCACGGGCGTCGCGCTCGCGGTGCCGTCATCCAGCGCGCTCACATCGTTCAAGAGCCTCGGCGCGCATACCAAGGTGGGGGTGCAGGTCGGCTCTGTCGCCGCCATGATCATCGGTCAGCGGCACGTGCCCATATCGATCTTCGGCTTCGAGACCGACAGCCTCGACGCCGTATCAAACAAGGAGATCGATGCGGCTGCGGTCACGCCCACCGCGGCGGGCTACTTCAATCTGACGCATCCTGACAAGGCACTCCGGATCCTGGATCGCGACGAGGGCGTGGCCGACCTCAACTGGAATGTCGCCGTCGGCATGGTCCGCCCGGATGATGCGTTGCGCGAGGCGATCGACGGCGCGCTGGAACGGCTGCGCAACGACGGCACGATCGATCGGATCTACGGTCGCTATGGGATCGTGCTGCAAGCGCCGAGATAGCTGAATTGCTGGAAGAACGACGCCGTCCCGGTTTGGCCAGGGCGACGTCGCTTTGCGAAGATCTCGCTTTGGCCTTACGCCGCGGCTTTCTTCCGCGCCTGCTCGGCCTTGTACAGCTCGAACTCTTCGGCGATCGCCTTCGCGACCGACGGCCGCTGGCGCAGGCGGTCGTGATACGCCTTCACGTTCGGCCATTTGGCGAGCTCGATCGGCGGGGTCGCCATGGTCCAGTTGATGACCGTGACGAGATAGGCGTCCGCCACACTGAAATGGTCGAGCAGGAAGTCGCGCCCCTTCAGGTAGTTGTCGAGATAGTCGAGCCGCGACAGGTTCTTCTCCAGCGCATAGGCCTTGGTTTCCTGCGGCGCCTTGCGGTCGAGCAGGGGGATGAACAGGCCCTTGTGCAGCTCGGTGCCGATAAAGCAGAGCCATTGATGCAGTCGGGTGCGGTCGATGCCCTGGGCCGCACCGAGGCCGGATTGCGGGAACCGATCCGCGACATATTGCAGGATCGCGGCGTTCTCGGTCAGCACCACGCCCTCGTCGGTGCGCAGCGTCGGCACCAGGCCGATCGGGTTGACGGTGCGGAAATCGGTGCCGTCGTTCAGCACTGTCTTGGTCGGCGGATCGACTTCGAGATAATTCGCTTCGGCGCCGGCTTCATACAGCGCGACGCGGGTCGCCATCGAACAGGCGAGCGGCGAGAAATAAAGATCCATCTTGGGCCTCCTTGGGCAATTCCTCTTTGGGTGTCGCTCAACCTGGCCAGATTGATTTTTGTACCATCTTGTATAATATCGCGGCGGTCAAGGATTAATTTGCGAAATGGTACAAAAATCGAAGCCGCCAGCTGCTGCCAATGAACCGAAGCGGCGTGGCCGTCCGCGCGCCTACGAGCCCGACGTAGCGCTCGGCAAGGCGCTCGACCTGTTCCGCCGGCAGGGTTTTGCGGCGACGTCGCTGGACGATCTCAGCGAAGCGACCGGCATGAACCGGCCGAGCCTCTACGGCGCCTTCGGCGACAAGCGCGAGCTCTACATCAAGAGCTACCAGCGCTACCGCGAGGACGCGCGCGCCTCGATGGTGGAGATCTTTCGCCAGGAGATGCCGGTGCGCCAGCGGCTCGAGCGCATCTTCGCGTCCGCGCTGAATATCTATCTCTCCGGCGAGACCGGCCCGCGCGGCTGCTTCACGGTGGTGACCGCGGCGTCCGAAGCCGTCGGCGATCCCGAGATCCGTGCCATGGTTCTGGATGGACTGACCGAGCTCGACAAGGCCTTTGCCAGTTGCTTCCGCCGCGCCAAGGAGAAGGGCGAGCTGCCCGCGAGCGCCGACCCGGCCGTGCTGGCGCAGCTCGCCTCCGCAACCGTGCATTCGATCGCCATCCGCTCCCGCGCCCGCGTGTCGCGCAAAGAGCTCGAGGCGATCGTGAAGGGTGCGATTGACGTGATGGTGGGCGCTAAAAGTTAGGCTGTCGTCCCGGGGCGCGCGTAGCGCGAGCCCGGGACCCATAGCCACAGAGAGAAGTTTGGCGAAGACTGGTCGTTCGGTACTGCGACCATCCGCAACGATAAATCACGCGGTATGGGTCCCCGCGCACGCGGGGACGACAGCGAAGGTGGGGCGCGTGCGTGCCTCTCTCAGCCTGCCGAAGCGTCTAATATCCCCGTGCCCGGTCCACCACGTTCTCCAGCACACCGCCGGCCTCGAACTTTGCGATTTGCTCGGCGACATAGGCCGAGATTGCATCGGCGTCGGTGTCGGCCGCGTTGTGCGGGGTCAGCAGCACCTTGGGGTGGGTCCAGAACCGGCTGTCGGCAGGCTGCGGCTCCTGCACGAAAACGTCGAGCGAGGCCGCGCCAAGCGTGCCGTCGTCGAGGCAGGCCAGGATATCGGCTTCGTTCTGCAAGCCGCCGCGACCCGCATTGATCAGCACGGGCGCGCCGAGCGGGCTGCTGCGGTTGAGCTTGGTGAAGACGTCGCGGTTGAGGATGCCGTGCGTATCCGGCGTCAGCGGCAACAGGCAGACCAGCATGTCGGTCTTGCGCAGGAACGCGTCGATCTGCGCGGCGCCGTGGAAGCATTCGACGCCCTCGATCGTGCGCGGGCTACGGCTCCAGCCGGCAACGCGGAAGCCGAGCCGGCGCAGCACGTCGGCGGCATCGGCACCCAGCGTGCCAAGTCCCATCACGCCGACGGTGACGGCGCTCGCCGGCCACTGATATTGCGGCTCCCAGCGTTTTGCGCGCTGCGAGTCCCGCAAGTACAGCTCCTGGCGGTGGTGCATCAGCACGTGCAGCACGACATACTCGGTCATGCGATTGGTGAGATCAGGCACGGCGACGCGCACCAGCGGCACGTCGGGCAGGCTCTTGTCGGCCATCAGCGCGTCGACGCCGGCGCCCAGATTGAAGATCGCACGGAGGTTCGGAAAAGAGCCGAGATCGCCTGGCACCGGCTTCCACACCGCGGCATAGTGCACCTCGGCCGGATCGAGCCCGGCGTCGGGCAGCAGCACCACGCGGCGGCCGCCGCAGACCGCGTCGAACCGGGCCTTCCAGCGCTCCGGCAGCCAATTCTGCTGCGTGCTGTTGATCAGGACGGCCAGTGTGCCCATGCTCATTCGAAGTGCCTCGTCGGTTCCGTTTTGAAAACCCTCCTTGGCACGATCCGACGGATTTTTCTCGCAAATTTTTTCCGCAGCCCTGTCGGGGCGGGGCATATTGGATCGTCTTAAAAACAAGCGTTCAGGAAGGTGCTGCCCATGCTTTATGCGATCCTCTGCTATCACGACGAGGACTTCGTCGGCTCCTGGAGCAAGGACCAGGACGAGGCCGTGATGAAGAAGCTCGCCGTGGTGCAGGACAAGCTCACACAGCAGGGCCGGCTCGGTCCGGTGGCGCGGCTGCTGCCGACCACGGCGGCGGCGACGCTGCGCAAGGAAGACCCGCCGCTGGTGCTCGACGGCCCCTATGCGGAGACCAAGGAGCAATTGCTCGGCTTCTACATCGTGGATTGCAAGAACCTCGACGAAGCCCTCGACGTTGCGCGCGACCTCGGTGCGGCCAATCCCGGCGGCGCCTATGAGGTGCGCCCCGTCGGCGTATTCCGGCCCGGAGGAATTTCGACGTGAGCGAGGCCGACACCGCCTGGATCGAGACCGCGCTGACCTCGGCGCGACCCCAGGCGGTCGGCGCGCTGCTGCGCTATTTCCGCGATCTCGACACCGCCGAAGAGGCCTTCCAGAACGCCTGCCTGCGCGCGCTCAAGACCTGGCCGCAGAACGGGCCGCCGCGCGATCCCGCGGCCTGGCTGATCATGGTCGGCCGCAACGTCGCCATCGACGAGGTCCGCCGCGCCCGCAAGCAGCAGCCGCTGCCGGAGGACGACCAGGCCATCTCCGATCTTGACGACGCCGAGGGCGCGCTCGCCGAGCGGCTCGACGGCTCGCACTACCGCGACGACATCCTGCGGCTGATGTTCATCTGCTGCCATCCGCAGCTGCCGGCGACCCAGCAGATCGCGCTCGCGCTGCGCATCGTCTCCGGCCTCACCGTGAAGCAGATCGCGCGCGCCTTCCTGGTCTCGGAAGCGGCGATGGAGCAGCGCATCACCCGTGCCAAGGCGAAGGTCGCCGAGGCCGGGGCGCCGTTCGAAACGCCCGGCGCGGTCGAACGCTCCGAGCGGCTCGCCGGCGTTGCCGCAATGATCTACCTGATCTTCAACGAAGGCTATTCGGCCAGCGGCGACACGGCGGAGATCCGAAAGCCGCTGTGCGAGGAAGCGATCCGGCTGGCGCGGTTGCTGCTGCGGCTGTTCCAGAGCGAGCCGGAGATCATGGGGCTCACGGCGCTGCTGCTGTTGCAGCATGCGCGCAGCGCCGCGCGCTTTGCCTCGGACGGCGCGGTGATCCTGCTCGACGACCAGGATCGTACGCTGTGGAACGGCAACATGATCGCGGAAGGCCTGGCGCTGATCGACAAGGCGATGCGCCATCGCCGCAGCGGCCCCTATCAGGTCCAGGCCGCGATCGCCGCGCTGCATGCGCGCGCGTCGACGCCCGAGGAAACCGACTGGACGCAGATCGACCTGCTCTACGGCGCGCTCGAAGTGATGCAGCCTTCGCCGGTGGTGACGCTCAACCGCGCGGTTGCGGTCTCCAAGGTGCGCGGGCCGCAAGCGGCGCTCGAGCTGATCGAGCCGCTGGCGCCGAAACTCACCAACTACTTTCATTTCCACGGCGTGCGTGGTGCCTTCCTGATGCAGCTCGGCCGTAACGACGAAGCCCGCATCGCCTTCGACCACGCCATCGCACTCGCCAATACTTCGGCGGAAGCCGCCCATATCCGCATGCATATTGATCGCCTGATCCGGGACAGCCAGCCGAAGGGCGCCAATGGCGGCGCCAGGCAGGGCGCAAAGGCAAAGTGACGGCCAAAAATTTCGTCCCGCCGATTGTCGGCTCCCGCCGTTCCCCTTCGTCTTAATTCCATATCCAGGGAGCCACTCATGCTGAAAGCCATTGCCATCATCGCCGTCGTCCTCGCCGTCGGCATAGCCGCGGTCCTCGTCTTCGCATTGACAAAACCCGATACGTTCCGTGTCGAGCGCTCGCTCGCCGTGAAGGCGCCGGCCGATGCGATTTATCCGCACGTTGCCGATTTCCATTTCTGGATGAGCTGGTCGCCCTATGAGGATCGCGACCCCGGCATGAAGCGGACCTTCGGCAGAACCGCGTCAGGCAAGGGCGCGACCTATGCCTGGGACGGCAACAATAATGTCGGCGCCGGGCATATGGAAATCCTCGAGGCGAGCACGCCGTCGAAGCTTCGCATCAAGCTTGACTTCGAGCGCCCGTTCGAAGGCCACAACACCGCCGAGTTCACCTTTGTGCCGCAAGGCGATGCCACATTGGTCACATGGGCGATGTACGGTCCGGCGCCGTTCATGTCCAAGGTGATGCAGGTGTTCATCAACGTGGACAACATGATCGGCAAAGACTTCGAGGCCGGCCTCGCCAGCCTGAAGAAGCTCACCGAGAAGTAACGAGGCTTGCTGCCCCAAGGAGCAGCCAAGGAATCGCCAAGAAAACGGAGAGGAGAGAAACGATGATCAATGCCTATCTGTTCTATCAGGACACCTGCGAAGCGGCGTTCAACTTCTACGCCAAGGTTTTGGGCGGCAAGATCGACGCCATGATGCGCTCATCGGAAGCGCCGCCGGACATGCCCGCCGCGCCCGGCCGCGAGAAGATGATCATGCATGCGCGGATGTCGTTGCCCGACGGCAGCGTGCTGATGGCCTCCGACGCGCCACCCGAGCATTTTCAGAAAGCCCAGGGCTTTTCGGTCTCGCTCACGGTCACGGACCCCGCGGATGGCGAACGCAAGTTCAACGCGCTCGCCGACGGCGGCACCGTCACCATGCCCTTCAGCAAGACGTTCTGGGCCAAGGGCTTTGGCATGTGCGTCGACAAGTTCGGCATTCCCTGGATGGTGAACTGCCCGGCCGAGGGCATGTGACGGGCGCGTCGGCCTGACACGCCAAGCCGCGATCCCACTCCCGTTGTTACGGGAGTGGGTCACTCATGCCGTCGTCATGTCATACGGCTGATCGCCGCGTGCTCGCTCACCGGAGCGATCCGGTCGCGTCATCGCTTGGCGGCGGCGATTCAACGCAGCGAGGGCAGATCACGAGTTTCGTGCCAAGCTGCCTGTCGTTCTCCGCCTCGATTTCGTCATGGACCACCCACCACGCCTCGGAGAACGGGCGCAAGGTGCCGAGCACTCTTTCCCGCTCCTGATTGGGATTGTCCTGCGCCGGCGCCGGGTTCGCGGCGCGCCGCTTTGTGACAGAGGAGCGATGAGGGGCCTGGTTCGGATCCCGGCCGAGGCCGTCCCATGCGATCGGTCGGCGCTCCTGCGCCGGCGCCGCCGCGCATCCGAGGAGCGCTGCGCAAAAAGTGAGCAAGACGAAGCCGTGACGCAGCATGCCGGACCCTTGGTGCGGTACGCGACACGCAAACTCCGCATGCGGAGCCTTGCATCGCGCCGGTTAAATGGAACCTAAGGGAAACGACGTGGCCGCCATGGCCCAATATGGAATCGTGCTCTCGCATCACATTGCGAGAGCAGTGAGGCCGCTTCGTGAAATCATGCGGATCGCATCGCACAACAACTGGCGAAATATTAGGCTGTAAACTCCACGACAGAATCGCTAATAATTTCTTCATAAATTCTACAAACTGGGGTGGGCGTAACTTGGGAAGGGAGCGACCGATGGCAGCGGCGCTACAAATCAATTTTGCACTTTGGGGTATGCTCATCTGCGCGACCTTGGAATTGGCGCAGACCATCCAGAGGCTTTACTAGGCCCGACGAAATGCGTGACCGGCGCAATTTCGCCGTCGCGCTTGCCTGCTAGCTCACCAGCAACGCGATGAGCGTGAAGCTGACGCTCGCGATCACGATCATCGAGAGGATGTAGTTGCGCGGCCGCGCCGTTCGCGCACGCGGCGGTCTCCGCCGCTGGAGTGGCTCGCTCGCCTGCCATGCGAGCTCCGACGGCGCGAGCGCAGCCTCTGCGCCCGAGCCGATATATTTCACATAGAGCTCGAGCAGCCGCAGCTCGGACGGCAGGTCCATCAGGCCCTCGCGGTGGCGCCGCGACAGCAATTCGAATTCGACGGTTTCCTGGGAGCTCAACTGGCCAAGGACAATGCGTCCCTGGTCCGACAGGCGGTAGTGAAAATCGATGGGCTGCACGGCCTGCGACCGGTTTGAAAATGTGTAATCTTGAAAAAGCGGAACGATCCTAGTCTGTGACCACTGCTGAGATTATGACGGCCCTGCAGCCATCGTGACCCGAGCGGCCTCAATCTGGACGGGACCATCATAGACGGTCCGGAAGAGCCGCAAACCGCGTAAATTGGGCAGGCATTGCCAAGCGGTTGAGCGGATTTCGTGTCCGGATCGTCCGAATTTTGCAAAACTGCCTAATCGCCGGACAGCGGCGGATGCAACCGGTCACATCGCTGGCGGCCGCCTGTTGCTCAGCGGCAGCGCGGATAGATCGCCGCAAGGTCGCGGCCCTTCAGCAAAAGCAATCTGGACGAGAGGCCACCGTGCCGGCTGATCCAGTCGCGCACCGGGCCGGGATAGGCCTGCAGCACCGCGTCGGAGGCTTCGGGCTCGGCATAAAAACGCCCACGCCGGTCGACCGAACGCGCCGCGTGGAAGCCGAGTACCGCGCGTTTGGTGACGCAGATGCGCTCGCCCGGCACGATGCTGAGCACCAGCGTGCAGGCGGACAGGCACGGACCGTCGATCACCACGCGCTCGCCGCTCTCGCGCACCTGCTCGAACAGGTCGAGGAACGGCCCGACCTCTCCGCCCGGCGACTGGATGATGCGGATTTCGGCCATGGCGAGGGTGGTGGTAAAGAGCGCAGATGCGAGCATCCAGGCACCCACAAAGAACATGCGTCGCATGGAGCACTCCACAAGCTCGATCCCGTAGGGTGGGCAGAGCGTAGCGTGCCCACCAACGGCATCGCAAATCTGAAGGGAAGGTGGGCGCGGCGCTTGCGCGCCTTTGCCCACCCTACGACGTTCACGCGTTCCGCCGTTCGCCGCGCAGCGTCGGCAGGCCGATGCCAGCCGCATCGAAGCCGCCATCGACGGCCAAAATTTGGCCGGTGATGTAGCTCGATCGTTCCGAGCACAGGAAATAGATCGCTTCGGCGAGTTCCTCCTCCAGGCCGTAGCGGTTGAGCGGAATGGCGTCGTGATAGTCGGCGCGGATCTCCCTGGTGTGCACCTGCTTCGCCATCGCGGTGTCGACCGGCCCCGGCGCGACCGCGTTGACGCGGATGTTGAGCGAGGCGAGCTCGACCGCGAGCTGCTTGGTCAGGTGCGCAAGGCCCGCCTTGCTGGTGCCATAGGCCGAACGCAGGGTCGAGGCGCGCACCGCCGAGATCGAGGTGACGTTGACGATGGCGCCGCCGCCTTGCTCGCGCATCAGCGGCGCGGCCGCCTTGGTGCACAGGAACGGGCCGGTGAGATTGACCGCCATGATCCTGCTCCAATCGGCGTCGCTGGTCTCCAGCACTGGCGCGAACACGGCGACGCCGGCGTTGTTGACGAGAGCATCGAGCCGACCGAAGCGGCTCATGACCGCCGCCATTGCAGCTCCCACGGCGGCCGCGTCGGACACGTCGCAGGTGATTGCCAGCGTGTTATCGGGATTCTTCAGGGCCGCCGCCGCGCCCGCCTGCAGCTCCCCCTCGATATCGAGCAGCGCGACGCGCCACCCTTCGGCCAGGAATTTCTTGGCCGTCGCCAGCCCGATGCCTCGCGCGGCTCCGGTGACGAGGGCGACGTTTTGTGAGGCCTGCGGCATTTGCTAATCTGTCCTGTGTTCGAAAGGGCGCGCACGAGCGCCGGCTCCTTTTACTTCGCTTTCGTCCCGGCAAGAAGGGCTCCAGGCCATGCTCATCGATCCCAGCACGATCCCGCTCGAGGAATGGCGGCCAGGTGTGAAGACCCGCATGGTGACATCCGCGCGCAACGGCGCGACCGCGCTCTGCATCTTCGAGCAATGGGTCGATCCCGGCGCCGGCGCGCCGACGCACAGCCACACGGTCGAGGAGGTGCTCACCGTGCGGGCGGGCGAGGCGGAGATGTGGATCGAAGCCCGGCGTATCACGGTGACGGCCGGACAGGCGCTGCTGGTTCCCGCCGGCCGCAAGCACGGTTTTCGCAATTCGGGAGCGACCATGCTGCATGTGCATGCGGTGTTGGCCTCGCCGGTCTTCGAGATGCTGCCGGAAGGGGCGAGTGAAGCGACGCGACGCTGGGAGCGGTAGGATAAGGACGTCGGTCCCTCTCACCGTCACCCCTGAGGTGGCCGCTTCTTCAGCGGCCCTCGAAGGATGACGGGGATCGTGATAAAGTGAGAGCTTACGCCAGCTCCGCCGATGCGCGCTGCATGTTCGACGACATGTCGGAGGTCACGATGCTCTGCTCCTCGACCGCAGCCGCGGTGGAGGCGATGAACTCGTTGACGCCGGCGATCGCGGCCTTGATCGCGGTGAGCGAGCTCGCAACGTCGCCCGAGATGGTGTTCAGCGCGTCGATTTCGGAGGTAATCGTGTCGGTGGCCTGCTTGGCCTGGCTGGCGAGGTTCTTCACCTCGGAGGCGACCACGGCAAAGCCGCGGCCCGCTTCGCCCGCCCGCGCCGATTCGATCGTGGCGTTGAGCGCAAGCAGGTTGATCTGACTGGTGATGCCCGAAATCATCTCGACGATGCCGCTCATGGCCTGGGCCGCTGCAGTCAACTTCTGAGCCTGACCGTCCGCGGACTCGACCCTGGTGGTCGCGACCTTGGAGGTCTCGCGCGATTTCGCCATGGTCTCGGAGATCTCGCGGATCGAGGCGCTCATCTGCTCGCTGCCGGCCGCGACCGCCTCGATCAGCCCGCGCGCATTGTCGGCCTTCTTGCGGCCGATCGCCTGCGCGGTGATGTCGGTGGCGTATTTCACCACCTTGTAGGGTTTTCCGTTGAGATCCAGAATCGGATTGTAGGACGCCTGGATCCAGATCTCGCGGCCGCCCTTGGCGATCCGCCTGTATTCGGCGGCCTGGTATTCGCCGCGGTTGAGCGTCTCCCAGAACTGGCGGTAGGCCGCCGAATTCCTCTCGTTCGGCTCGACGAACATGGAATGGTGCCGGCCCTTGATCTCGGCCAGCGAATAGCCCACCGCCTTGAGAAAATTCTCGTTGGCGGTGCGGATCGTGCCGTCCATGTTGAACTCGATCACCGCCTGCGACTTCCGGATCGCGGCGAGCTGGCCGTCATTGTCGGCGGCCTTCATCTTCTGCGCGGTGATGTCGGTTGCGAACTTCACCACCTTGAACGGCTTGCCGGTCTCGTCGAGGATCGGGTTGTAGGTCGCGAGAATCCAGATCTCCTTAGCCCCCTTGCCGAGTCGCTTGTACTCGGCCGCCTCGAACTCCCCGCGGTTGAGCCTGGCCCAGAATGCGGCATAGGCCGAACTCGCGCGGTCCTCGGGCGTCACGAACATGCTGTGATGCTTGCCCCTGATCTCGTCGAGCGAATAGCCCATCGCGCCCAGGAAGTTCTCGTTGGCGGTGACGATGGTGCCGTCCATGTTGAACTCGATCACGGCCTGCGCGCGGTTGATCGCGGCGATCTTGCCGGAGTCTTCCATGGTCTTGATCTTGTACGCCGTGATGTCGGTGGCGAACTTGATGAAGCTGACCACCTTGCCGTTCTTGTCCAGCAACGGGGCGTAGGAGGCATGAACCCAGACTTCCTTGCCGTTCTTGCCGAAGCGCTTGTATTGCGTGGTCTGGAATTCGCCGCGGTTCAGGCTGGCCCAGAAGTCGCGGTAGCGGGCGCTCTCGCGCTCAGTCGGGCTGACGAAGATGCTGTGATGCTTGCCCTTGATCTCGGCGAGCGAATAGCCGCTCATTTTCAGAAGGTTCTCGTTGGCATCGAGGATGGTGCCGTCGAGATCGAATTCGATGACGGCCTGCGAGCGATCGAGGGCGTCGACTTCCGCGAGCGCGTGCTGGATCCTGGCCTTGCTGTTGAAATTGAACACTTGAAGGTCCCCGGAATGGTTCAACTATGCGTCGGCCCAGCTGCAATTGGCCTTCTCGAAAAAGTTGCATGCACGCGTTGATCAACTGTAAACCCTTGCAGCAAGCTGCGCGGTCTCCGTAGTTCCGCGTGCGCTGGCCATGTTGTTCTGCTTTCGAAGATTCTCGTCCTATATGCACGGCGGTGGACATAGTCGGTCCGTACTCGTACGGACCCGCCTCGCGATATTTTCGCATCGTCTCTGTTGAAATTCGGCAAGCAATGTCGGGGCACGCGTTCGTGCATCGTCTTCAAGAGGATCTTCTCTGCGGAGACCATCAATGCCTGACGACCGCGAGCGCCTGATTCGAGACCTCTTCGCAGCCTATCTCGGCAACGACCGGCAACGGGTCGCCGACGCACTGGCCGACGATTTCCGCTTCACCAGTCCGTTCGACGACAACCTCGACAAGGCGGCCTATTTCGAGCGCTGCTGGAAGGACACCGGCTGGATCGCGCGGCACGACATCGAGCGGGTTTTCGTCCGGGGCGACGAGGCCTTCGTCACCTATCTCTGTCTGGGGACAGATGGCAGAAGCTTTCGCAACACGGAGTTCTTCACCTTTTCCGGTGGCAAGGTCCGCCGCATCGACGTCTATTTCGGCGCTGCCCGGAAGGATGGGCGTTTCCTGCCGCAGCCGCGCTAGCGGCCGGCGCAATGACCTCCGGAATAATTTTCATCACCCTGTCGGTTCCGTAAAGGTTGGTTCGTCTTAGAGGTAAGGGTGGGCGGCCCGAGCCGCCGCTCCCGTCCTTCGGGGGTGGCGCCGCGCCGCGCAAACCCGAAACGACAAAGCAAACAAGGACTGCTCATGCGATTCATGATGCTGATGATTCCGCTCGGCTACGAGACCGCGCCGCCGGACGTGCAACTCGATCCCGAACGCGTCGCCGCGATGATGCGCTACAACGAGGCGCTGAAGGATGCCGGCGTGCTGATCACGCTCGACGGTCTGCACCCGCCGTCGATGGGCGCGCGCGTCTCGTTCGCGACCGGCGAGCCCATCGTGACCGACGGCCCCTTCGCCGAAGCCAAGGAAGTCCTTGGCGGCTACTGGATGATCGAGGTTGCCTCGCGCCAGGAGGCGATCGCCTGGGCGAAGAAGTGCCCGGCTTCCGCCAATGAAGTCATCGAGATCCGGCAGGTGCAGGAGATGGCCGACTTTCCGCCGGAGGTGCAGGCAGCCGCCGCCGGTTTCGACGATCTGAAGACGTAGCCGAGACGGCCGCGGATCAACTCGCGGCTCGTCAATCCATCATCCATCAACAAAGGAGAGAACCAATGAGCACTGATACCTATCTCGCCGTTTTCCTCGGCAGCAAGTCCAGCCCGCAATGGGCCGCATGGAACGCGATGTCCGAGACCGCGCGGAAGGCGAAGGAGCAGGAGGGCATGGCGGCCTGGAAAGGCTGGGTCGAGAAGCATCAAGGCGCGATCCAGGCCATGGGCGGCCCTCTCGGCAAGACCAAGAAGGTCGACGGCAAGGGCGTCGCCGACATCGCCAACGAGATGGGCGCCTTCACCGTGGTCCGCGCCGCGTCCCATGAGGCCGCAGCCAAGATGTTCGAGAACCACCCGCACTTCGCGATCTTCCCCGGCGAACGCGTCGAGATCATGCCGGTGCTGCCGATTCCCGGCGGCTAGGCCGTGTCATTCCGGGGGCGCGCACACGCGAGCCCGGAAATCTCGAGATTCCGGGTTCGGCTCGTCGAGCAGCCCCGGGTCGAGCCGCCCCCGGAATGACGAGTTGGCCGGTTAATCAAATCCGGCCTGCGCTAGTGACTTCACGCCCGGCTCATGTAAAAGCTGTTCACATGAGCTGGCGTAAGGACCAGGGCCGCACCGAGCGCGGCTATCACCACGGCAATCTGAAGGAAGCCCTGTTGCAGGCTGCCCTCGGGCTGATCGCCGAGAAGGGCGCTGCCGGCTTCACCTTTGCCGATGCCGCGCGCATGGCCGGCGTCAGCGCGGCGGCGCCTTACCGGCATTTCCGCGACCGCGAGGAGTTGCTGTCCTCGATCGCGCAGCGCGGCTTCGAGCAGTTCGAGCAGCGCCTGACCGCGGCCTGGGACGACGGGCGCCCGGATACGGTCACGGCGTTCGAGCGCGTCGGCAAGGCCTATCTCGCCTTTGCCCGCGAGGAGCCTGCCTTCTACAACGCGATGTTCGAATCGGGCGTGCCGGTCGATTCAAATCCGGCCCTGCAGGCCGCCAGTGAACGCGCCTTCAACATCATTCGCGCCGCCGCCGAGCGGCTTGCGGCGCTGGCGCCGCCCGGCACGCCGCGGCCACCGGCCATGATGATGGCGCTGCACATCTGGTCGATGGCGCACGGCGTGGCCTCGCTGTTCTCACGCGGCGACGCCGCGCGGCGAAAACTGCCGATGTCGCCGGATGACCTGCTCGAAGCCGAGGTGCTGATCTATCTGCGCGGCTTGGGCTTCCCGACCGACCGCCGTCCGCCGGCACGAAGCGCCGAGCCGCCGCCGGTGCCACCGGAGGCATCCTCCGGTTCTGGCCTGCCGCCCGGCGGCCCCTGGGGCAAGCCGAAATAAAATTGCGCAAATAATTCGGCGACCCTGTCAGGCGGCCGGCTTGACAAAATCGCGGGATGGTCTAGCTATGTAAATGTTATTTACATTCACAACGGCGCTGGTGCCGTGATGGAGATGGAAATGGCCTACACCGCTGATGTCAATCGATGGCGCGGTTCCTCTGACGAACGCTATGAGCGCCCCCACATGCTCGATACGCCCTGGCATCCCGGCTGGATCGCCGTGACCATCCTCGGCTTCATCATCTGGTGGCCGATCGGACTTGCCCTTCTCTTTTTCACACTCGGGAGCAGAAAAATGGGTTGCTGGAGCCACCAGGATCGCTGGCAGAACAAGATGGAGCGGATGCAGTACAAGATGGACCGCATGCGCGGCCGCATGGAGCGCCGTGGTTTCGGCTTCGGCTTCGGCCCGCCCTCGAGCGGCAACCGTGCCTTCGACGAATACCGCACCGAGACGCTGCAGCGGCTCGAGGAAGAGCAGGTCGAGTTCAGGAACTTCCTCGACCGTCTGCGTCACGCCAAGGACAAGGAAGAGTTCGACCAGTTCATGGCGCAGCACAAGACGCGCCCGACCCCGCCGCCGACCGACCAGCCGCAGGGCTGATCTAAAACGGCTGATCCGGGGTCTGCCTCTCAAAGCCTTCAGGCGCATGCCCCCAAAGTCCTGATGGCCCCGAGCCGCCCGCCTGCGCAACCCGCAGGCGGGCGGTTTGGTTTTTGGGGGACCAGAACCAACTGCCGGCGAACCGACACCAAGACTTGCGCGTGCCACCTCAATCCGCCGCGCTGCTGGACGACGCGCATCATGGACCTCTACACCCGCCTGCTGCTTGCCGTGACCGCCCTGGCGGTGCTGGGCTACATCGGCTTGGTCTATGGCAGTTGCGCGTCCGATCCCGATTGTCATTTTCGCCTCTGCGCCGGCGGGCGTGCGTTCTGCGGCGTTGATCACGTACATGTGCAGGATCGGTAGAACCTGATCCGCACCACGCCCGACCAAGCCCTGACGCCGCATCTCCCACGCGCTGACGGGTACGACCATGACCAATGCCGGACGCAAAGAGATCAGCCACAGCATCGCGCTCCTTGAGCGCGCCTCGGCGCTGTTCGACCGGTTCGGAAACATCGTGCCGGTGGCGATCGCGTTCCTCAATGGATGGCCGACGGAAGTCCAGCTCTATCCGCAGTGGCAGCTCGGCGAATCCTGGCGGTTCTTTCTCAGCCTTTATCTCTATTGGTTCGCCTCGTACGCACTCAGCCGCGCGGTCTCGTTTGCAAAGGGGAGCATCGCCCCATGATCCTGCTCCGCGATGTCGCGCTCTTCGTCCTGCCGGTGCTCATCGCGGCGGGCGGCTGGCTCTACGCGCTCAGCCTGCGCAAGCGGGCCCGGCCCGGTCTTGAGGGCGAAAGCAAGCGCGTCCCGGCGGCGTGACTGGCGCCCCGACCCGGACCGCCTATATTCGCCTTCACAAGAGTGGGCGGACCGGAGGCGACAATGGCGGAAGCTGCGATCACGGCGAGCGACGGCCTCTGGCAACAGGTCCGCAGCGAGGCGCAGCGCGCGGCCGATGCCGACCCCGTGTTCGGCATGGCCCTTGCGCGTGCCATTCTCGCTCATGATGATTTTGCCGCCGCTTTGGCCGATTTGATCGGGCAGCGGCTCGGCAGCGGCACCACCGGGCGCACGCGCTTCACGTCCTATTCCCGCGACGCCTTTCAAGGCGAGCCAGACCTGATCGAAACCGCCAGCCGAGATTTGCAGGCCATCGCATTGCGCGATCCCGCCATCACCGACCTGCTGCCGCCGCTGCTGCATTACAAGGGCTACGTCGCGCTGCAAGCCTGGCGCGTCTCGAACTGGCTCTGGCGTCATGACCATCGCGACGCGGCGCTGCTGTTTCAGAACGAGGCGTCCAACCTGCTGCAGATCAGCATTCATCCGGCCGCATCCATTGGATCGTCCGTCTATCTCGACCACGCCACCGGCATCGTGATTGGTGCGAATGTGGTGATCGGCGACGAGGTCACCATCCTCCAGAGCGTCAGCATCGGCCGTCGCGGTGAATTGCCGACGCGTTCGCCGCGCATCGGCCGCGGCGTCTACATCGGTGGCGGCGCGACCATTCTCGGTGACATCAATATCGGTGATTTCGCAAAGATCGGTGCCGGCGCTGTTGTGACCGGTGACGTGCCCGCTGGCTGCACCGCGATCGGCAATCCCGCGCGATTGACCAATTGCCCCGAACCTGCCTCGGCGGCTTGACCCCATCAACCTTCGGAGAGTTGCAATGAAGACGGCAATCGTGATCGGCGTTGGTCCGGACCGCGGGCTCGGAGCCCGGCTTTGCAAGCGCCTTGCGGCCGATGGGCTCAAGGTGATCGTCGCGGGCCGGACGCTGTCTGCCTTGCAGGCCGTTGTCGACGACATCACGAAGGCGGGCGGCGCAGCCGTACCCTTCGTTGCTGATGCGACCAGGGAGGGGGACATCGTCGCGCTGTTCGATGCCGCCGGCGACAACCTCGACCTCGCCATCTACAACGCCGGCAACAACACGCCCGGCAAGATCATCGAGATGGAGGCCGACTATTTCGAGAACGCCTGGCGCGTGGTCTGCTTCGGTGGCTTCCTGTTCGGCCGCGAGGCGGTGCGGCGCATGGTGCCGAAGAAGACCGGCACGCTGCTGTTCACCGGCGCCAGTGCCTCGCTGCGCGGACGCTCCGGCTACGGCGCCTTCAACTCGTCCAAGGCCGGCCTGCGCACGCTAGCGCAGGCGATGGCCAAGGAATACGCGAGCGACGGCATCCATGTCGGCCATGTCGTGGTCGATGGCGCGATCGCCGGCGACAAGATCTTTTCACGATTCCCGGATGCGGCCGGCCGCGAGGACAGTCTGATCGACATCGATGGCATCGTCGATGCGTTCGCCTTCCTCTATCGCCAGCCCGAGCGCGCCTGGTCGTTCGAGCTCGACGTGCGAACCTCGAAGGAGAAGTGGTGAGGGGCGCGACTGCCGGGCAGAGCTCCCGTAGGGTGGGCAAAGCGACTTGTCCGCCGTAGCTCGAAGAGCGAAGGCGGAAGCGTGCCCACCTCGACCGCTTCTACAGAAGCGGTGGGCACGGCGCTTCGCGCCTTTGCCCACCCTACGCGTTGTCTCAATACCCGGCGGCCAATCCCGAGTTTCGGCGTGGATCGTTCGCACCGTAGTAACGATTATTGCCGACTTGCTCGCCGTTCAGCGACGGCGCGCCGACGATGATGACCGCGAGATGGTTGGCCGGTTGCGGCAGTCCGAATTTGTGGCCCATGCCTTCCAGGATCTTGCGCGTGTCTGGTGACAGCGCATAGTCCTCGACATTGGTCATATCAGGCAGCCATTGCTGGTGGATGCGCGGCATGTCGACGGCTTCCTGCGCGTTCATGCCGTAGTCGATCGCATTGATCATGGTCTGCAGGACCGCCGTGATGATGCGGCTGCCGCCGGGCGTGCCCACCACCATGACGGTCTTGCCGTCCTTGGTGACGATGGTCGGGCTCATCGAGGACAGTGGACGCTTGCCGGGAGCAATCGCGTTGGCCTCACCCTGCACCAGGCCATACAGGTTCGGCACCCCGACCTTGGCCGTGAAGTCGTCCATTTCGTCGTTCAGCAGCACGCCGGTCTTGGCCGCCGTCACCTTGGCGCCGAACCAATCGTTCAGCGTGTACGTCACCGATACCGCGTTGCCGTCCTTGTCCGCGATTGAATAGTGCGTGGTGTTGCTGCCCTCGTGCGGCGCGACGCCCGGCTTGATGTCCTTGGAGATTGCGGCCTTGTTCGGATCGATCACGGCGCGGATCTTGGTCGCGTAATTCTTGTCGAGCAGGCGGTCGAGCGGATTCTTCACGAAATCCGGATCGCCGAGATAGCTGTTGCGGTCCACGTAGGCATGCCGCATGGCCTCGATCTGCACGTGCACGGCCTGCGCGGAATGGTAGCCCAGCTCCTTCAGAGGGTAGCCCTCCAGGATATTCAGGATCTCGCAGATGACGACGCCGCCCGAGCTCGGTGGCGGCGCGGAAATCACGTGATAGCCGCGATAGTCGCATTCGACAGGTGCGAGCTCGCGCGTCTTGTAGCCGTCGAGGTCGTCCTGCGTCAGCAGGCCCTTGCCGGCCTGGCTCGATGCCACGATGGCGCTGCCGACCCAGCCCTTGTAGAAGCCGTCGGTGCCCTTGCTGCTGATCTCGCGCAGGGTTTTCGCCAGTTCGGATTGCAGCAGTCGATCGCCCACGCCGAACGGCTGGCCGTTGTTGAGGAAGATCGCGCTCGATGCTGGATCGTCCTTGAAATCGTCGGTTGCCGAGCGCAGCAGGTCGATGTCCCCCTGGTCGAGTACAAATCCCTGTTCGGCGAACTGGATCGCGGGAGCGAGCAGGTCGGCGCGCTTCATGGTGCCGTATTTTTCGCGCGCATATTCCATGCCCGAGACGGAGCCTGGCACACCCACAGCCAGATGCCCCTTGGTCGAGATGCCCTTGATGACGTTGCCATCCTTGTCGAGATACATATTGGCCGTCGCCGCCTTGGGCGCGGTCTCGCGGAAATCGAGGAAGGTCTTGCGGCCGTCGGCGAGTTGGATCGTCATGAAGCCGCCACCACCGAGATTGCCGGCGGCCGGATAGACGACGGCCAAGGCATAACCGACGGCCACAGCGGCATCGACGGCATTGCCGCCGCGCTTCAGCACATCGACACCCACCTGGGTCGCCAGATGCTGCGCGGACACCACCATGCCGTTTTGCGCGGCGACCGGTGCGACCGACGCCGCGCGCGCGGCGCCGAACGTGACGAGGCTGACCGATATGATCGCGGCGGCCATCCACCGCACATTGGTTTGTGGTTTCGGCACTGGACGCTCCTCAGGCTGGGCCGGTGATGCCGGCACGTTGTTGTCCGCGAGCGCAGCCTATCAGCTCGCGCCCGCCGTGAGATGCGAGATGGAGCATGTGGTCGTGGTGTAGCTGTGGCCACGCTAAGCTCCCTGCGATTTCGGGGTGGGCAGGGGAGGAGGTTCCAGAAGGGGCATCCGTTGTGCCCGGTGTCGTAGTGCCACGAGTCCCACTGCGCTCCCCCCTTGCGGGGGAGGGCGGGGGAGAGGGGTAGCGCAGGAAAAATTGCTCGTTGCGTGCGTCCGATTTCATCACGGCGGGAGTCCCCGTGTGGTACCCCTCTCCCTAGCCCTCCCCCGCAAGGGGGGAGGGAACCGACCTCGCCCGGAGCGGGCGGCTCGAATACCTCGGCAGGCACGTAGCGCCTCCCCGCGGCAAAGCGGCCAACCGCCTGCGCTGCCTACCTTTCCGGCAGCCAAATTCGGCCGTGGTAACCGCACGTTAACCATCGGCGGGCTCTGGTAATTGCGGACAGTCGTGCCCGGAGCCGTGCTCGAGGCCCATAGTTTTGACATCTTGGCAGGGAATGCAGGCGGCCGGCTTTGGACGAGCCCCTGTACCCCAGTAAAGACAAGGCTTTGAGCGGGCTTGCCGGCCGCGCCGGTGCTAGCGCGGCTGTTGGGGAACCGGCAGCCATTTGCTGGCCGGAGAGGTCAGGTAAATGATCGCCTTGAGAGGATACTGCTTATGAATCCGGCCGACGTGGCTCAGTCAGCCCTTCCGGTTGCCGCTTCCGCGGACGTGTCGCTGATTGCGCTGTTCTGGCAGGCTCACTGGATCGTGAAAGCAGTGATGCTGGGGCTTCTCGCCTGCTCGGTCTGGGTTTGGGCCATCGCGATCGACAAGATCTTTCTTTACGCGCGCACGCGGCGCTCGATGGACCGGTTCGAGCAGGCCTTCTGGTCCGGCGAGTCGATCGAGGAGCTTTATCGCACGCTCTCGGCCAAGCCGACGCATTCCATGGCGGCCTGCTTCGTCGCCGCCATGCGCGAATGGAAGCGCTCGTTCGAGAGCCACGCCCGCTCGGTCGCGGGCCTTCAGATGCGCATCGACAAGGTGATGAACGTCTCGATCGCCCGCGAGGTCGAGCGGCTGGAACGCCGGCTGCTGGTGCTCGCCACCGTCGGCTCCGCCGGCCCCTTTGTCGGCCTGTTCGGCACGGTCTGGGGCATCATGTCGAGCTTCCAGTCGATCGCGGCATCGAAAAATACCTCCCTGGCGGTGGTCGCGCCGGGCATCGCGGAAGCGCTGTTTGCGACCGCCGTCGGCCTTATCGCCGCCATTCCTGCCACTATTTTCTACAATAAGTTCACTTCCGAGGTGAACCGGCAGGCCCAGCGGCTGGAAGGTTTCGCCGATGAATTTTCCGCCATTCTGTCGCGTCAGATCGACGAGCGGGGCTGACGGACGGCATGTATAGTGTGAGGGGCAATTTGGGCACTCGATCATGGCGATGAACGTAGCTAGTTCGTCCGGAGGCGGCGGGCGCCGTGGCCGGCGCAAGCCCGTCGTGGCCGAGATCAACGTCACGCCGATGGTGGACGTGATGCTGGTGCTGCTCATCATCTTCATGGTGTCGGCTCCGATGTTGACGGTCGGTGTGCCGCTCGACCTGCCGCAGACCCAGGCCAAGAGCCTCGAAAACAACGATCAGAAGCCGATCCAGATGTCGGTCGACATCAAGGGCAAGGTCTTCATCAACGACGCCGAAATCGCGATCAACGAGTTGATCCCGAAGCTGAAGGCGATCACGGACGCGCGCGGCGGGCTCGAGGAGCGCATCTATCTTCGCGCGGACAAGAAGGCGGATTACGGAACGGTGGCCAAGGTCATGGGCCTGTTGTCCGGCGCGGGCTTCAAGAAGCTGGCGCTCGTGACCGAGGCGGATCAGGGGTAAACCGGTGAAGGTGAACGTCGACAAGACACTCGTTGCGTCGATTGCCCTCCACGTCCTCGTGCTTGGATGGGGACTGGTCACCTTTAGCAGCAAGGCCTTTGTCGCGGAAGAGTCGCTTCCGATCGACATCATCTCCACCGATCAGCTTGCGCAGATGATGTCGGGGCAGAAGACCGGCAAGAAGGAAGAGCCGAAGCCCAAGGTCGAGAAGATCGCGGAAGCCAAGCCCGAGGAAGACGCCGTCGGCAAGGTCACCGAGAAGAAAGAGCTGATCAAGACCAACTCGACGCCCGAGCCGCCGCCGAAACCCGTCGAGAAGCCGGTCGAGAAGAAGCCCGAGCCGCCCAAGCCCGTTGCCGAGGCCAAGCCGAAGGAAGAGCCGAAGCCGCAGGAAAAGAAGCCTGATCCGGCCAAGGAAGATCCGATCGCCGAGCTCCAGAAGAAGCTGGAGACCAAGAAGCCTCCGCCGAAGCCAGTCGAGCAGAAGGTCGCGGCGGTGCAGCCGCAACAGCAACCGAAGCCCAAGGAGCGCAGCTTCGATCCCGCGCAGATCCAGCGCGACCTCGACAAGCGCGCGGCGACCCGGCACGAGCTCTCCGGCGCGGCGCTGAATGCGTCGGCTGCGCTGGGATCGACGACCGGGACTGCTGCCAACAACGTTGCGACGTGGGGAGGCGCGTTCACGAATGCGGTCCGGCGCTGCTTCACGCCCACCTATAACGGGCAAGACGCCGAGCAGTACGAGGCTGACATCGATATCCCGATGAAAATCGACGGCTCGCTTGCGTCCGAGCCGGTTATCGTCGCGGTTCGCGGCCCGTCTCGGTCGATTGCTCAGGCGGTGGCGGAGAGCGCCAAGCGCGCCATCGTGCAGTGTCAGGTCTATTCGTTCCTGCCGAAGCAGCAGTATGACACCTGGAAGACCATTCCAATGCGCTTCGGCCTGAAAGATATGTTGTGACATCCGAACAAAAGAATTTTGCGATGAATGACGTCCTATCGATGAACCGCCGCCGCTTCATGACGCTCACAGGATCGGCGCTCGCGACGCTCGGGGGCGGACATGCCCTGGCCCAGGGCCAAAAGCGGCTCGAACTCAATCCAACGGAGTTTCGGCCGATCCCGATCGCGATCTCCAACTTCGTGCCGGGCTCGCCCGCCGACGGCGACGTCAGCAACGGCGTCACCCAGGTCATCACCAACAATCTGAAGCGGTCGGGCCTGTTCGCACCGATCGACCAGGCCGCCTTCATCGAGCGCATCAGCAACATCGACGTCGCGCCGCAATTCCAGAACTGGAAGACCATCAACGCCCAGGCCCTTGTCACCGGCCGCATGACGCGGGGGCAGGACGGAAGGCTCAAGGCGGAATTCCGCCTGTGGGACGTCATCACGGGCCAGCAGCTTGCGGGCCAGCAATATTTCACCTCGCCGGAATATTGGCGCCGTATCGCCCACATCATCTCCGACCAGATCTATGAGCAGATGACCGGCGAAAAGGGCTATTTCGACAGCCGTGTGGTGTTCGTGGACGAGACCGGCCCGAAGGAGCGTCGCGTCAAGCGGCTCGCGATGATGGACCAGGACGGTGCCAATGTGCGCTATCTGACCCGCGGCTCCGACCTCGTGCTGACGCCGCGCTTCTCGCCGAACTCGCAAGAGATCACCTACATGGAGTTCGGCCAGGGCGATCCGAAGGTCTATCTCTTCAACATCGAGACCGGCCAGCGCGAGATCGTCGGCAATTTCCCCGGCATGACCTTCGCGCCGCGCTTCTCGCCGGACGGCCAGCGCGTCATCATGAGCTTGCAGCAGGGCGGCAATTCGAACCTGTTCGTGATGGATCTGCGCTCGCGCTCGACCACGCGCCTCACCGATACGCCGGCGATCGACACCTCTCCGTCCTACTCACCGGACGGCACCCGCATCTGCTTCGAGTCCGATCGCGGCGGCAGGTCGCAGATCTATGTGATGGCCGCGGGCGGCGGACAGGCGCAGCGCATCTCCTTCTCCAAGGACGACACCAACGCCACCTATTCGACGCCGGTGTGGTCGCCGCGTGGCGATTACATCGCCTTCACCAGGCAGGGCGGCGGGCAGTTCTCGATCGGCGTCATGAAGCCGGACGGCTCCGGCGAGCGTCTGCTCACCTCGGGCTATCACAACGAAGGGCCGACCTTCTCGCCGAACGGCCGCGTGCTGATGTTCTTCCGCGATCCCGGCGGCAGCGGCGGGCCGTCGCTGTTCTCCGTCGACATCTCCGGCCGCAACGAGCTCAAGGTGCCGACGCCGGGCTTCGCCTCCGACCCGGCATGGTCGCCGCTGCTGTCCTCGACACCCGGCTAGAGCGCTTGCGAGCGAAGCGGATACAGGTTCGCGTGAAACATCGGGGCTAAGACATTGCGCGTTCAGACGCGCGATGTTTTCGAAAAAACATGCCGATTTTTTCGGGGTTTGGTGCGGGACGCAAGCTTTCCTTCACCTTGTGCCCGGCAACGCTTGCCTAGTTGCTTGATATTTCAGCGGAAACATGTTCGCTATTGCCGAAAAACAACTCGACTTTAACGATGTTCCCTCAGAAAGGCTTCATCAGGTCTGGGTAAAAGTACGCGCCAAACAGGACGCGTAACAAGCCGATGCAGCTGGCCGACCAGAAGCAGAGCGATCGAGACGAGCTGGAGCCGATACTCTACGCCGCTCTCATCAACTCTATGGTGCAGAATTTCTGGGCGATTTTCCTGGGCTCGGCCTCCGCGGCCGTGGCCGCGGTCATGACTGCGCTGAAGACAGGCGATGTCTGGCTGTGGCCGCTCGCATTTCTGCTGATCGCGATCGGCACCGCGCGCGCGTTCCAGATGCGCGGATACGAAAACCGCACGCACCCACTGTCGTTCGAGGAAGCCAAGCACCTGGAGCCGCGCTACTGGCTCGGCGCGCTCAGCTATGCGGCGGTGCTCGGCCTGTGGTCCTTCGTCGTCATCTACAACAATGACGATCCGATTGCCGACATGCTCTGTGTCGCCATCGGCATCGGCTACACCGCGGGCGGCGCCGCCCGCAATTACGGCCAGCCCCGGGTGATCCAGTGGCACGTCGCGCTCGCCTGCGCACCGATGTCGCTCGCGCTGCTGCTGCATGGCGGCTTCTACCACATCGGGCTCGCCGTCCTGCTCGTGTTCTTCTTCGTCGGGCTGAAGAACATCAATCTCAGCCTGCATGCGATCTTCGTCAAGGCGCTGACCTCGAGCTTCCGTGAGTCCGCGCTGGCAAGCCAGTTCGACACCGCGCTCAACAACATGCCGCATGGCCTGTGCATGTTTCGCGCCGACGGCCGCCTTGCGGTGATGAACCATCGCTTCGGCGAGCTGATGGCGTTGCCCGAAGATCTGGTCAAGCGTGGCGCCACCGCTGCCGACATCGTGTCAGCCTGTATCGCCGCCGGCTCCATCTCGGCGGAGAGCGGCAAGCAGATCCTGGCCGAGATCGAGCATGCGCGGATCTGCGAGATCGTCACCACCGATCCTGACTCTTCGCGCGGCCGCGCACTCGCCTGGACGTTCCAGCCGATGACCGGCGGCGGCACGGTGCTGCTGCTGGAAGACATCACCGAGCGTACCAACGCGGAAGCCCGGATCACCCATCTCGCCCGCTATGACGAGCTCACGGCGCTGCCCAACCGGGTCTCGTTCCGCGACGAGATCGAACGGTTGCTGGCGATCTCGCACGACGCCGAGCGCCTCTCGGCGCTGCTGTTCGTCGATCTCGACCAGTTCAAGCAGGTCAACGACACGCTCGGCCATCCCTGCGGCGACCAGCTCCTGTGCGCGGTCGCCAACCGCCTGCGCGAGATGCTGCGTCCCGAGGATTTCGTCGCCCGCTTCGGCGGCGACGAGTTCGTCGTGTTCCAGCAGAACATCAGCTCCGCCGAGGATGCCGCGAGCCTCGCCCGCCGCATCGTCGAACGCCTGAGCGAGCGCTATCGCATCGACAATCACCTGGTCGAGATCGGCGCCAGCGTCGGCATCGCGCTGACCTCGCCGGACGGCGACGTCAGGGCCGACACGCTGCTCAAGAACGCCGACATGGCGCTCTACCGCGCCAAGGCTGACGGCCGCGGCACCTTCTGCTTCTTCCGCGACGAGATGGCGGCCACCGTCGAGGCCCGCCGCATTCTCGAGCTCGACCTGCGCAAGGCGCTGGCCAACGAGGAGTTCGAGCTGTTCTACCAGCCGCTGGTCAATCTGAAGTCCGGCAAGATCACGACCTGCGAGGCGCTGCTGCGCTGGAATCATCCGGTGCGCGGCACGGTCTCGCCGGTCGACATCATCCCGGTCGCCGAAGACATGGGGCTGATCGTCGATCTCGGCCGCTGGATCCTGCGCCGCGCCTGCATGGAATGCATGAAGTGGCCCGACGGCGTCAGCGTCGCCGTCAACTTCTCGCCGCAGCAATTCCACCAGCGCGACGTGCTCAGCGAAATCCGCTACGCGCTCGAGGTCTCGGGGCTGCCGGCCCACCGGCTGGAGATCGAGATCACGGAGTCCTCGCTGCTTCGTAACACCCAGCTCACCCACGACACGCTGTCGCAACTGCATGCGCTCGGCGTGCGCATCTCGCTCGACGATTTCGGCACCGGCTATTCCAGCCTCAGCTATCTGCACAATTTCCCGATGCAGAAGGTGAAGATCGACCGCTCCTTCCTCGAGGGCATCGACACCGACCGGCCGCTGACGCTGCTGCGTGGCGTGGCGCGGCTGTCGGCCGACCTCGGCATGGCCGTGGTGGTCGAGGGCATCGAGACCAATGAGCAGCTCGAGTTGATCAGCGCAGACGGCACCGTCTCCGAGGCGCAAGGCTATCTGTTCAGCCGTCCGGTGCCCGCCGTGCGGATGCGCCAGCTCCTCAACGCCTCGCATGGACGGCGCGGCGAGGGCCTGCTCCAGGTTGTCAGCTCACGCTCCTTCGCCTGAGTCCACATCCAGAAATTGCACGTCGTTTCAGGTAGTTGCTGAACCGACCGTAGTGCTACGGGGGTTAACCCTATCGCGTCGATTGCTTTGCATCGTCGTTAAGGAGGTGTTAATAAATCGTCACGCGCGCGCAAGTTGTTCAGCGGCAAATGGCCCAGGTTCGCGTGGTGTTGTTGGTGGTGGGTAAGGAGTTCGAATGCAGTCCTCAGCCAGATCTGTCATTTCGGCTGTTGGACGGGGAGCGGAGCTTCTGACCGACGTCGACTATCATCTCGCGGCGACGGACGCGGAGAAGGAGCAAATCTACAACCTCCGCTACCGCGCCTATCTGCGCGAGGGTGCCGTCAGGGAATCCGCCGAAGCCCGGGTCACCGACCGCTACGATGAGCTGCCGAACGCGTGGACCTTCGGCGTCTATCTCCGTGGCCAGCTCTGCAGCTCCGTGCGCATCAGCGTGCTGACCTCGGAATGGCGCGAGTCCACCTCGGCCGACGTCTTCCCCGACATCCTGCTGCCGCGGCTCGATCGCGGCGAGGTCATGATCGACCCAACCCGTTTTGTCGCCGATCCCGACCAGGTGAAGCGGGTTCCGGAATTGCCCTATCTGACGACCCGGCTCGCCTACATGGCGTGCGAGCACTTCAATGCCGATCTCGGCCTCGCCATCGTGCGTCCCGAGCATCAGGCCTTCTACCGGCGGGTATTCCTGCACGAGACGATCGCCGAACCCCGCCTGGTTCCGGGCCTCACCAAGCCGTTCGGCCTGATGGCGGCGGATTTCCCGACTTTCCGGAAGAAGGTGTTCGAGCGCTATCCGATCATGCGCTCCACCGCCTTCGAGCGGCGGATGCTGTTCGGGCGCGGCGGACAGCGCGAGATCCCGCAGCGGTCGTCACTGGTCCCGGAAGCCGTTCACGTCTGATTGCCTGCCGTCACCGCCTTGAGCCGCCGCGCGCCTTTCGGCCGGGGCTCCGTTCATCCCCATCATCGTTCGCGCCCAAAATTCCAGCAAATACCGGCGTTTTTGCCGTTACCGCAGCTTGCCTTCACCCTCGCGCCACATTTAGAACCCATTAACCATGACGGTTGCTTTTCGCGGTTTGGGGGCATTTGACCGGCTGAAGCAAGGTTCCATCAAGGTTGACGGAACGTTCGCTTAACCAACCCCCTGTAGACCGGACAGCAGTGGACGAACGTGAGCGTGGAGGCTCCGGAATGAAATACCCTATGCGTATCCTCCAGGGATTGAAGCTGGCTGCGGTGGTTGCGATCGCGCTGTCGATGGGCGCATGCGCGAACAAGAACGCAGCGACGGATGCGATGGCCAATGCTGCGACGCCTGGCAGCCAGCAGGATTTCGTCGTTAACGTGGGCGACCGCGTGTTCTTCGAGAGCGACCAGACCGATCTGACGCCGCAGGCGATCGTGACCCTGGAGAAGCAGGCTCAGTGGCTCCAGAACTATCGACAGTACAGCTTCACCATCGAGGGGCATGCCGACGAGCGCGGCACCCGCGAATACAACATCGCACTCGGCGCCCGCCGCGCCCAGTCGGTGCGTTCGTTCCTCGCCTCGCGCGGCATCGATCCGAACCGCATGCGCACGATCTCCTACGGCAAGGAGCGGCCGGTCGCTGTCTGTAACGATATTTCCTGCTGGTCGCAGAACCGTCGCGCCGTCACCGTGCTGAACGCGAGCTCCTGACGATCAGTCAGGCGCCGTTCATCTTCAGGAACCGATTATGCCGGCGCCCTCTCGGGCGCCGGTTTTGTTTCAGCCATCTGTGACCGAAACCCCGTGGTGCCAGTCACATTTTTGGCGTACTGCCTTTCAATGTGTGGCGCGTCGCATGTTCCGTCGCAGATTTCGTTTTCGTCGTCAGGGCAAGATGTCATCCAGATCCAAGGTCTTTACCGGCACCGTGGCGATCGCCGCGCTGTTCTCTTTGTGCTCGCCTGCACTGGCGCAGTCGGACGATGACCCCGAGATGCGGATCGAGCGGCTGGAGAACCAGCTGCGCCAGCTCACCGGACAGAACGAGGAGCTGCAATACCGCAACCGCCAGCTCGAAGAGCGGCTGCGGGCGCTCGAGGGCGGCGCGCAAGCCGCGCCCGGACAGGTGCCGGTCCAGCCCTCTGTCGCAGCCGTACCGCCTGCGCAGTCCGCGCCGGCCTATCGCCAGCAGCAACAGGCTCAGCCGAATTACGAGCAGCCGCAGATCGCGGCTCCCGCGCCGATCGTTCAGGAGCAGCCGGCGCCCGGTGCGCCCGGCGTGCGCCGCCGCGGTGATTCCTTCGATCCGAACCAGAACCCGAATGCGCCCGGCGCGCCGCGCGCGCTTGGTGGCGGGCAGCAGCCGATGGCGGCAGGCGCCCCTGGCGGCGGGCGCGCTGCCGGCGAGCCGCTCGATCTCGCCAACACCAGCCCGCGCTACCAGCAAGGCGTGCCGCCGGCAGCCCAGCCCGGCTACCCGCCGGCACAATCGGGCTATCCAGCGCCATCGGGCGGCACCGGCCTGACGACCCTGCCGCCCTCGGCAACGCCGCGCGACGAGTTCGACCTCGGCATCGGCTACATGCAGCGCAAGGACTATGCGCTGGCCGAGCAGACCATGAAGAATTTTGCGCAGAAATATCCGAGCGATCCGCTGCTCGGCGACGCGCAATACTGGCTCGGCGAAAGCTATTTCCAGCGCCAGCAATATCGCGACTCCGCGGAAGCCTTCCTCGCTGTCACCACCAAATACGACAAGTCCGCCAAGGCGCCGGATGCCCTGCTGCGGCTCGGCCAGTCGCTGGCCGCGCTGAAGGAGAAAGAGGCCGCCTGCGCCGCCTTCGGTGAGGTCGGCCGCAAATATCCGCGCGCCTCCGCCGGCGTCAAATCCGCCGTCGATCGCGAGCAGAAGCGGGTGAAGTGCTGACGCGCGGCATTTGCGCCCTGACAATGCGGATGGCGCTGCGCTAAATAGTCTGGTGATTGCCTGGGCAGCGTCATGTCAGACGACGACAACTCACCGATCTCTGCGCGCGCGGCGAAGCAGCTCTTCGCCGAGCTCAGAAGCGCGCCGGCGCTGGTGCTCGCGGTCTCCGGCGGACCTGACTCGGTCGCGCTGATGTGGCTCGCCGCACGCTGGAAGCGCGGCCTGGCACGCGGCCCGCAACTGACCGTCGTCACCGTCGATCACGGCCTGCGCCCGGAGGCGGCGCGCGAGGCACGCGAGGTCAAGCGGCTGGCGGCTGAACTCGGGCTGGTACACCGGACCCTGCGCTGGCGCGGCGCGAAGCCGAACACGGGACTGCCTGCCGCTGCGCGCGAAGCCCGCTACCGCCTGCTTGCGCAGGCTGCACGCAACGCCGGCGCGCGCCATGTGCTGACCGCCCACACCCGCGACGACCAGGCCGAGACCCTGTTGATGCGCCTTGTCCGCGGCAGCGGGCTTGCCGGGCTGTCGGCGATGGCGCGCCTCACGGAGCGCGACGGCGTCGTGCTGGTACGCCCGCTGCTCGATGTCCCGAAGTCGCAGCTGATCGCGACCTTGAGGCGGGCGAAGATCGGCTTTGCCGATGATCCCACCAATCGCGACACCGCCTTCACCCGGCCGCGGCTGCGCGCGCTGCTGCAGCAGCTCGCGGCCGAGGGGGGCGACAGCAGGAGCCTGGCGCGGCTCGCAGGCAGGCTGGCGCGCGCCAATGCGGCGGTCGACGTGCTGGTCGATGGCGCCGAACGCTTCCTTCAGCTTCAGGCGCGCGGCGATGCGCCGCAGGCAGGCGGTCGCAGCTTCGAGGCCTCGGCATTCGCCAATCTGCCGGAGGAGGTCCGGCTGCGGCTCCTGCTGCGGGCCGTCAATGCCCTTGGTCATGAGGGGCCGGCGGAACTCGGCAAGGTCGAGACCCTCCTGGCCGCGCTCGATCAGGCCATAGCTGCGGGTCCCCGCGCAGCCGCAAATGGCCGGCCGGTCCTGAAGCAGACGCTTGCGGGAGCCTTGATCAGCCTTGCCGGGGGGCGTATCCACATCGCACCGGCGCCGGCCCGGCGGTCCAAGGGGCGGATGAGGGCGGATCAGGGCGGATCATGACACCGGCCGTTTCGGCCGCGTGCCGTCAGGACACCTTAACCAGGCAGGAAAAACCCCGGGCAGATCGCCATTATTTCAGCGGGAATCGCTCTAAGATGGGATAAATAGTCCCATCTCGTTCCCTTGGCAGCGACCGGGGCGGCACCTAAATTGTATCCGTCTAACCAAGAGGATTCCTTGGGGATTTCCTCGCACTGACAAAGTAACTGCTACCGCCCAAGGATCAGGCCGCGATCCGCGCGACCATGAAGGAAGATCGATGAACGCCAATCTGCGCAATTTCGCCCTCTGGGTCATCATTGTCTTGCTGCTGTTGGCGTTGTTCACGCTCTTCCAGAATCCGGGTCAGCGCGCCTCCTCGCAGGACATCGCCTTCTCCCAGCTCTTGAGCGAAGTTGACCGCGGCAATGTGCGCGACGTCGTGATCCAGGGCCCGGACATCCACGGCACCTTCACCAACGGCTCGAGCTTCCAGACCTATGCGCCGAACGATCCGACGCTGGTGAAGCGCCTCTATGACAGCAAGGTCCAGATCACCGCGAAGCCGCCCGGCGACAACGTGCCGTGGTTCGTCTCGCTGCTGGTCTCCTGGCTGCCCTTCATCGCGCTGATCGGCGTGTGGATCTTCCTGTCGCGTCAGATGCAGGGCGGCGCCGGCAAGGCGATGGGCTTCGGCAAGTCGCGCGCCAAGATGCTGACGGAGGCCCATGGCCGCGTCACCTTCGAGGACGTCGCCGGAGTCGACGAAGCCAAGCAGGACCTGCAGGAGATCGTCGAATTCCTCCGCGACCCCGGCAAATTCCAGCGCCTCGGCGGCCGTATTCCGCGCGGCGTGCTGCTGGTCGGCCCCCCCGGCACCGGTAAGACCCTGATCGCGCGTGCGGTCGCGGGCGAAGCCAACGTGCCGTTCTTCACCATCTCGGGTTCCGACTTCGTCGAAATGTTCGTCGGCGTCGGCGCCTCCCGTGTCCGCGACATGTTCGAGCAGGCCAAGAAGAACGCGCCCTGCATCATCTTCATCGACGAAATCGACGCGGTCGGCCGTCACCGTGGCGCCGGTCTCGGCGGCGGCAATGACGAGCGCGAGCAGACGCTGAACCAGTTGCTGGTCGAGATGGACGGCTTCGAGGCCAACGAGGGCGTGATCCTGATCGCGGCGACGAACCGTCCCGACGTGCTCGATCCCGCGCTGCTGCGTCCGGGCCGCTTCGACCGTCAGGTCGTGGTGCCCAATCCCGACGTCGTCGGCCGCGAGCAGATCCTCAAGGTTCACGTCCGCAAGGTGCCGCTGGCGCCGGATATCAACCTCAAGACCATCGCGCGCGGCACCCCGGGCTTCTCCGGCGCCGACCTGATGAACCTCGTCAACGAAGCCGCGCTGACCGCCGCCCGTCGCAACAAGCGGATGGTGACGCAGGCCGAGTTCGAGGAGGCCAAGGACAAGGTGATGATGGGCGCCGAGCGCAAGTCGCTCGTCATGACCGAGGAAGAGAAGCTGCTGACGGCCTATCACGAGGGCGGCCACGCCATCGTCGGCCTCAACGTCGTCGCGACCGATCCGATCCACAAGGCGACCATCATTCCGCGCGGCCGTGCGCTCGGCATGGTGATGCAGCTGCCGGAGCGCGACAAGCTGTCGATGTCGCTGGAGCAGATGACCTCGCGCCTCGCCATCATGATGGGTGGCCGCGTCGCCGAAGAGCTGATCTTCGGCCGTGAGAAGGTGACGTCCGGTGCGTCATCCGACATCGAGCAGGCCACGCGCCTTGCCCGTATGATGGTGACGCGCTGGGGCCTGTCCGAGGCGCTCGGCACCGTGTCCTATGGCGAAAACCAGGACGAGGTTTTCCTGGGCATGTCGGTGTCGCGCACCCAGAACGCATCGGAGGCGACGGTCCAGAAGATCGACACCGAGATCCGGCGTTTCGTGGAAGAGGGCTACAACGAAGCGACCCGCATTCTCACCGAGAAGCGCGCCGATCTTGAAGCGCTCGCCAAGGGCCTGCTCGAGTTCGAGACGCTCTCCGGCGACGAGATCATCGACCTGCTCAAGGGCAAGAAGCCGAACCGCGAGTCCGTGCTCGAGCCGACCACGCCGCGCGCCTCCGCGGTGCCCCCGGCCGGCAAGTCGCGTCCGCGCCCCGATCCGGATCCCGGCCTGGAGCCGCAGCCGCAGGCGTAATCGAGAAGCGCAGATCGAATCGAAAAACGCGGCGGAAACGCCGCGTTTTTTGTTGGCCGATGTCGATGCAGTTGCGCCTCAAACTTCGGTCTCGTGCCCCGGACGCAGCGCACCGCCCCTTCGGCGGTGCGCTGCAGAACCGGGGCCCATGTCTCCGCATCTTGCCGTGTGGCCTTCTGGGTCCCGGCTCAGCGCAGCAGCGTTGCACGCTGCAGCGCGTCCGGGACACGAGAGGAGGGCGCGCCTAGCCGCAAACTCCGTCATTGCGAGCGTAGCGACGCAATCCAGAATCTTTCCGCAGCGGCAGTCTGGATTGCTTCGCTGCGCTCGCAATGACGACGTGGAGGCGCCGTGCTCGCAACGAGGCTCCGGTCTCGTAGGGTGGGCAAAGGCGCACAGCGCCGTGCCCACCATCTCTCGGCCGTCGCCACTGAAGCGGTGGGCACGCTTCGCTTTGCCCACCCTACGATATCTCACTTCGCCGCGTCCTTCCGCCCTAGAAATCGCAGCACGTCGTCGCTGAACTGCTCGGGATCCTGCAGGAACGAGAAGTGACTGACCTCCGGCTGGATCAGCAGGCCGGCCCCCGGAATGTTCGCCGCCATGAACTCGGTGTTCTCGCGCTTGATCGCCTCGTCGTGGTCGCCGTCCACGATCCAGGTCGGAACCTTGATGGAAGCGAGGTCCGAGGCCGTCCATTTCGGCTGGCTCTCCCACATTTTGGTAATCTCGGCGACGAAGCTCTTGTACTCGGTCGGGGTCGGCGACAGGCGCTTGTACTCCTCGCCTGCTCTCGCGATGTAGGCGTTGAAGACGTCGCTCGACGCGATGTCTGCAACGCCCGATGGATCCGAGTTCGCCGCGAAGGCGAACAGCTTGCTCACCCGCTCGGGGTGCTTCATCGCGATGTCGAGGCCGATGATCGCGCCGTCGCTCCAGCCCACGATCGCAGCTTTCCTGATCTTCAGGTGATCGAGCAGCGCAACCACGTCCGAGGCCATCAGATCGTAGCCATAGGGCTCCTGATTGCGGCTGCTGCGCCCATGCCCGCGGCTGTCCATGACGATGACCTGATAGTGCCGTTGCAGCGCGCGGACCTGGCGGCCCCAATAGTTGGCGTTGGCGAGGCCGCCATGCAGCAGGATGACAGGCTCGCCGCGGCCGAAAATTGCGTACCAGACCTTGATGCCGTTGACGGGCGCGAAGCCGCTCTGTGTCGCCCTGGGCAGTGTCGGCGTCGGCGGCAGGTTCAGCCATTGCGGTGCCGCATGTGCCGCGCTGATCGCGACCGTGACGACAAGCGCGGCGAAGAGATTGCGAAACATCATGATACGCCCTCCTGTTCGACCGGATATTAGCGCACGGCAAGTTGGGGGCGTCACGTCGCAACACGGTCCACCACCGAGACGTGAAGCCTCGTGATCTCCATTGCCGGGCAGACGATGTCGATGCCACAACGCAACGTCCGGGCTCAAATGGGGCGCGCGCTCGGTCTGACTTGTGTCATCGCAACGCCTGCGATCGCGAGCAGCCCGCCGGCGATCAACTTCGGGGTCATTCGCTCGCCAAGGAACAGCACGCTCGACGTCAAGGCGAACACCGGAAGCAGCAGGCCGAAGGGCGCGACGCGGCCCATCGAGCAGCGGGCGATCAGCCAGAACCAGAGGCCGAACCCGACAATTCCGCCGATGAAAATCGTGTAGGCGAGCGCCAGCCAGCCGCGTCCATCCGCCGTGACGAGGCTCGCCAGTTGTCCGTATTCGAGCAGCAGCGACATCAACATGACCTGCGGCACCGTGAACAGCGAGGACCACCCCATCAGCATCAGGGGATCGAAAGGGCCGTAGCGTTTCGTCAGGACGTTGGACACCGCGAATGCGAAGGCCGCCCCGACCACGAGCAGCAGCGGAAGCGCATTTGCCGAGAGGGCTGGACCCGCCGCCAGCACGACCACGCCGGCAAAGGCAAGCAGCACGCCGGCGGACGTGATGAGAGACGGCCGCTCGCCAAGCAGCGGCCAGGCCAGCAGGACGGTGAAGGGCGTCGCGAGCTGATACGCGACGGCCGACAGGCTTCCCGAGCCGAGCCCGAGGCCGACATAGAACAGGCCGAAGTTCAGGCCACCAAGGAAGATCGAAATCGCGACGACAGGGCCGAACTGCTCGCGCGGCGGCCGTTTGACGAACGGAACGAGCAGCAGTGCGATCGCGAGGAAGCGCAGCGCGAGGAAGAACAGCGGCGGGAACTCCGCAACGCCCACCTTGATGGCCACGAACTGATAACCCCAGAGCAGCGGAACGGCTACCGCGCAGACGATCTGGATGGCAGACATGGCATCTATCCTTTCACGACCGATCGGTCCAGATATTGGTGCGCCAAGTGCGGAGGCGTCCGTGGGTAGTTGGCCTGATTGGGTTGCTACCTGACGAACCGATCGAGCAGAGCGTCAGCGGTGGCTTGCGATGTGGCCCGCGCCGGCGCCGTCTTGCCGACCACGCGCAGGCCCTCGACGAAACAGACCAGAATTTTGGCGGCACTCGCGGGATCGACACCGTGGGCCAGCTTGCCCGCCACCTTCGCGCGGGACAGGGCATCGGCCAGGCGGGCCTCCATGGCCCTGAAGAAGCCCGCGACGCGACGACCAATCGCGGCATCCTGGCCGGCCAGCTCCATGGCCGTGGCCACCAGCAGGCAGCCGCGCCGGCCGTTGGCACCGCTGGTGCGATCGACATAGCCGGCAAGATAGGCCCGCAGGGCGTCGACCGGCTCCCTGCGGGGAGCGAGCTCGACATCCATCCGTGTCACGGCATCGGCAATGTAGCGATCGAGCGCGCGCAGGAAGAGCGAGTGCTTGTCGCCGAACGCGGCGTAAAGGCTGCCACGCGAGAGTTTCGTGGCTCGAAGCAGGTCCGGCAGTGCCGTGGCGTGATAGCCGCGCGACCAGAACACCCCCATCGCGCGTTCGACCGCGGCGTCCACGTCGAAGCTTCGGGGGCGGCCACGGGGCGACTGCACTGGGGTTTGGCGGCTCATCATCGATATATAGACCGATCGGTCTTTAAATCGCAAGTGCCCGCTTCGGGGCGAAAGCCGGCGTCAGCTTTGAACGTGGAAATGGCTACCGAGGGCCAGTTGCAGACATCCGACAGCCGTGTGACCATGGCGGCCGTTGTTGCGGCCTACGATCAAGACATTCCAAAAAGAGTTGGTTGGCTGAGACAAAGGCTCCGCGAGATCGACGAGTCATCGAGGCCCGACGGAGGGCATGCATTTGAGAAATTCAAGCAGCGCTGCGTGCCTTGGCGAAGGCGCAGTCCAGATCGGCGGTCGATCACTAGCTTACCTTCAGGTCGGCGACCCGAACGGTCCGCTCGTACTTCACAATCATGGCGGACCATCGAGCCGGCTCGAAGCCAAGGTTTTTGCGTCTCACGCGCTCAAACTTGGTTTGAGATTTGTGTGCGTGGACCGTCCAGGCCAAGGCAAATCAGATCCTCAACACGGTCGCACCTTCGCAGGCTGGGCCGCAGACCTGGAAGCGATTGCCAACGCTTTTGAGACCGATCGCTTTGCGGTCACAGGCTGGTCTGAGGGTGGTCCTTGGGCGCTCGCGGCAGCGGCGTACCTCGATCCCGCGAAGCTGATACACGTGACCAGCATCGCTCCCGGATCCTACGGCGCATTCGGTACGAATTGGGCAGCGAAGGATCTGTCCTCGACCGACGCCATGGGCGGGTTCCTTGCACTGCATTTCCGGCCGGGTTTCCAGCTAATGTATGACCTGATCGATCTCGCTGCGACGCGGTTTCCGGAGCAGTACAAGAAGGCATTGCTGAAGGCGAGCTGCCCCGCTGACCTCGCGGCGCTTGCTGATGACGATGTGTTGAGTGCCATCGTGGAGTCCGGACGCGAGTGCTTCCGGCAAGGCGTTGACGGTCTCGTGGCCGATGCGCAGATGCTCTACCAACAGTGGCCATTCGACGTCACGGCGATCCATAGGCCGGTTCATCTGTGGCAAGGCAGCGCCGATACGTTTGTGCCTTACGCAGTGAACAAACCGCTGGGTGAGCGGATGCCTGGAGCGGTATGGCACGAAGTCGCTGATGTTGGCGCGGGACACAAAGAGAGCCCTCCTCGCGTAACGGGGAAGGGCCAAGTCTTGCGCTCAAGCCTTGTGTTTGATCTTCACGGTGTTGATGGTGCCGGTGAAGGCGTTTTCCCAAGGATCGTAGTCATCGCACACTGGGGAGTAGGCATCCACGCCGATGTCGGCGGTCTCACCGGCCAGCGACCACACCGCGCCCTGCGTCTTATTGATGCGGCCTTCGCCGACTTTCCTGCCGTTGATCGACAGCACGCCGGTGCCGCCCTTGTGCAGGCCGCCGCCGTCATAGGTGAAATCATAGACCAGCGTGACCTTGCCTTCCGGTAGAGCCTCCTTGCCTTCGATGAAGTATTTCTCCCGCGCCAGCCAGTTGTAGGCGAGCTTGGGTCTTCCGTCCTTGACGTAAAGACTCCAGCCGCCGAACAGGCCACCCTGCGAGACCACGACGCCGTTGGCGCCGCCTTTGGGAATGACCAGGTCGGCGGTGACAACATAGGAACGGCTGAGCGTGTCGATGAAGACATTTTCAGCCATGCCGGTCATCCCGGCGTAGTAGGTCACCTCGGTACGGCCGGCCATAATGTCGGGCCGTCCGGCATTGGTCGCATTCAGCCGTGCGAAGGAGCGGTCATCCATCGGATAAACGCCGAACTTGATCGCCTCCTGATGGAATAGGTCCTGCAGTTCTTTCAGCTTCGCGGGATTCTGCGCGGCGAGGTCGGTAGCCTGTCCGAAGTCCACGGCCACATTGTAAAGCTCCCATTTGTCCTTGGCGTAGTCATCGACGCGGGGGCTGCTCTCCCATGGCGCGCGGTGCATCACGCAGGCCATCCAGCCGTCCTTGTAGATGCTGCGATTGCCGCTGCACTCGTTGTACTGGACGGTGTGGCGATCCTTTGCCGCCGCATCGTCGAACGAGTAGATCATGCTGGTGCCGGCCATCGGAATCTGCTCGACGCCGTTGACTATCTTTGGCTCGGGGATGCCGACGGCTTCAAGGATGGTGGGGCCGACGTCGATCAGGTGGGTATACTGCCTGCGGATTTCCCCTTTCGATTTGATGCCGCCGGGCCAGCGAATGACCATGCCCTGATTCTGGCCGCCGCCCTGACAGGCATTGATGCACCAGGTTGCCGGCGTGGAGCCGGCCATTGCCCAAGCCACCGAATAGTTAGGGTAGGAGTTCGGTCCGCCATACTCGTCCATTCGGGTCTTGAGATACGGGATGTCTTCGGGTGCGTCGTTGAGGTTGGACCATTCGTTGAAGGTTCCGTTTAGACCACCGATCGCGGTGCCGCCATTGTCGCCGGCGATATAGATCACGATGGTGTTGTCGAGTTCGCCGAGATCCCCGATGGCGTCGATCAAACGCCCGATCTCGCGGTCGGTATGCTCGGCATAGCCTGCATAGACTTCCATTTGCCGCGACAGCACCTTCTTCGCGTCGTCCGAAAGGGCGTCCCATTTTGGAATTTCAGGAGGGTTTTCAGCAATCTTGGTGCCCGGAGGCATCAGGCCCATCTTTATCTGACGCGCAAGAATTTCCCCGCGTAGCTTGTCCCACCCCTGATCAAATTTCCCCTTGTAGACATCGAGCCATTCTTTCGGCGGCGTGTGAGGCGGATGCGCGCCGCCCGTGGCGTAATACATAAAGAACGGACGATCCGGGGTCAGCGAGCGCGTACCACGTATCCAGCCTATCGCCTTGTCCGTGATATCGACGTTGAAATGATAGTTTGGGTCGCGCGGCACGCCGAGTTCGGTAGTGCCATCCACGAGGTAGGGCCGGAACAAGTTCTTCTCGCCGCCGATGAAGCCATAGAATTTTTCAAAGCCCTGTCGCGCTGGCCAGCGGTCGAACGGGCCGCTCATGCTGGTTTCCCACGGCGGCGTCTCGTGGCTTTTGCCGAACATCGACGTGCAATAGCCCCACTGTCGAAGAATTTCAGCGATAGGCGCAACGCTCTTTGGCCGCATGCCGGTGTCGCCGGGATATGAGGTCGCACCGTCAACTACAGCGGCTTGGCTATTTTGATGTTGATTGCGTCCGGTCAATAGCGCGGTGCGGCTCGGCGAACACAGACTGTTGACGTGAAAGTTCGTGTAGGTCAGCCCCTCTTTGGCGAGACGATCCATGGTCGGGAAGTTGATCGGTCCGCCGAAGGTCGATGGGTCCGCATAGGAAGTCTGGTCTTGAAGAATGACCAGGATGTTGGGGGCGCCCTTCGGCGGCCGGATCGAGACTGGCTTCGGCTGCGGCACCTTGCGCCAATCCGGCTCGGTGATGACAGGACGCGGCGGCTGCGGAAACGGCAGGATCTCGCCAAGCTTCGGCCCCGTCGATGCGGGTGCTGCTGCGGGTGCCGGTGCAGCCTGTTGCACTTGAGCGGTCGCTGGCGCCGTCGCCGCCAAAGCCGTCATCGCAGCGAGCGACGAACCACCCAACAAAAGGTCGCGTCGTTGCATGCCGTCATTGCCGCGCCTATTTTTTTCGAATGCGTTTGAGGAGGATTCGTTCGGGGGACCGTCTTCTGGATGATCGCTCATAAGCGTCCTCTCTTGTTCGACGATTGAACCAAACTTCCCGGATGTACCTCGCGTTGATCTAGATCAATGGAAGACCGCTATGGGTCAAAATGCGAAGAACGCAGAGTGAGCAAAGTCAGTCCGCTCTACTCCACCAAGCGGACCTCAATGAAAGGTGTCGCCATTTCGCTGATGGGCCATAAGCTGATTTTCGGATGATGACCTTTGGTGTTTGCTCATCCGGGAAAGGCTGCCTTGGAAATTGGTGCGACTGGCCTGAACGACGTGTGGGTTAGCCGGACAAGAACAGAAATTGATGCTTGAAAAGGGTTATAATCCCGCCGCGTTGAGCCGTGCCTGATTTACTTCATCCGCAGAGGACGAAGCCATGACCCAGCTGTATTTTGAAGATGCCGAAATTGGTATGACTAGCAAGGCTGGTCCTTATCTGGTCTCGAAGGAAGAGATCGTCCAGTTCGCCAAGCAATATGATCCAGCGCCCCGTCACCTCGATGAGGAGGCAGCAGCACGTTCAATTTTTGGGGGACTAACCGCATCGAGCGCCCATACGTTTTCGATCTTCATCTCGCTCACGCCGAAGCTCCAGCCTCGGCTCCATGTCCTCGCCGGAATGGGTTGGGATGAGTTAAGGCTGCCGAACCCGGTACGCCCAGGAGATGAACTCGATCTTGAGATGATTGTTCTGGAGAAGCGGGAGTCTAAGTCGAAACCTGATCGAGGCATCGTGCGCAACCAAATCAGAGTGCGCAATCAACAAAACGAAATCGTCTTGCAGTGTATAGCCAATATTCTCGTTGCGAGACGAGCGGGTCCATAGCAAGGAGCCATCGTCCGTCTTGGCGGCGCTTGCCAACGCAAAATGTTCACGTCCGCTATGGGTCAAAATGCGAAGAACGCAGAGTGAGCAAAGTCAGTCCGCTCTACCCACCAAGCGGGCCTCAATGAAAGGTGTCGCCACTTCGCTGATGGGCCACAAGCTGACATCGCTGATGCCATACTCAATCACTTCATCTGCGATGCCCAGCGTGGGCGGTATCGTTACCCCCTAGCGCCTTCGCGGTCTTGCGGAAATTAGCGCGCGAATTTGTAGTAAGCGAACGCCGCCGAAGTGACCGTAAGCAATGCCGAAGCAATCCAGATCGGCCCCAGCATAAAGATGGCTATCGCGCCCTGCCCACAGGCACCGCATGCAACCCAGAACAATATTGGAAAAAAACATAACAGGATGACTACGGCAAATCCTGTACTGAGCCAAACTCCTCTCGACCCCCATCGCGCACCCAAAAACCATGGCATGGCGGGAAAGCCGAAGGACAGAATAACCAGGAGGGTCATCAGATCGTCGAACATGATTGGCTCTTGGTCGTTAACACGAGGCAGATGGTTCAAGCCCATACGAAAACCGCGCGAGCCCTTGTCATCGCTGCTACGCTGACTCCGGGCGCATAAGTCGAATTAACAGCAACTGACATTGCCGCTTGACGACCGCCTTGGGGCAAACGGCGAAATGGCCGGAATGCGTGCCTAGGTCCGCTTCACATCTTTAAGCGAACGTCGGATCTGAGAGGACGCGCCGGAAGTCGCTTCCTCACTTCGACGGCGGCGCCGCTCCGTCCGCATTGTCCCGCACATGGATCACCGCGATGTCATCCGTATAGATCCGCTTCCAGCCCTTGAGCTGATCGAGGATTTGCGGGCCCGGCGCATCGGCGACCAGGAGCGTCGCGTCGATCTTGTACTGGTCGAGCAGGCGCGGCAGCAGCTCGGGCTTCTTGCCTTCCGTCGCCTTGAAGAAGTCCATGACGAACTTTTCGCCATAGAGCTCGGCGCGGCCGTCGACGTACACAGGGACGTCGCGCGAGATCAGATAGCCGCCGAACTGATAGGCGTTGAAGATGCGCTGCACCCCGAGTTTTTCGAGCAGGTCGACCGCCGCAACCGGCGTCTGCGTCATCGTGAACGTGAAGCGATGGTGTCCCATGTAGAGCGAGGTCGAGGTCCAGCTCGCGGCCACGATCATGAGCGCGCCGAGCGCGGTGACATAGCGGGCCGGCCAGCGGTCTGCGTCGGCGGTGTCCGCTGGCGGGCGCGGGAACATCTCGCCGAGCGGCTTTGCCAGCACCAGCGGCACCAGGAAGGCGAAGGCCTCGATATTCCTGACATGGGTCAGCGCGGTCCAGGTCAGGAACAGGATCAGGAAGATCCGCGGCGCCGACAGCACGAGGCCGCGATAATAGCCGAGCGCGATCAGGCCGAGCAGTGCGCCTTCGAACCCGGTGAAGGTGGCAAAGTTCGCCGGCATCCATTCGAAGATCAGTGACAGCAATTCGCCGAGGCTGAGGATGTTGGTCGCGCCCATCAGCGTCCGCCAGCCGTAAGGCGTGCAGCAGGCAGCGATCAGCGCGCCGACGCCGAACAGCACCCAGCGCATGAACAGCTTCAGCCGCTGTCCCTTCTCGGCATGCTCGACCGCTTCGAGCGAGATCGGGCCGATCAGCGCGAGGCCCAGCACGAAGCCGCCATGCAAATTCGCCCAAAGCGCCATCAGCGGCAGCCAGGTCCAGGACGGCGCGCTTCGGCGGTCGGCAGCCGCCATCAGCAGGCCGACCCACGCCACCATGACGGGCAGCGCCAGAATATGCGGACGCGCCAGCACGTGATGGATCGACAGCAGCAGCGCCAGCATCGCGAACAGCACCGCGCGCGGCGCCTCGATCTGCGCGTCAAGGAGATAGACGAAGACCGCAGCGGTGAGCGCCATCCCGGTCGCGGTGAGGATCACGGGTCCGGCCCAGCCCCATTGCGCGTAGGAGAAGGCGAACAGCACCTGTGACAGCCACGACGTCGAGATCCAGGATTCCCCTGGGCGCGTGAAAGAATAGAAGTCGGTGTAGGGCAGGGCACCGTGATCGAGGATCCATTGCCCGATCCTGATCTGCCAGAACGAGTCGGAGTCCTGAAGCAGCGTGTCGCCGACGAAGAGGAAGAACAGATAGGTGCCGGCACCGACGCAGAGCGGCAGCAGTGCGCGCGCGCGGCTCTGCATCGCAATGCTGTTGGCAAAGGAAAGGGACATGCCGCCTCGTCGTCCTGCTTGTTCTTGTCGGTCGGAGCATGATCCGGAAAAGTGTGTAGCGGTTTTCCGAGAAGATCATGCTCAAACAATAACCTGAAGCGCGATGAACGATTCATCTCGTCGTGCTTCAGGCCGAGCGGGCGGCATTGGACCATGCGCGGTCATAACTTCGGGTAAATCGCGCCGCAGCGGCGTCGCCGCGGATAGCTACGATTTAACGGATTGTTTTCAATTCTCCTTTACCATCGTCGAATACGTGCAATCCGCTTCGTGTTTCCGCAGTCGAATTAACTGCGGCGCAATTCTTTGCCTCTAGGTTCGGTTCCATGGTCGGGCGGCGCTGGGAAGCCGAGAAGACCAGACCATTTGTAAGCCTCGTGTACTCTTTGGGAGCAGTCTATGAAGAACCTCGTTTCGCGTTTCGTGAAGGACGAATCCGGCGCCACCGCCATTGAATACGGCCTGATCGCTGCCGGCATCGCGCTGGCGATCATCACCGTCGTCAACAACCTCGGCAGCTCGCTGAACACCAAGTTCGGTTCGATCTCGTCCAGCCTCAAGTAAGACCGGACGATCTGAGAGTTTCGAGAGCCCCGTCCCGGACGGGGCTCTTTTCTTTTGCGGGGTGGAGTGAGCCGGAGGCTGCTCGGCCTGCATGGTTCGCCCGGCGATGCGGAGCATCGTCCGGAGATGCCCGCTTTGGCGAGCTCCTCACCAAGAGGGTCTGATATCTTGCCGCGAAACGCGACCTCATCCCGAGGGCCCGCCGTAGGCGGGCGTCTCGAAGGATGGGCCCGCAGGCAAGCTTCCCCGCACGTTCTTCTTCAAAGCCCTCCAGCCGGCGTCAGCAGGCTTGGCGCTCCCGTCCGTCCGGCGTGACGTTCTACGCATTTGCATCTTGTCATTCACTTTGAATAGTTGTTCAGTCCTTGCGGGACGATTTGCATCTATTGCAGGGACGACGCGTTCGGCCGCGCGGGGCGTGCGGCTGGCGTGTGGGACAGGAAGCGCGCCATGGTTTATCGGCGAACGCATCAAGTGGTGAAGCGCCTTGCGGCCAGGCGCAGTGCGATTCTTGCTGCAGCGCGGGAAGCTGCGGCGGAAGGCGGGATGGCGGCGGTGCAGATCGCGCCGGTTGCGGTCCGGGCCAGTGTCGCGGCCGGAACGGTCTACCGCTACTTCCCGTCCAAGTCCGAGCTGATCTCCGAATTGATTGCCGAGGTGTCGCGCGACGAGCTCGCGGCGATCCGCCGGGCGGCCGATGCCGCGCCCGGCCCATCCTCGGCGCTGGCGGCGGCCGTCACCACCGTGGCGGTCCACACGCTGTCGCAGCGCAGGTTGGCCTGGGGCATCCTGGCCGAGCCGGTCGACGTCGATGTCAGCGCGTCCCGCCTCGCCAGCCGCCGCGAGATCGCCGGCGAGATGGCCGCGCGGATCGACGCCGCCGTGCGGGCCGGCCATTTGCCGGCGCAGGATACCGCGCTGGCGGCCACCGCGCTGTTGGGGGCGCTGCATGAGGCCCTGGTCGGGCCGCTCGCGCCCGACAATCTCGACGATCCCGCCAGGATGCGCGATGCGGTGCAGACCGTGACGCTGCTGGCCCTGCGCGCCGTCGGCGTGATGGACGCCCGCGCCCGCGGTCTGGTGGTGCAGCAGACGCTGCTGCCGACCGCGAAAGCGCTGGTCGGGGCCTGAAGAGCAGGTCGCGACCGGGGCCGAGACCCGATTCCGCTCAGGTCATTGCCCGAGCGCGCCTTTCCACAAAACCCGAGCACCTTCGCCGGCAACGCCGGCTACTGTGCATGGGGTTGTTTTCGTCTTTTTTTGTTTGCCGGGCTCCCGCGGACTAGATATCCGCGCCGCCCTCGGGGCCGACCGAGGCGATGCGCACCATGTTGGTGGTGCCGGGGATGCCGAGCGGCACGCCAGCGACGATGATCACGCGCTGGCCGGCGCGGACAAAACCGTCGCGGAAGGCGATCTGGCCGGCGCGGCTCACCATGTCGTCCTGGTCGCGCGCGTCTTCCGCCACCACACAATGCACGCCCCAGACCACCGCCAGCCGGCGTCCGGCCGCGATGTTGGGCGTGATCGCCACGATCGGCGGCTTCGGCCGCTCGCGCGCGACGCGCACTGCAGTCGAGCCCGAGCTGGTCCAGCAGATCAGCGCCGGCAGATCGAGCGTCTCGGCGATCTGGCGGGCGGCGTCCGCGATGGCGTCGCCGGCGGTGGATTCCGGCGCGGGGCGCTGCGCGGTGAGCACGGAACGATAAATCGGGTCGCGCTCGACCTCTTCGCCGATGCGGTTCATGGTCGAGACCGCCTCGACCGGGAATTTGCCGGCCGCCGATTCCGCCGACAGCATGATGGCGTCGGCGCCTTCATAGACGGCGGTGGCGACGTCCGAGACCTCGGCGCGGGTCGGCACCGGCGACTGGATCATCGATTCCAGCATCTGGGTCGCGATCACCACCGGCTTGCCGGCGCGGCGCGCCATGCGCGTCATCTGCTTCTGCAGGCTCGGCACGCGTTCCAGCGGCAGCTCGACGCCGAGATCGCCGCGCGCCACCATCAGCGCGTCGGAGGCCTCGATGATGTCGGCGAGGCGGTCGATCGCCTGCGGCTTCTCGATCTTGGCCATGACAGCGGCGCGGCCGCGGATCATCTTCTTGGCCTCGATCACGTCGTCGGCGCGCTGCACGAAGGACAGCGCGATCCAGTCGACGCCGGTCACCAGCGCGGCCTCGAGGTCAGCGCGGTCCTTCGGCGTCATCGCGGAGACCGGCAAATCGGTGTCGGGCAGGCTGACGCCCTTGCGGTCGGACATCCGGCCGCCGACCACGACACGCGTCACCGCGTGCTCTTTCGAGGTCTCCTCCGCGATCAGGCGCACCTTGCCGTCGTCGAGCAGCAGCGAATGGCCGGGCCTGAGTGCAGCCAGGATCTCCGGATGCGGGAGATTGACGCGCGTGGCATCGCCCGGCGTCTTGTCGGAATCGAGCGTGAAGATCTGGCCGTTCTGGAGCTGGACTGCGCCTTCCGCGAAGGCGCCGAGCCTGAGCTTCGGGCCCTGGAGATCGACCAGGATGCCGATCGGCCGGCCATAACTGCTCTCGACGTTGCGGATCGTCGCGACCAGCTCCCGCATCTTGTCATGCGGGGTGTGGCTCATGTTGATGCGGAACAGATCGGCGCCGGCCTCGAACAGGCGGCGGATCATCGCGAGGTCCGAAGAGGCAGGTCCCAGGGTCGCGAGAATCTTGATACGGCGAAGACGCCTCATGGCTTATTTCCAGACGGTGGCGAGGGAGCTGGCGGAAGGCCAGGCGCGGCGGGGGGCGTACCACCGGGCGGACTATTGGGCAAACCCGGAACGCCGCCACCCGGGCCGACAGGGCCCGGCAGGCCGGGCACGCGCTGCTGCTGTGACGGCTGCTCGTTGGCGTCGGTCAGCTGCACTGTCCAAGCCCGCTGCTCGCCGGTATCGACCTCGAAATAGCCGGTCCGGTCGTAGCCGCGCGCGAGGCAATCCTCGGTGCCGCGGATGGTGAATTCCTTGTCGCGCGAGCACATGAAGGCCTGGCCCGACCATTCGCCGCCGCGGTCGTAGTCGATCGCGTAGATGTAATAGTAGCGCGCGACCAGCGTTCCCCGCAGCAGGGTCTCGCAGGAGCGGGACGAGATGTTCCACCAGCCCTCGGTGGTCCAGCCCTCGGCGTCCTTGTAGCCGAGCGCAATGCCGACCCGGCTCGAGGTGTTGTTGCAAAGCCGGAAGTCGGCGGAGGCCGGGCTGGCCCACAGGCACAGCAGGCCACCCACCAGCACCGGGACCAACCGGGCGAGCAGGCGAAGGGGGGCGCGGGGAGATTCGGCGATCATTGTCGCGGAACGTATACCAGATGATTGACGATTTGGCGTAGGGCCGGGGAACCGGCCTTCGGGTTGGCTCTGGCGCCGTTTGCGCCGTGATATGGCAAAATCTGTGACAAGGGCCCACCTGATCCCGTAAGGGTGACCCCCATCGGGGGCAGAACCAATTCAGGCCGAAGGGATCCAGCCATGGCAATCGACGACAAAACCAGAACGGAGCTCGAGGCGGCCGCTTTCCGGCGCCTGGTCGATCATCTGAAGACGCGGACCGACGTCCAGAACATCGATCTGATGAATCTGGCCGGCTTCTGCCGCAACTGCCTGTCGAACTGGCTCAAGGACGCTGCCGACGCGCAGGGCGTGAGCTTAAGCAAGGACGAGAGCCGCGAGGCCGTCTACGGCATGCCCTACGAGACCTGGAAGTCGAAATACCAGGGCACGGCCGCGCCCGAGCAGCTCGAGGCGATGAAGAAGGTTCACCCCGGGCACTGAACGGCCTCGCCGGCAGTCCGGCGGTGAGTCGCACCACACAACTCTTTCTTGGCCTCGCCGCAGGAAGGTGTGGGCGCGCTGTGGACGAGCGCGATGCTTGCTTGAACGCGAGAGCCGCGAACCCTAAGGGTCAACCAGCACGCGCGGTGAGGATGCCGGCGTCACCTCGTTTTGCCAGTTCCATTGGGAGTACCAAGATGGCCACCTCCGCCGCCGTCCGCGACGACGAGCCCGCGACGAAATTTGCCAAGGACCAGCTCAAATCCATCATCGAGCGCATCGAGCGGCTGGAGGAAGAGAAGAAGGCGATCTCCGACGACATCCGCGACGTCTATGCCGAGAGCAAGGGCAATGGCTACGACGTCAAGGCGCTGCGCACCATCGTGCGCATGCGCAAGCAGGACCCGAACGAGCGCGCCGAGGCCGAGACCATCCTCGAGACCTACATGCAGGCGCTGGGAATGCTCTGAGGCGATGCGCCTCTAGCACTGCTGCCGTAGCCCGGATGGAGCGCAGCGAAATCCGGGTTCTCGCAGTATGGAAGCATTCCCCGGATTACGCTTTCGCTCCATCCGGGCTACAAGCGTGGCGTGTTGCACTTCGTTTGTGAACGGAGACCGCTGTGACTGCGCCGCCGCTGCCGCGCGAGGTGAGCCGTGCCTTCGGCGCTCTTCCGGCGCCGATCGGCAAGCGGTTGCTCCAGGTACGTGAGCTGATCTTCGCGACCGCTGCGGCACATCACGATGTCGGCAAGCTCACCGAAACGCTGAAATGGGGCGAGCCGGCTTACCTGACCGATGAGACCGGCAGCGGCAGCACGATCCGGCTCGGCCGCCTGAAGGACTCCGAGCGCGCCGCCATCCTGTTCAACTGCAAGACGACGTTGATCGATACCTTTCGCGAGCGCTTTCCCGATGAGTTCGAATATCGGCAGACCAGGGCTTTGCTGTTGCCCCTATCCGGCGCGCTGCCGAAGCAGGAGCTCACCGTCTGCCTCTCGCTGGCGTTGACATATCATCTGGATCGGCGGGTCAGGAAAGCGAGATAGAAGCTGCAGGCTTCGACACTGTAGTCTTGGAAGTGGCGAGGACGCCATTGCGCCGGTCCGGCACGCAGCCTCGATCCGCAAGATTGTCGGTGTCGGTCTCAATTGCCGCGTCCGCGTTTGGCGTCTCGTCGGGCCTGCGCCCGCTTGTTGGCCTGCGAGACTCTTCCGATTTTTTCCGGTGGGAGTTTCTTGAGCCGGCGACGGCTTGGGATGGACCGCATGCCGTCATGCGAAGTTGGGGTCGTCTGCGGGCGAGAAAACTGACGCGCCCGACGGAGTGCTAACGCCCGTCGCGCCGCTTCCCCGAGCTCCCGTCGTGCTTCAAACTTCCGGATGCGCCTCAGCTCGTTCTTGACGCGCTTGATGGCGGCAGCGAAAACCGATTGGCGCCGGTTTGCATGCTCTGCCGTGCCGGAGAAACTCTTGCCGCGCGGGTCGGCTGTTCCCTTTGTTTCGCGGCGTCGATGCCGCGACAATGTACGCTCCCTGTCGCGCAGATCCCGAAGTCGGGCGCGAAGGCTCTCAAGTCCATCGCGCTCCATCTCTCCGACCACGGGATGGTGCGTACTCAATATGACTTCGCGCTCGTCGTGGTTCAGAAGGCTGAGCTCAGACTTGCATGGAACTGACATCGCATGCTCCTACTTCGCTGTGGCGACTTCCCTTGAGATGCGGCGCCGCTGCGGAAACGCGGAACACCAAGGCAAACGCAATCGCGTCCTCGGACTTTGTCATCGCGTCCGTTCTGGGCGCATTGCCACAATGCGCGTTTGGAATGCGTAGCGATACCGGGTGGATTACCCGTTGGAAGTGGGGGAATCTCCCTTAGTGCGGATGCGCACCAGGCCGGGACGACACTTGAGCGTGTGGCGCTGTCGTGCCCCAGGATTGCGCTGCGCTTCATCCCGGCTTGCGGGACTACCGAACGGCGTGAGGGGAAAGATCTCAGCGCAGCGCCGCGGTGCGCATGACGAACGACGTCGTCTCGAGCTTCGCGGTCGCACTGCCCGTAAAGCTATCGCAGGACAGGCCCTGCATCGGATCGTCGGCAAAGCCCATCGCGATCACGGCCTGCGGTTTGACGAAATAGCCGCGCAGGGCAACGGTATCCAGCTCGCCCATCAACGTCACCGACATCGCGCGGCTGGCGCTCGGCGACAGCATCACGATCTTGAGCCAGATGCTTTCGCCCCTGGCGGCGGAGAGGCGGGTCGCGGTTGCGATCCTGCCGTCGATGCTCTTGCCGACCACCGTGTTGATCTCGGTCGCGGGCGCAAGGCCGCGCGTCGTGGCAACGGGGCGGCCTGTGCGCGGGACCAGCGCGGAGGCGGCGACGACGTTGGCGCGGTCGACCGGGGAGGCGGACGCCGGCGCATAGGCCAGCGCCTGATAGGCCGCGCTGGAGACGGACGCGGTTGCTTGCGGCTCGGTGGCGGCGGCGAGCGCCTGGCGGGCCTTCAACGCCGCCACTTGAGCTGGCGTCGCCTGCTGCGGGGTCGCAGGGGCATCCCAGAAGCCGCGGGCATTGATGATGTCGGCCGGGGTCTCCGGCTTGCCGGCCGCAGGCTTGTCAGCCACGGGCGCGGGCTTCGGCTTGGGCGGTGCAACGAGCTGCGCATCGGCCGAAGCGAGCTGGATCGCAGCGGCGATCTGCGGCTTGGCGCGCGGTGTCGGCACCGGATCGGCCGGCTTGGCCGCGGCGGCAACCACGGTCGGCGCAACAGACTTCGCGGCCGGGGCGGGCGCGCCCTCGTCATCCTCGTCGCTGCTCGTGGCGGCGGGAGCCGACTTGCTCTTGAACAGAGCGGCAAAGAAACTCGGCTTGCTGCCGGAATCGTCGCCGGTGCCGCGGCGCTCGATGTCGGCCTTGGCCAGCTCATAGCCCTTCAGCGGCGTGCCGTCGGTCGGAACGTGGACCGTGCGGCCATCCGGGAACACGCGGGCGAGCTGGTCATGCGTCATGCGCGGCCAGTGCCGGATGCTGCCGGTATCCAGATGGACGAAGGGCGAGCCGGAGGTCGGATAGAAGCCGACGCCGCCGCGCTGCAGGCGCAGGCCGGCGAAGCGGATCTGCTCCAGCGGCACGCCCGGAATGTGGAAGTCCATCGCATGCCCCAGCATGTGCTGGCTGAAGCGCGCCACGCCGGAGGAGCGGCGGCGGAGCATCGCGTTGGTGGCGGGGGAGCGGTAGGAGGAAATGATTTGGATCGGCTGCTTGCCGTCGACGTCGCGATAGACTTCCCAGAGGATGTCGAACAGGCGACGGTCCATGACCGTCTCGTCCTGGGTCCGCCAGTCGCGCAGGAAGTGGTTGAGCTGCTTCAGCGCGGCCTCGTCGAAGCGGCCATCGCGCTTGAAGGTGACGGTGAGGTCTTCGCCGGAATGGGTGTGGTGGAACGAGAGCGTCTTGGTCTCGTTCAGCGCGGCGGCGTCATGGACCGAGCCCGCGGCAGCAAGCAGCAGTGCGGAAGCGAGGCCGATCCGGGATCCGGCCTTCACTCCCGCATGGGACAACGACAGCACTGCGAATTTGCGTGCGAAACCTGTCAGCACGAATGAGCCCACCCAGTCGACGAGCGTTCAAAATGGACTCTCCCGGCAACCCCGTTAGCGCGCGAAAGAGGATGAACGCTTTCTTAAAGCGAGAAGGTTAATTCGAGGTTGACCTTCTCGACCCCAAACCAAGTCAGAATACGAACCTAAGCGGTTCAGTGTGGCAAAAAAACGCCCGCTGCCGGAGTTCGGGTGGAGAATGGTTAACGTTAAGCGACCCCATCCAGGGGGATGAGGTCGCTGATCTTACTAGAGAATTTCCGACAAAGACCGATCGGGGAGGCCTCAGCGGGTAAACACCCGCTGCTGCTGCGGCCGGCGGCCGACCGGAGCCGGCGGCGGGGTCGGCGCCCCGAACAGCCGCTCGAAGAAGTTCGGACCCGACGAGCCGAAGCCGCCGCCATTGTTGGCAATCGCCACGCCCGAGGGCAGCGTCGTCGCCGGGCGTGAATAGCTCGGCTGGGAGTGAGCAACGACGTTCTCGAGGTCCTTGCCGCGGCCGTTCTTCAGGATGTTGATCATGGTCGCATCACGGCCATAGACGTCCTTGCGGATTTGCAGCTTGCCGCCATCGTCCACGAACGCGGTCTGGTAGGTGATGTTGACCGGGATCGGCGTCGGGAATTTCAGGTCGATCTCGCTCTTGCCGTACATGCTGCGCACGCGCTCCGGCGTGTACTTCTCGTTCGGCATGGCGATGTTGAGCAGAACGGAGGCGTACTGATCCGGGTTCTGCACGCGCATGCAGCCATGGCTGAAGGCGCGATCGTCCCTGGCGAACAGGTTCTTGTCCGGCGTGTCGTGCTGATAGACCAGGAACTTGTTCGGGAAGTTGAAGCGGATGCGGCCGAGCGCGTTGGCTTCACCGGGCGGCTGCGAGATGTGCACGGAGCCGTCGCGGTTCTGCTCGAGCTTGAGGCCCATGCGCTGGAGCACGGTCGGGTCCTGCTGAAGCGCCGGCAGGTATTCGTTGTAGACGATCGACGGCGGCACGTTCCAGGTCGGATTGACCGTGATGTACTTCATCGTCTCGGTGAGCAGCGGGGTCGCATGCGTGCCCGGCTTGCCGGTGACGACGCGAGTGGTCCAGACCTGCTGGCCACGCTGCATCACCTTCAGTGTGTAGTCAGGAATATTGAGGATGACATAGGCATCGCCCAGCGAGGGGACGCCGAGGTCGCGCGGCAGCCAGCGCCAGCGCTCCATGTTCACCAGCACAACGTCGATCTGCTTGTCGCGCTTCGGCGTGTTGATCGCCTTGACGGTCTTGTCGTCGAGGATGCCTGTTACCTTCATCTCGGCGCTATTCTGGAATTTGCGCACGGCTTCGGCGACGGTGGCGTCATAGCGGGTGTCGCCGGCGTTCTCGGGGAGGCCGAGCTTGGCGCGGAGCTGCGGCACGCGCGGATCTTCGACGACGATTTCAGCCTGCTTCTTGCCGGCCGGGGTGTATTTCAGCGCCGGACCGTCGCCGATCTCGATCACCGGGCCGCTGCCCTGGCCGCGCAGCTCGGCGAGCTTGGCCTTCAGCTCCTTGTAGAGCTTCTGCGGCGGGTTGTAGCTGTCGAGCGCTGCGGAGGCGTCGGCTGCGGTCGTGACCTTGGCGAGCACCTCGCTCGAATCGACCGGATGCTCGGGATAGAGGATGTCGCCGCTGACCTGCGACCAGTGCATGCGGCCGCTCTGGGCCTGGCGCGCATAGTCGAACATGCTGGCGGTGAGCTTCAGCTCGGCATCGGCGAGCGCATCGGGCGTCGTGGCGGCGGCGAAATCCGGCACCGGATAGTCGGCGGGATTGAGACCATCGGAGGCCGCATCCTTCAGCCGCGCGATCACGCCCTTGGCCGCGGCGGTCAGGCTGCCGGCCTGGGTCCAGACCGGCGCGAAGTCGCGTGCACCGTAAAACTTCTCGATCGCGGCGCGCTCGTTCTTGCGGTCGAAATGGCGCGAGGTCTTGGCGCCGATGATGTCCTTGAGCTTGTCGGCGACCGGCTGGTCGGCGGCGGGAACGTTGCTCGCGGCCTTCACCGGCTCGGCGGCCGGAGCCGCAGCGGGGGCCGCAGGCGCGGCCGGCGTTGCCGTCGCGGTGTCGGCCTTTGCCGGTTCGGATTTGGCAGGCTCGGTCTTGGCGGTTTCGTTCTTCGGCGCCTCAGCTGCAGGCGTGGTGGCGACGTCGGAAGGTTTGGTCTCGACCTTGTCGGGAGCCGGTGCGGCTTCGGCCTTCACCGGTTCCTTGGCCGGCTCCTTTGCGGAATCCTGAACCGTCGCGGTGGTGTCGAGCTTGATGTCGGATGCGGTCGGGGGCGGGACGTTGGCGGGCTCGGGGCGCGGGATCGCGGCTTCGATCGCGAGTTCGGCGGCGCTGCTGCGCGCCTGATCCTGCGCCAGGGCCGAGCTGGCCGATACCGTGAGGAAGGTCGCCGCGACCGTCATCAAGACGCGGTCAAAGCCCGCACGGTGGTTCAAACAGTCACGCATTGTGTCGCACCCCTCGGGTGAACTGTCCCTCGTGGAACAGCTTCATTATCGCCTAATGAGCTTCGGGCTAAACTGCGCCGGCCGCTCGAAAGTTGCACGCCTGCACGCAACGATTCATACGCGGACGAACGAATCCTACGCAGACGATATACAGGCCCCGTTTGGGCGGCCAGCGCTACCCGGGACAACTCACGACAAACTGACTTCAAGAAAGCCCGTTTGCAACGGATTGTGCGGCTTTGGCAGACGCTTTTCCATGTGTCTGTCACTTCCAAGTCACGGTTCACGTCGCAGCCGGATTTTGCCGTAATGCGAAGGGCTTGCGGCGTCATCGCAACGCCAGGCGAACCTCCGTTCGCATGAGGCTCAGGGCGTCTCCTCACCGCTTTTGCCGCCATGTCCGGGAACCCCGGCTTCGTCGAGCTTGCGGTAGAGCGTGGACCGGCCGATTTTGAGGCGGCGGGCGACCTCGGACATCTGCCCCCGATAATGCGAGATCGCGAAACGGATGATCTCGCTCTCCATGTCCTCCAGCGGGCGGACGTCGCCGGTGGGGGTCAGCATGGAAAGGGTGCCCGCCAGCGGCAGCGGCGCGATCGGTATTTCACCACCCGACACCACCGAGGGCGCCGCGATCGGCTCGAGCATCAGCGGCGCGGTCGGGATGTCGGTCTCGAGATGCGGCTGCGAGGTGAGCAGGGGGAAGTCGGCAAGGTCGAGCTGGTCGCCCTCGCTCATCACCACCGCGCGGTAGACCGCGTTTTCGAGCTGGCGGATGTTGCCGGGCCAGTCGAGCTGGGCGAGGTGCGCGACGGCCTCGCCGCTGATGCCGGTGATGAGGCGATTCTCCTCGGCGGCAAAGCGCGCCAGGAAATGCCGGAGCAGATACGGGATGTCCTCACGCCGCGCCCGCAGCGAGGGGATCGTCAGCGGCAGCACGTGGAGGCGATAGAACAGATCTTCGCGGAAATGGCCCTGCTTCACCCGCTCCAGCAGCCTGCGGTTGGTCGCGGAGATGATCCGGACGTCGACCTTCAACGGCTTGCGTCCGCCGACCGCTTCGACCGCGCCTTCCTGAAGTGCGCGCAGCAGCTTGACCTGCGCGGTGAGCGGCAGCTCGCTGACCTCGTCCAGGAACAGCGTGCCGCCATGAGCCTCGACGAACTTGCCGGTGTGCCGTTCGGTGGCGCCGGTGAAGGCGCCCTTCTCGTGACCGAACAGGATCGACTCGACCAAATTGTCGGGGATCGCACCGCAATTGACCGCGACGAACGGCTTAGCCTTGCGCTCGCCGCTGCCATGGATGGCGCGTGCGAACATCTCCTTGCCGACGCCGGACTCGCCCTCGATCAGCACTGGGATCGACGAGCCCGCGGCCTTCTGCGCGGCACGCATCACGGCCGCCATCGCCTCGGCGCGGGTGATGATGTCGGAGAAAGTCAGCCGGCCCTCGCGGCTGTGACGGATACGCTGCAACTCGCCCTTGAGCGCGGAGGCATTGAGTGCGTTGCGCAGAGAGACCTGGAGCCGCTCCAAGCCAACCGGCTTGACGACGAAATCGGCCGCGCCCGCGCGCATCGCCGAGATCACGTTGTCGATGCCGCCATGGGCGGTCTGCACGATGACGGGGACGCCGAGGCCGGCCTCGCGGATTTTCGCCAGCACGCCCATGCCGTCGAGGCCGGGCATCACGAGATCGAGGATGACGGCGTCGATCGTCGGTGCATCGGGGGCGGTGAGGGCGGCGATCGCGGCGTCGCCGGAGTCCACGACGACCGTCTCATAGCCGCATTTCTGCACCATGTTCTCGACCAGCCGGCGGGCTACTGCGTCGTCGTCGGCGATCAAAATACAGGCAGCCATGGTGTTCCCCGCACGCTACTACTATCTGTCTCGAATCGGGTCACTCTGGCCGAAGCCGATTAACGCACTCTTAAACCTTGATGCCCCCGCCCGCCGTCGCGCTTGTTGAACACAGGTTTCCCACACAATGAATTCGCGCTCCAAATCTGCTCTCAAGAAATCTGCCTCCAGCAAGCCCGCTCTCCGCAAGCCAAGCACCAGGAAATCCGCCGCCAAGGCAAAGTCCTCCAAATCTTTGCCCGCAAAGCCTGCGGGCAAGACCGGCAGGCTTCCGGAGTGGAACCTCGCCGACCTCTATTCCGGGATCGATGCGCCGGAAGTGGAGCGCGATCTCGAAAGGATGGACGCCGATTGCGTCGCGTTCGAGACCGACTACAAGGGCAAGCTCGCTACAGGGACAGCAAACGAAGATGGCGGAAAATGGCTCGCCGAGGCGGTGCGACGCTATGAGGCGATCGACGATCTCGCCGGCCGTCTCGGCTCCTATGCCGGTCTCGTCCATGCCGGCGACAGCGTTGATCCCACGATTTCAAAGTTTTACGGCGATGTCTCCGAGCGGCTAACGGCGGCGTCCACGCATCTCTTGTTCTTCGCGCTCGAGCTCAACCGCGTCGATGACGATATTTTGAACCGCGCGATGCAGGCCGCCGAGCTCGCGTATTACCGTCCTTGGATCGAGGATCTGCGCAAGGAGAAGCCGTACCAGCTCGACGACAAGCTCGAGCAGCTCTTCCTCGAGAAGTCGCAGACCGGCTATTCCGCCTTCAACCGGCTGTTCGACCAGACCATCTCCGGCCTGCGCTTCAAGGTCGGCGCCAAAGAGCTCGCGATCGAGCCGACGCTCAATTTCCTGCAGGACCGTGACGGCACAAAGCGCAAGGCTGCGGCCGAAGCGTTGACAAAGACCTTCAAGGCCAATGAGCGCACCTTTGCGCTGATCACCAACACGCTCGCCAAGGACAAGGACATCTCCGACAATTGGCGTGGGTTCAAGGACGTCGCGGATTCTCGGCATCTGAGCAATCGCGTCGAGCGCGAGGTGGTGGACGCGCTGGTCGCCTCGGTGCGCGCGGCCTATCCAAAGCTGTCGCATCGCTATTATGCGTTGAAGGCGAAGTGGTTCGGCAAGAAGCGGCTGGCTTATTGGGACCGCAACGCGCCGCTGCCGTTCGCCGCGACCGACGTCATCGGCTGGCCCGATGCGCGCAACATGGTGCTGACGGCCTATCGCGGCTTCTCGCCCAAAATGGCCGAGATCGCCGAGCGCTTCTTCACCGATCGCTGGATCGACGCGCCGGTTCGCCCCGGCAAGGCGCCGGGCGCGTTCTCACATCCGACCACGCCGTCGGCGCATCCTTACGTGCTGATGAACTACCAGGGCAAGCCGCGCGACGTGATGACGCTCGCGCATGAGCTCGGCCATGGCGTGCACCAGGTGCTGGCCGCGAAGAACGGCGCGCTGATGGCGCCGACGCCGCTGACGCTGGCCGAGACCGCGAGCGTGTTCGGCGAGATGCTGACCTTCCGGCGGTTGCTGGCGCAGACCAAGAGCGCCCGGCAGCGCCAGGCGCTGCTCGCCGGCAAGGTCGAGGACATGATCAACACGGTGGTGCGGCAGATCGCGTTCTATTCGTTCGAGCGCGCGGTCCACACCGAGCGCAAGAACGGCGAGCTCACCGCGACGCGGCTCGGTGAGATCTGGCTGTCGGTGCAGGGCGAGAGCCTCGGGCCGGCGATCGAGATCAAGGCGGGCTACGAGAACTACTGGATGTACATCCCGCACTTCATCCACTCGCCGTTCTACGTCTACGCCTATGCCTTCGGTGATTGTCTCGTGAACTCGCTCTACGCCGTCTACGAGAATGCGGCCGAGGGCTTTGCCGAGCGCTACCTCGACATGCTCGCCGCCGGCGGCACCAAGCATTATTCCGAGCTGCTGCGGCCGTTCGGGCTCGATGCCAAGGATCCCAAATTCTGGGACGGCGGTCTCTCGGTCATCGCCGGGATGATCGACGAGCTCGAGGCGATGGGCTGAGGCGAAGCGCGAGTTCCTTCCGGGCGCACGGAATGCGGGTGCCGCAGGTTTTTTTGCGGCCCCCAGTTCCATCCGTGGGCGTGGGCGACCTTCGCGGCGGAGGCCGGCGATTTGCTACGTGCGATTGAACGTTCGCGCGGCCCGCAAGACTAACTCAACAGATACTCGGAAATGATTTTCTACTATTGATTGTGGATTGATCGGTTTCTCCCTGGGGAGGCACCCATGCTCCATCAAGGGCCCGCCACGCCGGTTCCGATGGCGAGAAATGCTGCCGCCGTCGATCAGGAAACGCCCTGGTGCGAGAAGCACCATCAGATCGTTTGCGATGAGATCGAGGCGATCAACACCCGCCGCGAGCCGGAACGGCGCCTCGACGCCGACGGCCTGCAACCCTGCCAGTTGCTCGACGTCGTCGGACTTGCGTTGTCCGGCGGTGGCATTCGCTCGTCGGCCGTTTGCCTCGGCGTGCTCCAGGCACTGAACCACCACAACCTGATCGGCCGGATCGACTATCTCTCCACGGTGTCGGGCGGCGGCTATATCGGCACCTCGCTCAGCGCCACCATGACGACCGCACGGCGCTTTGTGTTCGGCGAGAGACCCGCCGGCGGAACCGTCACGTCCGCCGAGATCAGCGATACGCCGTCGGTCGGACACCTGCGCAACTATTCCAACTATCTGATCCCCGCCGGTGCCCGCGATCTCCTGACCGGAGTTGCGATCGTCGTGCGGGGACTGGTCGCCAATATCGGGTTGACGTTGCCCATCGTGCTGCTGCTTGCCGCCATCACCATCTGGTCAACGCCGCTGCGGAGCTGCCTGACGGATGCGAACATCTTCGGCATCAGTCTCAACAACAGGTCGTTGTGCGAGCTGCATGATTTCAGCGACATCGATCGTTACGGTTTCAGCACATTCGGCCTGGTCGTCGCGCTCGTGATGTTCGCTTGCAGCGGGCTCGCCTATTTCACCTCCCGCTCCGTCCGCGGCAGCGGTCCCAGCGTCGTGTTCGCCTATATTGGCGGGATCGCATTGTTGCTGGGCGTCGCGTGCGACTTCGCCCGGTTTCTCAAGGTCCAGCATTTTGCGTTGAGCCTGTCGATCGCAATCATCGGGGGCGTCCTGTTTTTCGGATGGGCGCTCAAGCAGTCGCTCGCGAGCCCCGGCAAGCGGCAGGAGTTCCGTTCGCACTGGCCGAGCATGGGCGCGACCTTCCTGGTGCTGCTGGCGGTGATCGCCTTCTTCGAGTTTCAACCCTTCATGCTGGAGCAGATGTTCGATGTCGCCGAGAGCAGCGCAATCGGTGGACCGGCTGCTGCGGTTGCGATCACCTGGATCAAGTCGCTCGCGGCAGTGGCTGCGCCAATCGGTGTCTTCGTCACCGCGTTCAGGCAGCAATTCGTGGAATTGCTGAAGGGCAACAGCGCATCCTCGCAATGGGGTTCGCTTGTGCTCGCGGTCGTGGCCAAGGTCGCGCTATGGATCGCGGGCCTTGCGCTTCCGCTCGTCATCTGGGTCGCATACCTCTATCTATCCTATTGGGGCATCGCCAACGATCTGTTCGAGAGGTGCCCGTCCGTTATGGGCGCAACCTCCCAGCGAGAGTGCCTGGTCAATGCCAAATCGAACGCGCCGTCCGGAAGCCTCGCAGGCAGGATTCAGTTCGATGTCAGCAAGGGGACCTTGTCGGCGGAAATCACGCCGAAAGCCGCACCGCAGGTCGTGGCAGATGCCGAGCAGTTGACGCCGATCTGGCACACGCCCGCCTGGCTCCTGTTCCTGGCTCAGAAAGCGGGGCAGGTGGTTCAGGTTCGTTTTCCCAGCCTGTTCCAGGGCAATGCTTCGGAGCTCGCCTACTCCTACAGCCTGCACATGGTGATCCTCTACACGTTCGCCGGCGCCCTGCTGTTCGCCATCTCGTTCTGCCTGACGCCGAATGCGAACTCGTTGCACCGGCTCTATCGCGATCGCCTGAGCAAGGCCTTCCTGTTCGATCCGACGCGTTCGGCCGACGGGCGCGTCGCGCCCGCCGAAGCCAGTCTCGACCAGGGGCGCGATTTCAAGGCGCTCGATCGCATGAAGCTGACGGATCTCTACGCCGCTCCGGCCGCGACGGCCCGGATTCCAGGGCAGCCGGCTGCGCCGAAGCTGCACGCGCCCTATCAGCTCATCAATACGGCGCTGAATATTCAGGGCTCCGACTTTGCCAACCGGCGCGGACGCAACGCGGACTTCTTCGTGTTCTCCGCCCTGAACGTCGGCAGCGAGGCGACGGGCTATGCGCCCACCGATCTGGTGCAGGACGACGAGCAAAGTCTCGATCTCGCCACCGCAATGGCGATTTCCGGAGCCGCGGCCTCCTCGAACATGGGTTCGAGCTCGATCAAGGCGCTGACGCCCACGCTTGCGCTCCTCAACGTCCGGCTCGGCTATTGGCTGAAGAACCCGCGTTACGTCGATGAGCGTGTCCGGCCGCAGCGCCGCTCCACGCCGATCTATTTCTGGTCGGAGATCTCGGGGCGCCTGTACGAGAACAGCGACAGCGTCTATCTGACGGACGGCGGTCATATCGAGAATCTCGGCGTCTACGAGCTGTTGCGCCGCCGCTGCAAGGTGATCATCGCGGTCGATGCGGAAGCCGATGCGCCGATGAATTTCGGTTCCCTGATGACGTTACAGCGTTACGCCCGCATCGATCTCGGCGTCCGCATCGACCTGCCATGGACGCCGATTCGCGAGCGCACGCGTGCGCTGATGGCGCGCAATGCCGACAAGGCGGGTGATCCCGGCGCGGCCGACGAGCGCGACGACATTGCGCGAGACCACGTCCACGTCGCGATCGGCACCATCGACTACGGAGGCGACGAGCAGGGTTATCTCGTTTACGTCAAATCGTCGCTCAATGGCGACGAGAACGACTACATCCGGGACTACGCGCGGCGAAACGACCGCTTCCCGCACGAGACCACGGGTGACCAGTTCTTCTCGGAGGAGCAGTTCGAGGTCTACCGCGCGCTGGGCTTCCACATGGCGCACGGTTTCCTGTCCGGTGACAATCCGGTCGCGGTCGGGTCCGGCGTCGATCCGCATATGGCCCGATTCACTGAAGCGGGCGAGCCGGCGATCGACGCGGTCCGCGAGGCGCTCGGTCTTCCGGTACCTCGGCGGCAAACCGCGAGCGTCACCGCCACGATGATCGATCAGGGCTGAGCAGCGCGACAGCCGGATTCCCGGCAATCGGAATTCCAAATCACCTGATTTGCCCGAAAACCGGCCATCGGTGCCGTTGCCCTGCCCGAAGGTTTGCGGTATCCCAGCCCAAGAATTCGACTTTCGACTGGGGACAATACATGGCTGACCATAGCGAAGTGGCGTACACCACCGCCGACGGCAACGACTACGTTGCCCACGAGCAGACCTATGAGGGCTTCATCAAGCTGGTGAAGTACGGCACGGCCTCGGTCGCGCTCATCGTGATCCTGATGGCGATCTTCCTGACCTGACCTATCGGCAGCTGCACACGTCAGCAGCAGCTGCCGCCTACAAAATTTGCATCCAAGCCGGTCCCAAAACCGGTATCGAACGCTGCGGGAGTAACGCTTAAGTTTGCGCGCGCTGTCCCGCGTCGCCGGAGGGCCTATGAAGATCGCCGTTGCCAAGGAAATCGATCCGTCGGAGCCGCGTGTCGCCGCTTCGCCTGATACGGTGAAGAAGTTCAAGGCGTTGGGCGCCGAGATCGCCGTCGAGCCGGGCGCCGGCCTCAAATCGGGCCTGCCGGATTCCGAATTCACCGCCGTGGGCGCCACCGTCAGCGCCGATGCGCTGAAGGACGCCGACATCATCATCAAGGTGAAGCGTCCCGAAGCCTCCGAGCTCGCGCAGTACAAGCGCGGTGCGCTCGTCATCGCCATCATGGACCCCTACGGCAACGAGGCCGCGCTGAAGACGATCGCCGATTCCGGCGTCTCCGCCTTCGCGATGGAACTGATGCCGCGCATCACCCGTGCGCAGGTGATGGACGTGCTGTCGTCTCAGGCGAACCTTGCCGGCTACCGCGCCGTGATCGAGGGGGCCGAGGCCTTCGGCCGCGCCTTCCCGATGATGATGACTGCCGCCGGCACCGTGCCCGCCGCAAAGGTGTTCGTGATGGGCGTCGGCGTTGCCGGCCTCCAGGCGATCGCGACCGCGCGCCGTCTCGGCGCCATCGTCACCGCGACCGACGTGCGGCCCGCGACGAAAGAGCAGGTGGAATCGCTCGGCGCAAAATTCCTCGCCGTCGAGGACGAGGAGTTCAAGAACGCGCAGACCGCCGGCGGCTACGCCAAGGAAATGTCCAAGGAATACCAGGCCAAGCAGGCCGCGCTCACCGCCGAACACATCAAGAAGCAGGACATCGTGATCACGACGGCGCTGATTCCGGGCCGGCCGGCGCCGAAGCTCGTTTCGGCCGACATGGTCAAGTCGATGAAGCCGGGTTCGGTGCTGGTCGATCTCGCCGTCGAGCGCGGCGGCAATGTCGAAGGCGCGAGGCCGGGCGAGGTCGCCGATGTCGATGGCATCAAGATCGTCGGCTACACCAACGTTGCCGGCCGCGTCGCGGCGTCCGCCTCCAGCCTCTACGCGCGCAACCTGTTCAATTTCATCGAGACCCTGGTCGACAAGGGCAGCAAGGCTCTTGCCGTCAATTGGGACGACGAACTCGTGAAGGCGACGGCGCTCACCAAGGACGGCGCCGTGATTCACCCGAACTTCCAGCCGAAAGCTTAGGAGAGCCGCCATGGAGCATGTTGCACAGGTCGTCGACCCCTTCGTCTTCCGGCTGTCGATTTTCGTCCTTGCCGTCTTCGTCGGTTATTTCGTGGTGTGGTCGGTGACGCCGGCGCTGCACACGCCGCTGATGAGCGTGACCAACGCAATCTCCTCGGTGATCGTGGTCGGCGCGCTCCTCGCCGGCGGCGTCGCCAATGTCTCGAGCGGCTCGGGCTGGGCACGCGCCTTCGGCTTCGTCGCTCTGATCTTCGCCTGCATCAACATCTTCGGCGGCTTCCTTGTCACCCAGCGGATGCTGGCGATGTACAAGAAGAAGTCGAAGTAAGCGGCCACCTCGGGCTGAAGGGATCAATGGGGACCTGAGATGAGCGCCAACCTCTCTGCATTTTTGTATCTCGTGGCGGGAGTGCTGTTCATCCTGTCGCTGCGCGGGCTGTCGAGCCCGGCTTCGTCGCGCCAGGGCAATCTGTTCGGCATGATCGGCATGGCGATCGCGGTCGCCACCACGCTCGCCAACCATCCGCCGGCAGACGGCCTCGCCTGGGTGCTCGTCATCGTCGGTATCGCGATCGGCGGCGGCATCGGCGCGGTGATCGCCCGCCGCGTGCCGATGACCTCGATGCCGGAACTGGTCGCCGCCTTCCACTCGCTGGTCGGCATGGCCGCGGTGCTGGTTGCCGCCGGCGCGTTCTACGCGCCGGAAGCCTTCGACATCGGCACGCCCGGCAACATCCATCCGCAGAGCCTGGTCGAGATGTCGCTCGGCGTCGCCATCGGCGCGCTGACCTTCACCGGCTCGGTGATCGCGTTCCTGAAGCTGTCCGCGCGCATGAGCGGCGCGCCGATCATCCTGCCGTTCCGCCACGTCATCAACATCGCGCTCGCGATCGCGCTCGTCGTCTTCATCGTCGGGTTGGTGATGTCGGGCAGCGCGCTCGACTTCTGGCTGATCGTCATCATCGCGCTGGCGCTCGGCGTGCTCATGATCATCCCGATCGGCGGCGCCGACATGCCGGTCGTGATCTCGATGCTGAACTCCTATTCCGGCTGGGCTGCGGCCGGCATCGGCTTCACGCTGGGCAATTCCGCGCTGATCATCACCGGCGCGCTGGTCGGCTCGTCGGGTGCGATCCTGTCCTACATCATGTGCCACGCGATGAACCGGTCCTTCATCTCGGTCATCCTCGGTGGCTTTGGCGGCGAGACCGCCGCGGCCGGCGCTGGCGGCGGCGAGCAGAAGCCCGCCAAGCTCGGCTCGGCCGACGACGCCGCCTTCATCATGAAGAATGCGCAGAAGGTCATCATCGTGCCCGGCTACGGCATGGCGGTGGCGCAGGCCCAGCACGCGCTGCGCGAAATGGGCGACATCCTGAAGAAGGAAGGCGTCGAGGTGAAGTACGCCATTCATCCGGTCGCGGGCCGCATGCCCGGCCACATGAACGTGCTGCTCGCCGAGGCCAACGTCCCCTACGACGAGGTGTTCGAGCTCGAGGACATCAACTCCGAATTCGCGCAGGCCGACATCGCCTTCGTGATTGGCGCCAACGACGTCACCAACCCGGCGGCCGAAGAGGACAAGACCTCGCCGATCTACGGCATGCCCGTCCTCCAGGTCTGGAAGGCCGGCACCGTCATGTTCATCAAGCGCTCGCTCGCCTCGGGCTATGCCGGTATCGACAATCCGCTGTTCTATCGCGACAACACCATGATGCTGCTCGGCGACGCCAAGAAGGTCACCGAGAACATCGTCAAGGCGATGTAGGGCGGGAAGGCGAGCGGACCGTGGCCCTGAACAAGGAGTGGCACCGGTCCCATCGCATGCCACCGAAGGCGACGCGCGAGCAGCGTGTCGCGTGGCACGTTGCCCATGCGGCGGCGTGCGGCTGCCGCGAGATTCCCTTGAGCATCCGGCCGGACGTTCTCAAACTGCTCACGAGCCGCCGCAAATCCTGAACTCCGGAATGGCGGGCCGCGATGACATTCCTGAAATGGACCGCCACCATCCTCGCGGCCGGCTACCTCGCCGGTCTCGTCCTGTTGTTTGCCAAACAGCGCGCCATGCTGTTTCCGATTCCGACGGCCGAGCGCACGGCGCCTGCCGCCGCGGGACTTCCAGACGCCGAAGAGCATGTCCTGACGACGTCTGACGGCGAGAAGGTCATCGTCTGGCACGTGCCGCCAAAGCCTGGCCGTGCCGTGGTGCTGTTCTTCCACGGCAACGGCGATTCTCTGGCCGGCCTTGCCGGCCACTTCAAGGCGATCACGGCTGACGGCACCGGTCTCGTCGCGCTGTCCTATCGCGGCTATTCGGGCTCCAGCGGCGCACCGGGCGAAGATGGCCTGCTGCGCGATGGCGCGGCCGCGTACGCGTTCGCGGTGGCGCGCTATGACGCCCGGCGCCTCGTCGCCTGGGGCTTCTCGCTCGGGACCGGCGTTGCGGTCGCCGTCGCCTCCGAACATCCGGTCGGGAAGCTGATCCTCGAGGCGCCCTATTCGTCGATCGCCGACGTCGCCGCCGCGCATTTCTGGTTCGCTCCGGTTCGCCTCCTGATCCGCGACCCCTTCCACTCGGATGAGCGCATCGCACGCGTCACGGCTCCGCTCCTGATCATGCATGGCGCGCAGGACCAGACCATCCCGATCGCATTCGGCGAGAAATTGTTTGCGCTGGCCCGCGAGCCGAAGCAGTTCGTGCGCATTCCCGGCGGCGGGCACGACGATCTCGGCAGCTTTGGCGCCATCGAGATCGCACGAAACTTCATCAATGGGTCCTGAGGGCTGACGGATGCGATCTTCTCGCGCATAATCGGTCTCCCATTTGAAGGAATCGCCCGCATGAGCGCACACGGACCGATGCCGCGGTCGTCCTGGATCTTCCCCGCTCTGGCGGTGCTGCTGTTCCTGATCGTGACCGCGACCGGCTACAGCTTTACGCTAACGGCGGGCGGAGCCCTGTTCGCGATCGTGCTCCTGGTGATCCTGTTCGGCACCGTGTTCGCGGCCGTTCATCATTCCGAGGTGATCGCGGAGCGCATCGGCGAGCCCTACGGCACGCTGCTGCTGACACTGGCGGTGACCATCATCGAGGTCGCACTGATCACCACGATCATGCTGGGCGACAAGCCGGCTCCGGAGCTCGCCCGCGATACCGTGTTCGCCGTCGTGATGATCGTCTGCAACGGCCTCGTCGGCCTCTGCGTCTTCATCGGCGGCATGCGCTATCGCGAGCAGGGCTTTCAGGTCTCGGGCGCCAACGTCTATCTCAGCGTGCTGATTGCGATGGCAACCATCACCCTGATCATGCCCAACTACACGCTGACGACGCCGGGCCCGATCTATTCGACGCTCCAGCTCGGCTTCGTCGATCTCGCAACGATCGTGCTCTACGGCGTGTTCCTCTACACCCAGATCGTCCTGCACAAGGACTACTTCGTCCACGAGAGGGCGGACGGCGAGGGCGGGGAGGCGCATTTGTCCGGCAGGATGCTGGTGCTGAGCATCGTGTTGCTGCTGATCTCGCTGCTGGCGGTTGTCCTCCTCGCCAAGAAGTTCTCGCTGGTGGTGGACGCGGTTGCGGTTCAGATCGGCGCTCCGCCAGCGTTCGCGGGCCTCCTCGTCGCCCTCCTGATCCTGATGCCGGAGGGCGTCTCGGCGATTGCGGCGGCGCGCAAGAACGACCTCCAGAAGAGCATCAACCTGGCGCTCGGGTCCTCGCTCGCAACCATCGGCCTGACCATTCCGGCGGTCGGGGTCGCCACCTACCTGCTCGACCAGCCGCTCGTGCTGGGCCTCAATCCCCAGAACACGGCCCTGCTGTTCCTGACATTCTTGTTGAGCATGCTGACTTTCGGCACCGGCAGGACCAATGTCCTGTTCGGGCTGGTCCATATGGTGGTATTTGCCGTCTACGTGTTCATGGTTTTCGTGCCGTAGAAGGAAATTCCCGATGCTTGCCGCCAAATCCGAGGTTCAGGTCGACAATGAGCAGGTCCGGGTGACCGAGTGGCGGCTCGCCCCGGGCAGCGCGACCGGGCACCACACCCACGGCATGGACTATGTGATTGTTCCCGTCGTCGCCGGCGAGATGACCATCGTGGCGCCCGGCGGCGAGCGTTCCAAGGCGCAGCTCGCGGCCGGAAAATCTTACTTTCGCAAGGCCGGCGTCCAACACGACGTACTTAACGAAACCTCAACCGAGATCGTGTTCCTTGAGATCGAGCTGAAGCCGTAAGGCGAGCGAACCCTTTGCCATCGATCCGTCGCAGTTGATCCCTTACAATGCCCCAAAGTTCCCGCATCTGATCGCGCGGGGAGTGGCCGAGAAATGCTGAAATACCTCGCTAAAATCTCGATGGATATTCTCCCCTCGGTGCTCGCGACGATCATCGGGGCGTACATCGTTAACCACTATATCAACGCCAAGCCGGCGGCCGATGCCCCCGCGGCCGTGGTGGCGCCTGCCGATGCCGACAAGAGCGGCAAGCCCTCCGATGTGGCCAACCTCCCGGCGCCCGGCGTCAAGGCCAAAGGCGTCCCCGAGAAGAGCGTGACCGACAAGGCGGCGGCCGAGAAGCCCGCCGACAAATCCGGCGAACACCCGGCCGAGACCAAGGCCGCGGACGTTGCTCCCGCCGAGACCAGCCCGCGCGGCCGCAACCCGGCGCGTGAGAAGGCGGCCGCCAAGTCCGCTCCGGCTGTCGCGGCTCCCGCCACCACCCCGGTGGTCGAGGCCAATTCGGCACCGGCGTCCCCGGCTGCGACCCCCGACGCCAACGATCTCGCGCGCGCCGCCATCGAGCGCCTGCGCAAGTCGCCTGAGGGCAAGGCCGCCGAGGCCAGATCTTCTGAAACCAAGTCTTCGGAAACCCGGCCGGCTGAAACCAAGTCGGCCGAGAGGTCGCCGGAGCCTGCGGTTCGGGAAGCCTCCCGCACCCCGGAAGCCCCGCGTGTCATTCCTGCGGAGCCGTCCGCGCTCCGTCCGCTGCCGCCGCCGATCACGGTGTCGACGCCTTCGTCCGAAGCCTATGGCAATGGCAGCGCGTCGCTGGTCAATCCGCCCTACACCGCCTCGATCGGCAACGACGATCCGAACCGGATGACGCCGCCGGCCGACATTCCGGTGCCGGTGATCGCGCCGCCACTTGACCTGCGTGCCGATGCCGGCGCGACCATGCCGCGGCCGAAGAAGACCAATGTCGCCGACGAGATGCTGTCGGGCATGAAGTCGATGTTCCACTCCGTCCTGCCGAAGAGCGCCACCCCCGATTAAGACGGTGGCTGAGAGCGTTTTCGCGCGAAGTGGACACCGCTTCGCGCGAAGAAAACGCGTCGAAACAAGAATCTCTAGGCGCGCTGTCAGCCGCCGACGCGGGCGAGGCCGCTGCGGGCGGTATCGTCGCGTGGACGTAGCGCGACCGCCTTGTTGTAGGACGTGGCCGCCTTGGCCTTGTCACCCAGCCGCTCATAGGCCTGTCCCCGCGCGGTCCATACCTGCGCGTTGTGCGGATCGACCTCTGAGGCCTCATCGAGATCGGCCGCCGCTTCCTTGACCTTGCCGATGGCGAGATAGCTGATGGCGCGGCCGAGCAACGGCTCGACCTTTTGCGGATTGAGCCCGTTGGCGGCGCTGAAATCGGCGATGGCGAAATTATGCTCGTTGTTGCCCTGATAGATCAGGGCGCGACCATAAAGTGCCTGTGCGTTGTAGGGATCGAGTGCGACGGCCCGGTTGAACTCGTCCAGCGCGCCAGCCGTCTCCCCCGCCTTTGCCAGGGTCTGGCCTTTTGCGGTGTGAGCCTGGGCCTCGCTGACATTGCCGGCGCTGACCGCGCTGTCGGCGACCGTCGCAGCCGCCTTGGGCGCCTCCTGCGGCTTCTCCTTCTCAGGCATCATGGAGCCGAGATCGAAGGAGCAGCCGCACAGCACGATCCCCATCAAGCCGAGCGCGAACGGCTGTCGCCAGATCTGGCGTAGCCGCGCCAAGCGGCGTGCGGGGAAAGGGGAGGCCATCTACGGTTCGCTCGCGCTGGTGCCGCATCGGTAGTGCCCCCGTCCCAGAGAAGGCACCGCTCACAAAACAATAACGCGGGCCAAGGGCCCGCGTCATCGAAAACTGAAGTCTTGGAAAACTGAAGTCTTGCAAGTCAGGCGGAATCAGCGCGGTCCGCGCGGACCTGCACCTGCACCCGGGCCGCTGCGGCCGCCACGATCACCGCCGGGACCGGCGCCGAACACCGGCTTCGGCTTCATCGGCAGCAGGCCTTCGCGCTGCAGCTTCTTGCGGGCCAGCTTGCGCGCGCGGCGCACGGCCTCAGCCTTTTCACGGGCCTTCTTCTCGGAGGGCTTCTCGTAGTGACCGCGGAGCTTCATCTCGCGGAAAATTCCCTCGCGCTGCATCTTCTTCTTCAGCGCCTTGAGGGCTTGATCGACATTGTTATCGCGAACGAGAACCTGCACGCGGCATCCTCTTCAGTGGATCGGATTTGAATTCTGGTAAGTCAAAGGGGATGGCGAAACGCACAAGCCCTTAACCTTGAGGGCGCGGATGTATCAGACAAAACCCGCGATGTCCACCTGCCAAGCAGGTTTTCGGGCCAAGTTCAGCCATTAAATAAGGCGAAAATACCTCCGTACGGCCCCGATTTGGGTGATTCGGCGCCAAGGGTGGGGCAGTTCCCGGAGCTTTGCTCCGGAAATTCCTGGAATTAGGGGAGACGTCACATGGATATGAAGAAATACGCTGCCGAGGCGATCGGCACATTCTGGCTCACATTCGCAGGCTGCGGCAGCGCGGTGATCGCCGCCGGCTTTCCGCAGGTCGGAATCGGCCTGGTCGGCGTGTCCCTTGCGTTCGGCTTAAGCGTCGTCACCATGGCCTATGCGATCGGGCACATCTCGGGCTGCCACCTCAACCCGGCCGTCACCGTCGGGCTTGCCGCCGGAGGACGTTTCCCGGCAGGACAGATCCTGCCTTACGTGATCGCGCAGGTCTGCGGCGCGATCGTCGCCGCCCAGCTGCTTTACATAATCGCCAGCGGTGCTCCCGGATTCGACGTCAGCAAGGGTTTCGCATCGAACGGCTACGACGCGCATTCGCCCGGCCAGTACAGCCTGATCGCCTGCTTCGTCACCGAGGTGGTGATGACCATGATGTTCCTGTTCGTCATCATGGGCGCCACCCATGGCCGCGCGCCCGCGGGCTTCGCTCCGCTCGCAATCGGGCTCGCGCTGGTGATGATCCATCTCGTCAGCATCCCCGTCACCAACACGTCGGTGAACCCGGCGCGCAGCACCGGGCCCGCGCTGTTCGTCGGCGGCTGGGCGCTGTCGCAGCTCTGGCTGTTCTGGGTCGCACCGCTGATCGGCGGCGCGCTGGGCGGGGTGCTCTATCGCTGGCTCAGCGAGGAACCCTCAGGCGTCGTCGCGGGCGTGAAGACGGCCTGATCGAAAGGCGGGATCGCGGCATGCGCCGCGGTCCTGCTACTTGCCCTTCGTCGGCCTGACTTCGGTGACGTGGCCCATCTTGCGGCCGGGGCGCGGTGCGCCCTTGCCGTAGATATGCACGGTCGCGCCCGGCACGCTCAGCCACTTCTCAAAATCGTTGATCTCGTCGCCGATCAGATTGGTCATGGTGACGACTTCGCCGTGGCGCACGGCCTTGCCGAGCGGCCAGCCGGCAATGGCGCGGATGTGCTGCTCGAACTGCGAGACCGAGGCGCCGTCGAGCGTCCAGTGTCCGGAATTGTGCACGCGCGGGGCGATCTCGTTGACCAGCACCTTCGGCCCGGTGCCGTTGGCGAGCACGAACATCTCGACCGCGAGCACGCCGACATAATCGAGCGCGCCGGCGATCTTGCCGGCGATGCTGCGCGCTTCTTCCGCGAGCGCATCCGGAATCTGTGCGGGCGCGCGGGATATCTTCAGAATGTGGTCGCGGTGCTCGTTCTCGGTGACGTCGAAGCACTCGACCTGGCCGGTCGCCGAGCGCGCGGCGATCACGGAGATCTCGCGCTCGTACGGGATGAAGGCTTCGAGGATCGCCGATTTGGTGGCGAGGCTGGTCCAGACCTTGGCGATGTCGTCGCCCTCGCGGATGATGGCCTGGCCCTTGCCGTCATAGCCGAAGCGGCGGGTTTTCAGCACCGCAGGGAGGCCGATCCGGACGATCGCCTCGCGCAGCGAGGAGACCGAGGTGACGTCGGCATAGGCTGCGGTGCCGATGCCGAGCCGCGTCACGAAATCCTTCTCGGCGAGCCGGTCCTGGGTGGTCTCGAGGATCTTGCGGTTGGGCAGCACCGGGCGGCGCGCGTCCAGCACCATCGCGGCGGCAGACGGCACGTTCTCGAATTCGTAGGTGATGACGTCGACATCGTTGGCGAACAGCTCGAGCGCTTCGACGTCGGCATATTCGGCGCAGGTCGCGTTCAGCACGACGTCGAAGGCGGGCGAGTCCGGATCGGGCGAGAATACCTGGCAGCGCAGGCCGAGCCGCGCCGCAGCCATGGCCAGCATCCGCCCCAATTGTCCGCCGCCGAGGATTCCGATGGTGTCGCCGGGCTTCAGCTTCACCTGCTTTGCGTCAGTCACGCCTTGTCCTCCGGGCGCTCCGCAACCGCCTCGGTCTGTGCCTTACGCCAGGCGGCGAGACGGTCGGCCAGGGCCGGGTCGGACAATGCGAGCACTGAAGCCGCAAGCAGCGCCGCGTTGATCGCGCCGGCCTTGCCGATGGCGAGGGTGCCGACCGGGATGCCCGCGGGCATCTGCACGATCGAATAGAGCGAATCGATGCCCTTGAGCGTCCTGGATTCGACGGGAACGCCGAACACGGGCAGTTCCGTCAGCGCCGCCGCCATGCCGGGCAGATGCGCAGCGCCGCCCGCGCCGGCGATGATGACCTTGTAGCCCGCCGCCTTGGCGCCCTTGGCGAATGCAAACAGCCGGTCGGGGGTGCGGTGTGCCGAAACGATGCGGGTATCGGCGGCAACGCCGAGCGCTGCGAGCGTGTCGGCGGCATGCCGCATCGTCTCCCAGTCCGACTGGCTTCCCATGATGATGGCGATCGGCGCGGTCATGACGTCAATTGTGCTCGGAAAACAGAAAGATAGGCCAGATTAACGGTTCCGGCCGGTGGCTCGCAAGGCGGTGGCAAGGAGAAGGGAATGCACTATCCTGTCTTGGTGAATCCCCGCAAGCCTTCATTGAGCAGGATGCCCATGAAGAAACCAAAAAGGGCGAGCGCTGCGAAGGCCAAAAAGGGCCGAAAGACCAGCGCCAGCCGCTCCAAAGCCGCCCCCAGGCGGCTGGCGAAGCGCTCGGCCAAGCCGGCGCGGCGCGGAGCGTCGGCCGCCGACGACACCAGGGCGACCATCCGCGGCTTGCGGAGCAAGCTCAAGGAGGCGGAGCGGCGGGTTGCGGAACTGGAAGCTGCGGCCGACACCGATTTCCTGCTCGAGATTCCGAACCGGCGCGGCTTCGAGCGCGAGCTCGCGCGCGCCATCGCCTACATGAAGCGCTACCGCGCCAGCGGCGCGCTGATCGTGCTCGACGTCGATCGCCTGAAGCCGATCAATGATTCCTTCGGCCATGCCGCCGGAGACGAGGTGCTCAAGGCGATTGCGGCCACCCTGACGCGGCAGGTCCGCGCCTCGGATGTGGTCGGCCGGCTTGGCGGCGACGAGTTCGCGCTGCTGCTCTGGAATCTCAGCGAGACCGACGCCAAGGCGAAGGCTGCGACCTTCGAGCAGGCGATCGACGAATTGTCGTTTACCTTTCGCGGTCAGCGCGTGACCGCGGGCGCCTCCGCAGGTGTCGCGCTGCTGGGGGCGCAGTCCGATGCAGGTCGCGCGCTGGAGGAGGCTGATGCCGCCATGTATGTGCGCAAGGCGCACCGGCGGCACGAGCCGCTGATCAGGCTGGTCAGCAACTAGGGCATGATCTTCGCGACAAATGCGGACCGCGTCGCGCGGAGATCATGCTCAAGCAACAACCCTTACAGCGTGGCCAGATCTTCCGGCACGTTGCCGAATTTGCGCAGCAGCGTGGCGTCGCCGAATTCGCCGGTCATGGGATCGCCGCTGCGGCTGAACGCAACCGCGCCGATATGGCCGGCACCGTGCGCCAGGATCTCGGCGCGCCGCAACGCGGCCGCCGAGCTCTGGCATTCCTCCGCGGCGCCGGCGACAGGCGATCCGTCGGCATCGATCAGGAAGGGCATTGCAACGTAGTAGGTCACATCCGACATGGCGTTGCTCCGATGTTGAACTCAGGCGGCGCTGCTGTTGCTCCGCACCTTGCTGCGTGCGGTCTCGGGAATGCAGCCGGCTGAAATCGCCGCCTGCAACTCTTCCAGCTCTGCTTCCAGATATTCGTTGGCCATGATCAGCGCCTTGATGGTGCTGCGCAGATTGCCGTCGCACATCGCGATCGCCTGGTCGCAGGCCTGTTCATAATGGCTGTTGTCGAGAAGGGCGGTTGCCGACATCTGCGTTGTCCTCGGGGGTTTCCTGGGCGTTTCCTGGGGCGGTGGGATGCCCAAATGTTCCTATTTTGTTCTTTTCGAGTCAAGCGGATTCGGATGCGGCGAGCTGCCACGAAAAGGGCCTCGCGGATCAGGCGATAATGTCCGGCGTGATCTGGTCTTCGATGAACGCGATACGGTCGCGCAACAACAGCTTGCGCTTCTTCAACCGTTGTAACCGCAACAGGTCGGGGGCAGGCGATTGATGCATCGCATCGATCGCGGCGTCGAGATCTCGGTGTTCTTGCTGCAACCGGGTGAGCTCGGCTTCGAGCTCACGCTCGTCTTCATTGGTCATGTTCGCGGTGGCCGAAAACCCGATGGGCGTGAGATTCAAGGCTGTGGATGCCCTGTGGAAATTATCGTCCTTGCGCGCCGTGATCGCAAGCGATCTCGGGCCGCCGCTCACCGAACTCTCGCAAGATATTTCGACGATTCGTTGCGGCGTTGCGCAAGCACATTGATATCATGGATTTTTCCAGCGTGGTTCCTTACTCACGATTCGTTACATATGAATTTTCAAAAATGACGCTGCGACGACGGATACATATCGACAGAACGAATCGGTGATGTACACTTGTTTGTCCGGATCGAATCCAAGGTTTCCCCCTACCGAGGAGGTTTCGAATGACAATTCAGGCACATCTGGTTGAATTGGAACGGAAGCACAAAACGCTCGAAAACGAATTGCACGAAGCTCTCGTGCACCTTTCAACAGACGACCTGCAAATTGTTGAGTTGAAGCGACGGAAGTTGATGGTCAAGGACCAGATCGAGCGTTTGAAGCACACCGGCGACACGCTCCACTAGTAACCCCTGTAACAGTGTAGAGTTGAACTTACCCTTTCATGCAGGGGTGAGAGCTATTGCGCTCATCCCTGCATGAAGGTGCGCAGCGTGCAAAGTTATTTGCGCGGCGCTTGGAGCCTTTCCGCTCCGATGGAAAATCCCCTAGATGCCTGCGAGCTCGGCGACGTGATCCGCGATCGCGAGCGATGACGTCAGTCCCGGCGATTCGATGCCGAACAGGTTGATCAGGCCTTCGACGCCGTGATCGCGCGGGCCCTGCATCAGAAAATCCTGCGTGGCCACCGCCGGCGGCACGATCTTCGGGCGAATGCCTGAATAGCTCGGCATCAGCGCGCCGTCGGGCAGCGTCGGCCAGTATCTCCGGATCGCCGGATAGAAGCGCTCGGCGCGTGATGGATCGACCTCGTAATTGATCGTCTCGATCCACTCGACGTCGGGGCCGAAGCGTGCCTGCCCGGCCATGTCCAGTGTCAGATGCACGCCGAGCCCGCCTGGCTCGGGCACCGGATAGATCAGGTGCGAGAACGGTGCCCTGGCGTTGCAGCTGAAATAGTTTCCCTTGGCGAGATAGGCCGGTGGAATCCGGTCGATCGGCATGCCGTCGATGTGGCGTGCGACCGTCGTCGCCGAGAGCCCGGCGGCGTTGACGAGCAGGCCGCATTGCAGCGTCATCGGCGCTTCGCCGCCGGCCTCGATCTCGATCACATCGCCGGCTGCCTTGGCGCGGACCAGCGGGGTGTGAAACGCAAAGGCCGCGCCGGCCGCCTCGGCCTCGCCGCGCAGCGAGAGCATGTAGGCGTGGCTGTCGATGATGCCGGTCGATGGCGAGAGCAGCGCGGCATCGCAGGCGAGCGCCGGCTCCAGCCCGCGTGCGGCCTCGCCCGTGAGCAGCTGCATGTCGAGCACGCCATTGGCCTCGGCATGCGCCTTGATCGATTGCAGCTTCTCGGTCTCCTTGGCGCTGGTCGCGACGATCAGCTTGCCGCAGTTCTTGTGCGGGATGCCGCGCTCGCCGCAGTAGCGGTACAGCTCATGCTTGCCGCTGACGCACATGCGCGCCATCCAGCTGCCGGCGCGGTAATAGATCCCGGCATGGATCACCTCGCTGTTGCGCGAGGAGGTGATGGTGCCGATGGCCTCGGCTTCCTCGAGCACGATCACCTCGCGCCCGGCCTGGGCAAGCTTTCGAGCCACCGCGAGCCCGACCACGCCGGCTCCGATGACGACGCAGTCGACCCTATCCATGGTTGTGCAGTGTATCCATTGAAAGCATCGGTGGCATCAGGCCTGAGAACCACGGCACCGGGCCGTTTTCCATTAAGGAAGCATTTATCATGTCAGGGCAATTGCCGTATTTGGCGTCACATTTTTCTGTTGCGCGTACAGGCGTTTACCCGATCCAAACCCGTGAAGCCAGACAATCCGACGTTGAAAGCGCGGGTGGCTGATGGCTGAGAAGAACTGGCACGTGGGCAGCACGCTTCCGATTGCTGTGCAGGCCGTCGTGTGCCTGGGCAGCGCGGTCGCGCCTGCGCGCGCCTTTGCGCTCTCGGACAGCTTCGCGCCGCCAGGCAAGCTCGATCCCAATTTGGTCTGGGAAGTGCTGATCGGCGGCATCGTCGTCTGTGCGTTCCTGGCCGCCATCGCGCTGTGGATCCATTCCTCGCTGCGCCGCACCAAGCGCTTGCAGCTGCGGCGCAACGCCTTCGTCTCCTCCGCCATGAACAATCTCAACCAGGGCGTGGTGATGACGGATGCGCAACGACGCATCATGTTCTGCAACGACCGCTATCTCGACATCTACGGCCTGGCGCGCTCGGATCTGTGGACCGGCATGACCGGCTACGACATCCTCGAGCTGCGCCGGCAGCGCGGGGTCCTCGCCGTCTCCGACGACGATTTCTACGAGAAGGCGGCGAGCCCCAACGGCCTGATCACCGAACTGCCCGATGGCCGCGCCATCCTGGTGAAATATTTCGTGTTGCCGAACGGCGGCTCGGTCGCGACGCATCTGGACGTCAGCGATCAGCGCAAGCTGTCACGGCAGCTCGCCTCCACCAAGCAATTCCTGGAAACCGTGCTGGACCACGTGCCGGCCTGCGTCGCCGCGAAGAACATCGAGGACGGTCGCTACATCTTCGCCAACAGCGCCTATGAACGGTTCTGGGGGTTCTCGCGCGACCACGCCGTCGGCAAGAATGCGCGTGAGCTGTTCGCGCCCATCTCGGCGGCCAGCATCGAGGCGGCCGACAAGGCGGCACTGAATTCGCCGGACGGCCAGTTCCGCAATGAATTCGAGGTCGACCGCGCCGGTGAACGGCGCATGGTTGCCTCGATCCGGATCGTGGTCCGCGACGAGAGCAACAAGCCCGAATTCCTGATGCTCGTGTTCGAGGATATCACCGACCGCCGCTCGCTGTCGCAGGAGCTGGAGAGCACGAAGAAGTTCCTGGAGCTCGTGGTCGACAACATTCCGGTGGCGTTGATCGTGGAGCAGGTCAAGGACGGCCGCTACCTGCTCGCCAATCGCAGCGCGGAGACGATCCTCAACCGCCGGCGCGAAGAGGCCACGGGCCTGACCGCCTCCGACATCTTCAATCCCAAGGAAGCCAAGCTGATCATCGCGCGCGACGAGGCCGCGATCAAGAAGCGCGGGATGATTACCGAGGAGCACCCGATCTCCACCAAGGACGGCCTGCGGCTGTTCCTGACCCGGCGGGCGACCGTGCTCAGCGATGCCGGCGAGCCGCAATATCTGATCAAGACCCACGAAGACGTCACCGACCGCCGGCAGACCGAGTCGCGCATGGCGCACATGGCCTATCACGACGGCCTGACCGATCTGCCGAACCGCGCCGCCTTCCTCCAGGCGCTGACCCAGATGATCGAGGCCTGCGAAGGCGCCAGCGAGGAGTTCGCCGTGCTCTGCCTCGACCTCGACGGCCTCAAGGAGGTCAACGACGTCTTCGGTCATGCGCTCGGCGACAAGCTGTTGATCGAGGTGGCCCAGCGGCTTCAGGATTCCGCGCGCGGCGGCGTGGTGGCGCGCCTGTCCGGCGACGAGTTCGGCCTCATCATCGACGGCAAGCAGCCGGAGGCGGGCCTTGCGCTGGCGCAGCAGCTCGGCGAGGCCGTTGCCCAGGAATTTCAGATCGACGGCCGGGCGGTCCGCGCCGGCGTCACCACCGGCATGTCGATCTTCCCGCATAATGGTGCCGACGGCGCATCGCTGCTGGCCAATGCCGGCGCGGCGCTGTTCCGCGCCAAGCAGAAGTCGCGCGGCACGATCGGCCTTTACCAGCCGGAGATGGACCAGCAGATCCGCGACCGCCGCGTGCTGCACCAGGACCTGTCGAAAGCGATCAAGAACGGCGAATTGTCGCTCGCGTTCCAGCCGCAGGGCATCGCGCGCCACAGCGTCGCCGAGAGCGAGATCATCGGCTTCGAAGCGCTGGCGCGCTGGCAGCATCCGGTGCGCGGCCAGGTCTCGCCGGCCGAGTTCATCCCGATCGCGGAGGAGAGCGGCCTGATCGTCGAGATGGGCGAGTGGATCCTGCGCGAGGCCTGCCGCGAGGCGGCGTCCTGGCCGAAGCCGCTCCAGGTCGCGGTCAATTTGTCGCCGGCGCAGTTCATGCACGGCGACGTGGTCGGGCTGGTCCATTCGATCCTGATCGAGACGGGCCTGGCACCCGGCCGGCTCGAGCTGGAAATCACCGAAGGCGTGCTGATCGAGGACTTTGACCGGGGTCTTGCACTGCTGCGCCGGCTGAAGGCGCTCGGCGTGCGCATCTCCATGGATGATTTCGGCAGCGGTTACTCTTCGCTGAGCTATCTCCAGGCGTTCCCGTTCGACAAGATCAAGATCGATCGCGCCTTCATCATGAATCTCGGCCGCAACCCGCAATCGGCGGCTATCGTCCGCGCCGTGATCGATCTCGGCCACGGCCTCGAAATGTCGATCATCGCCGAGGGCGTCGAGACCCTCGATCAGCTCGTCTTTCTTGCCAAGGAGGGCTGCGACGGCGTGCAGGGCTATCTGCTCGGCAAGCCGCTGCCGATCGGCAAATATGCCGGCCTCGTCGGCCGCGCCGAGACCATGGAGCTTGCGCTCAAGACCGGCTAGAGCGTTATCGAGCCAAGCGGATACCGGTTCGCGCAAAGAAAACGCGTCAAAACAAGAATCCAAAGCCTCGTTCCGATTTCATCGGAATGGAAATGGCTCTAGTGATGGCGGGCGCTAGCTCCCATTCGACGGCTTCATGGCGGATTACGACCTTGCGATCATCGGCGGCGGCCTGAACGGTGTCAGCCTCGCCCGCGATGCGGCCGGCCGCGGCCTGCGGGTCATTCTGCTGGAGCAGGGCGATCTCGGCGGCGCGGCGTCATCCGCGACGCCGCGGCTGATCCATGGCGATCTGTCGGTGCTGGAACGCCGCGGTTTTTGGCGGGTGCGCCGGGCGTTGGCCGAGCGCCGGACGTGGCTTGCCATCGCGCCGCATCTGGTCCGGCCGATGCGCTTCGTGATCCCGGCCCATTCCGAGGAGCGTCCCCCCTGGCTGCTGCGCGCCGGCTTGTACCTCTATGACGGCCTCACCGGTCGGAGCGGCCTGCCTGCCGCGACGACCCTCGACATCACGCATCATCCGGTCGGCAACGCGCTGAAGCGCCCGTTCGGCACGGCTTTCGAATATTCGGACTGCGTCGTCGATGATTCCCGCCTGGTGGTGCTGACGGCGCTGGACGCCGCCGAACGCGGCGCTGCGATCCGGACCGGGGCGCGCTGTGTCCGCGCCGATCGAACCGACACATGGCGCCTCGCGGTGGTCGATCGTGGCCATCGCCGCGTGGTCACGGCCCGGGCGCTGGCCAATGCCACCGGCGGCTGGACGTCGATCGTCGCAGAGACCGTGCTGCGCCAGCCGCAGCCTGCCATGGCGGCCATGCAGATGAGCCAGATCATCGTGCCGCGGCTGTTCGAGTCCGATAACGTCTACGTCTTCCAGAACAGCGATGGGCGGCTGATCTTCGCGAGCCCCTTTGAGCGCGATTTCGCGCTGATCGGCACGGTCACTCGTGATTTCACTGGTGATCCCGCGATCGTGGCGATGCCTGGGGCTGACGTCAGCTATCTCTGCGAGGCCGCCAGCCGCTATTTCCGCGAGCGCGTCGCGCCCACCGACGTGGTGCGCGCGGTCTCCGGCGTCAACCTGACGCTGGCGTCCGTGCGACGGCGCGACGGGACGACGCTGTTCCACGCGCGCCGGCGCAAGGCGCCGCTGATCACGATGTTCGGCGGCGACGTCACCACCGCACGCCTGCGCGCCGAGCGGGCGGTGACGAGGCTGACGCCGTTCTATCCGATGTCGCCGTCCTGGACGGCCGGCGCCGCGTTGCCCGGCGGAGATTTTGCCTGGGATCGTTTCGACACCGAAGTTGACCTCGCCCGCGACCGCTGGCGCTTTCTCGGGGAGACGCAGGCCCACCGCCTGGTTGCGGCCTATGGCTCGCGCTTGCCGGCCGTGCTCGGCGAGGCGAAGGCCCGCGACGAGCTCGGCCCCGCCTTCGGTCCCGAACTGACCGGCGCCGAAGTGCGCTATCTGATGACCCGCGAATGGGCGCGTTTTCCCGAGGATATTCTGTGGCGGCGCTCGAAGCTCGGCCTGACGATGCCCGCGGCGGACCGTGACGCGCTGGCCGTGTTCATGGCGGGTGTGAGCTAGTGGCGTAGCCCGGATGGAGCGAAGCGCAATCCGGGAAAGTCTCACCACCGATGGACCGTCCCGGATTACGCTTGCGCTCCATCCGGGCTACGGGACTGCAGTGGAAGTCACCCCCGAACCGGTTGAGCTGGGGACGATCGGCCGCTAGCGTGCGGCGGAATCGGGGTTGGCAGGGACCATGACGGACGAATTGCCCAAGATAGACGCCGGCGCGGAAGCGCTTCCCGCGGCGGGGCAGCCGCTGCTGCGCATCGAGGGCGTCGCCAAGACATTCGGGACGTTCCGGGCCGTGGACGGCGTGTCGCTCGACATCAAGGCCGGCGAGTTCTTTGCGCTGCTCGGGCCCAGCGGCTGCGGCAAGACCACGCTGCTGCGCATGCTCGCCGGGTTCGAGGCGCCGGACGAGGGGCGCATCCTGCTCGGCGGCCGGGACATCGCGCAGGCGCTGCCGCATGAACGCCCGATCAACATGATGTTCCAGAACTACGCGCTGTTTCCGCATCTCTCCGTGCGCGACAACATCGCCTTCGGCCTGAAGCGGGCCGGCATGGCGCGTGCCGACATCGCCACGCGCGTGGCCGAAATGGTTGCGCTGGTGAAGCTCGAGGGGCTGGAGAAGCGCAGGCCCGACCAGCTCTCCGGCGGTCAGCGTCAGCGCGTGGCGCTGGCGCGTGCATTGGCGCGCCGGCCGCAGCTTCTGCTGCTCGATGAGCCCCTCGCGGCGCTCGACAAGAAGCTGCGCGAGAGTACGCAGGGCGAGCTGATGGAGCTGCAGCGCCGGCTCGGCATGACCTTCATCATCGTCACCCACGATCAGGAGGAAGCCATGACCATGGCAAGCCGGATCGGCGTGATGAAGGCCGGGAAGCTCGCCCAGGTCGCGAGCCCCCGCGAACTCTATGAAGCGCCGCGCTCGCGCTGGATCGCGGAGTTCGTCGGCGACATCAATCTGTTCGACGGCGAGTCCAAATTGCGCGACGGTCATCGTCTGATCATCGGCACGCGTGATGCGGGTGCGCTGGTGGTGGCCGAGCCGCGCGAAGGCGTCGGCGCGGGAAAATTGTCGGTCGCGATCCGGCCCGAGAAGGTCAAGCTGTCGCGCCGCGGCCCGGAGAGCGAGGCCGGTCGTGAGACGGCGATCAACAGCCTGGACGGCGTGGTCGCCGACATCTGCTATCTCGGCGGCACCACCACCTACAAGGTGAAGCTCGATGCCGGCGGAATCGTGCAGGCGTCGGTCCCCAACAGCGCGCGACTCGACGTCGACGCCTACAGCCTGAACCAGCGTGTCGTCGCCTGGTTCACGCCCGACGACTGCGTGGTGCTGCAATCATGAGCTCGCGCCGCATCTTCGCAAGGCCCGCGCGCTTTGCCGCGATCGCGCCCTATGTCTGGATGCTGCTGTTCTTCCTGGTGCCGTTCGGCTTCGTACTCAAGATCAGCCTGTCGCAGACGGCGATCGCGCAGCCGCCCTACGAGCCGGTGTTCGACCTGATGGCGGGATGGGAGGCGCTCAAGGCAGCGTTCGCCGCGCTGTCGATCGACAATTTCAAGCTGCTCGCCTCAGACGACATCTACGTGTTCGCCTATGTGCGCAGCCTCACCGTCGCCGTCACCGCGACTGCGCTGTTGCTCGTGATCGGCTATCCCATCGCCTACGGCATGGCGCGGTTGCCGAAGCGCTGGCAGGCGGTGGCGATGGTGCTGGTGATAGTGCCGTTCTGGACCTCGTTCCTGATCCGCATCTATGCCTGGATCAACATCCTCCAGCATGACGGCCTGCTGAACCAGATCCTGCTCGCGCTGCATCTGGTCAGCCAGCCGGTGGTGTGGCTCTCGACCGACACCGCGATGTATATCGGCATCGTCTATTCCTATCTGCCGTTCATGATCCTGCCGCTCTACGCCACGCTCGCGAAAATGGAGCCGGTGCTGGAGGAGGCGGCCTCTGATCTCGGCGCGCCGCCCTGGCAGGTGTTCTGGCTCGTCACCTTTCCGCTGTCGCTGCCCGGCGTCGGGGCCGGCGTGCTGCTGTGCTTCATCCCCATCGTGGGCGAGTTCGTGATCCCGGACCTTCTGGCCGGCTCCAATTCGCTGATGATCGGCCAGACCCTGTGGCTCGAATTCTTCACCAACAAGGACTGGCCGGTGGCTTCCGCCGCGGCGATCGTGCTGCTGGTGGTGCTGCTGGTGCCGCTGCTGCTGTACGAACGGCTGCAGAAGCGGCAGCTGGAACAGGGGCGCTGAAGCGATGCGCAAGGTCTCCCGCCTGTCCCGCTTCAACATCGCCTCGCTCGCATTGGGCCTGGCATTCCTCTATTTGCCGATCCTCATCCTCGTCATCTACTCCTTCAATGCCTCGCGGCTGGTGACGGTGTGGGGCGGCTGGTCGCTGCGCTGGTACCACGAGTTCTTCAATGACCGCGCCATGATCGAGGCGGCCTGGATGAGCCTGCGGGTCGCGGTCTCCTCCGCGACCATCGCCACGCTGCTCGGCACGCTCGCAGCCGTTGCGCTGTCGCGCGGCGAGCGCTTTCGCGGCCGCACGCTGTTCTCGGGCATGCTCTACGCGCCGCTGGTGATGCCGGAGGTGATCACCGGATTGTCGCTACTGCTGCTGTTCGTCGCGCTCAACGCCGAGCGCGGCTTCTGGACGGTGACGATCGCCCACACCACGCTGACGATGTGCTTCGTCGCGGTGGTCGTGCAGTCCCGCCTCGGCTCGCTCGACCGTTCGCTGGAGGAGGCGGCGATGGACCTCGGCTGCAACCCGGTTCGCGCGTTCGTCGCCGTGACGCTGCCGCTGATCGCGCCCGCGATCGCGGCGGGCTGGATGCTGGCCTTCACGCTGTCGCTCGACGATCTCGTGATCGCGAGTTTCACCACCGGCCCAGGCTCGGCGACGCTGCCGATCCGGATCTACTCGGAGGTGCGGCTTGGCGTGAAGCCCGAGATCAACGCGATCTGCACGCTGGTGATCGCCCTGATCGCGGTGGTCATCGTCATCGCCTCGCTTGCCTCGAAACTCTCGAGCTCGCAGGGCGAGAGCGCGGCGCCGCTGTAGGCGAGGAGCAATCATGACATTCGCCTACCAGATCCTGATCCACACGCCGGTCTGGGTCTGGATGCTGCTCGCTTTTCTGGTGTGGCAGGGCGTCAAGGCGATGCAGCCGCGCACGACGCCGATCTGGCGCGCGCTGATCGTGCCGGTCGTCTTCATCGTCTGGGGGATTTCGCGACTCGGCTTCGGCCACCAAGACAGCGTTTCGCCGCTGGTCGCATGGATCGCGGCCGCGCTGGCGCTGCTGCCGCTCGGTGTGCTGACGCCGCGCCCGTTCGACGTCGATCACACGACCGGGCAGATCATCCGTCCGGGCAGTCCATTTGGTCTGGTCCGCAACCTCATTGTCTTCGCCTCGCAATATGCGGTCGGCGTGATTTCGGCGATCGATGCGGGCGATCGCGCGCTGGCGATCGTCGCCGGCCGCGCCATCTCGGGCGCGACCGCCGGCTACTTCATCGGCTCGACGATCGCCCTGCTGGTCGCGTATCGACGAAAGAGCGCGGAGAGATGATCAGCGTGAGCGCGTTGCGCGTTTCGCGGCCTTGGTGCCCGTAGAACGCGATTGCGCCGCGGAGGCCGCGATGGGCCCCGCATATCGCGCGCGTATCGCGCCCTGGACAGCGGATCCGAGCTGCCGCAGCGCGAGGCTGTCGAGCGGAAACTCGAGCAGGATGTGAATCAGGCTCAGCGCCAGCAGGAAGGTGAAGCCGAAAGCGTAGTCGTAGAAGTACAGCGCGGTGGAGGCGGCGCTTGCGGCGGCCATCGCCGCCAGCCGCGCCTTGGGCACCTCAGTCCAGCGGATGATGTCGGCTTTGATGAACCAGTTGAGGTAGTGGTAGGTGTAGACGAAGGCGAGCAGGCTCGTCAGCCGGGTGTCGAGGACGAGGCCGGGGACTCCGAACAGCCGGCCCAGCGCCGGACCGACATTGCCGAAATAGTCCTGTCCGACCCGGGCAAAGCTCGGGATCCGGATTTCGGCCGTTGGCGGCAGCAACAGGATCATGGCGACCGCAAGCAGATAGACGACCACCAGCGCAGCCTGCACGCGGCTGCCCGACCGGTGCGCGCCGAGCACCATGAAGATCAGCGTGAACAGCGAGACGTGGATCAGGGTCGGGATCAGGATGCCGATGACTGCAAGCGACGATCCGCTCGAATACATGATCGCGGACAGGACGATCGCCACCATGAACAGCAGCATGCTCTCGATCGCGGAGGTCGTGGCTGCCAGCATGGCGCAGACGACCAGCGCGCCCCACATCGCAAGGCCGAACCATGAGGCGTTGTCGATCAGCGCCGCGACCACGGCGATGATCGCGAGGACCGCCGCGATCCCGCGATGGGGCAGATAATAGCTGCGATCGTGCAGCCACGAGATCTCGGTGAAGTAGTGCGCCGGGCCGAGCACGACATAGGCCAGCAGCAGCAGCTCGAACGGCACCAGATAGGACGCCGCGAACGCCAGCAGCATCAGGCCGAGATGGATCGCGTCGTTGCCGCGCATGGTGACGTGCCCCGTGACAGGGCTGCGAGGTTAGAGCAGGCGTGGACAACCCGCAATTGTCCACGTCGTCGCTCGAACGCCCTGCTTGCGGCGACGCGATGCGTCCCGGAGCGCTTTCGAGCGAAGTGGATACCGGTTCGCGTAATGAAAACGCGTCAAAGCAAGAATCGAGAGCCCCGTTCCGATTCCATCGGAACGAGGCTCTCGATTGTCAGGACTTCACCGCGCCTGCCGTGAGCCCGCCCACCATGTAGCGGCGGAAGGCGTAATAGACCGCGGCCGGCGGCAGCGCGTAAATGAAGCCGGTGGTCATCAACAGCTCCCAGGGCGAATCGTCGGCGGCGAGGAAGTTGCCGAGCGCGACGGGGAGGGTGATCTCGCGGTCGTTGGACAGAAGCAGGAACGCGTAGAGATATTCGTTCCAGGCGAGCAGCACTGCATAGGTGCCGATCGCGACCAGCGAGGGCATCATCAGCGGCAGGTAGACCAGGCGGAAGATCTGGAGCGTCGTGGCGCCGTCCATCACCGCGGCTTCATCCAGCTCGACCGGCAGCTTGTCGGAGGCCTGCTTGAGCACCCAGATCGCGTAGGGGCTGGCGATCGTCACCATGGCCAGGATCAGCGACCAGTGATTGTTGAGCAGGCCGTAATTGCCCATGGTGCGGTACATCGGCACGGCGAGGAACGCCGCGGGGATGAAATAGGTGAAGAGCGCGAGGTTCAACACGGTGCGGCCGCCCGGCACCTTTAATCGCGAGATCGCGAACGCCGCGGCGGTGGCGATGAACAGCGTCATCACGCCGACGGAGACTGCGATCACCGTCGAGTTCCAGAACTGGATGTAGAAGTCGCGCAGGAAGTAGTGCTGCTGCTTGAACACGATCTCGAAGTTGTGGAGCGTCGGATGATCCGGCCACAGCTTGCCCGAGAACGCGTCCTCCTTCGGGGAGATCGCGAACAGGAACATGTGGTAGATCGGAATCATCGTCCACAGGAAGACAGGAATACCGATCAGCAGCAGCCGCGCTTCGATCGCGACGTCGCGCCAGGAAAATTCGCTTACGCCGGGAAGCTTCATCGCGACAACCGTTTCATCATAAAGTACACGAGCGGCAGGACGAACGGCATCGCGCAGACGATGGAGGCCATCGCGAGCGAGAGCTGGTCGAGCCGGAGATAGCGGATACCGAGCGTCGCCAGCACGTGCGTGAGGTCAGCCGGGCCACCGCCGGTGAGCAGATAGACGCTGTTGAAATCGCCGAGCGTCCAGATCATCGAGAGCAGTGTGCAGGTGATGTAGAGCGTCTGCATCGACGGCCAGGTGATGTAGCGGAATTTCTGCCACCAGCTCGCACCATCGACCTCGGCGGCCTCGAACAGATCGTGCGCGATCGCAAGGCGTCCGGTGATCAGGATCAGCGTCCAGAACGGCAGTGATTTCCAGATGTGCACGCCGATCGCCATGCTCAGCGCCACGGTCGGGTCGTTCAGCCAGTTCGGGCCGTCATCGCCGGTGAGGGAGAAGATGAGGTGGTTGACCACGCCCCATTCGGGATTGAACATGAAGCGCACAGACAGGATGGTCGGGATCGAAGGCACCGCCCAGGGCAGGATGAAGATCACCGAGAGCCATTTGATCCAGGTGCGCTGCTGCGCGAAGAAGCCGGACAGGAACAACGCGATCAGCATCTTGATGTTGATGCCGATGACCAGGAAGATCAGCGTGTTGACCGCGGCGCGCGCGAAGATCGGATCGTGAAACAGCGCGACATAATTCGACGGGGCCCGCGCCAGCCACAGCCCGTAGCAGACGGGATAGACGACGAAGGCGAGGAAAACGAGCAGATAGGGCGCGAGCAGCACGATGCCCCAGACCTGCGCCGGGGTCAGCCGCGACGACAAGGGCGGAGCGGGCATCGACTGATCGCCAGAGAGCGTAATCGCCATTCTTCAGGACTCTTTGAAAGGACTTCCGGCCGCACGAGGCGGCCGGTATTAGCGTTTCGCCTCTCCCCGCGCCAGCGGGGAGAGGAAGAAAGAAGATTTAGCCTGCAACCTGCTTGATGCGGACGATCAGCTCGTCGACGGCCTTGTCGACCGGGACCTTTTCGCTGACGACCCGGTTCATCGCCTTGGCCCAGACGTTCTCGTTGTTGAGGATCGTGAACTTCCAGTTCTTGGTGAAGTCGAACGCGGCGGTGCCGCCGGTGAACTGGGCGTAGACCGCCTTGCGATGCTTGTCGGCCTGCCAGAACGGGCTGGCCTGGCTTTCCTTCGTCACCGGGAACCAGCGGCCGAGCGCGCCCTCGATATAGGGACGAACATTCTCTTCCTGGAGCAGGAAGCTGATGAACTGCTTGGCCTCGGCCTTGTTCTTGGCCGCGGTGAACACCAGCCCGGTCTTGACGTCGGAGCGGTAGCGGATAGTCGAACCGTCGGGCGCCTTCGGGAAGGACGCCGTGACGATGTCCTGCTCATAGGCCTTCTTGCCGGCGTCGCGCTGCTCCTGCGTGAGCGCCTGGTTCTGCGAGTCCTCGAACCACTTCGCCGCGATCGAGATCGTGAAGTTGTGGGTCATCACGATGGTCTTGTTGTGGAAGGCGACGTTGTTGTCGGGGTCCTTCCAGGTTGTGGAAGAGGGCGGCGTGCAGCCCTTGATATAGGTGTCGGTATAATCCTTCAGCGCGCTGATCAGATTCTCGCGCACCTTGGGATCATCGACCAGGAGCTTGCCGTCGTCGTCGACCAGCTTGACGTGGTAGGCGTCCATGAAGGTGTAGAACGACTGGAAGGCGTCGGTGGATTCAACGCCCATCGGCTGGCCGACGCCGTAGATGCGCTGGCCGGTGGCTTTACGGATACCCGGCTGCACCTTGTCGCACCAGAACGTCCAGTAGCCCGCCCAGTCGGTCGGGATGTCGGCGAGCTTGAAGCCGGCCTTCTCCAACATGTCGTTCCAGATCTCGACATGCATGCTCTGCTGCTTCAGCGGGAAGCCGTAATAGGCCTTCTTCTTGGTGACGTCGTTATAGAGGATCGACGCATCCAGCGTGTTCTGCACGAACCGGCCCTTGATCGGCTCCATGACGTCCGTGAGGTCCTCGAGCTTGCCCTCATAGGCCCACTTGCCCTGCGCCTGCACGTCGTAGGAATCGGAATAGGCGACATCGGGCACGGTGCCGGCATCGAGCGCGGCGACCGTCTTCGGAATCATGTCCTGGATCGCGTACTGCGACAATTCGACCTTGATGCCGGTCTTGGCTTCGAACTTCTTGATCGTCTCGATCAGTGCGTCGTCTTCGGACCGATAGAAGCCCTTGCCCCACCAGACCGTGATCGTTTTCTGCTGCGCAAAGGCGGGTGCAGTGGCCGCAAAAAGCCCAACCGCAGCGACCGCCAATGAAACTGCGCCAATAACCTTGGATCTCACGTTTTTCTCCCTCAAACGGCCGGTGTTTTTAACCGGTCGTATAAAACACTAGCGCATGGCCGTCAGCCGATCTAGCGGCATCTTGTCAGACATAGGTCGTGGGGTGTCGGGCCAGCGGAGATGCTTAATCCGCGCATCGATCCAATCGCCGCATCAATTCGGCCGGATCAATTCGCGATGGTCCGGCAGCTCCGGACGATCGCCGTCCTCAGTTGGACTTCGCGTTTTCCTTGGCGTTCTCGGCCGTCGGCGAATCTGGCGGCGCAGGGTGCTTCTCGCCGGTGATGCGCCGCTTCAGGAGGTCCAGGAAGGGGGACGCCGCAGGCGACTGGCGGATCAGGCTTTCAGGGTCGGGGAAGATCAGCGGATCGTCCCAGGGACCCTGCACCATGAAGGGCAACTGAAAGCCGGACGTCGTATTGAGGCTCGCCACGCCCTTCATGTCGTATTCGCGCGTCGGCACCGAGGCAGTGCCCGTCAGCGTGATCTTCGCAGCCGGCCCCTCGATGCGGATGTCCTCGGCGGTGGCGACCCCATCGGAGAATTTCACCGCGATGGTGAGAGTGTCATAAGGGGTCGAGCCGTTGCGGAAATTGCCGCCGCCCGACAGCGGCCGCCGCTCCAGCCGCTTCAGGAGCTGCTCGGCGTTGAAGCCCGAGATCGCACCGTCGTGCCCGGTCACGGTGGCAGTGCCGTCGAGCGACTGCACGAGGCCGAACGGGCTGGAGCCGGAGGCCAGCAGCGAGACGTTGATGTTGCCGCGGCCGGACAGCTTGTTGAGGCCGAACAATTCGGAGGCGCAGGCCTGAAGATCGACATCGGTGAACTGGAATTGCGCCTTGACGTCGGCGACGGTGTCGGAGCGCGCGATCCCGAACGAGCCCTTGGCGATGCCGCCATAGACCTGAGCTTCGCCGACCGAGAGCGCCAGCGTGCCGTTGCGTAAGTTGGCGCCGATCGCGGTGCGGCCGAGCTTCGACGTCCCGACTGTCAGCCTTGCTGCCGATAGGCGCATGTCGAGGTCGGTGGTCGAAAGCCCGTTGAGATCGAACAGCTGCCTGTTCCAGTCGCGGGCGCCGCTGGCGAGCAGGCGGAAGGTCGAGATATAAGGTGTGAAGTCGAGCGCGTCGGCGGCAAGCGTCGCTTGCAGCGTCTGCCGGCCGTTATTGGCGTAGGTCATCACGCCCTCGGCGGTGTTGCCGTCGAGTTCGACATTGACGTTGGTGAGCGCGATCGAGGCGCCGACGACATTGGCGCGCGCCTTCAGCGCGAAGCGGCCGAAGCCGCCGCTGCCGGGCTGCGGCTGACCGGTCCAGCGCAGCGCGTTGCGCAAGGACGGGCTGTCGATGGTGAGCGTGCCTTCCATCATCGGGCTGGTGCGGTTGGCGACGCTGCCGTCGAAGGCAAGCTTGAGCGGGGCGCTGGCGATCCGCGCCTTCAGCCCGGAGCGGTCGCCGGAGAGGGCGGCGACGAAATCGGCGAAGCTGATCGAGCCGTCGACGCGCTCGCCACGCCAGTCGAATTGTCCGGTCGCGGCGAAGGACCGCGAGATCGAGGGCCAGGCCAGCGACAGGTCGATGTCCTCGAACTTCTCGGCGGCGTGGGTGGTGGCGTCCTCGTAATTGAGCACACCGTCCTGGATCCTGATCTCGGAGAACGACACCTGGTTCTCGGCGCCCGGCTTCATGGTGCGCGCAATGGTCTGGATGAAGGGCGTCCAGTTGCTTTCGCCGTCCTGCTTCAGGCTGACATGGATGCGCGGCCGCAGCAGGGTCAGGTCGGCGATCTCGAACCGCTGCAGCAGCAGCGGCAGCAGCCGGAGATTGGCGGTGAGCACATCGACATGGAGCGCGGGATCGCTGGTGCCGCCGCCCTTCAGGCCGACGTCATGGAACGAAATGTAGCTCGCCGGCAGCAGCGAAATGTCGATGCTGCCTGCCACGCTGAGCTCGAGCCCGGTGACGTCGCGGATCTGCGTTTCCACCGCCTTGCGCAGCGCGTCGCGGTTGATGAGCCAGGAGGTCGCGATCAGGGCGATCAGCGCGAGGCCGAGCAGCGCCGCGATCGGCGTCCCGAGGCGCTTCATTCCTTGGGCCATGGTCAATGGCATGTCCTGATCGGGTTGGTCGCTGGAGCCAGAAGAGCGGACCGGGAAACCTGCGTGCCCACGCCCAACCCCCGCAACTTGATGGGTTTTCTTGTCGCTTTCAAGGCCGCGGACGGTTCTGCCCACGGCGTGGGCAGCTTCTATCACCGGAGGGCGGAACGGAGAACCCCGTATCATTGACGGCTTTGGAGGATTTCGCCTAATAATCGCCGCCAATGAGGCGCGACGCCTGCCAGCCGAAGGTTCACCCGAAGGTTATTTGCATGAACAAGGTCTATCCCGACGCCAAGTCGGCTCTCGAAGGCGTTCTGAAAGACAACATGATGATCATGTCGGGCGGCTTCGGCCTCTGCGGCATTGCCGAGGAGCTGTCGGACGCGATCCGCGAGTCCGGCGTCAAGGGCCTGACGGTCGTCTCCAACAATGCCGGCGTCGACGGCATCGGCCTCAGCCGCCTGCTCGAAACCCGCCAGATCAAGAAGATGATCTCGTCCTATGTCGGCGAGAACAAGCTGTTCGCCCAGCAATTCCTGGCCGGCGAGCTGGAACTCGAATTCAATCCGCAGGGCACGCTGGCCGAGCGCATCCGCGCCGGCGGCGCCGGTATCCCGGCCTTCTACACCAAGACCGGTGTCGGCACGCTGATCGCCGAAGGCAAGGAAGTGAAGGAGTTCGACGGCGAGAAGTACCTGATGGAGCGCGGCCTGTTCGCCGACCTCGCCATCGTGCACGCCTGGAAGGGCGACACGGCCGGCAACCTCATCTACCGCAAGACCGCGCGCAACTTTAATCCGATGATGGCGACTGCCGCCAAGATCACGGTGGCCGAGGTCGAGCATCTGGTTCCGGCCGGTGAACTCAATCCCGACCACATCCACACGCCTGGCATCTTCGTGAAGCGCATCGTCGAGGTCGGCACGGCCAAGAAGCGCATCGAATTCCGCAACACCCGCCCGCGCACCGCCGCTTAAGCGTCAGGAGACTCACATGGCCTGGACCCGTGAACAGATGGCTGCGCGCGCCGCCAAGGAACTGCGCGACGGCTACTACGTCAATCTCGGCATCGGCATCCCGACGCTGGTCTCGAACTTCATCCCCGATGGCGTCGATGTCAGCCTCCAGAGCGAGAACGGCATGCTCGGCATGGGCCCGTTCCCCTATGAGGACGAGGTGGATGCCGACCTCATCAATGCCGGCAAGCAGACCGTGAGCGAGCTGCCGTCGACCTCGTATTTCTCGAGCGCGGATTCTTTCGGGATGATCCGCGGCGGCCACATGGACCTGTCGATCCTCGGCGCCATGCAGGTGGCACAGAACGGCGATCTCGCCAACTGGATGATCCCCGGCAAGATGGTCAAGGGCATGGGCGGCGCGATGGATCTCGTCGCCGGCGTCAAGCGCGTCGTCGTCGTGATGGAGCATTCGGCCAAGGACGGCTCGAAGCTGCTGAAGAAGTGCAATCTGCCGCTGACCGGCGAGCGCGTGGTCGACATGGTCGTCACCGATCTCGCCGTCTTCACCATCGACAAGCACGGCGACGGCGGCATGGCGCTGATCGAGCTCGCCGACGGCGTCTCGCTCGACGAGGTCAAGGCCAAGACCGAGGCCGAATTCCGCGTCGCGCTGAAGAATACGTAAGGTCGTCGCAACGGGGGCGCGCATGACGATACGGTCTGCGCGTCCCGAAGACGCCGATTTCATCGCACAAACCATCCTGTCGTCGCAGCGCGGCTATCGGCCGCGCGGCTGGTTCGACGTCGCGCTCGGCTGGCCCCAGGCACAGTGCCGCGATTTCATCGCGCGCATCACGACCGCGCACGCGGTGTCGATGTGGCATGTCTCGCAATTCCTGATCGCCGAGATCGATGGCAAGCCTGCTGCCGCGTTGTGCGCACTGCCGGCGGCGGGCACGGGACCTGCGGCCTGGCGTGCCATCGAGGAGGTCGGTGCCGCGACGGGGCTTGCCGCGCCGGAGCTGGAAGCCATCCGTCGCCGCGGCACCTACACGCGCGCCTGCTGGGTTCAGGGCGGCGAGGGCGACTGGATGATCGAGCACGTCGCGACCGATCCCGCCTATGGCGGTCGCGGCCTCGTGCAGGCGTTGCTTGCGCACGCACTGGATAAGGGACGAGCGGCCGGATTTGCCCGCGCGACGATATCGTTCCTGATCGGCAATCAGCCGGCCGAACGCGCCTACGCCAAGGCAGGATTTGTCTTCGCCGAAGAGAAGCGCGATCCCGCGTTCGAGGCGATCATCGGCGCGCCCGGATTTCGCATGTTTGCGCGAACGATGTGATGCGCCGTAGCCCGGATGGAGCGTAGCGAAATCCGGGGTGCTCGTGGATGGTCCGATCCCGGATTGCGCTGCGCTCCATCCGGGCTACTCGGCGATACCTACGACCTCGCCGCCCAAACCTTGCCGAGCCGCCCCGACACGCTCGCCACCCATGACGGCTCCTCGCGCACCAGGCGGAAGCCGAGATTGGCGGGCGGTACGCCCTGTGCGCAACCGCCGGCGCGAGCGTCGCGGATGAAGTCGGTGACGTAGGCGCGGTGCGCACCCTCGGCGACGCGGACGCCGCAATTCACGGTCGGGCGGCCCGCATTGCCGGCTGCGTCGATCCGCGAGCGCACGAAGCAGGTCGAGGTCCATTCCCAGACATTGCCGGCGATGTCTTCGACGCCGTGCTCGTTCGCGCCGAACTTGCCGAACGGATAGGCCGTCGTGTCGGAGAGGTCGCGCTCGGATTCACGCTCGTAACGGCTGAGCCAGCGTTTTGAAGGATCGTCTGCGTCCACAGGCGCGCCGTCGTCCCTGAACCGGGAGCCGGCTGCAAAGGCCCATTCCGCGTCGCTCGGCAGGCGATAGGTGTGGCCGGTCTTGCGCGACAGCCAGCCCGCATAGGCCTGCGCATCGTGCCAGCTCACCTGGACCGCGGGACGATCAGACGCAATCGCGACGCCGCGATCGAGCGCGCGGCACGCGCTATCCTGCACGCAAAGCTGATAGTCGGATGACGAGACCTGGTGCCGCATGATCTGCAGCGGCCGGTTGAAGCGCATTGCGCGCAGCGGCACTTCGGCCTGTAGCCCCGCGCGGGTGAAATCGCCGGCCTCGCGATAGGAGAGATTGCCCGGCGCGACCCTGACGATGGCAGGCTCCGTCGCCGTACCATGGACCGCCATGTCCGAGACCAGCGGCGCCATCGCGATCGGCCCTGCGAGCCCTGCGGCACAGGCGAGCAGCAGTTTCAGCTTGAATGCGATCAGCATGGTCGTCCCCCGAAGAAGGAAGGGGCCGGCGATGACCGGCCCCTTGTCGCGTCTAGTTGGTGTTGGGAGCCGGTATCTCCGCGGGCGCCTTCACCTGGGTCATCAGATCGTCGTTCCACTTGCCTTCGACCTTGAAGTGCGCGGTGGCGCCGAGGTCGGCGGCCTCGATCAGATTATGCGTGACATAGGCGTAGATGCCGGGCTGCAGGAACTTGTAGAGCGCAGCTCCCGCCGAGCCGCCGCGGATGAACCAGGTCTCGAGTCCCGTCTCCGGCGCGTTGGAGAATTTTCCGGTCTCCCAGACATAGTCGCCATGGCCGCCGATCAGGTGCGGACGGCTGTCGCGATTGGCCTGCGAATGCACGATCAGCACGTTCTCGCCGACCTTGGCCGTCAGCGCGTTCTTGCCGGTGAGCGCACCGACCTTGCCGTTGAACACCACGTGGGAGGGGATCAGCTTCTTCATCACCTCTTCGGTCTCGGTGAAGGCTTCGCCCGGCGAATCATAGGACTTGAACTTGCCCTTCTCGTCGCGCGGCACATACATGTCCTGCTCGCCGACATAGTAGACCTTGTCGTATTTCAGCGCGTGGCCCTTGCCGTCGTTCAGTCCGTCGCGCGGAAGCACCATCACCGCGCCGTTCATGCCGGAGACGACATGCCAGGGGATCATCGGGCCGCCGGGGGCGCAGTGATAGACGAACACGCCGGTCCGCGTTGCCTTCCAGCGCAGCACGACCTGCTCGCCGGGATTGACCAGCGTCAGCTCGGCGCCGCCGAGCGCGCCGGTCGCGGAGTGGAAGTCGATGTTGTGCGGCATGGTGTTGGTCGCGGGATTGACCAGCGTCACCTCGACATAGTCGCCCTCATGCACGACCATCAGCGGGCCCGGCATCGAGCCGTTGAAGGTCATGGCCTGGAACGTGGTGCCCTTGTCGTCGATGACGACCTTCTTCTCCTCGATGTTGAGCTTGAACTCGACGATCTTGGGCCCTTGCGTCGTCGCTTGCTCGTGCGCGTGCACGAAGGGCGGGGCGACCAGCTCGACCTTCTGCCGCGGCAGCTTGAGGTCGCCGGCGGCGAACGTGGGTGTCGCGAGCATCAGGGCGGTCGCGGCGGCGCTGATCAATGCGGCTCTGCGGGTGAACATCGGAAGCATCCTTCATCTGAAAGGGTTTTGATGACGGATGCAGTCTGCGCCTGTTACGGCAAGAGTGTTTGCGCTGCGACAAGCTTTTGCCGAATTCGCCTCCGGTAAAATCCTTAGGAGGTTTGCCGAAGCGCGTATCGGCAGTGCGAAGCGCACGACGTCGCGTGGCGTCAGTTGCGCCAGCGGCAAATCGTTCGCATGTTCAGCTGCGCTCGATTGTGAATGTTTGGTTGTCGATCAGAGAAGCTGGATCGCAATCCAGACCGTGCCCCAGACCGCGAGCGACAGCGCGGCAAAGATGGCGGCGGTGATCGCCAGCACCCGCACGAGATAACCTGCGCCGACGGCGGGTGCCGCGGGGACGGGACGGAAATCGTCGAAGCGCGGGATATGACCGCGAACGCCGGTGAGCCAGAGAACGAGATCGAGCGCGAGCGACGCCATGGCCTATCTCCAGTGAGTCATGATTGAACGTCATCATGGCTCCGATCCGGCGCTCGGACTTTGAGCGAGCGCAAGGTGGTCCGCCCGAAAACGGGGCATCCAATGCCATCCGGGATTTGCCGCGCTACCGCGCGGCATCGATTTACGAATGGGTAAGATATGAGGACCGATCTCGCAGCGAGCTATGGCGAAGAGAGATTGCCGCGCTACACGAGCTATCCGACCGCGCCGCATTTCTCGCCGGCGATTGGCCCGGATACTTATGCCGAATGGCTCGCCGGACTCCCGGCAGGCGCCAGCGCGTCACTCTATCTGCACGTGCCGTTCTGCCGCGAGATGTGCTGGTACTGCGGCTGCCATACCCAGATCGTCCGCCGCGACGGGCTGATCGCCGCCTATCAGCGAACGCTGCGCAGCGAGATCGCGCAGGTGTCTGAGACCATCGGTCGACGCATCAAAGTCGAGCACATCCATTTCGGCGGCGGCACGCCGACCATCATGGCGCCGGAGGCCTTTGCCGAGTTGATGGCGGCGATGCGCCATGCGTTCTTCGTGCTGCCCTCGGCCGAGATCGCGGTCGAGATCGATCCGCGCACGCTGACATCAGAGATGGTGGAGGCCATGCGGCTCTCCGGCGTCAACCGCGCCAGCCTGGGCGTGCAGAGCTTCGATCCGGTCGTGCAGCGCGCGATCAATCGCGTGCAGAGCTATGAGCAGACGGCCTCCGTCGTCGATAGGCTGCATCGCGCCGGCATCAACGGGATCAACTTCGACCTCATCTATGGGCTGCCGCACCAGACCGTCGCCTCCTGCCTGGACACCGTTCGGCGCAGCCTCGAGCTCGGGCCCGATCGTTTCTCGGTGTTCGGATATGCGCACGTGCCTGATTTCAAGAAGCACCAGCGCATGATCAACGAGGCCGTGCTGCCCGACGGCCTCGCGCGTCATGACCAGGCCTGCGCGATCGCCAATGCGTTGAAGGAGGCCGGCTACGTCCAGATCGGGCTCGACCATTTCGCACGCCCCGACGACGCCATGGCCGTGGCCTTCGAGGAACGGACGCTGCGGCGCAATTTCCAGGGCTACACCACCGACAAGGGCGAAGTCCTGCTCGGTTTCGGGGCGAGCGCGATCGGGCATCTGCCGCAGGGCTATGTGCAGAACCAGGTGCAGATCGGCGCCTACGCGCAGAGCGTCGCCGCCGGCCACCTCGCCACCGCGAAGGGCTACGGGCTCACCGACGACGACCGGCTCCGCGCCGACATCATCGAGCGCATCATGTGCGAGTTCAGCGCCGATCTCGGCGACATCTGTGCGCGCCATGGCGCGGAACCCGAAGCGATGCTGCAATCGGCCGCGCGCCTGAAGCCGTTGATCTCGGATGGCATCGTCAGGCTCGACGGCGACCGTCTCGCGGTCGCAAGCGACTCGCGCTTCCTGGTGCGCAGTGTTGCAGCGGCGTTCGATGCGCATCTGGATCCGGGCAAGCAGTTGCACAGCAGGGCGGTGTAGTTCACCTCGCGCCGCCTACGGCAGGGACTTTTGCATATGAGCTTGGCGGGGTCTGAGCGAGCGCCTCGTCCTTCGAGACGACCGCTCCGCGGTCTCCTCAGGATGAGGCTGAGCGGCGGCTTTGCCTGTCGAAATAGTGACCACGTACTCCGTCCTCATCCTGAGGGCCCGCCGGAGGCGGGCGTCTCGAAGGATGGCTGCGGGCGAGCTTCCCGCCACGTTTTTTCTCATATGCGATAGCCCTGCCGCTTGCGGGGAGAGGGAGAAGCAACCACCAGCTTGCGCTTCAACAAAGAAGCTCGGACCCACCCGGCTATCGTCACTTCGGAACGGAGTTGTCCATGCCCTTCCGATCCGACGATCTGGTCGATGACATCATGCGAGCGGCACCGCACACGATCCGCGTGTTCCTCGCCTTCAGGATGGCCTGCGTCGGCTGTCCGATCGCGACCTTCCATACCGTGGAAGACGCCTGCCGCGAGCATGGCATCGATCGCGACAAATTCCTCGCTGCGCTGTGCGAATGCGTACCGGCGTGAGGCGAGTCGGAGTTCGCGCGGGTCGCGCGCGGACTCCCGGGTGAGGGCAGGCTTGCGCCGTAAGCGGAAGCGCCCTCACCCCTATCTTACGCAGAATTGCCGTCCGCCGTACGCTCCGCCAGCACGACGATCTTGTGCGGATCGCGCAGGATGATGCGCTGGCGGCCGCTCTCGACGAGGCCCTGGCTCTCCCAGCCGCTGAGGATGCGGCTGACGGTATGCAGCGTGGTGCCGGTCATCTGCGCGATGTCCTGGCGGCTAATCGGGAAGTCGATCTCGATGCCGTGGTCGAGCTTCTTGCCGGACTGTTTTGCGAGCCGCAGCAGCGCATGCGCGACGCGCTGCTCGACCTGCTGGGTCGACATTTCGAGGATGCGGGTGTGGCTCTCCTGCAGCCGCGCGCCGACGGTTTGCAGCGTGTTGGCGGCAATCGCCGGAAACCGCTCGATCAGCCGCGGCCAGGCCGAATTCGGCCAGATCAGCACCACGCTGTCGTCGACCGCCATCGCAGTTGCCGGATAGTGCGCGGCTCCGATCGCCATCGCGAGCCCGAATGTCTCGCCGGGGGCGACGTAGCGCACCACGATCTGCTCGCCGGTCGGAGTGGTCTTGGCCGCGCGGACGTGGCCGTGCAGCAGCAGGAAGAAGGATTGCGCGTCGGCGCCCTGTTCGAAAATGGCGGTGTTCCTGGGGTACCGCGCCGAGCGGGCCTCGCGCAGGATTTCCTCGAGGTCCTCGGGCTTGACGCCTGAAAACAGCGGCAAATGCGCAACCAGCGATGTGTCGACCTTGGCCATTCTGCCTCCTTGGCGCTCGGAGTGTGATGGCACCTGTATTCGTCAGGCAGTTTGCGATAGCGCAAAACGGGCCGGCCGGACGGCAGTATTTTTCCAAATGACGATCGAAGTGACGGTCCGAATTCACAGGAGTTGCCCCCATGGCTGGCGCCCGATCCCGTAATTTTGAGGGCTGGCCGCTGTTTGCGAACAGCTTTCGGCCGTTTTTCCTGCTCGCCGCGATCCAGGCGGGGCTTTCTATCCTGGCATGGCTGCCGATGTTCTACGGCGAATTGTCGGTGAGCTCTGCGTTCGCGCCGCGCGACTGGCACGTCCACGAAATGCTCTATGGCTTCCTGCCGGCGGTGATCACGGGATTCCTGTTCACGGCGATCCCGAACTGGACCGGGCGGCTGCCGATCCAGGGAACGTCGCTGGGCGCGCTGCTGGCCGTGTGGCTGGCCGGGCGTTTTGCAGTGACCCTGTCCGCCGATATCGGTTGGGCGTTCGCGCTCGTCGTCGATGCCGCCTTCCTGGCATTGGTCGTTGCTGCGGCCACGCGCGAGATCATCGCGGGCGGCAATTGGCGCAATCTGCCGGTGGTGGTGCTCGTGCTGGTGCTGCTCGCCGGTAACGTCGCCTTCCATCTCGAAGCGCACTTCGAGGGCGCGGCCGATGTCAGCATCCGCGTCGGCATCGGTGTGGTCGTGCTGCTGATCTCGCTGATCGGTGGCCGCATCATCCCGAGCTTCACCCGCAACTGGCTGGTCAAGTTCAATCCCGGCCGCCTGCCGGTGCCGTTCGGGCGCTTCGACGGCGCGGTGATCGGATTGAGCGCGCTCGCGCTGATCGCATGGATCGTGGCGCCGCTGAACACGGTCACCGGCGCGGTGATGGCACTGGTCGGCGTGCTGCACCTGGTCCGGCTTGCACGCTGGGCTGGCGATCGCACCACGCGCGAGCGGCTGCTGCTGATCCTCCATATCGGTTATGTCTTCGTGCCGCTGGGCTTCCTGCTGCATGCGGCAGCTGTCTTCGGCGCGCTGCCGCCGAGCGCGGGCATTCACGCCTGGATGGCTGGCGCGGCCGGAACCATGACGCTTGCGGTGATGACCCGCGCGAGCCTCGGGCATACCGGACAGGCGTTGACGGCCTCGCCCGCGACGCAGGGGATTTACGCTGCGATCATCATCGCGGCGCTGGCGCGGGTCGCGGCCGTGGTGTTGCCTGCGCATGGCGATGTCCTGCTGCACATCGCCGCCTGCGGATGGGTCGTCGCGTTCCTCGGCTTTGCGATTGCGTTCGGGCCACTGCTCGCCGGCAGCCCCCGGCGCGCCCTTGCCATCATGGGCGTGCCCGCTCCGGCACGCTGAGCCTAGGCCGCGGACGCCGAGGGAACGCCGGCGCGCTTGGCCAGCGGCCGCACGCCCTTGCGCCATGCGGTGATGGTGCAGCCGAAGCGGCCACGGAACCAGCGCGCCATCGCGCTCTGCGCGGAGAAGCCGAGCTGGGTGGCGATATCGGCCAGCGGCCGGCCGGGGTCGTCGATCAGCTGGATCACGAGATCGGCGCGCTGCGCGTCGAGGATCGCCGAGAAGCTGGTGCCCGATGCGGCGAGGTGCCGATGGATGGTGCGGCGGGTGCAGGCGAGATGCTCGGCCACGCGCTCGACCGTGCAGTCGCCGCTTGCGAGCAGGATGCGTACCACCTCGTCGACCTTCTCCTCCCAGCTTGCCGGCCGCGTCTCGATCGCCTCGATCCGTTTGCGCAGATAGCTCGCGATCAGCGGATGCGCGCTCGGGATCCGCCGCTCCATGTCATGCGCCGACAACAGGATCGCATCGTCATCGGCATTGAAGGTGACGCGGCAACCGAAGAAGTCGCGGTAGCGCTTGCGGTCGTGTGGCGGCGGATAATGCAGATGTACCTCGAGCGGCCGCCAGTCGCTGCTGAACAGCGACTGGATGATGCGGTGGACGCTGCCGAGCGCCATGTCGATCGACTGGCGCGGCGCGGGCGGCTGCCGGCCGCGCAAATGCAGTGTGACCGTCACGGTCTGCTTATCGCGCGTGACCTCAAGCTTCATGCCGTCGTGATGAACGTGGATGAAGCGCGAGAACGCTTCGATGGCCTCACTGACGGTCGCCTGTTCACGCACGATCAGGCCGACCGCGCCGAAATTGGTCAGCCCGCCGCGCTCGGCGAGCCGCAAGCCGAAATCTTCGGCACCCGATGCCTCTGCCGACAATTCGAGCAGCCGGCGCAGGCTGGTCACGGCAATGGGGGTATCGGGCTTGTCGAGCACGGCCAGTGGCAGCCTGACCTTGCGCATCATCTGTTTCGGGTCGAGCCCGACCGACCGGGCGACATCCGGGTAGTAGCTCAAGCCTGCGCTGCGCATGAGGTCGGTCATGCGACCCGTTCCAGTCAGCCATTCCCGCAGATGTCCCGAAATGTAAAGTTTCTGTCCCGATCCGTCAAATCCGGGAACAGGATGGAACATACATAAGGGAAACCGAAGCACGGGCGTGAATGCCGTGCGTATGACGACGCGGCGCGACGAAGCCCCGCTGCCGTCTCGGGCCATTTGACCAAGACATTGCTGGATCGGGATGATGCCGGGAAACATGCTTTCCAAGGGTGAGGTATTCGTCATTGAAACTGACGCGGCCTCCCGCGAACAACTTTCAATGGCGCTTCAACAGAGCGCCTATGACGTGATCTGCTTTGCCGACGGCGCGTCGCTGCTGTCGGAAGCCAAGGCCCGGATGCCGGCCTGCGTGTTGCTGGAGATGCCGCCGGATCGTTCCGCCCTCGACGTGCTCAAGCGCCTGCGCGAGGAGAACTGCATGGCGCCGGTTCTGGTGACCTCCGCGAACGGCAGCATCGCCATGGCGGTCGACGCGATCAAGAGCGGCGCGGCCGACTTCATCGAGAAGCCGTTCCGCACCCGCGACATCGTCGACCGGATCGATGCTGCCATCGACGAGTTCGCGCAGCCGGGTTCAAACCGGCAACGCTGGCTGCCCGGCTGCGAGCCCCTGACCGGGCGCGAAGTCGATGTGCTCGAGCACCTTGCTGCCGGCCTGACCAACAAGGAGATCGCCCGGCGCATACATCTGAGTGCGCGGACGGTCGAAGGCTACCGCGCAGGCATCCTGAAGAAGGCCGGCGCCCGCAACGTGACCGATCTGCTCCGCCGCATCTTCGGCCAGGGTTCGCCCACCCCGGTTTAAGGACCTAAGTTTAACGGCTTCGCCACGGGACGACGACACGTTCCGCGGCCTTGGTGCGGCCGCGGCGGCGCCCCACGGAAACCCCAATCGAACCAGTTCCTTCCCTGCCGCGTCCAACCATGTTGGCGAGGCATTTGATCGCACGCGTCCGGCTGGCGGCGCGGCGATACGGCAGGAGGGACTTTATGCGCATCACCGCAAGATGTTTGGCAACGACGAGCCTGGTTCTGGTGACCATGGCGACGGCGTCGCCATCATGGGCCGCCGATGTGGACGCCACATCGGCCATCGACACCGTCACCGTCTATCCGGATGGCGCCACCGTCACCCGTGTCATCGCGCTGGACCTCGCCTCCGGCGACAGCACGCTGGTCGCCAAGGACTTTCCGCTCTCGCTCGATCCGTCCTCCCTCCGTGTCGAGGGCGAGGCGGGCGCAAAACTGACCATCGGGACCATCGACGCGCGGCCGCCGCGCGCGGCACAACCCGCCAATCTGCCCGAGCTCGATAAGCGCATCGAAGCGTTGAAGGATCAGCGCGCCGATGTGCAAGGCGATATCGACGCGGCCAACGCCCGGCGCAAATTCGCGCAGCACTTTGCGGAGGCTTCTCCCGCCGGCCTTGGCGAGAAGGGCGAGGCTCGGCCGATCACCGAATGGCGCGCGGCCTTTACCGCGGTCGCCGAGGAGATCGCGACCGCCGATACCGCGATCCGCGACGCCACGCGAAAGCAGCGCGAGATCGATCGGCAGCTCGCGCAACTTGAAGCGGAGCGTTCGGCCAAGCCGCCGAGCAAGCTTGAGGTTCGCATCGATGTTGCCGCCGCCGCCGCGACGAAGGCGACGTTGCGGGTGACTTATGCAGTCCGCAATGCGCGCTGGCTGCCGCTGTATGATGCCCGGCTCGACACCGGTGCCAAGGACCGCAAGCCGCAGCTCGAGCTGGTTCGCCGCGCCGAGGTGACGCAGTCGACCGGCGAAGACTGGTCGAACGTCAACCTCGGTGTTTCCACCGTTCGCGTCAGCCGCGGCGGTAGCGCACCGGAGCTGAATTCGCTGGTTGTGAGGTATCCGCAACTGCCGAAGCCGCTGGCAATGGGCACGGCGTCGGACATGGCGGTGCCCGCGCAGCCGATGACGCGGCAGGCGCAATCTCCGGCGATGGCGAAAGCTGCGGAGCCCGAGCTGCGTGAGCGCGCGGACGAGCAGCAGGCCAACGCCGAGATCGGCGATTTCCAGGCCGTGTATCAGATCAGCGGCCGCGTCAGCCTCGGTGCCAATGAGGGCGCCAAGAGCCTGCTCATCTCCTCCATGACGGTGACGCCCGACCTCGCCATCCGTGCCGCCCCGGTCGCGGATCCCACCGCTTACCTCGAGGCGTCATTCAAGCTTGCCGAGGATACCAATCTGCTGCCCGGCAAGGTCGCGATCTTCCGCGACGGCACGTTCGTCGGTCGCAGCAAATTCTCGACCGCCGCGCGGAACGACGCGATCCGGCTCGGCTTCGGTGCCGACGACAAGATCAAGATCGAGCGCACCGTCATCAGGCAGAACGAAGGCACGGCCGGGGTGATCGCGTCCTCCAAGACCGACACGCGTTCGTTCCGCACCGTCGTTCGCAACGGGCACGACTTCCCGATCCGCATCGCGATCGAGGATCAGCTTCCGGTCAGCGAGAACGAGGATATTGGCGTCGAGATGCTGTCCTCGACCACGCCGCCCACGACCACCAATCTGCGCGAAAGGCGCGGCGTGCTGGAATGGGCGTTCGACGCAAAACCCGGCGAGATCAAGGAGATCAAGTTCGCCTGGCGCGTCCGCTGGCCCAAGGACAAGGGCATGGTGATCGTGCCGGCGGGGTAATGCGCCCGGTCTGAACCGAGGCGCGGCGCCGTCTTCGTTACTTCTCTCCGCAAGCGGGGCGAGGGAGTGCATCTTCACCGCGGCGGCAGTTCGGCTCGCGCCGCCGCCCGCATCGATTGCGGCAGCACGTAGGGCACGCCGTCGTCGGCCTGATGAACGACGGCGTCGATTTCGAAGATGTCGCGAATGGTCTCGCGCGTGACGATTTCCGCGCGCGGGCCGTCGGCAGCGAGCTTGCCGCCGTTCAGGACGATGAGCCGGTCGGCGAAGCGGATCGCGAGGTTGAGGTCGTGCAGGATCGCGATGACAGCGGTGCCGCCTGCCGCGCGGCGGCGCGCGGCTTCGACGAGGTCGATCTGGTGGCGCAGGTCGAGGCTCGATGTCGGCTCGTCCAGCAGCAGGAGCCCCGGCCCATGCTCGGCCTCGCCGCAGGCGAGCTGCACCAGCACGCGGGCGAAATGGGTGCGCTGCTGCTCGCCGCCCGATAGCGTCGGCAATTGCCGTTCGCGGAAATGTGCGAGGCCAACCTCGTCCAGCGCGGCGTCGACGAGCGACACGGCATCGCGCAGGCTGCGGTCGCCCGCGCCCATCAGCACGATCTCCTCGACCGTGAAGGGGAAGGTGACGTTGATGTGCTGGGACAGCATCGCGCGGCGCGCGGCAAGCTCGCGCGGCGTATAACTGCTTATGTCGCGCTGCTTCAGGTGCACCTCGCCCTCGCTCGGGCGGAGATCGCCGGAGAGCAGCCGCAGCAGCGTCGACTTGCCGGCGCCGTTCGGGCCGATGATCGCGACCATCTCGCCGGCTTCAACCGATAGGCCGACACCATCGAGCAGCGTGGCGCGGCCGGCGCGCTTGCTTAAGCGTCGCGCCTCGATCACGGCGCTCATAGCGAGGCGAGCCCGCGCTGGCGCAGCAGGATGCCGAGGAAGACAGGCGCGCCGACCGCTGCCGTCAAGATGCCGATCGGCATCTCCGCGGGCGCCACGATCGTGCGCGCCAGCGTGTCGGCGCCGACCATCAGGATCGCGCCGAGCAGCACCGAGGCCGGCAGCAGCAGGCGATGCGCAGGTCCAATAACGAGACGGAGCAGATGCGGCACGACGATGCCGACGAAGCCGATGACGCCACTGATCGACACCGCGACCCCTGTCATGGCGGAGACCATGACGATCGAGATCCGCTTGAGACGCTCGACGTCGACGCCGCCGTGAAACGCGTCGGCCTCGCCGAGCACCAGCAGATCGAGGCCGCGGGCAATATACGCGCAGGCGCCGAGCCCGATGATGAGGATCGGCGCGAGCACGGCGGCCTTGGTCCAGGTCGCGCCGCTCATCGAGCCCAGCAGCCAGAATGTGATGTCGCGAAGCTGGCGGTCGTCGGCGATGAACACCAGAAGCCCGATGCCGGCATTGGTGATGGCAGTGATGGCGACGCCGGCGAGCAGGAAGATCGCGATCGAGGTCCGCCCCGCGGGGCTGGAGATGCCGTAAAGGATCGCGGTCGTGGCCAGCGAGCCCGCAAAGGCCGCGAGCGGCAACAGCTCGGTCTGAAGGAAGCGCAGCGTCTCGCCGAAGCGCGAATCGGTGAAGACGATTGCGCTTGCGGCCGCCAGCGCACCGCCGCTGGAGACGCCGACCAGCGCGGGATCGGCGAGCGGGTTGCGAAACAGTCCTTGCATGATGGCGCCCGCCGCGGCGAGCAGGCCGCCGACCATCGCGGTCGCCGCGATCCGGGGAATGCGGATCGACCACAACACGAGCTGGTCGCGCGTCGTCACGGCGTCGGCAGTGGTGTTGCCTGCGAGACCGAGCGCAGCAGGCAGCCGGGAGAGGGGAATGCCGGCCGCGCCCACGGTCAGCGCGACGATGGCGGTGGCCGCGAGGATCACCAGGAGCAGGGGAATGGCAATCGACGTAAATCGCCGTCCTGCGCCCGCACGTCGCGGGCTCCGCGAGTCCGTCCCGATCGCCACGCTCATTGCCGGCAATTCGCCGCCGACAGAGCCGACGTGAAGGCGCCGCCCTCGGCCAATGCCGGATAGAGCTTGACGGAGAGATCACGGGCCGCCGCGGCCGTGCGCGGGCCGAAGCCGAGCAGATAGAGCCCGTCCATCGTGATGAAGCTCTTGTTGGCCGCGACCGGCGTCAAGGCGAAGCCGGGATGGGCGTAGACCGCGTCGGCCTGCAGTGAATCCTTGCCGCGCTCGATCGACAGCACGACGTCGGGTTTTGCCGCGACGATCGCCTCGTCGCCGATGTTCTTGTAGCCGTCGTAATCCTCGACCGCGTTGGTGGCGCCTGCAAGCTGGATGATCTCGTCGGCGGCGGTCTTGTGACCGGCGACCATCGCCCGTCCGTTCAGGAGCGACATCACGAACATCACGCGGACCGGCTTCGTGACCTTGGCACGCAGTGCGCGCAGCTGCGCAAGATCCGTAGCCACTGCGGTGCTCAGGCATTCGGCGCGCGCATCGACGCCCATGGCATGGCCGACCAGCTTGATCTTCTCGATCAGGCCTTCCTCCGAGAAGGTCTCGGGCACCAGCACCAGCGGCACCTTCGCCGTCTCCAGGAGGTCCATGGTCTCGCGCGGGCCCGATCCCTGGATCGCCAGGATCAGGGTCGGGTTGAGGCCCAGCACGCCCTCGGCCGAAATCTGGCGCATGTAGCCGACATTGGGTTTGTCGTGCAGCGCCGCTGCCGGATAGAGGCTCGTGGTGTCGACGCCGACCAGGCGGCTCTCCAGCCCGAGCGCATAGAGGATCTCGGTAATGGCGCCGCCGATCGAGACCGTGCGGGCGAAGTCGGCAACGGCGACATCGCGATTGCGCGCATCATGCACCGTGATACCGGCGGCGTGCGCGGTCGAGGCGAGCGCGATGGTGCCGGTGAGCAGGAGGTTTGCGAGGGTGCGACAAAATGTCATTGCAGGTTACTTCGTCAGGATCAGCTTGTTCTGCGAGGTCAGGCGAAGGCGATAGGCGTCCTCGCCATGCGCGATGATGATCTCGCGCTCCGCCGCAAACAGCTCGCGGCTGTCGATCCGGCTCCCGCGTATGGTCAAACTTCTCGTTGTTGCAGAAGGGCTTTGTGTCGGCCCTGCCGCATCGCCGCTATTGTCTCCGGACGTTGCTGACATGGTAGGTGTGATGCGCTTTCGAAATTTCAGATGCGTCTTGTTTGTATAAGCGGCATCAGGCGCATTCCAACGGCGGCAATTTACAATCGATATAAACTGCAACCCGATGACATTGACCGTCAGGGTGTTGCCACGTAACCAAATGGAACAATGCGGGCCGGGGGGCCTGCACCAGAGAATAGCCAGCCAGTCGCTCGCCGCGCGAGCGCACGCCAGCCAAACAAGACATATCATGATTGGGTTGGGTGTATGGCTGACGGGGCTAGGTATTCGCGCGCGCTGATTTTGGGCGCGTCGGTGGTTTCAATTGCGGCGGTGTCGCCGGTGAGCAGCTTTGCGCAGACCGCGGATCAAACCGCGCAATCATCCAAGCCGGCGAAGCCCAAGCAGGCCAAGCGCAACCCGGCCAAGCCGCAAGCTGTTCAGCAGCAGCAGGCCAGCACCAGCGTGTGGGATGCACGCGCGCAGGCGATCGTCGGTGTTCAGGCGCTCGACACCATCACGGCTGCCGCCTCCAAGACCGACGAGCGCGCGGTCGACGCGCTCGCACCGGTCAGCGTCGTGACTTCGGCGCAGATCGAAAGCCGCCAGGCCAGCACGGTCGGCGATCTCATCTATAATGTGCCGGGCGTATGGGTTCAGAACCGCGGCGACGAGCCGTCGACCTCGATCAATATCCGCGGCTTGCAGGATTTCGGCCGCGTCGCCGTCGTCGTCGACGGCGCGCGGCAGAATTATCAGCGCACGGGCCATTTCGCCAACGGCTCGTTCTTCCTCAACCCCGAACTGATCAGCGGCATCGACATCGTTCGTGGTCCGACCGCCAACATCTACGGTTCCGGTGCGATCGGCGGCGTGGCGTCGTTCCGCACCAAGGATATCGAGGACGTCGTGCGTGCCGGCGAACGTTGGGGTGTTGACGTCAAGACCATTCTTGGCAGCAATTACGGGCGAGCGCTCGGTTCGGCCTTCGGCGGTGTTCACGTCAATCCAAATGTGGACGTGTTCGCGGGCGGCACCTATTCGACGCAGGAGAGCTACAAAGACGGCACCGGCTTCGAGGTCGCCAACACCGGCAACCGGCTCACCAGCGGCATCGCCAAGCTGACGGTGCGCCCGGCCGATGGGCACGAGATCAAGCTCGGCACCATCTTCCAGGAGGACATCTACAGCGTGGGTCAGCCGCCACGCCGTGCCGGCGATCCCAACTCGACCAATGCGAACGGCGCCAACAACCTGAGCGGCACGTCGATCTACAGGTCCGACGTCAAGAACTACACCACGACGCTCGGCTGGAAATATTCGCAGCCGGATGACCAGTGGTTCGACTGGGATGCGAAGGTCTACTGGAATCGCACCGAGAACGACCAGGTCAAGACCGCGCATACCAGCACGACGCCGTCGGTCTTCTGCAGCGGCGTGCCCGGCAATGCCGTGTCCGGCTGTATCGGCAGCAACCGTGGATATCTGCTCGATACGGTCGGCGTCGACGTGTACAACACCACGCGCTTCGATACCGGCAGCTGGCGTCACGCGGTGACCTACGGACTGGACGCGTTCCAGGACAAGGTGTCGACGCAGGACAGGACCGGCACGTCGGAAGTGACGACGCCCGGCGGTCAGCGTACGGTCTCCGGCGGTTTCGTGCAGTGGAAGGCCAATTACACCTCCATGCTCGAGGTGATCGGCGCGCTTCGTTACGACAATTATCAGCTCTCCTCGGCATCCTCGTCGTCCGGCGGCGACCGTTTGTCGCCGAAGATCACCGTCGGGCTCGTTCCCACGGCGGTCGTGACGCCCTATGTCAGCTACGCCGAAGGTTATCGCGCGCCGTCGATCACGGAAACGCTGGTCAGCGGTCCGCATTCGGGCGCGACGGTCAACGACTCGTTCTTCCGCTGTCCGTCGGGCACGCCGGGTCCGGGAGCGGATTCGACCTTCTGCTTCGTCCCGAATCCGAATCTGCGGCCCGAGGTCGGCAAGAACAAGGAGATCGGCTTCAACATCAAGAAGAACGATCTGTTCACGGCGGGCGATACGCTGCGCGGCAAGATCAACGTGTTCCGCAACGACATCTCCGACTTCATCGATCAGGTCGCCTATGGAAATCCGCTGGTGGTCCCCACCGGCCCGCCGCCGGCGCCCTCCATCACCGTGCTTCCGTTCCTGCAATATCAGAACGTCGCGTCCGCCCGCATCCAGGGTTTCGAGGCCGAGGCGATGTACGACGCGAACACCTGGTTCTTCGGCCTCTCCGGCAGTTACCAGAACGGCAAAAACCTCCAGACGGGATTTGGCCTGTACAGCGTTCCGCCGCAGAAGGTCACGACGACCGCCGGCGTGCGGTTGCTGGACCGGACCCTGATCCTCTCGGTGATGTGGACGTCGGTGATTGCGAACACCGACATCCCGCCGACCTATACGCCGGCGACGTCGTACGATCTCGTCAACCTCTACGCCCAGTATCAGCCGCGGCCCGATCTCACGCTCAACTTCTCGGTCGAAAATCTTCTCAACCAGTACTACCGGCCCTACGCCATTCCGGTCGGCAGTACGGGCGATACGCAAAACGACGTGAAATGGGCGAGCGCCGGCCCCGGGCTCGTGGTCAAGGGAGGCCTGAAGTACCACTTCGGCGGCATCTAAGGAGTACGCCGACGACAGCAAACGGGACGCCGTATTCACCGCCAGAGCCACGCTGATGTCCCAGCGTGGCTTCGGCACGTTCTGAAACATCCGCTCGGCATTCGCCGATCAACAAGACTGACAGGAGAAAATCTGATGTTCATCGCCATGAATCGTTTCCAGGTGAAGCTCGGCTCGGAGGCTGCTTTCGAGACCGTCTGGCGCACCCGCGAATCCTATCTCGGCAGCATGGCCGGCTTCGTTGAATTCCACCTGCTGAAGGGGCCGGCGCTCGAGGACCACACGCTGTATTCTTCGCACACGGTCTGGGTCGACAAGGCGGCGTTCGAGGCCTGGACGCGGTCGGACGAATTCCGCCGCGCCCACGCGCGCGCCGACAACAAGACCGGCGAAAGCCTCTATCTCGGCCATCCCAAGTTCGAAGGGTTCGAGGTCATCATGACCGAGCGCAAGACGAACGCGGCCGCCTAGATCGCGGCGGATCAGGAAAGGGAGCCGGACATGCTGAGCACCGATCTCGCCGATCTCAAGGCGTACATGGCTGACAATCCCGGTGCGGTGATCGAGGACGTTGCGCGCGAGCGCAAGGTCACTCCGCGGGCGGTGATCGAGGCGCTGCCGTCGTCCATGGTGCGCGTTGGTGGCGGCGAGCATTTCGCCGCCGCCATGCAGGACATCGCCGCGTGGGGCGAGGTCACGCTCATCGTGCACACGGATGACGCGATCTTCGAGTTCACGGGCGCGGTCCCGGCGGGCGAGGTCGGCCGCGGCTATTTCAACCTGATGCAGCCGAAGGGATTGCACGGCCATCTCCGCCACGAGCGCTGCGCGGCCTTGGCCTTCGTCGAACGCCCCTTCATGGGCAAGACCTCGGCCTTCGTTGCGTTCGTCAATGCCGACGGCGGCATCATGTTCAAGGTCTTCGTCGGCCGCGACGAGACCCGGGCGCTGCGGGCGGACCAGCTCGTGCGATTCCGGCAGCTGGCGGACCGGGTCGCGGCGCAAGGCGTGGCATAATTTCCTTCTGTCTGTCGGGAGATCAGGATGCAGAGCAATTTTGGGCTTCGGCATGTGATCCTAACAATTGGGCTGGTGCTTGCGCCGGCCCCGGCCTTCGCGATCGACGAAGCGCTGTTGCCGCGCAATCTGTCGCCCTGGGGCATGTTCCTCGGTGCCGACATCATCGTGAAGACGGTGATGGTCGGGCTCGCCATCGCCTCGCTGGTGACGTGGACGGTGTGGCTCGCTAAGACCATCGAGCTGCGCCGCAAGAGCGCGCTCGCCGTGCAGCGGACGCGTGCGCTCGAGGGCAGGATGAAGCTGGCCGAGGCGGCGGAGCGGACCGGCGACGCGCATGATGCGGTCGCCCAGCTCATCCAGTCCTGCGCCAAGGAGGCGGAGCTCTCCGGCGGCATTGTCGATGACGGCCTCCAGGAGCGCGTCGCGCTGCGGTTGGAACGGGTCGAGGCCGCGATGTCCAGGCAGATCGCGCGCGGCACCGGCGTGCTCGCGACCATCGGCGCCACCGCGCCGTTCGTCGGCCTGTTCGGCACGGTCTGGGGCATCATGAATTCCTTCATCGGCATCTCCGAGAGCCACACCACGAGCCTTGCGGTGGTCGCGCCCGGCATCGCCGAGGCGCTGCTTGCGACTGCGCTCGGACTCGTCGCCGCGATCCCGGCCGTGGTGATCTACAATCAGCTTGTCCGCGGCATCGCAAATTACCGGGCGTTGCTCGGCGACGCTTCGGCGCAGCTCATGCTGCTGGTCAGCCGCCAGCGCGACCACAGAGAGTTCCGCCTGGCGCGGGCGGCGGAGTAGGCCATGGCCGCGAAGCTCGGCGCACGCGGGGGATCGCCGCTGAGGCGCGGCGACCCCGGCGATCTCGACGTCACCCATGAGATCAACGTCACGCCGTTCATCGACGTGATGCTGGTGCTGCTGATCATCTTCATGGTGGCGGCCCCGCTCGCCACCGTCGACATCGGCGTCGAGCTGCCGGCCACCGCCGCCGAGCCGGCGCCGCGGCCGGACAAGCCCACCTTCGTGACGGTGAAGCCGGATCTCACCGTCGCCGTCGGCGAGGAGACAATGGCACGCGAAGGCCTCGTCACGGCGCTCGATGCCGCCACCAAGGGCCGCAAGGACGAGCGGATCTATCTGCGCGCCGACAAGGCTGTCTCTTATGGCGACCTGATGGAGGTGATGAACACCTTGCGCAATGGCGGCTATCTCAAGGTCGCCCTGGTCGGCCTCGACGGACGCAGCTGATGTCGGCGAGCGCTTTTGCCCTGCATGAACCGCTCGGCGAGCGCGAAACGGCGCGTTGGGGCGTTTCGGCCGCGGTGATCGTGGCGTTGCATGTCATCGCCGCGGTGATCGCGATGAATTGGGTGCGGTCGCAGCCGGAGCAGGGCGTCACCCTGCCGGCGATCATGGTCGATATGGCGCCGATCACGTCGGCGCCGCAGGCGACGCCGGATGACGTGGTGCCGGGGCCGGTGATGAAGGAGGCCGATGCCTCACCGCCGGAGCCGATGCAGCGGCAGGCGGTTGAGGAGACCATCGCGCCGACACCGCCGCAGGAGAAGCCCGACGTGGTGGCGCCGCCGGAGCAGAAGCTCGAGCCGACGCCGGACAAGCCGGAGCCCGCGAAAATCGTGCCGCAGGAAAAGCCGGCGCCCGAAAAGCCGAAAGTAGTTCGTCCGGAGGCAAAGAAGCCGTCGGAGGCGCGCCCCGCGCCTCGCACCAGCGCGCCACCGCGCGCCGAGCGGGAGGCACCTGCAGCGTCCGCCATGAGCGCGGGCGCGGTCGCATCGCTGGTTGCGACCTACAATCAGCGCGTCCGTGCGCACCTGATGCGCCTTCACTCCTATCCGTCCGGCGGCAACGGTCAGCGCGGGCTGGTCCGGGTGAGTTTCACGATCGGCCGTAACGGCCAGGTCACGTCCAGCCGCATCGCTTCGTCTGGCGTTGCCGCGTTCGATGCCAAGGCCACGTCGATGATCCACCAGGCCTCGCCGTTCCCGCCGATCCCGGCGGAGATCAAGAACAGCTCGATGAGCTTTACCGTTCCGGTGGACTTTATCGTGCGGTGAGGTTGCTCTCTCGCTCCCTCGCCCCGTTCTCACGGGGAGAGGGAGGGGTGAGGGGCGGTCTCCGCGCACTCATCGAGAGTGCGGGAATGGAGTTCTATCCTCGTCATTGCGAGCGCAGCGAAGCAATCCAGACTGCCTCTGCGGAGAGACTCTGGATTGCTTCGCTGCGCTCGCAATGACGGAGGGTGAGGCGCCACTGTCGGTTCCTTCCCTCTCCCCGTAAGAACGGGGAGAGGGAGAGGAGAGAGCGTCGGCTTACTTCGCCTTCAGGAAATCCGCGACCTCGAGCAGCATGAACTCGTCGTCGTCGGCCTTGTTGGGATCGCGGCTGGACGAGAACGGCAGGTTGTTGTCGTTGCCGACGATGATGTGGGTCTCGTCGACGCGATCGACGTTCTCGATGGTGAAGAACGGGAAGGTGTAGACGCCGTCATTGAGCGGCTTGCGGGCCTTCTTGTCGGGGTCCTGGATCTTCATGAGGTCGATATAGCCGATCTTGCGCACGGGCTTGCCGACATTGGCGTCGGTCAGCTCGATCTTGTAGACGCGCTTGAACTTGGCAATGTCGGGGAAGCAGTTCTCGCCGCGGGTGCCTTGCGGGCAGGCCTTGTCGGCCGTGCCTTCGCCGTTGTCGCGCTCGATGATGAGGCCGGAGGCCTGATCGATCATGTTGAAGTCGCCGATGGCGTTGCCGTTCTGCTCGAACACATACTGCCAGTAGCGGCCGGTGAATTTTTCGGCTGCGACGTCGAATTCGAGGATGCGGGAGGCTTCCTTGCCGTCGACCTTTTCCCAGTCCTTCTTGTCGGCGTCCCACAGCGGGCCCTCGAGCAGGCCGTAGAGGAACTTGCCGTCCTTCGAGGACGCAAAGCCTTCATAGCCCTTGGAGCGGCGCAGGTTGACATTGGTGTAGGTCGCGCCCGGCGCGCCCGGCGTCGCCACGGCCCAGTTGTCGGGCGAGCGCACCGGCTTGCCGTCGGCAACCGTCTCGAACACGCCGAGGATCTTGCCTGATTTGTCGGCCTTCAGGATATAGGGGCCGAACTCGTCGCCGATCCAGAAGGTGTCGCCGATGATCTGGAAACCCTCGGTATCGAAATCGGAGCCGGTGAGGTAGCGCTTCTGGGTGTCCTCATGGACGATGCGGAACGGCACCTTCTTGTCGGGATCGTGCAGGAAGATGGTTTCCTGGCGCTCGATCTTGCCGCTCGCCCAATCCATCTTGTAGCGATTCAGGTACAGCATCGAATCCGGCGAGTTGGCGCGCGCGCCCATGCCGTTGTCGGTGATGACCCAGTAGCTGCCGTCGGGCATGTGCTTGATGCCGGAATGGCCCTGCAGCGGCTGGCCCTTGAACGGCAGCGACACGCCGGTCGCACGCTCATAGGACTTGCCCATCACAGTGCCGAGCGCGTCGACGCGCTTGCCGGTGGTGTATTTGCCCGAGGTCTTGAGATCGGCAGGCGCGTCGGCCGGCGCGTCGATGAAGGTCGCGGCCGGCATCACCACGTGGCCGGCGAGCTTCGCCGGGAATTCACCCTCGTTCTGTGCAAGCGCGGTGCTCGCGGTGAGAATGATCGTTGCGACGGAGGCAAGAAAAGTCGCGCGCATGTGCGTCTCCTGTTAGTGGACGACGCCTTATGCGGATCGCATGTTGCAGTTTTGTGAAAGCGGGCTAAACGCCGCAGCAGCTATTGCTTCGGCGGTGTCGGAGAGCGCGCCGGAATCTCGAAGCTGACGGTCTTGCTGTCGATCACGCGGTGCGTGGGATCGGCCAACTCGAACAGTACCTTGTGCGGGCCCGGAGGCAGTCCGACCACGATCACGGTCTCGCCGCTGGCATCGACAAAATGCCAGGGCGCATCGTCGACCGTGATGTGGACGTGACCGATGCGCGGCGACACGTCGAGCGCGCCCTTGCCGAACACCGGCACGACCCGGAGATTCTCCGTGGTGTACTGGATGAAGACGAGGCCCTGCGCCAGTTGTTCGGCCAGCGGTGGATCGACGATCAGGCGGGCGGGCGCCTGCTTGTCGATGGCAACCAGCGGAGAGGGCCCGCGCACGTCGCGGGCGCTTTGGGCGACGGCGGCTGCCGCAAACATTGTGGAGACCGCCAGAGCGGCCACGACGTCGAGGGCCGCATTCATGTTCGTTCCTTCCAGGTTATCAGGCGATCTTGCGGGCGAGGAAGTCGCGGATCAGCGGAACCATCTCGTCGAATCTGTCCTCGAGCGCGAAATGACCGGTGTTGATCAGGTGAAACTCCACTTGCGGCAGGTCGCGCTTGTAGGGATGGGCGCCGTCGGCCGGGAAGATAAAATCGTTCTTGCCCCAGACGATCAGCGTTGGCGGCTTGTGCTTGCGGAAGTAGGCTTGCACTGCGGGATACAGCGGCAGATTGGTCCGGTAATCGTAGAACAGGTCCATCTGGATATCGCTGTTGCCGGGCCGGTCGAGCAGCGCCTGATCTTGTACCCAATTGTCGGGTGAAATCCGACTTACATCCGACATGCCGTCGGTGTATTGGAATTTCGTCGTTTCCAGCGTGACCAGTTTCATCAATGCCTGTCGGCTGGTATCGGACCCGTCGGCCCAGTATTGCTTGATCGGATTCCAGAACTCCTTCAGCCCTTCGTCATAGGCGTTGCCGTTCTGCACGATCAGGCCGCTGACGCGCTCGGGATGCTTGAGCGCCAGCCGCCAGCCGACCGGGGCGCCGTAATCCATCACGTACATCGCATAGCGGGTGACACCAAGTTGGCCGAGCAGGCCGTCAACGAGTTCGCCGAAGCGATCGAAGGTGTATTTGAACGACGTGCGCGGCGGCATGTCGCTCTGGCCGTAGCCGGGATAGTCGGGAGCGATCACGTGATAGCGGTCCGCCAAAGCCGGGATCAGGTTGCGAAACATGTGCGAGGAGGTCGGAAAGCCGTGCAGCAGCAGCACCACCGGTGCATCCTTGGGCCCCGCTTCGCGGTAGAAGATCTTGATCCCGTCGACGGATTTGGTTCGATAGTAGACGACCGGATAAGAACCGGTGGCGCCGCGGCTGTCGCGCTGCGGTTTCGCCGATGCATCCGGTGAAGCGGTGGCAACGGCCATTCCGGATAGTCCGGCGACCAGGCGACGACGATCAATGTGGCTCTGTGGCGGCGGGACGTCTGCACTTTTCATGTCGATCTCCTGTCAAGAATCGATAGCTCGCAGACGTCCTTCGTCCGCCGCTTCAAACGCCTTCGTAGACCAGCCGGGTGAAGAAGCCGGGATCGATCACGAACTGCCCCCATATCGCATCGAAGGCCGCGGTCGGTTTGGCGGCCACGGCTTCGTCCCGCGTTCGTCCCTGGCTCTTGAGACGGGCGACGTTGTCTCGGATCGTGATCAGCATGTCGCGAAACGCCTGGAGTTCGGCTCTGTTGCCGACCGGCTTGCCGTGACCGGAGATCACGATCGTATCCTGTCCGGTCGCTGCGAGATTGGCTTCGGAAGCCGCGATCATCCCGTTGATGCTGCCGCCGGTCGAGTAGTCGATGAACGGATAGATGCCGTTCCAGAAGGTATCGCCGACATGAACGACGTTGGCTTCTGCAAAAGTGATGGAGATGTCGCTATCGGTATGCGCGGGCCCGTAATATTTCAGGTCGATCGAGCTTCCATTGAGCCTGAGCTTGTGGTTGCCGGCAAAGACTTCACTGGGGATTCCGCCCGCGCCGAGCGGAAGGAAATTGTAGTCCCAGTCCTCTACGCGCTGAACTTCGAGGAGGTACTTTCGCGTGTTCTCCTGCGCGATGATCCTGGCGCCAGCGGAATGGAGCCATTCGTTGCCATCGGCGTGATCGAAATGCCAGTGGGTGTTGACGAGATGGGTGACGGGATCGGCGCCGAGATCGGCCATCGCTTTGGTGAGCTGGGGACGCGAGACGCGGATGCCGGCATCGACTAAAACCTTGCCGTCGGGACCGGTCAGGACCGCGACATTTCCGCCGGAGCCTTCGAGCACGGCTATGTTGCCTCGGAGTTTGTGCGTGGTGATCGGCGATGTCGCCGCACTGTCCTTGATCAGGCTGACAAGGCCTCGCGCTTCAGCGTAGGCCTGCCGCGGCGAAAGCCAACCGTTAGTAGCGGCAATCGTCGCGCCGCTCAGGCAGCAGAGACAGAAATTGCGGCGCGACAGCAGGGCTCTGGTCTCTAACTCCATAGCGTCCTCGATTGACGGCCGGGCGACGGCATTCAAAACGCACGGCGGCTTTGCGCATATCCACCGCGTAGCCGATTGTCGCTGTAGGGAGCAGACGGTATGCTTGAGAAGCACCTTCTCAAGATATGGAAAGCGTATCCGATGGACCGGTTGGAGGCAATGTCGGTGATCGTCGCGGTCACTGAGACAGGAAGCTTTTCAGCCGCTTCGCGGCGCCTCAACACGCCGGTCGCGACAGTCAGCCGCACGGTCGCCGAGCTGGAGGCGCGGTTGAAGGCCCAACTATTTCAGCGATCCTCGCGCCAGATGAAGCTGACCGATGTCGGACGATCCTACATCGAAGCCTGCAAGCGCATTATCGGGCAGGTAGACGACGCGGAGCGCGAGGTCTCCGGCGAGTACAGGATTCCGAAAGGAGATCTCGCGGTCACGTCGCCCTGGGGGCTCGGACACATGCACCTGTTGCCGATCGCGCTCGAATTCATGGATGCCTTTCCAGACATCGCGCTACGGCTCGTCCTGACCGACCGCATTGTCAACACGGCCGAGGAGAATATCGACATTTCGGTCCGCATCGGCAACCTCCCGGACAGCAACCTGATCGCGACCCGAGTCGGCTCGGTACGGTTCGTGCTCTGTGCGAGTCCCAGTTATGTTGCCAAGCACGGCCAACCGAAGGTGCCTGCCGATCTGGCTGCTCATGACTGTATCAGTATCGACAGCCTCGCGGCTCAGCGGAACTGGAAGTTCGTCATCGACGGCCGCGAAGTAGCGGTGCCGATCCGGTCGAGATTGACTTTGAGCGACTCCGAGGCTGCGGTCGAAGCCGCGATCGCGGGTGCCGGCATCACCCGCGTCATGTCGTACAAGATGGAAGCCGCACGGCGCGCCGGAAAGCTCGCTTTGATGCTGGAACCATTCGAACAGGCGCCATGGCCGGTGCATATCGTCTACGCGGAGCGCAAGCCCGAGCCACTCAAGCTCAGATCTTTTCTCGACTGGGCCACGCCGCGCCTTAAGGAGCGGCTCGCTTAGCTCGTGTTACTCCTTCACCGCGCCGGTCAACGAGGAGACGTAATAATCCACGAACAGCGAATAGAAGATCGCAACCGGCAGCGAGCCGAGCAGCGAGCCGGCCATCAGCGCGCCCCACTGGTAGACGTCGCCGGTGACGAGCTCGGTCAGGATCGCGACCGGCACGGTCTTGTTGGCGCCGCTCTGGATGAAGGCGAGCGCGTAGATGAACTCGTTCCAGGACAGCGTGAAGGAGAAGATGCCGGCCGAGATCAGCCCGGGCACCGCCAGCGGCAGCGTGATCCGCCGCAGGATCTGCAGGCGCGTGGCGCCGTCGACCAGCGCGCATTCCTCGAGCTCGTAGGGGATCGACTTGAAATAACCGATCAGGAGCCAGGTGCAGAACGGCACCAGGAAGGTCGGATAGACCAGGATCAGCGCCAGCGGTGAGTCGAACAGGCCGAACTGCACCACGACGGTGGCGAGCGGGATGAACAGGATCGAGGGCGGAACGAGATAGGCGAGATAGATGCCGAGGCCGACATAGGGGCTGCCGCGGAAGCGCAGCCGCTCGATGGCATAGGCGGCGAGCGTGCTCGCGATCAGCGACAGCGTGGTCGACCCGATCGCCACAATCATCGTTGTCCACAGCCAGCGCGGATAGGCGGTGTCGAACAGCAGGTGCTTGACGTGAGCCAGCGTCGGCGAGGTGATCCAGAACGGGTTGTGATCCTTGAAGTTCATCAGCTCGGCGTTCGGCTTGAACGACGTGATCGCCATCCAGTAGAACGGAAACAGCAGGATCAGCACGAAGCAGCCGAGCGGCAGGTAGATCATCATCAGCCGCCGCAGCCCGGAATCCCAGGCCATGGTATCGGGCGCCGCCTTCGCGTCGGCCACGGCAGGTTGGGCGACGGTATCAGTCATTGCTCTCTCCCTGCTGCCATTTGCGGCGCGCCAGGCCGAAATATGAGAACAGCGTCGCGAACACCAGGAACGGGATCATCGACACCGCGATCGCGGCACCTTCGCCGAGCTCGCCGCCGGCAATGCCGCGCTGGAAGGCCAGTGTCGCCAGCAGATGGGTCGAATTGACCGGCCCGCCGCGGGTGATGGCATAGACGAGCTGGAAGTCGGTGAAGGTGAAGATGATCGAGAAGGTCATGACGATGGCGAGGATCGGCATCATCATCGGGAAGGTGATGTAGCGGAAGCGCTGCCAGGCGCTGGCGCCGTCGAGCATCGCGGCCTCGTAGAGCGAAGGCGAGATGGTCTGCAGGCCCGCCAGCAGCGAGATCGCGACGAAGGGAATGCCGCGCCAGATATTGGCGGCGATCAGCGAGAAGCGCGCCGGCCAGGGCGCGCCGAGGAAGTCGATATTGGTGGTGCGCCAATGCAGCACGTCCACCAGCAGGTAGGAGATGATCGAGAATTGCGGATCGTAGATCCACCAGAACGCCAGCGCCGAGAGCACCGTCGGCACGATCCAGGGCAGCAGCACGATGGCGCGGAGCAGGCTCTTGAACGGAAAATGGTTGTTGAGCAGCAGCGCGAGCCAGAAGCCGAGCGCGAACTTTCCGAAGGTCGCGACCGCCGTATAGAACACGCTGTAGAACACCGCGCCCCACCAGAGGGGATCGGTGAGCAGATACTGGAAATTCTCAAGGCCCACGAAGACGCCACGTCGGCCGATCGTGGTGTCGGTGAAGGCGAGCCAGATGCCGAGACCGAGCGGATAGGTCAGAAACACCGCGAGGAGCCCGATCGCGGGCGCCAGGCACATCACGATCAGGAACGGCTTGTAGTCGAACAGCCGCACCAGCCAGGATTGCTGCCGGTGCACCAGTACGGGGGAGGAGAGGGTGGTCACGGACATCGGGTCGTTGTCCTGTTCTAGGCTGTTACCACACCGCCATTGCGAGCGAAGCGACTTGTCCGCCGTAGCTTTGGCGAAGGCAGAAGCAATCCAGTCTGTCTCCGCAGTTGCAGTCCGGATTGCTTCGTCGCGTCGCTCCTCGCAATGACGGCCGCGTTGTCGTCGGCCGCTACCTCTGTCTGCGGAAGTACCGCTTGCAGCGCTGTTCCGCTTCCGCAGCCGCGGCTTCGGGCGTCGCCGCACCGGTCGCGACCGAGGCGAACATCTGCACCGTCACATAGTCCGCGCGAACAGCACCGGTGGCGGTCGAAATCGGACCCTTGAAGCCGGCGTAATACGTGCTGTTCATGGTGTCCCTGAAGATCGCGACCTTGGGATCGCCCTTCCACACCGCCGCATCGGCGTAGGCCGCAAGCGGTTGCGACCAGTAACCGCTGTTGGCGTTGAGCCACGGCTCGTACTGGTCCTTCTCCAGCATGAACTGCAGGAAGGCCTTCGCCGCGTTCGGATACTGGCTGTGCTTGAACACCATGGCGTTCAGCGTCAGTCCCGACATCGGCGAGATCGGTGCAAGGCCCTTCGGCAGCAGCTGATGTTCGGAATCCTCGGCGATCGCCGCGGTCGCCGGATCGTTCTTCAGCGAAAAATACAGCGAGACGCCGTTCGCCGTCAGCCCGATTTCCTGCGAGGAATAGGCGCGATTGTTGCTGACGTCGTTCCAGGACGGCGTACCGGCGATGAAGGTCGGGTAGAGCTCCTTCACGAAATTCAGCGCCGCGATGGTCTCCTTGCTGTTGATGGTGACATTGCCTTCCTCATCCAGCAGCGAGGCATTGTGCGACCACATCATCCAGTCCGCAAAGCCGTTGCCGTCGCCGACGGCATTGCCCAGCGCAAAGCCCGCGGGCTTGCCGGCTTTCTGCAGCTTCTTGCAGAGGTCGAGGAGTCCGGCATGGTCCTCCGGCGCCTTGTCGAACCCGACGGATTTGAGGATGGACTTGCGATAGATCAGGGGACCGGCGGTGGCCCCGAACGGGAGCCCGATCCAGGTATCACTCTTGGCCTTTTTGCCGTAGGCCTTCGCAAGGTTCTGCCAGCCGCCATACTTCTTGCCGAGATAGTCGGCGACGTCGGTCAGCTCGATCAGCTTGTCGACATAGATGTGCGGCGCGTCGGAGAAGCCGATGATGATGTCGGGGCCGGCGCCGGAATTCGAGGTCACCGCGGTCTGCTGGTTGATGTCCTCCCAGCCGACGAAGTCGACCTTGACCTCGACCCCGGTCTCCTTGGTGAATTTTGCCGCATTGGCGCGGAACACGTCTTCGTCGGCCTGGACGAAGCGCACCGGCCGCAGCATGCGCAGGGTTGCGCCTTTTTCGATCGGCAATTTCGGTGCGGGGACGTCCGCGGCCTTGATCGCGGATTGAGCGTGCGCTGCAACACCGGTTGCCGCGAGCGCCGTAGCGGACAGGCCCAGAGCCAAGGCATCACGACGGGTGATGTCGTTCCTCATCAGTTCCTCCCTATGATGTCTCCCTTCCCGGCGTTGATCGCCGGTGAAGGGCCGTTCCGATTCCCGGCGCGTTTTGCGGCCGGCCGCCTAGCTGTTCGGTCCGCGATCCATGCTGACGGGCTGCCAGCGGCGGAGCGCGGTGTTCTGCAGCACCGACGGATTGACGCAGCTTACCGGCCACATGCCCTGAAGCACCAGTGACAATTCGTAGCCCACGCGGCGCTTGCGCGCCTCGTCGAACCGTGCCGAGGCCGAGGCGACATGGGCGGTCAGCGTCACGTTCTCCATGCTGAGGATGGGATTGTTGTGCGAGGGGGGCTCCTTCTCCAGCACGTCGAGGGCGGCGTGGGCAATCCAGCCCTCCTGGAGCGCCTTGATCAGGCTTTCCTCGTCGACGGTGGCGCCGCGGCCGGTATTGATGAAAACCGATCCCTTCTTCATCTGCCGGAAGTGCTTCTCGGTCAGCATGTGATGCACCTCGGGCCTTGCAGGGGCGTGCATCGAGACGAAGTCGGATTGCGACAGCACCTCGTTCAGCGTCGCCGGGATCACGCCATGGTCGTACATCAGCGTTTCCTGGATGAAGGGATCGTAGGCCATCATGCGCAGGCCGAACGGGGCGGCGCGCTTCGCAACTGCACGCGCGACGCGGCCGAACGAGATGAAGCCGAGCGTCTGGCCCATCAGCCGCGGGATCTTCAGCAGCGCTGGCCGGCCTTCGGCCCAGCGCCCGTCGCGTACCATCCTGTCCTGCTCGACCAGGCGGCGGAAGCCGGCGAGCAGCAGCATCATGGCGTGGTCGGCGACCTCCTCGATGAAGGTATCGGGAATGTTGGTAACGGGAATGCCGCGGGCGGTCGCGGCCTTCACGTCGACGCTGTCGACGCCGACCGAGCCGAGCGTGATCACCTTGCAGCTATCAAGTGCGTCGATGATCGACTTGGTGATGGGGATGCCCTTGGCGTAGATGGCATCGGCGTTTTTCGCGGCGGCGATGAACTCGGCCTCATTGGCGGGGGCTTCGACGATCTCGGCATCGATCGGATCGAGCGCCTCTCGCTCGAAGGAATAGTCGCTGCCTGCGACCGTGAAGCTCGCGCCCTTCGGCGTCACCACCCTGTATTTCGGCATTTCCTGCTCCCGATTTGGTCTGTCGGTTCTTGTTGTGACCCGCACCTTGTGGGCGGGCCTTTGCGTCTTTTACGCGAAATCGGAGCGGTCGCGTACAATCGTCGGTTGCCGCTGCGGCGATTTATTCGACTGTTTCGGCCTTCCGTCCGGGCTTCTACGGAGCCGCCCGTAACAGGTTGATAAGAGGTCACACACTAAAAGTTGAATCAAATTTATCGATTCCCTTGCGCGCCCGTATCCCATTATTGCCGGAGCTGTCCCGTGAAGTTGAGCAATCTGAAGATCGCCCCGAAGCTCGGTATCCTTGTCGGCGTCACCCTGTTGGGCCTTTGCGTCTCCGGTGTTCTCGCCGGCTATCTGATGAAGCGCGAGATGGTCAATGCGCGCATCGACCAGGCCAAATCGATCGTCGACCTCGGTCGCAACTACGCCGCGGCGCTGAAGAAGCGCGTCGATGCCGGCGAGCTGACCAAGGATGCGGCGCTGGCCGACCTTCGCCGCTACGGCAACGCGATGACCTACGACAACGGCTCGGGCTATCTGTTCGGCACGTCCTATGACGGCATCACCCAGCTCGCGCCCGATCCGAAGCAGATCGGCAGCAACCGCATGGATGTCGTGACCAACGGCCGCAAGCTCTCCGTCGAGCTGATGGACGGCGTCAAGGCCAACGGCTCGATCCTGCTCTATTATGATTACGTGAAGCCCGGCCAGGAGACGCCGATCAGCAAGATCGGTTACGCCGTCGCGGTGCCCGGCTTCGACATGTATCTCGGCACCGGCGCCTATCTCAGCGACATCGACGCCAAGATGGGCCCGGTCTACTGGCTGCTAGGTCTTGCCATGCTCGGCATCGTCATCGTCGCCGGCGGCGTTGCCTGGCTGATCAGCCGCGGCATCAGCCGCCCGCTGGAGCTGCTCGGCGCCCGCATGAAGGATCTCGCCGACGGCAAGCTCGAGGGTGAGATTCCCGGGGTTGGTCGCGGCGACGAGGTCGGCGCGATGGCTTCGACCGTCCAGATCTTCAAGGACAACGCGGTCCGCATCCGCGGCCTCGAGAAGACCGAGGCCGATGCCAAGGAGCGTGCCGCGGCGGAACGTCGCAACGCGATGGAGGGCATCGCCAGCGATTTCGAGCGCAGCGTCAACGGCATCGTCCGCTCGGTCTCCTCGGCCGCCGCCGGCATGCAGAGCACCGCGCAGTCGATGACCGCGACGGCCAGCGACGCCTCGTCGCGTGCGGCGACGGTCGGCGCCGCCTCGCAAAAAGCCTCCGGCAATGTCGGCACGGTTGCCGCGGCCGCCGAAGAATTGTCGAGCTCGGTTGCGGAGATCTCCCGCCAGGTCACGCGTTCGACCGAAGTCGCGAGCCGGGCCGTCAGCGATGCCGAGCGCACCAACGCCACCGTGCAGGTGCTCTCGACCGGCGCCGAGAAGATCGGCGAGGTCGTCAAGCTGATCCACTCGATCGCGGCGCAGACCAACCTGCTCGCGCTCAACGCCACCATCGAAGCGGCGCGCGCCGGCGAGTCCGGCCGCGGCTTCGCGGTGGTGGCCTCCGAGGTCAAGGCGCTGGCGAATCAGACCGCGAAGGCGACCGAGGAAATCTCCGCCCAGGTCGCGGCGATGCAGACCTCGACCAGCGACGCGGTCACGGCGATCTCCGGTATCACCCAGACCATCGCCGAGATGAGCGAGATCACCGCCGGCATTTCCGCCTCGATCGAGCAGCAGGGCGAAGCGACCCGCGAGATCGCCCGCAACATCCAGTCGGTCGCGGCCGGTTCGAACGAGATCAACGCCAATATCGGCAGCGTCACCTCGGCCGCGGAAGCAACCGGAACTGCCGCCACCGACGTGCTCACCAACGCCCGCGAGCTGGACAGCCAGTCCGGCGCGCTGCGCAGCGCCGTCGACGGCTTCCTCGCCAAGGTCCGCGCGGCGTAAGGCCGAACGCACGGAATTCGTAGGGTGGGCAAAGGCGCGCAAGCGCCGTGCCCACCTTTTTTCTTTTTCAACTGTTCGGCTGTCATGCCCCGCGAAGGCGGGGCATCTAGTACGCCGCGGCCCATCGGGTCAATCACCAACGTCTCGGAATACTGGATCGCCCGCCCCAGTGCGCAATTGCGCACAAGGCGGGCGATGACACCTTCCTAGACTCCCTACTGCTTCTCGATCTTCGCGTTGGTGATCAGCTTCTCCCACAGCACGAGCTGCTCGTTCACGAACGTGCCGAGCTGCTCCGGCGTGCCGGAGAAGGCGTCCATGCCGAGCGTGGCGAGCTGGGCCTTGATCTCCGGCTTCTCGACGATCTTCCTGATCTCGGCGTTGAGTCTGGTCACGATCTCCTTGGGCATGCCGGCGGGGCCGAAATAGCCCTGCCACGACGAGATGTCGAAATCCGGCACGCCGGCCTCCTGCATCGAGGGCAGGTTCGGCACCAGCGGCGAGCGGTCCTTGGTGGTGACGGCGAGCGCGCGCAGCGCGTTGCCGTTGACGTGGGGCAGGCCGGTCAGGATGTCGACGAACATCATCGAGACGCGGCCGCCCATGACGTCGTTGAGCGCCGGCGGCGAGCTCTTGTAGGGCACGTGCAGGAGATCGAGCCCGGCATTGTGCGCAAAGGTCGCACCCGACACGATCGCCGAGGACGAGCCCGACGCGTAGCTCAGCTTGCCCGGATTGGCCTTGCCGTAGGCGACGAGCTCGCCGACGGTCTTGGCCGGCACCTCCGGGTGAATCACCAGCATGAAGGGCAGGTCGCCGGTGCGCGCGATCGGGGTGAAGTCCTTGACGGGGTCGTAGGTCAGGCTCTTGAGCAGATAGGGATTGGCCGAATGCGTGGTGTTGGTCGTCACCAGCAGCGTGTAGCCGTCGGGGGCGGCGCGCGCGACATAGGTCGCGGCGATCATGCCGTTGGCGCCGGCCTTGTTCTCGATCACGATGCCGACGCCGAGCGCCTGCGACAAATGCTGCGAGATCAGCCGCGTCGTGGTGTCGGTGCCGCTGCCGGCCGCGAACGGCAGCACCAGCGTGATGTTGCGGCTCGGATAATTGTCGGCCTGCGCGGCGGATGCGGCGGCGAGACAAAGCGCGGCTGCGCCGGCAGCGCGCAGGGCGCGGATCAGTGGTGACAGCATGTCTGGACGTTCCCTCTTTTTCGTTGGCGGGGAACCTAGCTTCTCTTCGCAAAAATCGGAAGACGGGAGTTTGTCGCCCACCTCGCGGAATTATTTCACCGCAGAACCCTGGCGTGAGGCGAACACGACGCCGGCGAGCACGAGCGCATAGCCGATCAAATGAAACGGCTGGAGTTTTTCGCCGAGCAGGACGATCGCCATCGCCGAGCCGAACACCGGGACCAGATGGAAGAACGGCGCGGCGCGGTTCGGGCCGATCAGCGCCACGCCGCGGTTGAAGAAGAGATAGGCCAGCGTCGAGGGAAAGATCAGGATGTAACCCAGCGTCGCCAGCGTCACCCCGTCGAGTTGCAGGACACGGCCGCTTAGGGCTTCCCAGATCGCGGCGGGCAGCAGCATCGTCGCGCCGCAAAAGGTGGTGAAGGAGAGAAAGGAGAGCTGGTGGATCTTCGGCCGCCGCGGGATGAAGGCGGAGTAGAGCCCGAACGCCACCAGCGAGGAGGCGAACATGATGTCGCCCCTGTTGAAGCTGATGCTCGCGAGCGCGGCGAGATCGCCGCGCAGGATGATGATCAGCACGCCGAGAAGCGAGATCGCGATGCCGGCGAGCTGCGCACCCGTCAGCCGCACGCCGAACAGCACCAGCGACCACAGCGCCACGAACAGCGGTCCGGCCGACTGGATCAGCAGCGCGTTCAGCGCCTCCGTGTATTGCATCGCCCAGTAGGAGATCGCGTTGTTGAAGGCAAAGCCGACCAGCGACAGGAACAGCATCAGCGGCAGGCTTTTGCGCAAATTCGGCCAGTCGCGCTTCAGATGCGGCCAGGCGAACGGCAACAGGATCAGGAACACGCCGAACCAGCGGATGGTGGTCACCGTCAGCGGCGGCACATGCGCGCCGACATGGCGCGCGAGCACGATGTTGCCGGCCCAGAACAGCGAGCTCAGGCTGAGCAGCAGGTAAGGCTGGTTGTTGAGCCAACTGGCCGGATTCGAGGCCTTTGGCGCGGGCGAAGCAATCGTCATTGGCGTTGGATGCGACCTTGCGCCGGATTCTTGTTGTGACACAAGTCTCGCGGCCGCAAGGCTACAATGCAGGCATGGCTTGAGGAGGTGTCATTGGCGGTTAATATGTTGAACATCGAGGGCCTGGAGCGGCTCGATGCAAATGCACCGGTGGTGATGCTGAACCTGATGCGTTTTCACCAGCGCTCGCGCGACGGCGACGGTTCGGGCTGGGACGCCTATCTTCGTTACAGTGCGATCACGGTGCCCATGATCAGGGCACGCGGCGGCACGCTGCTGTGGACCGGCGAAGCGAAGGCGGTCGCGCTCGGCCCGCACGCTGGCAACGACTGGGATTTCGTTGCGCTGGTCTATTACCCAACGGTTGCGGCTTTCATCGACATGATGACGTCGGAGGCTTACGAGACACAGGCCGATCCGCATCGCGTCAACGGCTGCGCCGAGCACGTGATCATCGCGACGAACGAAGCGTACAGCAAGTTCAGGATGAGTTCACACCGAGATTCGTAGGGTGGGCAAAGGCGCGCTCTTCGCGCGCCGTGCCCACCATCCTTCCCGTTTCAACTGGCATGGTGGGCACGCTTCGCTTTGCCCACCCTACGATGTTGAGTTACGTCGCCTGCTTCCTTGACGCCACGAACACGCCGGCCAGCACCAGCGCGAAGCCGATGAAGTGGAACGCCTGCGGGTGTTCGCCGAGGAACGCCATCGCCATGATCGAGCCGAACACCGGCACGACGTGGAAGAACGGCGCGGCGCGGTTGGCGCCGATCAGGCGCACGCCGCGATTGAAGCAGAGATAGGCGAGCGTCGACGGGAACACCGCGACATAGAATAACGTCAGCAGGTTCGGCCCGTCGAGCTTCATCACCGGACGCGCGGACAATTCCCAGATCTCGAGCGGGATGAGACAGGCGGCGCCGGCGCCGAAGGTGAAGGCGAGGAACGACAGGCCGTGCATCGGCGGCCGCTTCAGGGTCAGCACCGAATACAGCGCGAAGATGATCAGCGCGACGATGAAGATGAGGTCGCCCTTGTTGAACGCGATGTTCGACAGCGTGGTGAAATCGCCATGCAGCAGGATCGTCAGCACGCCGCACATCGAGAGAGCCACGCCGAACGCCTGTGCCGCGGTGAGGCGGACGCCGAGGATCGCCAGCGACCACAGCGCCACGACCAGCGGCGCGGCCGACTGCAGCAGCAGCGTGTTGAGTGCCTGGGTATGTTCCAGCGCCCAATATTGCAGCGTGTTGAAGGCGCCGATGCCGGTGATCGACAGCACGATCATCAGGCCGAGCCTGCTGCGGATCGCGGGCCAGTCCTGGGCGAGATGTTTCCAGGCGAACGGCAGCACCAGCAGGAAGGCGAAGGTCCAGCGCAGGAACGACAGCGTCACCGGCGGGATGTGGCCGGCGGCCAGCCGCCCGACAATGGCGTTGCCGGCCCAGCACAGCGCGGTGATGCTGAGGAGCAGATATGGCTGGTTGGCGATCCAGCCGTGACTGGATGATTCGGTGCTCGTGGTCTGGCCGGTGGCGGACATTGTGGTTGTTATGGCCCCCGCGTGGAGTACGCCGAGGCACCGGCCCGGCAAGCTCGGGCCGGCTGATAGCCCGGCATGCCCAAAGACACGGAAATCGAAGTGGCATCAACGGGGGGCGGACGCATCGCGACCATGCAGCGGCGGATCAGCCTCGCGCTTTGGCCGAAGCTTACGAAATGGCCATGGAAGGCTTCTGGATTTTACGGGGATATCAAAGGGTTAAAGTGCGTCTTGAGCCCCGAAAAAGCCCCGTTCTTGCTTGCCTAGAGAGGCTGCTTCCTTTATCCGGTTGGCTGCCTCGCGTGCGAACGGCTCCGGCCGTCAGCTGGGCTGGCGCATCTAAAATCTTCAGAGGATTACCCGCGAATGGCCAACGTTGTCGTCGTCGGAGCCCAGTGGGGCGACGAAGGGAAGGGCAAGATCGTCGACTGGTTGTCGGAGCAGGCGGACATCGTCGTCCGCTTCCAGGGCGGTCATAACGCCGGCCACACGCTGGTCATCAACGGCAAGACCTACAAGCTCGCGCTGCTGCCCTCCGGCGTGCTGCGCGACCAGAAGCTGTCGGTGATCGGCAACGGCGTGGTGTTCGATCCGCAGGCCTTCCTCGACGAGGTCACCAAGCTGCGCTCGCAGGGCGTCGCGATCTCTCCGGACAATCTGCGCGTCGCCGAGAACGTCACCCTGATCCTGCCGCTGCACCGTGAGCTCGACGCGCACCGCGAATCCGCCAATGCGGCAACCGCGATCGGCACCACCCGCCGCGGCATCGGACCGGCCTATGAAGACAAGGTCGGCCGCCGCGCCATCCGCCTGATGGACCTCGCCGATCTCGACACCCTCCCGCACAAGATCGACCGGCTGCTGGCGCATCACAATGCGCTGCGCCGCGGCCTCAACCTGCCGGAGTTCGACGGCAAGGTGATCCTGAAGGAATTGACCGCGCTCGCGCCGGAGCTGCTGCCCTATGCCGAGACGGTGTGGCGGCTGCTCGACATCAAGCGGCGCGAAGGCAAGCGCATGCTGTTCGAGGGCGCACAAGGCGCGCTGCTCGACGTCGACCACGGCACCTATCCCTACGTCACCTCGTCCAACACGGTGGCGGCGCAGGCCGCGACCGGCTCGGGCCTCGGCCCCGGTGCGGTCGGCTATGTGCTCGGCCTGTGCAAGGCCTATACGACCCGGGTCGGCCAGGGCCCGTTCCCGACCGAGCAGGACAACGAGACCGGCCGCAAGATCGGCGAGCGTGGCCGCGAGTTCGGCACCAACACCGGCCGTCCGCGCCGCTGCGGCTGGTTCGACGCCGTGCTGGTCCGCCAGGCGGTCCGGACCTGCGGCATCAACGGCCTGGCGCTGACCAAGCTCGACATCCTCGACGGCTTCGACACGATCGAGGTCTGCACCGGCTACAGACTGGACGGCAAGGAGATCGACCACTTCCCGGCCGGCGAGGGCGCCCAGGCCCGGGTCGAGCCGATCTACGAGACCATCGAGGGCTGGAAGGAGCCGACCGCCAACGCCCGCTCCTGGGCGGACCTGCCGGCCCAGGCCATCAAATATGTCCGCCGGATCGAGGAATTGGTGGGGTGCCCGGTCGCACTGCTTTCCACCAGCCCGGAACGCGAGGATACTATTCTGGTGCAAAATCCGTTTGAGGCTTAACGATATCTTACCGGGACGTGCGCTAGTTGAGTTGAAATGGCTGATTACTATCCGCTGATCGCCCGCGCTATTTCCGCCCTGGACCCCAACGCTCCCGGCGAAAGCCGTCGCGCGCTCTATGAGCGTGCGCGCACGGCCCTGATCGCGCAGCTCCGCAGCGTGCAGCCGCCGCTCTCCGAATCCGAGATCACCCGCGAACGGCTGTCGCTGGAAGAGGCCGTCCGGAAGGTCGAATCGGAGGCCGCCCAGCGCGCCCGGGAGGCCTCGCGCCCCGGTCCCGGTGGCGGCGCCCGCAGCGGCGGCAGCGGGGACGCCTTCCGCCGGGCCAGCACCCGCGCCGCCGAGGGCAACCCGCCGCCGTCTCAGCCGGCCGCTCCGCGCACCCGTCCGGCTCCGCCGCCGCCGCGTGCCGACCGACCGTCCTTCAATGTCGATGACCAGGGCGACGCCCCGCGTGCGCCGCGGGCCCCGCGTTTCGACGCGCCGCGCCAGCCGGGTCCCCCGGCAGCGCCGCCGATGCCGGAGCCGCCGGCTGCTCCCCCGGCCGGACGCGATCGCCCGCCCGGGCGCCGTCCGCCCGACATCGGGCCGCCACCGCCTCAGCCGCCGGCACCGGGCGTACGCGGTTTTCGCGACATCACCGCCGACGTGAACGATCTCGGCAGCGCTGCCGCGCAGGCCAACCGCGCCGCGCGTCGCACCTACGCCAATGTGCCCTCGCCCTCGCCGGAGTTCGACCGGCTGGAGCCGAGCCTCGAAAATCGCGCCGGCGAGCAGGACGCGCCCTATTCATACGACGAGTCGATCGAGGAGGCCGAGCGCTACACGCCGCAGCCGCCATCGTCGCGCCCGCGCGTCGCGCCCGAGCGCGAAGCCAAAAAGCGCGCCCGCACCGGCTCCGCCTTCCCGTTCAAGAGCGCGATCGCCGTCGGCATCGTGCTGATCCTGGTCGGCGCCGGGATCCTCTGGGGCAAGCCCCTGATCCAGACCGTGAGCGGCCTGTTCAAGTCCTCGCCGACCCAGGTGGTGGAGGCGCCGAAGGATCCGGCCCAGCCGCAGAGCAAGCCCAAGATTCCGGATCGCGTCGGCCAGCCTTCGGCCAGCGACCAGCCGGTCGCGCCGGTGGCGCAGAAGGTCGTGCTCTATGACGAGGATCCGTCCGACCCGAAGGGCAAGCAATATGTCGGCTCGGTGGTGTGGCGGCTCGAGCCGATCAAGGCCTCGGGCAACCAGAAGGCCGACGTCGCCGTGCGCGCCGACATCGAGATCCCCGACCGCAAGTTCAAGATGACGATGTCGTTCCGCCGCAACACCGACTCGTCGCTGCCGGCGAGCCACACCGCGGAATTGACCTTCATCCTGCCGCCGGACTTTCCGGGCGGCAGCATCTCCAACGTGCCGGGCATCCTGATGAAGTCGAACGAACAGGCGCGCGGCACGCCGCTCGCGGGCCTCGCGGTCAAGGTCACCGACGGCTTCTTCCTGGTCGGCCTCTCCAATGTCGACGCCGACCGCGCCCGCAACGTCCAGCTCCTGAAGGAGCGCTCATGGTTCGACGTGCCGCTGGTCTACGCCAACCAGCGCCGCGCCATCATCGCCATCGAGAAGGGCGCACCCGGCGAGCGCGCCTTCAACGATGCGTTCGCGCAGTGGGGCGACTAGAGCGTTTTCGAGCGAAGTGGATACCGGTTCGCGTCAAGAAAACGCGTCAAAACAAGAATCTAGAGCCCCGTTCCGATTCCATAGGAACGGGAAAGGCTCTAGGGCCGGCGCGTGACCGATCTTCACCTCTCCAGACGAGAGAGGTGAATCGAACTCTCAAACGATCCGATCGGGATTGAACCGGCGCTACTGCGCCGCCGCCTCCCGCTTGCGCGCGGCCGCGTGCTCGCGGTCCATCACGGCGCGGCAGCCAGGGCTGACCTGCGCCTTCTTCTGCACCATGCAGGCCCTGACGCGCGAGATGTCGGGAATCTCACTGGAGCACAGCCGCATCGCATCACCTGTGCACATCTGCTGTGCTTCGGACGAGAAGGCGAGGCCGGGCGATGTCTGGAGTACGATGGCGGTGGTTGCGAAAGCGAAGAGCGAAACGATGGTCGTGTAGCGTGTCATGACGAATGCGTCCCCGAGTTCCGTGGTTTGAACCACTTGGTTTTGGGGCGCCGCACGCGGCTTGATCTGCCGCATGTCACAGCCTTCACGCCGGGAACTTTGGTCCCGCATGTGGTCGCTCGATCTCTCGTGGTGTTCGAATCGAAAAGTGCTGCGCCGCCCGATTCGAGTATGCGCGATTGTCACACGGCCGCAATGGTCCGCTCGAATGAATTCGCAATTGTTGCGTGTCCGTCACGCAGCATGCGGCGCGAGATCAGATCAACCGATCGGACGACGCGTTCGCTTCTTCCGCATCGCTCGCTGCGGGGTGTTCCTCGACGGCCGTGACGCCTTTCGCAGTGAGCTCGAACAGATCGCCGTCCTTCATCACGTAGCCGTCGGCGATCAACTCGCCGATCTTGCCGTGCCGGTCGTCGGCAAAGGCGACCGACTGGCTGATGTCCCGCAGGATCGAGAGCTGTTCCTCGCGCAACATGGCTTCACTCTCCGTGCGCCGGGGATCGTTCCCGGCCTTACATGCCGTGGCTCTGAAACACCTTGCTGCAGGACTTCGACAGCTTGGCCCGGTTGGCCTGCAGGCACGCCTGCACAGCGCCGTCATTGCCGAGGTCCTTCCGGCAGAACCGCGAGGCGTCACGCGAGCAGGCGTTCTGCTCCTGCGGCGTACCCATGTGGCCCTGCGCGAGAGCAGGCGTGATCGACATGCCGCTCAGGGCTGTCAGGGCCAGCGTCGCCATAAGGACGGATTTCGGGGACATCGACAAACTCCAATCTGACTGCAGGTATGAATTTCAGTCCTGTCTGAACTCGTCGCCTTGCCGCTTGTTCCCGTCAGGACGGGCCGGCGCCCCGCTATTCAAGGTTCCCGCGTCGCTGCTATAACAGCGGCGAAGGATGAGGATACTTGATGAAACGCTATCTGGTGTTTGCGCTGGTCGGTCCGTTCGTCGGCGGGTTCCTGCTGCTGCTGACGACGACCTATCAGTCCGGTTATTGGGCCCAGACCAATCTCGGCGAGGTCGGAAAGCTGTTCGCGGTGTTCTTCAAATCGCTGCAATACAGCTATCTGTTCGGCTTCCTGCCCTCGCTGATGATCGGTGCGGTCGACGACATCCTGATCCATGTCCGCCGGATCGGCCCGGTGCTGCGGATGCTCCTGGTCGGCCTGTTCGCCTTCGTGCTGGCGTCGCTGACCTACAGCTCGCGCGGGCCGGATTCGGGCACGGTGCAATTCATCCTGTACGGCCTCGTCGGATTCGTGCCGGCGGTGCTTTCATCCTGGCTCGTGCATAGATATGTCGAGGAGCCGCAGCCGGCTGCGGCTTAGACCTGAACGCGCGACGTTCGGGCGCGGCGCGGCAACTTCCGCCACGCCAGTGCGTTCTCCAAAGGCCATGACCATGTCCGATGACGACATTCTTGCTCCGCACAGACCCCGTTCCGGGTCCCGCGCGCGCGGGAGTTTTTCGGACACCGAAGCGCGCGGGCCGATCATCGACCAGGACGGCCACGAGATCCGTCCCGAAACACTGGAGCAGGGGTTTCGCGAGTTTCGCTTCGAATTCGGCCAGGGAAACCCGTTCGGCAATCTGACGCGGGAGCAGCGGGTGGCGCGGATCGAGGCGATCGCAAAGCTGCTCGATGTCGCCTTCATCCTGCCCGGCACGAATATCCGCTATGGCATCGACGGCCTGATCGGGCTGATCCCGATCGTCGGCGACATCATCACCACCGCGATCTCGCTGTGGCTGGTGCGCGAGGCCCGCGCGCTGGGCGCGCCGTGGTATCTCACCGCGCGCATGCTCGGGAATGTCGCGGTCGACGGCGTGGTCGGCATGGTGCCGTTCGCGGGCGATGCCTTCGACGTCATGTTCCGCGCCAACATGCGCAACGTCCGCCTGCTGCGCCGCTGGCTCGACAAGCAGCCGCGGATTTAATGGGGCGCTTCTTGCGTCGCTTCTCCCCGTAAGAACGGGGAGAGGGAGGAGAGAGAGCACCGCTCCAAACGCAAAAAGCGCGACGGCCTTTCGGCCATCGCGCTTTCAGCGCAAATCGGGTTGAGCGAAAACTTACGCCGCGTCGGCGTCGGTCTCGGGGGCTGGCGCCGGCCGGGGGCGGCGGGGCAGCGGGAAGGCTTCGCTCTCGTAGAGCGAGCGGATGCCGTTCTGGTCGAAGCGCGCTTCCTCGACCTGGAGATAGGCGCCGTTCAGCGAATCCGTCGGCAACTGCTCCATCGCGAACTGCACGGCTTCGGCCGCGGTGCCGAACCGGCGATAGGTGAAGCCTGCACGCTTCTTCTTGCGGATCGCGGCGGGGAAGAGCTCGGCAGAAGTGTTGAAGTTGAACGGACGCAGTGGACGCATGGTCAAAGACCTCGTGATCTTGTCTGGGGCTTTAAGCGCGTGGGGTTTTGAAAGGCAGGGGCCACCATCGAGTGGGCCCGCCGCACATGTCATTTTCGCCCTCTAATATAGGCTGTTTTGACAGAAATGCGACCCCCGCGATGGGAGATGATGAATCCGCGCATGGCAGCTCCGCGAGCGCCGTAAACCAAATAATTTCAATATGTTAGATGGTTTACAGTTTGCCAAGCAGCAGCAGCACGACCAGGACCACCAGCACGACGCCGCCGATCCCCATGCCGGAATGGCCCATGCCATAGCCGTAACCACCGAACCGGCCGGACATGCCGCCCAGCAGATAGATGATCACCAGGATGATCAGGATGGTCCCAAGCGTCATGGCATCCTCCCTGGCGGCTGCCGGATTGCGCGCATCGGCCGCACCGCCGGAAGAGAAAAGCACATCGCGCCGCCGGGTTCCATGACGGAACCGGGCGGCGCGCAATGTTATTTGGGCTCGAGCTTCAGCGCGGCCGAGTTGATGCAGTAGCGCAGGCCGGTCGGGCCGGGCCCGTCGGGGAAGACGTGGCCGAGATGGCCGCTGCACTTGGAGCACAGCACCTCGGTGCGGACCATGCCGTGGCTGGCATCGTGCTCCTCGTCGACATGGCTCTCGACCGCGGGCTGGGTGAAGCTCGGCCACCCGCAGCCGGAATCGAACTTGGCATCGGACTCGAACAGCACATTGCCGCAGCCGGCGCAGACATAGGTGCCGGCGCGGTGGTCGTGCTCATATTCGCCGGAGAAGGGACGCTCGGTCGCCTTCTCGCGCAGCACCGCGTACTGCATCGGCGACAATTCGCTCCGCCACTGCTCTTCGCTCTTGATGACCTTGTCGTCGGTGGTTTTCGTCTTGGTGTCGGGCATGGGTCTCCCGTTTGTTTGGTGAACTTGTTTTCGGTGATCTTGCGATCAGTTGGTGGCCTTGCTGGCGCTCACCAGCGTCGGCTTTTCAATGTAGTTATCCGCGAACAGCTTTTTCAGGTTCTCGACCTTCGGAATGTCGTTGTAGGCGATGTAGGGCTGGTTCGGGTGCAGCGTCAGATAGTCCTGGTGATAGGCCTCCGCCGGGTAGAACGCTTCCAGCGCGCCGACCTTGGTCACGATCGGCTTGCTGAATACTTTGGCGCCGTTGAGCTGGGCGATATAGGCGTCCGCCACCTTCTTCTGCTCATCGGAGGTGGTGAAGATCGCCGAGCGATATTGCGTGCCGGAGTCGGGGCCCTGCCGGTTGAGCTGGGTCGGGTCGTGCGCCACCGAGAAGTAGATCTGGAGGATCTTGCCGTAGGAGATCTTCTTCGGGTCGAACTTGATCTCGACCGACTCGGCATGGCCGGTCCGGCCGCTCGAGACCGTCTGGTAATCGGCGGTCGCCTTGGTGCCGCCGGCATAGCCGGAGACTGCATTGACGACGCCGGCGGTGTGCTGGAAGACGCCCTGGACGCCCCAGAAGCAGCCGCCCGCGATGACGGCGGTCTGGATCCCGGTTGCGGGCGACGCATCCGCGGTGGGCGCGGGGATCACGACGGCATCCTCCGCGGCCCTGGACGGCACGGCGAAGGCCAGCGTCAGTGCGGTGGTGGCGGCGAGCAGCGAGGCGAGGGCGGTGCGGCGCATGGCGATCCTCTTCGGAAGGTCTGACAGTGTAGGGCGGCCGGGGACGGGCGAACAGCCTGTTTGGCCGCGTTTTCGGACATCTGAGATACGGGCGCAGACGGCGATTGTTACGGGGAAACGGACACGAGTCTGTGAAAAATAGCCTCAGACGGCGCGGCTTGGCGAGGCCGGGAACTCCGGGCTAGATGAACGCGCGCGATCGCGCTCGACTCAATCATGTGGTGGCTGGAGCTGACCTGACAACATGCTGCGTGTCATTCCCCTGACCCTCGCCATCCTGATCTCAAATGCCGCGATCGCCGCGGCCGAGCCGCAAGCCGGCGAGGACCTCGCCACCTGTCGCGACCGCCAGGCGGAGGCCCAGGCCCGCGCGACGGCCTGCGACAATCTGTTGAAGGCCGATAAGCTCGGCGGCAAGGACAAGTCGCTCGCGCTCGTCGTGCGTGGCAATGCGCTGATCAACAAGCGCGACTATGACCGCGCCATCGAGGCGCTGTCGTCCGCCATCGATCTCGATCCGGACAATGTCGGCGCCATCAACCTGCGCGGGCTCTCCCATGAGCGCAAGGGCGAGGACGATCTCGCCATGGTCGACTACAATCTCGCCATCCAGAAGCGCGCGAATTTCGGCTATGCCTACAACAATCGCGGCACCATCCATCTGCGCCGGGGCGCGCTGCAAAGCGCGCTCGACGACTTCAACCTGTCAATCAAATACACGCCCACGTTCCTGCTCGGCTGGACCAATCGGGCCCGCATGCGCACGCTGAACAAGGATTTCGACGGCGCGATTGCCGACTTTGCGGCAGCCGAGAAGATCGACCCGGCCGCGCCGCAGATCGCCGGCAACCGCTGCATCACCTACGGCATGATGGGCAAGTACGACCAGGCGTTCGCCGACTGCGACGGCCTGATCCAGAAGCAGCCCAGGAATACCTTCGCGATCAACAATCGCGCCGAGGTCAACGTGATGAAGGGCGACCTCGACGCCGCGCTGAAGGACTACAACACGGTCATCCAGCTCAATCCGAACAGTGTGCGCGCCCATTCCGGCCGCGGCCAGATCTACGAGCGCAGGAAAGATCTCGCCCAGGCCCGCGCCGACTACCGCGCGGCGGCCTATTCGCTGACGAGGTTCGACGAGCCCGACGTCGCGCGCGCCCGCGCCATCGCGCAGGAGCGCTTGGCCGCACTGACGCCGCAGGCGCCGGCCGGGTCCACCGGGCGCCGCGTGGCGCTCGTGATCGGCAACGGCGCCTACAAGAACGTCCACGCCCTGCCCAATCCGCCGCGCGACGCGAAAATGATTGCAAACGTGCTGCGCGATGTCGGCTTCCAGACCGTGATCTCCGTCAGCGACCTCTCCCGCGACAAGTTCTTCGAAGCGCTGCAGACGTTTGCCACTGAGGCGGAGAATGCGGATTGGGCGGTGGTCTATTACGCCGGCCACGGTTTCGAGATCGGCGGCGTGAACTATCTCGTCCCTGTGGACGCCAAACTTGCCGCCGACAGGGACGCCGAGACCCAGGCGGTCGCGCTGGAGCAGGTGATCGCAGCGGTGGGCGCCGCGAGAAAAGTGCGTCTGGTGATGCTGGATGCCTGCCGCGACAATCCCTTTGCGCCGGCCATGCAGCGCACGCTGTCGCTCAAGCTGGTGGACAAGGGCTTTTCCAACATCGAGCCCGGCGCCGGCTTCATGGTGGTCTACGCCGCCAAGCACGGCGAGACTGCGCTGGACGGCGATGGCGGCGCCGACAGCCCCTTCGCCACCGCGCTCGCCCGCGAGATCAAGGTGCCGAAGGTCGAGATCCGGAAACTGTTCGACATCGTCCGCGATGACGTCTGGTCCGCCACCAAGCACGAGCAGCAGCCGTTTTCATACGGCTCGCCGCCGGGACGCGAGGATTTTTATTTCGTGGCGGGGAAGTGAGGGGTTGCAGAGACCGTAGCCCGGATGGAGCGCAGCGAAATCCGGGAATCGCGAGCGCGGACCCGACCCCCGGATTACGCTTCGCTCCATCCGGGCTACAACAGTGCCGTAGGGTGGGCAAAGCGACTTGTCCGCCGTAGCTCGAAGAGCGAAGGCGGAAGCGTGTCCACCATTCTTATTGAATGTGTGGAGAGATGGTGGGCACGGCGCGTTGCGCCTTTGCCCACCCTACGGCAGCGTCACACAACGATACTCAACCGCTTCGCCGCCCGCGTAATCCCCGTGTACAGCCACCGCGCCCGGCTATCCTGGAACGCGAAGCTCTCGTCGAACAGCACGACGTCGTCCCATTGCGAGCCCTGCGATTTGTGCACGGTCAGCACGTAGCCGTAGTCGAACTCGTCATACGGCTTGCGCTGCTCCCAGGCGATCGCCTCGACGCCGCCCTCGAAGCAATCGGCGCGCACCGAGACCTTTGTCACCTTGTGACCGAAGTCTTCATCCGGCGACAGCCGCATGCTGAGGATGCGGGATTTCGAGCGCGAGGTGTTGCGTGATTTCACGCGCCACAGGCCGCCGTTGAACAGGCCCTTCTTGCGGTTGTTGCGCAGGCACACCAGCTTGTCGCCGGCGACCGGGAAGACATCCTCGATGTTCTGGCGCTGGCGCACCCGCATGTTGTAGGCGCGGCGCGTGTTGTTGCGGCCGACAAGCACCTGGTCGGCGCCCATGACGCGGTCCGGATCGAGCTCTTTCCGCGACACCACCTCGCTCTCGCCGTAACGGCCGATATCGAGCTCGCGGCCCTCGCGGACATCCATCGACATCCGCACGATCGGATCGTCCTGGGCCTGGCGATGCACTTCGGTCAGCATCGCGTCGGGCTCGGTGTTGGTGAAGAAGCCGCCACCCTGGATCGGCGGCAGCTGCGCGGGATCGCCGAGCACCAGCAGCGGGCAATCGAACGACATCAGGTCGCGGCCCAACTCGGCATCGACCATCGAGCATTCGTCGATCACGATCAGCTTGGCCTTGGAGGCCGGCGCGTCGTCCCACAGCTCGAAGCTCGGCTGCTCCTCGCCGGATTCGCGGGCGCGGTAGATCAGCGAGTGGATGGTGGAGGCCTCGTCGCAACCCTTGTTGCGCATGACCAGCGCGGCCTTGCCGGTGAAGGCGGCGAACTTCACCTCGCCGTCGACGCCTTCGGCGATGTGCCGCGCCAGCGTGGTCTTGCCGGTGCCGGCAAAGCCAAACAGGCGGAACACCGGCGGCGTGCCGTTGCGGCCGGGTTTTGCCTTGAGCCAGTCGGCAACGGCTTTGAGCGCGGCATCCTGATGCGGGGTGAAAGTGGCCATGTCTGTCTTGAGGAAGGGCAGAATCGAGGCGATTCGCCATCCCTCGAAACTAACCATTCGGCCCAAGGGTTCAAGCGGCCCAGCCGCCCCTATTGCCAGCCGGGAACGCCGCGCATGTCGGGCAGGTGGTGGGCGATGCCCTTGTGGCAGTCGATGCAGGTCTTTTCCTTCGTGAACAGGAAGCGCTGGTGCGCCACCGAGGCCCGTGGCGACTGTTTCGTGATGTCCATGGAATCGGCGCTGTGGCAGTTGCGGCACTCCAGGGAATCGTTGGCCTTGAAACGCGCCCATTCGTGTGCGGCGAGCTCGAGCCGGTGGTCCAAGAATTTCTCGCGGGTGTCGATCGTGCCGAAGATCTTGCCCCAGACCTCCTTGGAGGCCTGCATCTTGCGCGCGATCTTGTCGGTCCAGTTGTGCGGGACGTGGCAGTCCGGGCAGGTCGCGCGCACGCCGGAGCGGTTGGTGAAGTGGATGGTCGACTTCAGCTCGGCGAAGACGTTTTCGCGCATCTCGTGACAGCCGGTGCAGAATTTTTCGGTGTTGGTCAGCTCCAGCGCGGTGTTGAAACCGCCCCAGAAGATCACGCCCGCCGCAAAGCCCGCGAGCACCAGCACGCCGAGCCCGAACACCGAGCTCGGCCGGATCAGCACCTGCCAGAGCTCGCGCGCGAAGTCCCAGCAGCGCAGGATAAAGCTACGCTTGGCTTCCACCTTTCCCTTGGGCTCGTCAGCAGCCGTCGTCATCGGCGGCCACCGGGGCTGGCGCGCGAGAGCAGCGTGTCGATGTCGATGAAATCGTTGCTCACCGGCGGCGTCGCGGTGTTCTGCGGCACGTGGCATTCCGTGCAGAAGAAGCGCCGCGGCGAGATCGAGGCCAGGAACTGGCCGTCGCGGTCCATGAAATGCGTGATCGAAACCATCGGCGCCTGCGATTCCGCGATGCGTGCCCGCGCATGGCAGGACAGGCATTTGTTGCCGTTGAGGTCGATCTGGTAGCCGTCGATGGTGTGCGGGATCACCGGCGGCTGCTCCGGGTAGTTGCGCACCTCTCTCTCGGACGTATTGCGGTTCGGCAGCATCGGTGGCGCCGCGCCCTCGTCATTGAGGGGGGCCGGGCCCCGCAGGCCTGACGTCACCGTCTGCGCGGTGAGAGAGCTCGCGCCCGCGGCGATCGCGACCGCGAGCAGGGCTATGCCAAATCGTTTCATCATGACAGGTTCACCCGCTCGATGCGCACGGCGCATTTCTTGTAGTCGGTCTGCAGCGAGATCGGATCGGTGGCGTCCAGCGTCACCTTGTTGATCATCTTGGATTCGTCGAACCACGGCACGAACACGAGGCCACGCGGCGGCCGGTCGCGGCCGCGCGTCTCGACGCGGGCGCGGATGAAACCGCGGCGGGATTCCACCTTCACCTCGTCGCCGCGCCGGAGTTTTGCTTCCGACGCATCGTCGGGATGCATGAAGCAGACGGCCTCGGGGAACGCCTTGTAGAGCTCGGGCACGCGGCGCGTCATGGTGCCGGAATGCCAGTGCTCCAGCACGCGGCCAGTCGAGAGCCAGAACGGATATTCGTTGTCGGGTGATTCCGCCGGCGGCTCGTAGGGCAGGGCGAAGATGCGCGCCCTGCCGTCGGGATAGCCGTAGAACTGCACGTCGGTGCCCTGCTTGACGTAGGGATCGCTGCCCTCGCGGAAACGCCATTTGGTTTCCTGGCCGTTGACGACGGGCCAGCGCAGGCCGCGCTCGCGGTGATAGGCCTCGAACGGCGCGAGGTCGTGACCGTGGCCGCGGCCGAACGAGGCGTACTCTTCAAAGAGCCCCTTCTGCACGTAGAAGCCGAACGCCTTGGATTCCGTGTTGGCGTAGCCTTCCTCTATCTCCGAGGTCGGAAACTTGTCGACCTGGCCATTCTTGTAGAGCACGTCGAACAGCGTCTTGCCGCGAACCTCCGGCTTCTTGGCGATCAACTCCTCCGGCCAGACTTCCTCGATCTTGAAGCGCTTGGAGAACTCCATCAGCTGCCAGAGATCGGACTTGGCCTCGCCGGGCGCGTTGACGAGCTGGTGCCAGAACTGCGTGCGCCGCTCGGCATTGCCGTAGGCGCCTTCCTTCTCCACCCACATTGCGGTCGGCAGGATCAGGTCGGCGGCCAGCGCCGTCACCGACGGATAGGCGTCCGAGACCACGATGAAATTGTCGGGGTTGCGGAAGCCCGGATAGGTCTCCTCGTTGGCGTTGGGACCGGCCTGGAGGTTGTTGTTGACCTGCACCCAATAGGCGTTGATCAGGCCGTCCTTCAGCATCCGGCTCTGCAGCACGGCGTGGGCGCCGTTCTTGTCGGGAATGGTGCCTTCCGGCAGCAGCCAGAGATGCTCGGCCTTGTCGCGATGCTCCTTGTTGGTGACGACCATGTCGGCGGGCAGGCGGTGCGAGAAGGTGCCGACCTCGCGCGCGGTGCCGCAGGCCGAAGGCTGGCCGGTGAGCGAGAACGGGCTGTTGCCGGGCGAGGAGATCTTTCCGGTCAGGAGATGGATGTTGTAGACGAGGTTGTTGCACCAGACACCGCGGGTGTGCTGGTTGAAGCCCATGGTCCAGAACGAGACCACCTTTGTCTTGGGATCGGCATAGAGCTCGGCGAGCGCTTCGAGCCGGTTCATCGGCACGCCGGACATCTCGGCAGCTTTCTCCAGCGTGTAGTCCGAGACGAATTTTACGAATTCGTCATAGCTCATGTCGGTGGAGTCGTTGGCCTTGGCCGCACCGGTTGCTTTTTTCTGCAGCGGATGCTCGGGCCGCAATCCATAGCCAATGTCGGTCTGCCCGCGCCGGAAGATCGTATGCGCAGCGACGAAATCCTTGTTGACGCGTCCGGTCTTGATGATGTGGTTGGCGATGGCGTTGAGGATGTAGAGATCGGTCTGCGGCTTGAACACCATGCCGATGTCGGCGAGGTCGAACGAGCGGTGCTCAAAGGTGGACAGCACGGCGACGCGGACATGCGGCGCGGACAGCCGGCGGTCGGCGAGGCGCGTCCACAAAATGGGATGCATCTCCGCCATGTTGGAGCCCCACAGCACGAAGGCGTCGGTCGCCTCGATGTCGTCATAGCAGCCGGCCGGCTCGTCGATGCCGAAGGTGCGCATCATGCCGGCGACGGCAGAGGCCATGCAGTGCCGCGCGTTGGGGTCGATGTTGTTGGTGCGGAAGCCGGCCTTGTAGAGCTTCGAGGCGGCGTAACCTTCCCAGATCGTCCACTGGCCGGAGCCGAACATGGCGAGACCGTTGGGCCCGCGCTTCTTCAGCGTTTCCTTCCACTTCACCTCCATGATGTCGAAGGCTTCGGTCCAGCTGATTGGCGTGAACTCGCCGTTCTTGTCGTACTTGCCGCCGGTCTTGCGCAGCATCGGCTGCGTCAGCCGGTCGTGGCCGTACATGATCTTGGAAAGGAAATAGCCCTTGACGCAATTGAGGCCGCGATTGACCTCGGCCTTGATGTCGCCATGGGTGGCGACGACGCGGTTGTCCTTGGTCGCGACCATCACGGAGCAGCCGGTGCCGCAGAAGCGGCAGGCGGCCTTGTCCCATTTCAATTCGCTGTTGTCGCGCTCGGAGACGAGATTGGCGGCGAGCGCCGGTGCCGGCATGCCTGCTGCGGCAGCCGCAATCGCGGCGGCCTCGAGCTTCAGCATCTGGCGGCGGTCGAGCTTTGGCGATGTCATGATGGCTCTCCCGGCCGTTAGGCGGTTTCGATGGCGTGGAAGACCAGCGCCGCGGAATAGACGTTGGGCAGCGACTGGATGGTGTTGAGCAGGGTGCCGAGGCTGCCGGCATCCGGCGCTTCGGTCACGACGACGAGTTTTCCGCGCGGGTCTCGTCCGTGAATTTCGCAGCCGGGAAGTGCTGCGATCTCGGCTTCCAGTTCGTCCAGGCGCTCGGGGCGGGCCTGCACGATGATGCTGGCGATCTCGCAACCTGGCGGCGCGACGACGCGGTCGGCGGTGAGCACCCGGCCGGTGATCAATGCGCGGCGGTTGAGTGTGGATTGGGCCATGATGCCTGTCTTTCGCTGTTCGGAGGTCAATGCGGGGAGGGTGGCGGGCCGGGAGGGCCGGCGAACATCTGGTAGATCCAGACGCCGAGCCCGTATGAGCCGACCGTTCCGACCGCGAGGACGGGCATCACGACCGCGGTCAGGAACAGGAAAGCGAAAATCTCCATGCGCTTACGGCGCACGCGCGAAGTCGTGTCGTCAGGGGCCGACATATTCGGTCTCTCTGAAATGGTGCTGGAATCGGGACGGCATCCGGGCCGTTGCCTTACTGCACTTTAGATGCAGCAGGGCCGCTGCCGCGTTGATCTGGATCAACCCGTCGACTTGACCGGATGTCGCGGCGCGGCCAACGGACCGAGCCGCGGCGCTCCGTGCGCGCGAGAGAAGCAAGCGGCAACGATCGTTACCCAAAAGCGAAGATGCTTTGCGGCTCGGGGGTCAGGCCGCATACATCTTCTCTTGCCTCGGAAATGCCCGCGACCTACTACCAGTGGTAGCGGGCGCCGCAACATCCATCGCTGCTACGTGGCGGGAGCTACATATGAGGCGAATCCGAATCATTCATAAGACCGAATATTTTTACAATCAGCCGGTCACCTTCGGCACTCATCGAGCCATGATGCGGCCTCGCGAGGGACATGACGTCCACATCGTGAGAGGGTCGATCGATATCGAGCCGAACGCGGAAGTTCGCTGGTTGCGCGACAATTACGACAATGCCATCGCAGTCGTGACCTTTTTGGAATTATCCGACACGCTCAGGATCGCAAGCGAGGTCGACGTCGACCTTTACCACGACGACCCCATTGAATGGCGGATTGCGCCATTCGCCAGTTCATTTCCCTTCCAATATCCCCCGGAGGAGCAGCTTGAGCTGACGGTGTATCGTCTCCCGAGCTATCTCTACGACGCCACCGCCCTGCTCGAATGGTTGCGCGATCTCTACAAACCCGGTCAGTTGATCGGCACGCTGGACCTTCTGAACAATTTGAATACTCACATCTACCGATCGTTCAAATACGTTTCCCGCGAGGCTCTCGGGGTTCAATCACCCAACGAAACGCTGCGGCTCGGCAGCGGGACCTGTCGCGACTATGCGGTGTTCATGATGGAAGCTGCCCGCTACTGGGGATTTGGTGCGCGCTTTGTCACCGGCTACATCCAGATGGCCGAGGGACAACACGGCGCCACGCACGCCTGGACCGAGATCTATATCCCCGGAGCCGGGTGGCGCGGCTATGATCCCACCAACAACAAGATCGTCGGCAGTGAACACATACCCGTCGCCGTGACGCGCGAACAGGAAAGGGCCTCTCCGCTTTCCGGGACGTGGGATGGTCCGGCGGATGCATTCAGCCGGATGAACGTCTCGGTGCAAGTCATATCAATTCCAGCATCGCCATGATCGTAGTCCACGGTCGATCACGGCAAGCGCGGGTTGGCGGCCAGTCGGTGTGTCCCTGATCCCTCGCCCGTCTTGTCATCATCATTTGAATTGAAGTCGGCGACTTCCATGGCAGGCATCCATGTTTGATCCGACGATTGTCTTGGTCCTTCTCGGGGCTGCGATCCTGATGTTCGCGATCAACAGGCCGCGCCTGGATGTGGTCGCACTGATCATGCTCCTTGCGCTCCCCTTCACCGGTGTCCTCACCATGAGCGAAGCATTGGCAGGTTTCAGCGATCCGAACATTGTGCTAACGTCGGCAACCCGAACCTCTCGGTCTGGATCGATGAGTACAAACTCGCGGACCGCGAATAACGGCTGCGCGTGACGGAACAATCGTCTCTCGCCGGCATGACCATTGAAGCCCTGGACCTTCGCGGCTCGGCCGGAGCAAGCATTGTGGCCGTGGAACGCAGCCGCAGATTTGGTCACCATCAGCCTGCCCCGCCGAGTCCAAGCAGGTTCTCCAGGTGCCGGGCAAGGCGCCGCAGGCGGTGATTTGCCTGGCGCCCGTCGTTTGATGGTCAGCGGCCTGATCCCGAATGTGCAGGCCGCCCTGATCGGATGCATGCTGATGGCGCACTGGGCTGTATCGACATTACCAGCGCTTACCGTTCGGTCGACTGGAAGACCATTGTCCTCATTGTTGGAATGTTGCCGTTTTCAGTCGCCCTGGAGAGAACCGGCGGGGTTGAACTTGCGGCTGATGGGCTAAGAGCCATCACCAGCAGTGCCGGCCATCACGTCATGCTCGCCACGCTCTTTGCCATGACGGCGCTGCTTGGGATGTTTATCTCGAATACCGCGACGGCAGTATTGATGGCCCCCGTCGCTATCGCTGTCGCGAAGGAAATGCATGCCTCGCCGTATCCGTTTGCAATGACGGTGGGCCTGGCTGCTTCGACTGCTTTCATGACGCCTGTGTCGTCGCCGGTTAACACGTTGGTGGTCGCCCCCGGACATTACACGTTCGGTGACTTTGTGCGCATCGGCGTACCGTTTTCCCGGGTCGTCTTGATCGTCTGCACCTTGCTCGTGCCCTGGCTGTTGCCGCTCTGAACCGGGTAACGTCCTGAATTTGTTAAACGTGATTTGCTTCGCGATCTCGTCGGTCACCGCGGGGAGATTGGCGGGCCGGGACCACCGCCGCAATTTTGGATTGTGCCCGCGCAAGGGCGGTGCGAGAGTCTGATCTCGAACGGGGAAACGCGGATTGTGAACGCGATGGGGCTCTCGGCCATCGATCTCGGGCTTCGCGGCGCGGCGAGCGGCGTGTTCCTGTTGATCGTTCTCATGGTGCTGCAGCGTCGTGCCACCAATCAGCTCGCCTTGCTCGGCACGGCCATGGCCGCCGGCGGAGCGTTCTATGCAATCGTCACCGCGCCGGTCTTTCCTAAATCGTTATTGTGGTGGACGTTGCCGATCCTGTCCTCGCTGCCCGCCGTCTTCTGGTTGTGGGCGCGCGCGTCGTTCGACGACGATTTCGTGCTCCGGCGACGGCATGGCGTCCTGTGGCTGACCATCTTGGCCGTCGGATTTGCGGTGTCGCTCGGTTGGACGACCTGGCCCAATTTGGCCAGGGGCGGTAGCAAGGTCCTGTCGGCCGTGGCTGTGCTGCTGGCGCTCGCGGCCGCGGTCCAGACGGTCAAGACCTGGCGTGTCGATCTGGTCGCGCGGCGGCGCCGGCTGCGGCTGGCTGTGCTCGCGATCAATGTCGTGTTCATCGGGGGCGTGGCCGGAGCGGGCGTCGCTGCGGTCCCCGTCGCGGTTCCCGGCGAGCCCAGCAGTCTTCCGACCGCGATCAGCCTGTTCGTGTTGGCGATGCTCGCCGGCCTCGGCGTTTTGGACCTGCGGGCGATTGTCAGCGTCAATGATGCCGCGGCGGCGATCGAACCCGGCGACACGGCCGGGCGACCGGTGACCGATCGTGCACCCACAGGGCGGGGCACGGCCGACCCCGTCCTGTTGCGGCGCCTCGACCATCTGATGACCGTGGAGCGAATCTACCGGCAGGAAGGTCTTGCGATCGGCGCGCTCGCGGCGCGGCTCGATGTTCCCGAGCACCGACTTCGCCAGGCCATCAACGAAGGGCTGGGTTATCGCAACTTCAACGCGTTCCTCAATCACTATCGCATCGAGGATGCCAAGCTGGCGCTGTCCGATGTGACGCAACGGGAGGTGCCGGTGCTGACCATCGCCATGGATGCAGGCTTTCAGTCGATCGGGCCTTTCAATCGCGCCTTCAAGGCCGAAACCGGCGCAACTCCGACCGAATTCCGGCGCGAGGCGCTGAGCCGGCCGCAAACGGCGCCGGATGCCGACCGCAATTTCGAAATCGGCCAGCTGCGCCGAGAAATCGGCTAGCCGATTATAGGATTGGGCAAGAGAGCCCTGACATGATCGGGCAGATTGCCGGAAACAAGCCTTTCACCAGCAAGCCGAGTCCGTCCATGTCCCGATCGACCGCCATCGCCCCCGCATCGGAACGGTTGCACGCGCTCGACGCGGTCAGGGGTTTTGCCCTGCTGCTCGGCATCGTCCTGCACGCAACCCTGTCGTTCGTGCCGGCCCCGACCAGGATCTGGGTCATACAGGATACCCATCAAAGCCTGGCCCTGGGCCTGCTGTTCTTCGTCATCCACGTCTTCCGGATGACGACCTTCTTCCTGATGGCGGGTTTCTTCGCCCGGATGAGTTTCCATCGCCGTGGGACCTTGGGCTTCTTGAGGGACAGGTTGCAGAGGATCGGACTGCCGCTCGTGATCGGCTGGCCGATCGTGTTTACGCCGATGGTTCTGGTGGTCATCTGGGCCGCGGGCTTTCCGAATGGCGGTCCGATCCCCGGCGCACCTCGCTGGCCGCCGGTGCTGCCGAATTTCCCGCTGACCCATCTCTGGTTTCTCTACGTATTGCTCGAGCTCTATGTCGCCATGCTCCTGCTGCGCGGCGTGGTCGTCCGGCTTGATGTGTCCGGCAAGCTGCGCACGGTCGTTGACCGTCTCTTCGCAAGCGTCATGCGAAATCCGCTGGCGCCCCTGGTTCTGGCGATCCCGATCGGCATCGCCTTCAGCCTCGACCCAAGATGGATCAACGTGATGGGGGTGAGGACGCCAGATCAATCATTCGTCACCAACGCGCAGGCCTGGATCGGCTTTGGCTCCGCATTCGCCGTCGGCTGGCTGCTGCATCGGCAGCTCGATCTGCTGCGCCTCATCGAGCGACGCTGGTTGCCGCACCTCCTGCTCGCGGTCGTCCTGATTCTGATCAGTTTCGTGCTTGTCGGGGTGATGATGTCCGTGCCGGGTGCGCCGAAACTGCCGGTTAGTTTCGCCACGCTCAGGCTTGTCTCCGCCATCCTGTATGCACCGGCGATATGGATCTCGACCTTCGCGGTCCTCGGCCTCGCACTTCGCTTCATGTCCGGCTTCAGCCCGACCCGGCGCTACCTCGCCGATGCGTCTTACTGGCTCTATCTGATCCACATGCCGATCGTGATGGCGCTACAGGTCGTGCTGTCGCAGCTCGACTGGCCCGGGCCGATCAAGTTCGCCATCATTCTCGTCGTCGCGATTCTCCCGATGTTGGCGAGCTATCATCTGCTGGTGCGCTTCACCTTCATCGGCGTGGTGCTGAATGGCCGCCGCGCCGAAAAGCGCGTTCTCCCGCGCGGCGGAATTGCGACCGCGTAGACAGCGCCTCCCCGCTCACTAAGATGAGCGCAACAAGAATAAGCGGGAGAGGCGTCATGAAGTTCGGCATCTTCTATGAGCTGCAGCTGCCACGGCCCTGGGTGGCCGGCGACGAGCTGAAGCTCTACCAGAACGCGCTCTCGCAGATGGAACTTGCCGACAAGCTCGGCTACGACCACGCCTGGGTCGTCGAGCATCACTTCCTCGAAGAGTACTCGCACTCACCCTCGCCGGAATCGTTCCTCGCCGCCGCCAGCCAGCGCACGAAAAACATCCGGCTCGGCCACGGCATCCTCCAGCTCACCACCAATCATCCGGCGCGCGTCGCCGAGCGCGTCGCGGTGCTCGACCTGCTCTCCAACGGCCGTTGCGAATTCGGCATGGGGGAGAGCGCCTCCATCACCGAGCTCACGCCGTTCGGCCGCGACATGGAGACCAAGAAGGAGGTCTTTGAGGAGGCCGTGCAGGCGATCTTCCCGATGTTCAAGGACGCTGGGTCCGAGCACCACGGCAAGTACTTCGACATTCCCTTGCGCAATGTCGTGCCGAAGCCGGTGCAGAAGCCGCATCCGCCTCTGTGGATGGCGTGCTCGCAACTGCCGACCATCGAACGCGCCGGCCGTCACGGCTTTGGCGCGCTGGGCTTCCAGTTCGTCAGCGCGGATGCCGCGCATGCCTGGGTGCACGCCTATTACAACGCGATGACCAAGCGGTTGCACAAGCTCGCCGACTACGAGATCAACCCGAACATGGCGCTGGTGTCGTTCTTCATGTGCGCCAAGACGGATGAGGAGGCGCGTGCGCGCGCCGACGGCGCCACCTTCTTCCAGTTCGCGCTGCGCTTCTACGGCGCCTCGCAGAACCGCCAGCGTCCCGCGCCCTACACCGTCAACATGTGGGACGAGTACAACAAGTGGAAGCGCGACAATCCGGAGGCGCAGGAGGCGGCGCTGCGCGGCGGCCTGATCGGCTCGCCCGAGACCATTCGCAAGAAGCTGAAGCGCTTCCAGTCCTCCAATATCGACCAGGTCATCCTGCTCAACCAGGCCGGCAAGAACAGCCACGAGCACATCTGCGAATCGCTCGAGCTGTTCGGCCGCGAGGTGATGCCGGAGTTCCAGAACGATCCGGCCCAAGCGGCGTGGAAGCAGGGCGTCATGAGCGGCGAGATCAAGCTGGAGGAGATCGACACCGAGGCGTTTACGGATCGCTACGGCAAGCTCGCGATCAACGTCGCGCCGGCGAAGGCTGCAGCGGGGTAGGGGAGCTGCATCCGGCATGGGCCCCGGCTTAGCAGCGCCATAGCGCGTCGAAGACGCGCGTAAACGCGCTTATGTCACGCTGCGCTGCGTCCGGGGCACGAGACCATCCTCTGCATCGACCAGCAACACTCTCCTGTCCCGGACGCGCTGCAGCGTGCAACGTTGCTGCGCAGAGCCGGGACCCAGAAGCGGCATAAGCCGCCGTCTCCGACTTTCGGTCAAACCCGGCTGCTGATATCGTCCGCCAAAAGAACTTTTGCGGAGGAAACCGATGCGGCCCCACGGCATGGCCTCAACTCCAGCGGCGAACAACATCGCGCCGGCGGTGCTCGCCATCGGCCGACCTGATTTCCCGAATGTCCTGATCGACACGTTGCGCCGGCAGGCCGGCGTCGGCCATTGCATGGTGTTCGCCCTGACGCGCACCGGCGCGGCGAGCTGTCTGCTCGACGCCGGCAACATCCCGATCGGTAGCGATCTCGGCGCCGCCTATGCCGGTCAGTTCCACGAATCCGATCCCAATCGTGATGCGCTGTTCGAAGGCGAGGGCAGCGCGCCGATCATGCTGCCGTCGTTCGCGCCGCGCATGTATGGCGCGCGATACCGGAAAATCTTCTTCAACGACTCTGATATCGTCGACAAATATGCGACAGCGATCTGGGTCGGCGACACCTGCTTCTATGTCAACTTCTACCGCATCACCGCCCAGGGCCGCTTTGGCGACGCCGAGCGTGCGCGGCTTCAGACCATTGCGCCTGCGATTGGCGCCAGCGTTGCGCGTCATTTCCAGCAGGCGGCCACCGCGACGCCCGACCAGAACCTCGCCGCGTTGTTCGCAACGCGCGCGCCCCTCTCCGCACTGACGCCGCGCGAGCAGGACGTCTGCCGCCGCATCCTGCTCGGTTTCAGCTCCGAGGCGATCTCGCAAGCGCTGGGCATCAGCCTGCATTCGACCCTGACCTACCGCAAGCGCGCCTATGAGCGGCTCGGCATCTCCTCGCAGAACGAGTTGTTTGCGATCGTGCTGGGCTTGCTCTCGGGGCCGGGCCACCTGAACTAAAGGGGACTCTAGATCCACGATATCTGCTTCCGAGAGCAAAGCCGACGCGCAGCCGGCCCTCCGGGGTCGTCGCCTTTTGACCCAAGGCCGACATCCGCGGCGCGAATCCTCTTCAAGGATACTTACGCTTTCCCAAGTCGGATATGGTGTTGACCAGAATCAAGGGGGCAAAGGTGCAATTTCCAATGAGGCAAATCATACTCTCAATAGTCGCTGTTTTGTCGTTCTCATCTGCGCGTGCTGAGATGGTCAAGATACCTTGGCATACTTCAGCGCAGTCCCTGCCTTGGATTCCCGGCAACGAATACATCGACGGCAGGTCGAAAAACTTCATGGATGGCACCGTCGAGGAAAAGGGTAAGGTAAAGGCCGAGGGCGAACTGTCGGCGGACATTATACGGCCGCAGGGCGCCAAGGGACCAGACCCCTTCGTGATCATGCTGCACGGCTGCGACGGGTTCGGCCGGGTCGAGAGGAAATGGGGGCGTGACTACGGCGGCAGATTGGTCGGAGCAGGCTATGGTGTTCTCCTGCTCGACAGCTTCGGCAGCCGGGGATTGGGACCCGACGGCGTCTGCTCGGATCCCAGCCAGTTGACTTGGGCGCGGCGCCGGGCTGACGATGCGTATGCGGCGCTGGACTGGCTCATCGGACAGAAGATCGCCGATCCCAAGCGGGTCTACGTCCTTGGCCGCAGCAACGGTGCGACCACGACCTTGATCATCATGAACCGGGCGATCGGCGACCTGCACGAGCACATGTTCGCGGGCGGCTTCGCGATGCAGCCGTCCTGTTATTTGATGAAGAACGTCGAGTTCTACGCCCCGGTCCATCTCTTCCTAGCAGAGAAGGACGAGGCGACCAGCCCCATCCTCTGCGGCCAGATGGCCGAGAGCAAGCGGTCGATTCCCGTGAAGACGGTGCTGTGGAAGGGGGCGAACCACAGCTTCGAAGATCACGAGCCAATCCACGTTTTCCATGGCTACCATGTCGGATACAATGCCGCGGCTGCGGAAGGCACCATCAAGGCAATCATTAGTGCGTTGAACGAGGCCAAGAAAGCGGAAAACTGACCGCGCGGAGTCGCACAGCCTGTAGGTATGCGACGACGGCCGAATGGCGGCGGATAGATGCGGGAAGTCCGCCTGAACGACTTCCGCTCGTGGCCCGAAGCCGCCGTCAATGAAGGAGCGGAGCGCGTTCGCTCCGCCCGGCGATTCAGACCCCGACTCGTTCCGCGATGAGAAGCGCGTCGTCCGCATCGCAACCTCAATATCAAGCGGTACGCCCAATTTTCACGTCGCCGAACAAGAGTTGGGCGTTAACCATCGCCAACGGTTCCCCTCTGAGCGACATCGCTTCGAAGTTTCTTAAATCTTGCCGGGTACCTCTTCCAGGCATGGTGACCTGGGGAAAGACATGAGTAAGCGGGCCAAACGTAAGAAGGCAGAGGCCCTCGCAATACCCATGGCCGCGAGAGTCGCAATTGGCGCCGTGGCCGTCGCCGTCGTGGGGTATAGCTTGCTGTCTAGCCCGGCGGACGTGCAACCGATACGAAAACCGTCAGCACAACAGGCCCAGGCGTCGTCAACTCCGGTTTACGTGTCGACTCCAGTTCGTGCATCAGCGCCAGCTCCGGCTGCGATTCCGGTTCCGGCTCCGATCCCGGCCCCTCTGGTCGAACCACCCAAAGCCGACGCTGGCGTTCCCGGAGCACTTGTCCGGCAGGTGGTTGACTACGCCAGCCGTCAGGCGCCGGGCACCGTGATCATCGATACCGGAAACACATTCCTCTATTTCGTTCTGAACGACAGGCAGGCGATGCGCTACGGCATCGGTGTTGGCCGCGAAGGTTTCACATGGTCCGGTGAGCAGACTGTGGCCCGCAAAGCAGAATGGCCGGATTGGCATCCGCCTGTGGAAATGGTCTCGCGTCAGCCTTATCTGCCGCGGTTCATGGCGGGCGGTCCGGGCAATCCGCTCGGCGCCCGGGCGATGTATCTCGGCGAGACCGAATATCGCATTCACGGCACCAACAATCCCGATACGATCGGGAAGAAGGTTTCGTCCGGCTGTATCCGGCTGACCAATGACGACGTCGCGGACCTTTACGAGCGGGTGAAGATCGGAGCGAAAGTGATCGTGCTTCCGGCAACCGCAGCCCGCAGGCCCTCCCAGGGAGCGCCGGCCGACGCCGCTTTCCGGCTGCCGGACCCGGCATCGCCGTCGAAGCGGCCCCTGGCGGCTAACGCGCAGATGTTGTCATCCGGACCGAAGATCGCCGAAGCTCGGTAAGTCAGTCCTCGGTCCTCGGTCTGCAACCGAGGACAAGGAGGCAATTCAAGTCGTCGCGTTTAAGTCAGTTGCGGGCACTTAACGAACGTTCGCTCATGCGCTTGCCGATGTCCGCCGTCGGGGAATCGCGAATCGACTAAAGCGAGCGGTTTATCGCTTCGATGACTTGGGATAGCATCGTATCATCCCCGCCCTATCGAGGGGTGACGGGTAAGGCCGGCATTTGAATTGGAAGACTTAGGTTTCAAATGCCTCGCTTACGGCCCTCGGAATGTGAGGCATTTCGCAGACAGATCTACGCGCGCATTGTCAACTCCTGAGAGGAGCGAGTCCCGACATGAGACGTCGCGAGTTTGTCACGCAACTAGCCGGTGCGGTGGCGGCTTTGCCAATCGCGGCGCTTGTCCTTGCCCTTGCGAATTCCAAAAGCCTTGCACAGGCAGCCAAGAACGAGCCGAGTACTGAGGCCCTTCGGCTTGAACTCGACAAGGAAAAATGGCGCGACGAACGTGAGATGCGGGTGCGCGAGCTTGCTCTAAAGGAGCGGGAGCTTTCGCTTCGGGAAGGCGAGCAAGTCAGCTCTAAATGGTTCAATCCTCTCTTTGTCGCGATTTGCGCCGCCGCTCTGGCTGCATTGGGAAACCTCTTGGTCACCTTTTTCAACGGGAGGACCCAGCTAAAGCTTGAGACAAGCAAGGCGGAGTCCACGCGCATTCTTGAAATGATCAAGACCGGCGACACGGAAGCCGCGGCCAAGAACTTGGAATTCTTGCTCGGAGCAGGCTTGGTCGTTGAGAAGGACCAGGCAATCTCTCTTCGAGAATATCTTGATCGTCGGCAGCCGGGCAAAGGTCCGTCGCTACCATCGCCGGGACGATTTGCCTTTGAGGCTACAACTGATCTGACGGCCGACATTCAAACCGAGCTACAGGGAAAACTCGAGGCATACATTGCTTACCTCGACAAGATTGGTTCGCCGCCCGACTTGGTTCAGGCGAAGATCAAGATTGGTGCGGTGCCCGGGCAGTATGCCCGGTACCAAAACAACACGCTCGAAATTGACTCCAGGATCGCCCGCGATGTTTTTGTGGCCTTGCGAGAATATAGCCATCACGCTCTAACGTCCAAAACCAACAATCCATGGACGGGAAACTTCGCCGGGATCGAGTCGGGTCTTGCCGACTACTTTCCAGCAAGCTTCTTGAACAACCCACGGGTAGGTGAAATTTCCGCTGAGATCATCCGCCCGGGTCAGCCATATCTCCGTTGCCTCGACAACAGGCTGAAGTTCAAGACGACAAAGGCTTTGAAAGATGATCCCTGGACTACCGGCGAGATTTGGGGCGGTGCGTTCTGGGAAATGCGCAATCGACTAACTGGGGATGTGATCGATCCGATTCTTATGAAGGCATGGTGGTCTTTGTTGGACCACCCGTCCAAGACCAGCGCGCCAAAGGCGTTTGCAGCCGAGGTGCTTGCCGCCGCAAAGCTGAATCAGCACGACAAGACGATCCAAACGATTCTGCGAAGTCGTGGATTTTCGCTTGATAAGGCCGCGTCCGTCCCTGGCCCTTAGACGCGATCGGTAGATGCTTTGCGTGGGCTTCGCGGATGGCGGCTCGATCCCCGGCCGTGAGAAGCTGTAGGCGCAGGCCATACAGACCGTCCTTACGGCGGCCCGATTCTTTCGCGATGCTTGGCTGAATCTTTGCCGGCTTGTCCCAATCGCTGGGGACAGACAGACGCCTCCGAAAACGGTAACTTGAGGGATCGAGGAAATTACAGGGGAGCAACGCTTGAGCACCGCGCCGCGCATCGACATCGACCCTGCTTCGTTCTGGGCCGATCCCTATCCGATGCTCGCAAAAATGCGCAAGGAAGCGCCGATCGCCTTCGTGCCGCAGCTCGGCTCGACGCTGCTTGCGAGCCGCGACGACATCTCGATCTCCGAGAAGCAGATCGACGTGTTCTCCTCGCACCAGCCCGCCGGCCTGATGAACCGGCTGATGGGGCACAACATGATGCGCAAGGACGGCGAGGCGCATCAGGTCGAGCGGCGCGCGATGTTTCCGACGGTGTCGCCGAGGACGGTGAAGGCGCACTGGACCGCGCTGTTCCAGGCCCATGCCGACCGCATCATCGGTGCGATCGAGCCGGGGCGGATCGATTTCATGCGCGACTTCGCGCTGCCGTTTTCCGGCGAATGCCTGAAGTCGATCACCGGCCTCACCAATATCGGCTTCCAGGACATGGACGCGTGGTCGCAAGGCATGATCGAGGGCATCGCGAACTACACCGGCGACCCCGCGGTCGAGGCGCGCTGTCATGCCGCGACGTCGGGCATTGATGCTGCGATCGACGACATTCTGCCCGTGATGCGCAAGCATCCCGATCAAAGTATCCTCGGCGTACTCCTTGCTGCGGGCATGCCGATGGAGAGCGTGCGCGCAAATGTAAAACTCGCGATCTCTGGCGGCCAGAACGAGCCGCGCAAGGCGATCGCCGGCACGGTGTGGGCGCTGCTGAGCCATCCTGAGCAATTCGATCTCGTGCGCAAGGGTGAGGTGACCTGGCTCGAGGCGTTCGAGGAATATGCCCGCTGGATTTCGCCGATCGGCATGTCGCCGCGGCGCATCGCAAAACCGTGGAGCATCCGTGACGTCTCTTTCGAGCTGGATGAGCGCGTGTTCCTGATGTTCGGCTCCGCCAATCGCGACGAGAAGCATTTTGAGCGCGCCGACCAGTTCGACGTGCGGCGCGACACCTCCAAGAGCGTCGCCTTCGGCGCCGGCCCGCATTTCTGCGCCGGCGCCTGGGCCTCGCGTGCGATGATTGCCGACGTCGCGCTGCCGACGGTGTTCGCGAGGGCGAGTCGTCTCGAACTTGCCGACGATGAGCCAGTGCGGATCGGCGGCTGGGCGTTTCGCGGCCTGCAGAACCTGCCGGTGAGGTGGGTGCACTGACCAGACGACGGTCGCCGTGACGGCGAATTCGTGTCGTCGGACGATTGAACCGCATCGTTCCCCGGCGACACATATGGCGTCATGTCCATCCAGTTCTGGCCCAAGCCGTGGCTTGAATCGTCTCTGGCTGCCGCATCGGCGCTGATCGCGTTGCTGGTCGTCGTACCGGCGCGCGCCGCCGGACCGTCCTCCATTTCCGGCTGCTGGACGCAGACCTCGCTTGTGCCTTACGCCCAGACGCCGCCCGGCAAGGAGTGGGGTTCGCGGACCTGGTGCTTCAGGCCAGATGGGACGATGACCAGTGTCCACATCGCATGCGGCCGCGGCGGTTGCGACGGTTGGGATCGGGACGGACGTTACCACTGGCGACGGCCGATCGTGTGGATCTCCGACGTCGATACGTCAGACGACGGCAAGCGTCAGACAAAGGTGTGGCGTCGATGTCGCGTCAGTTTCCGCGCCAGGGATCGCATGGTGCTCGAGAATTGCTATTTCTCGTCCGATCCCTGGGTGCGCGAGCACTGACCGCGCCTTGTCGGAGGCCCCGATCCACACACTGCCATGATGCCATCATGCGCCTGTTTTGCCCGACGTGTCAAAACTAACTTCGGATAATGCGTAAGTCATTGATCGGACTATGGTCGGCTACTGTGCATGGGGTTGTTTTCGACAATTTATGTTTGGGCGCTGCGAGCGTCGGCCGGATTCCCACGGCTCTCACATTCGCGTGCGGAAAAGAATCCCTCTGCATGAGCGCGGCCGCTTGAAAGATTAATCATGCGCTTCGCCACGCGCGCAGTGCTCGCATCGCTATTTCCCGTGGCGTCTCGACACCTCCGCTGACCCGCACCATCATTCCTGCAACGCAAGGGAATGACGGCCGCAGGCGGCCGGGAGTGTGGAATGCAGCGTCGTGACTTTCTCAAGCTCTCCGTTGGAACTGCGGCCGCCGCTGCATTTGCCTCGCGCGCGAACGCGCAGGGCGCGGTGAAGGAAATTCGTATCGGCTACCAGAAGACAGGCGTGCTGGTTATCACGCGCCAGCAGGCTTCCTTGGAAAAGCATTTCAATCCGCAAGGCATCGACGTGAAATGGGTCGAGTTCTCCTCGGGCCCGCCGATGATGGAGGCGATGAACGTCGGTAGTGTCGACTTCGGTTCGGTCGGCGATTCCCCGCCGGTGTTCGCCCAGGCCGCGGGCGCCGCGATCGTCTATGCCGCCGGCCAGCCCATCACCAACGGCCAGGGCATCCTGGTGCCGAAGGATTCGCCGATCCGTTCGATCGCCGACCTGAAGGGCAAGCGTATCGGCTTCACCAAGGGGTCCAGCGCGCACAATGTCGTGGTGCAGACGCTGGAGAAGGCCGGTCTCACCTATGCCGACATCACCCCGGTCTATCTGACGCCGCCCGATGCCGGTCCCGCCTTCGCCAATGGCAGCATCGAGGCCTGGGCGATTTGGGATCCCTATTTCGCGATCGGCGAGACCAAGCAGAGCGGCCGCATCCTGATCAATGCGCGCGAAGTCACCAAGACCAATTCCTTCTACATCGCCAACCGCGAGTTCGCGAAGAACCACGGCTCCATCCTGCAGCAGATCGTCGATGTGACGACCGCGACCGGAAAATGGGCCGAACAGCACCGCGGTGAGGTCGCCAAATGGCTCGCCGCAGTTACCGGCGTCCCGCTGGACATCCAGACGGTTGCGGCCGAGCGCGCCAACTTCGTGGTCGGCCCCGTCACCGACGACATCGTCGTGACCCAGCAGGGCGTCGCCGACCGCTTCTACAAGCTCGGCCTGATCCCGAAGCCGGTCGTCATTCGCGACATCGTCTGGCGCAGCGCGGCGACCTGATCGTGCCGACCAATCTCCCCATATCAAAAGGTCTGAACATGAGGCGCATCGTTCAACGTCTGATCGCCGCCATCGTGCTGTCGATCGGCATCGTCGCCGCCGCGGTCGGCACGTCCTACGGCCAGGACAAACAAGACAAGGTGGTTCGCATCGGTTACCAGAAATACGGCAAGCTGGTGCTGCTCAAGAGCAAGGGCACGCTGGAGCCGAAGCTCGCCGCCGACGGCTACAAGGTGGTGTGGACCGAATTCCCGTCCGGCCCGCCGCTGCTCGAAGCGCTCAATGTCGGCGCGATTGATTTCGGCAACACCGGTGAGGCCCCGCCGATCTTCGCGCAGGCCGCGGGCGCGCCGATCCAGTATGTCGCCTACGAGCCGCCGGCGCCGAAGGGCGAGGCGATCCTGGTGCCGAAGGACAGCCCGCTGAAATCGGTCGCCGATCTCAAGGGCAAGAAGGTCGCGCTCAACAAGGGCTCCAACGTCCACTATCTCCTGGTCAAGGCGCTGGAGAAGGCGGGCGTCAAATATTCCGAGATCGAGCCGGTGTTCCTGGCGCCGGCCGATGCGCGCGCCGCCTTCGAGCGCGGCGCGGTCGATGCCTGGGTGATCTGGGATCCGTTCCAGGCCGCCGCGGAAGCCGCCACCGGCGCGCGCACGCTCGCCGACGGCACCGGCATCGTCGCCAACTACCAGTTCTATTTCGCCTCGAAGAAATTCTTCGACACCAACCCGAAGATCGTCGACGCCGTGCTTGCTGAGCTGAGTTCGGTCGACGATTGGGCCGAGGGCGACATCCACGCGGTTGCCGAGCAGCTCGCGCCGGCGATCGGCCTGTCTGTCCCGGTGGTCGAGGTGGCGCTGAAGCGGCAGGCCTACGGCATCAGGCCGATCACCGATGCCGTCATCGCCGATCAGCAGCAGGTTGCGGATGCGTTCTTCGCGCTCAACCTGATCCCCAAATCCATCAAGATTTCCGACGTGGCCCGGAAACCAGGATCGTGAGCAAGCACATGAGTAAGCAGTCCAACACCAACATCCTCTGGTTCCTGCCGACCCACGGCGACGGCCGCTATCTCGGCACCGGCATCGGCGGCCGTGAGGTCAACTTCAACTATCTGCGCCAGATCGCGCAGGCCGCCGACCAGCTCGGTTATTACGGCGTGCTGTTGCCGACCGGGCGATCTTGCGAGGATTCCTGGATCGTGGCCTCCTCGGTTGCGCCGTTCACCGAGCGGCTGCGCTACCTCGTGGCTGTCCGCCCCGGCCTGCAATCGCCGAGCGTGGCGGCGCGCATGACCGCGACGCTCGACCGCGTCACCAATGGCCGGCTCCTTGTCAATGTCGTGACCGGCGGCGATCCCGTCGAGAACAAGGGCGACGGCATTTTCCTCGGCCATGACGAGCGCTACGAGGTCACCCGCGAGTTCCTCAGTGTCTATAGCGACCTGCTCGCCGGCAGGACCGTCAATGTCGAGGGCAAGCACATCCATGTCGAGGGTGGCAAGCTGCTGTTTCCGCCGGTGCAGTCGCCGCGGCCGCCGCTCTATTTCGGCGGTTCGTCCGATGCCGGCATCGACGTCGCCGTCGACGCCGTCGACAAATATCTCACCTGGGGTGAGCCGCCGGCTCTGGTTGCCGAGAAGATCGCGAAGGTGAGGGAGGTCGCAGCTGCGCGCGGCCGCAAGCTCTCCTTCGGCATTCGTCTTCACGTGATCGTTCGCGAGACCAACGAAGAGGCCTGGCGCGCCGCGAACGAGCTGATCAGGCATGTCAGCGACGACACCATCGCGCTGGCGCAGAAGAACTTTGCCCGCATGGACTCCGTCGGCCAGCAGCGCATGGCGCAGCTCCATGGCGGCAAGCGCGACAAGCTCGAGATCGCCCCGAACCTGTGGGCCGGTGTCGGTCTCGTGCGCGGTGGCGCCGGCACGGCGCTGGTCGGCGACGCCCAGACGGTGGCGGCCCGCATCAGGGAGTATCAGGACATCGGCATCGATACCTTCATCATGTCGGGCTACCCGCATCTGGAGGAGGCGTATCGCTTTGCCGAGCTAGTATTCCCGCTGCTCTCGCTGGAGCAGCCGAGCAACGTGACCAAACTGCACTTCAATGGCGGTCCTTTTGGCGAAACGGTCGGCAGCGATTACCGTCCGCAGCAGCGAGTGTCCGAGTCATGAGCCTGATTGACAGCGTTTCACTTCCGCGCAGCTTCCGCCTGCCGCGGGTTGACGGCCTGATCCAGTGGATCGTGCCGCTCGCCATCATCGCGGTCTGGCAGGTCGCGAGCGTCACCGGCTTCGTGCCGGTGCGCGTGCTGCCGGCGCCGAGCGACGTCGTGCTCGCGGGCTGGAAGCTGCTGCTCTCCGGCGAGCTCGTCCGCAACATCTGGGTGTCGTTCTGGCGTGCCTCGATCGGCTTCCTGATCGGTGGCGGCATCGGTTTCGCGTTCGGTCTCGCCAACGGCCTGTCGCAGCTCTCGGCCAAGCTCACCGACACCACGTTGCAGATGGTGCGCAACGTGCCGCATCTGGCGCTGATCCCGCTGGTCATTCTGTGGTTCGGCATCGACGAGAGCGCAAAGCTGTTCCTGGTAGCACTCGGGGTGTTCTTCCCGATCTACCTCAACACGCTGCACGGCATCCGCACCGTCGATCCGCAGCTGATCGAGATGGGCCGCATCTACGGCATGACCGACAGCGAGCTGTTCCGCCGGGTGATCTTCCCGGGCGCGCTGCCTTCGATCTTCGTCGGCATCCGCTTTGCGCTCGGCATCATGTGGCTCACCCTGATCGTCGCCGAGACCATCGCGGCCTCCTCGGGCCTCGGTTACATGGCGATGCAGGCGCGCGAGTTCATGCTGATCGACGTCGTCGTGCTCTCGATCCTGATTTACGCTCTGCTCGGCAAGCTCGCCGACAGCGCCTCCCGTGTGCTGGAGCGCCTGACGCTCTCCTGGCACCCCGCCTTCCAGAAACGCTGAGAGTGACATGCAGACAGCTCTTCGTACGGCCCTTCCCGAAACCGAGCTCGCCAGCCGCGCCAATTTCGTGCCGCAGGCACGCGTCGTGCGCGAGGAGCGCCCGGCGCAGACGACAGGCCTGCCGCTCAGCATCCGTGGCTTGCGCAAATCCTACGGCGACAACGAGGTGCTGCGCGGCATCGACCTGCACATTCCCGCCGGCCAGTTCGTCGCCATCGTCGGCAAGAGCGGTTGCGGCAAGAGCACGCTCTTGCGGCTGATCGCCGGCCTGGAAAAGTTCGAGGCCGGCAGCATCAGCTTCGGCCAGGATGTCCAGCCCGAGGACATCCGCGTGATGTTCCAGGAGCCGCGGCTGCTGCCCTGGGCGAGGGTGCTCTCCAATGTCGAGGTCGGTCTCGGCCGTAATCGCTCATCCAGTGATGCGCATGCGCGCGCCGAGAAGGCGCTGACCGAGGTTGGGCTGACCGACAAGCGTGATCAGTGGCCGTCGGTGCTGTCGGGCGGCCAGAAGCAGCGCGTTGCGCTCGCCCGTGCGCTGGTCTCCCATCCGCGTGTGCTCGCCTTCGACGAGCCGCTCGGCGCGCTGGACGCGCTGACCCGCATCTCGATGCAGCGGCTGCTGGAGCGGGTCTGGCGCGACCAGGGCTTTACCGCGATCCTGGTGACCCACGACGTCGCCGAGGCGGTCGCGCTGGCCGACCGGGTGCTGGTGATCGACGAGGGCCGGATTGCCCATGATGTTACGGTTAACACCGCCCGGCCGCGCGAACGCGGTTCCGCCGAGCTCGCAAGCCTCGAAGGCTCGATCCTGAGCCATCTTTTGTCGGCGGACGATCGTACCTAAATACAGGGGAACCCCGCTTCGGGGACCATGCCATGAATGTAGTGCCTCGCGATCTCATGACTGAAACTGCCGTCTCGTCCGCCGATTTCCGCGGCGCCATGCGCCACCTCACCGGCGGCGTCAGCGTCATCACCGCCGGGCGGGGCAAGGACATTACCGGCATGACGGTGACCTCGGTGACCTCGCTGGCGGTCGAACCGCCGACGCTGCTGGTCAGCATCAACCGCGATGCCTCGTCCTTCCCGCTGATCCGCCGCTACGGCGCCTTCGGCGTCAACATCCTCGCGGCTGACCAGCTGGACGTCGCCGAGCGTTTTGCCGGCAAGGGCGGGCTGAAGGGGGCCGATCGCTTTGCGGGCAGCCAGTGGGTCACCGCGGTCTCGGGCGTTCCGCTGCTGGTCGGTGCATTGTCTGCGGTCGATTGCGAGGTCGAGGAGATCGTCGAGCGCCATTCGCACGGCATCGTCATCGGGCGCGTCAGGAGCGTCAGGAATTCGACCCGCAATGCTGCACTGGCCTATTGGCACGGCCAGTATGTGGCGGTCGACCAGGACGAAGACGCGGCGAGGCTCGCCGAGGTCAGCGTTCCCGCCCGCGGCCTGCGCGGCGTTTGATCGCTGCGCTAGGGTGGGCCGCAGGCTGGCCTTTTCCCCGTCATCGCTCTAGAAGCGCCCTGAGCCGCCCCGTCCGGGACGGCCATGGAGCGGAACGATGAAGCGCGTCGCCACCTGGGCCTTCTACGCCATCGGCGCGCTCGCCATCGGCTACCTCGCGCTCTATGCCTATGCGATGTTTGGCGGCCAGCCGATCGTGCCGGGCGACCCCATCCACATCTTCCGCAAGCCGGACGCGCCGAGTTATTCGTGAGATTTCGTAGGGTGGTTTAGCCGAAGTCTCGTAGGGTGGGCAAAGCGAAGCGTGCCCACCGCTGCTATCGAACGAGACGAATGGTGGGCACGGCGCAAATGCGCCTTTACCCACCCTACGACACCTTCGCTCACCCCCGCAAAATCGCCAGCGCCAGCGCCTGGGCGCGCGGCACGATGCTGTCGAGTTCGAGATATTCCTCCGGCGTGTGCGCGAGCCCGCCGACCGGCCCGAGGCCGCAGATGGTCGGTGTGCCGACTGCGGCGGTGAAGCCGGAATCGGCGCAGCCGCCTGAAAACTCGCCCTGGAGCGTGGTGAGGCCGACCTGCTTTGCGGCGGCTTGATAGCCTTCGAACAGTGCCTTCGACTCCGTGCTCTGCACCACCGGCACGAACTCGCCCTTCACCGTCAGCGTCGCGCTGGTACCCGGGACGTAGGACGTCGCGATGATCTTCTCGATCGCCGCCATGATCCTCGCACGATCCGCCGGATCGACGTAACGCAGGTCGATCTGTCCCTCGGCTGAGGGCGCCGTGGTGTTCACCGACTGCCCGCCCGAGACGAGACCGACATTCAGCGTGATGCCCTTGTCGAGATCGGTCAGCGCGTGGATCTGGACGATCTTGTGCGCGAGCTCGCCGATCGCACTGACGCCTGCGGCGAAATTGGCACCGGAATGCGCGGCTTTGCCCGTAATGGCAAAGTGCATGAAGATGCCGCCCTTGCGGCCGGTGACGATGTTGCCGGTCGGCCGTCCCGGCTCGGAATTGAACACGGCGCGTGCGGCGCGTCCCTCGCGCTCGATCACCGGGCGCGAGGAGGGCGAGCCGATCTCCTCGTCCGAGGTGATCAGCACCTTGATCGGATGCGGGCTGCCGCCGAATTTGTGGAAGGCGGTCGCCACAAAGATGTTCATCACGACGCCGGACTTCATGTCGGCAACGCCGGGACCATAGGCGCGCTTGCCCTCAATCGTGAATGGACGCCGTCCGGCCTCGCCCTTGCCGAACACGGTGTCGCGATGGCCCATCAACAGCACCGGCTTCTCGTTGCTGCCGGGTTTGGCGATCTCGGCATGGATCGCATCGCCGAAGGTGGCGTTGCTCTCGCGCCGGAACGGAATGCCATGCTCGGCAAAATGCCGCTCGAACCGCGCACCGACCGCATCGACGCCTTCCTTGTCGTAGGATCCGGAATCGATGTTCACGACATCGCGCAGCAGATCGATCATCGCCTGCCGCTGCGACGCCAGCCAGTCCGTGATTTGAGCTTCCGACATGTGTATCCTCGCGTGGTTCTCACGCGGGGTTATAGTGCGTTGCACGGCCGCGACCTAGTCGCCGGATGCGGTGCGGCCATGTGTTCGGTCCCGTAGCCCGGATGGAGCGAAGCGAAATCCGGGAATCCAGATCGCCGAGCTAACCCCGGATTGCGCTTCACTCCATCCGGGCTACGAGATCTCCTACCGTCATCCTGAGGTGCCCGCGAAGCGGGCCTCGAAGGACGACGGCCCGGCTGTGGCCGTGCATCCTTCGAGGCTCCCCATGGGACGCGTTGCGTCCCATGCCTCGCACCTCAGGATGACGGAGTTAGCGTACGTCGCAAATGAAAATGCCTGGAGCTGGCCCGGGCATTTGCAGTCTCAACCAGCGTGGAGACCTACGCCCCCACCATCGGCATCCGCGGATATTCGCCCGGCGTTCCCGCCGGCGTGATCGGAATTCCGCCGTCGGAATATTCGTTGAGCTTGTTGCGCAGCGTGCGGATCGAGATGCCCAGGATATTCGCGGCATGGGTCCGGTTGCCGAGGCAGTGCTTCAGCGTCTCCAGGATCAGGTCGCGCTCGACGTCGGCGACGGTGCGCCCCACCAGCGCCCGCGTCACCTGCTCGGCGGCCATGGTCGCATGCGCCACGGCCGGGGCGGTCTTGGCGAGGTCGAGGCGGTCGCCGTCCGGGGTGAGGATCGCGTCGGGGCCGATCTCGTCGCCCTGCGCCATCAGCACCGAGCGGTGCATGGTGTTCTCGAGCTCGCGGACGTTGCCCTGCCAGCGGTTGCTGGAGAGCACGCGACGCGCGTCCGCGGAGATCGGGCGCACCGGTACGCCGTTGGCTTCGGCATATTTCTTCACGAAGTGCTGGGCGAGCTCGAGGATGTCGAGGGGACGCTCGCGCAGCGGCGGGATCTTCAGGTTCACGACGTTGAGGCGGAACAGCAGGTCCTCGCGGAACGTGCCCTCGCGCACGGCTTCCGCCAGGTTGCGGTTCGAGGTCGCGATGATGCGGATGTCCACCGGCACCGGCTTGGTGCCGCCGACGCGGTCGATCACGCGCTCCTGGATGGCGCGCAGCAGTTTTGATTGCAGGCGGACGTCCATCTCCGAGATTTCGTCGAGCAGCAGCGTGCCGCCGGTCGCTTCCTCGAACTTGCCGATGCGGCGCGCGATCGCGCCGGTGAAGGCGCCCTTCTCGTGGCCGAACAGTTCGGATTCCAGCAGATGCTCGGGGATCGCGGCGCAGTTGATCGAGATGAAGGGACGCTTGGCGCGCGCCGAGCGGGTGTGGACGTAACGGGCCAGCACTTCCTTGCCGGTGCCGGATTCGCCGGTGACCATCACCGAGGCGTCGGAGCCCGCGATCTGCTGGGCGAGCTTGATCACCTTGGCCATCGCCTCGTCGCGATAGACCAGCTCGCGGGAATCGTTGGCGACGGCGGCCAGCACCGCGGCGATCAGTTCCGGATCCGGCGGCAGCGGGATGTATTCCTTGGCGCCGGCGTGGATCGCGGCGACCGCGGCGCGGGCGTCGTTGGTGATGCCGCAGGCGACGATCGGCGCGTGGATGTGCTCGGCCTCGAGCCGCATCACGAGGTCGCGGATGTCGAGGGCGACGTCGACCAGCAGGAGGTCGGCGCCCTTGCCGCCGCGCAGCACGCGCATCGCCTGCTCGTGATCCTCGGCGTGGGTCACGGTGGCGCCGTTCTCCATCGCGATCTTGGTGGCGGTGGTGAGCTGGCCCTTCAATGTGCCAACGATGAGAAGCCGCATGTCAGTCTCCTGTCCGTCTGGTCGCGCTGCCGCGCGTCATTCCTTGCGCTACTAGCTGCGTTCGGTCTTGATGATTTCGGTCATGGTCACGCCGAGCTTGTCCTCGACCAGGACGACTTCGCCGCGGGCGACCAGCTTGTTGTTGACGTAGATGTCGATGGCTTCGCCGACGCGGCGGTCGAGCTCGAGCACGGTGCCGGGCCCGAGCTTCAACAGTTCGCTGACGTCCATCTTGGAGCGGCCGAGCACGGCCGAGACCTGCACCGGCACGTCGAACACGGCCTCGAGGTCGGCGGCGGCGCGCGCCGCATATTCGTCCTCGTTGTAGCCGACGTCCGTACCGGTCGGCGGCATCGGGCCGTTGAGATCGGGCAGCGGGACCTGTCCGTCGGTGTCGCTCATGGCTTAGCTCCCCCTGCGGGACGCGATATAGCGTCCGACCATTTCGTCGATCTTGGCCACGATGGCGCCGCGCTCCAGCACGACGCCGCCGTCGGCCCATTCGATCCGGCAGTCGCCGGTGGCGATATCGGGCTCGGCCAGGATCACCAGCCGGCCCTCGAAGCCGCTCTGCTTGGCGAGCCGCTCCATCTTCTCGCGCGCGCTGTCGTAGAGTGCGTCGTTGATGCGCACGACGAGATGCGGCGTCGCGACAAGGTGCGAGAAGCAGTCCTTGACGAGTGCCATGATCTCGCCGAGCGGTTCGGCAGCGACCAGATCGGCGCACAGCTTGCGCGCCACCGCCACCGCCACGTCGACCGCCTCGGTCTCCATCTTGGTCTCGATGTTACCGATGCCGGCGGCGACGCCGCGGACACCGATGTTGATCTCTTCCATGGCGAGCGCGACGCGGCGGTCGCTCTCGGCCTTGGCTTCGCGCTGGCCGGCGGCAAAGCCGTCCTGATAGGCGCGCGCCTCGGCTTCCGCGATCTTCTGGGCGATCTCGGCGGCGGTCGCAGCCTTCTCGCGCGGCGACCGCTCCGGCGCTGCGAAGTCGGTGTCGAACAGAAATTTTGCCGGGGCGCCCATCAGTACACCAGCTCGTCGTCGGCGCGGTTCTTGGTCAGCATGATCTCACCCTTGGCGGCGAGGTCCTTGGCGAGGTTGACCAGCAGCGCCTGGGCCTCGTCGACGTCGCGCAGGCGGACCGGGCCCATCGCCGCCATGTCGTCCTGGAGCATCTTGGCCGCGCGCGAGGACATGTTGCCGAAGAAGAAGTTGCGGACGTCCTCGTTGGCGCTCTTGAGCGCGACGCCGAGCTTGTCCTTGTCGACATTGCGCATCAGGGTCTGGGCCGAGCCGGAATCCAGCTTCACGAGGTCGTCGAAGGTGAACATCAGCGCCTTGATGCGCTCTGCCGATTCGCGGTTGTCCTCTTCCAGCGAGGTGATGAAGCGGGTTTCGGTCTGGCGGTCGAAATTGTTGAAGATTTCCGCCATCACCTCGTGGGCGTCGCGGCGGCGGGTCTGTGACAAATTGGACATGAATTCGGTGCGCAGCGTCTTTTCCACGCTCTCGATCACCTCCTTCTGCACCGCTTCCATCTTCAGCATGCGGTTGACGACGTCGAGCGCGAGCTCCTCGGGGAAGATGCCGAGCACGCGCGCGGCGTGTTCCGGCTTCAGCTTCGACAGCACGACTGCGATGGTCTGCGGATATTCGTTCTTGAGGTAGTTGGCGAGGACCTCTTCCTGCACGTTGGAAAGCTTTTCCCACATGTTGCGGCCGGCGGGGCCGCGGATCTCGTCCATGATGCCGTTGACGCGCTCCGGCGGCAGGTACTGCTGCAGCAGCCGCTCGGTGGCGTCGAAATTGCCCATCAGCGCGCCGGAAGCCGACATGCGGGAGACGAATTCGAGCAGCATGTCCTCGACCGTATCGACCTCGACGGTGCCGAGCGTCGACATTTCCAGCGAGAGCTGGCGCACCTCGTCGTCGTCGAGCATCGACCAGATCTTACCGCCATATTGCTCGCCCAGCGCCAGCATCAGGATCGCGGCGCGCTTGGGTCCCGTCACCGCTTCGGTCTTGCCGCCCGCGCGGCTGCCCTGGCGGGCACCGAGCGTCGAGATCACGCTGGTGATGTCGTTGGAGTTGGCGTTTTGCAGGTTGCCGGCCATGTCAGTTCACTTCTCGATTATTTCGCGGGTTCGGTCAGCCATTGGCGGATGATGGCGACGGTTTCGTTGGGGTTGCGCTCGGCGAGCTCGCCGACGCGATGAACGGACTGGGCATGGACCTGGCCCTGAATGGTGGCGACGTCGATCGCGCTCGCGGCGCCGCCCGGCAGCAGCGCCTGCCCGGCAGACGCGGCCTCCTCCGAAGCGGCGGGGCCGGCGAGGGCGCCGGAGATCGCGGCGGCGACCTCCTCGGAGGCGAGGATGCGCTTGACCAGCGGCCGGATCACCAGGAACAGCACGACCAGGCCGAGCAGCATCATCACGCCGAGCTCGACGAAGTACATGACGTCGTCCTTGGTGAACTGGAGCATGCCAAGGAAGCCGGAGGGCTCGGCGATCGGGGCGGTGGAGGGGGCGTCGGCAAAGCGCAGGTTGACGACCTCGACCTGGTCGCCGCGCTTCTGGTCGAAGCCGATCGCCGAGCGCACCAGGGTGGCGATGCGGTCGAGCTGTTCCTTGGTGCGGTCCGTGTAGGCGAGCTCGCCCTTGTCGTTCTTGGAATAGATGCCGTCGACCAGCACCGCGACCGAGATGCGGTTGACCCGGCCGGCCTCGGTCACCTCGGTCTTGGTGGTGCGGGAGATCTCGTAATTGTTGGTCTCTTCGGTTTTCTTGCTCTGGTCCTTTGCCGTCGGACCGCTGTTCTGCTGGCTGCCGGGCAGCTCGTTGTTGACGGTGACCTGGCCGTTGTTGTCGGCGGTGAGGCTGCTCTCTTCCCGGGTCTGGCTCGAGCGCAGCACCCGGCCCTCGGGATCGAACTTGTCCGAGGTCTGGGTGATCTTGTTGAAGTCGAAATCGGCGGAGAGCTGGACGCGAGCGCGGCCGGAGCCGACCACGGAGGAGACGATGTCCTCGACCTGCTTGCGGATCCGCTTCTCGAAGGCGGTGCGGCGCTCGTCGCCGACCGCCTGCTCCGGATCGGTCGCGGCGCCGTCGGCGAGCAACGAGCCGGCCTCGTCAACGATCGAGACACGCTGCGGCTTCAGCCCGTTGACGGCGGAGGCGACGAGGTGACGGATGGCGCGGATCTGCTGGGCCTCGAGCGAGCCGCGGACCCGAACCACGATCGAGGCCGACGGCTCCGGCGCCTCGCGCGAGAACAACGGGCGCTCGGGCAGCACGAGGTGGACGCGGGCGGCCTGGATGCGGTCGATGGCGCGGATGGTGCGGGCGAGCTCGCCTTCGAGTGCGCGGAGATGATTGATGTTCTGGACGAAAGAGGTGGTGCCGAGCGCATCCGACTTGTCGAACACTTCGTAGCCGACGCCGCCGCCCTTGGGCAGGCCGCCCTCGGCGAGCTTCATCCGCAGGCGGGTGACCTTGTCCTTGGGCACCATGATGATGCTGCCTTCATTGCGCAGCTCGAACTGGATGCCCTGTCGCTCCAAATCCTTGATAATGCCGGAAGAATCCTCGACCGAGAGGTCGGTGAACAGCGTCGTCATCTGCGGCGTGGTCACGCGCATGATGACGAACGCGAAGAAGCCGATGAGCGCGGCGGTGACCGCGATCATCGCCCCGAACCGGGCGGCGCCGATACCCTTCAAAAAGTCCGCAAGACCTTGCAAGCAACCGCCCCGAAGCTTCGACCCGCAACCGAGCGGTCGACTGGGCAATTATTGCCTAGGTGATGGTTTCGATATGGTTAACGAAGGTTAAGAGCTGGGACAAAAGTCGCGCCAAAAGGAAACATGAAAAAAATCGGCCTCGCGGGGCGAGGCCGATTTTCGTCAAAAGCTGCAGATTTCCGGATCGCTTACTGGCGATATTGCTGGATGCGGGTGGTGCGAAGACCCGCCAGACCGTGCTGGTCGATGGAAAACTGCCAAGAGAGGAATTCGTCGACCGTCAGGGTATAACGGCTGCAGGCCTCCTCGAGGGAGAGAAGTCCGCCACGCACAGCGGCGACGACTTCGGCCTTGCGGCGGATGACCCAGCGTTTGGTGCCGGGTGCGGGCAGATCTGCGATCGTCAGCGGACTGCCGTCCGGCCCGATGACGTATTTTACCCTCGGGCGATGGGGTTCTGTCATGGCGTACTCACAAACTCTCAACCACTGAACTCACGCCGTAACCCTACGCGTGCGGGCTTAAAAATCCGCTAAGCCTAAGGCTTCAATACAATTCTCGTTGAAAATGGCTGGAACACAGCCGGCCCGGAGGGCTGGACACCATGATCCGAGCCGGCCGAGCGGGGTCTTCGTAAATACTTTACTAACGAATGGAGCCGGCGAAGCCCCAACTGTCGTCCCTGGGCGCGCGTAGCGCGAGCCCGGGACCCATAACCCCAGCGCGTAGTTTGACGACGACTCGGGGTTACGGTCTCACGCGAAAACGACGTCCTGCGGTGATGGATCCCCTGAGTTCGCGGGGATCACATCTCATGTGTGGCGAGGCGCGCGCCTTTAGTTGCTGCTGGTGGCGATGATGCTCTTCACCTGGCTCAGGGTGTAGCTGGCACCGTCGATGGTGAGCAGCGGCGGCGACTGGGTCAGGTCGACGGACGACACCACGCCCTGCACCTGCGCGGCGATGCCGACGTTGTTGTTCGCGACATCCTTACCCGTCGCCGTGATCGTGTACTTGCCGTCCGGCCATTGCGTGCCGTCATTGCCCATTCCGCTCCAGGTGAAGGGAATGTCGGTGCCGGCGGCGGCGGTATATTTGCCGGTGAACACGGTCTGGCCGGTGGAATTGGCAACCGTGATGTCGACGGTCGAGTCGGTCGGCACGTTGAGATGCCAGGTCGCCGACGAGTTCGTCATGGTCGCGGTCGAGCCGTCGACCAGCGCGGTCTTGCCGACGAAGCCCAGCGCCTGAGTCGCCTGCGTGGTCTGTTGCAGGGTGACGAGCTGGGACAGTGAATCGTTGGTCTTGAGCTGCTGCTCGACGCCGGCGAACTGCACCAGCTGCTGAGTGAACTGGTTGGTGTCGAGCGGATCGAGCGGGTTCTGGTTCTGCAGCTGCGTCGTCAGCAGCGTCAGGAAGGTCTGGAAGTTGCCGGCCAGCGTCGATCCCGTGCTCGAGCTTAGCGAGTTCGACGAGGACGACTTCGGGACGTCGGTGGTCCCGGAGACGGGCGTTGGGGCGGTGGCGGCATTCGTGGTGGTCATGTTCGAATACTCCTCACACTCTGATGTCGACGCCGCTGCTCGATCCGAGCATGCGGCCGTAGCCGCGCCCGACGGGCGCCGCAGCAACGGTGTCGTCTTCGCTGATGATCAGCCGGCGGGCATTGCCGCCATTGTCGTTGTTCTGGCCGGAATTCTGGCCCGATGAATTCTGGTCGCGCAGGCTGAAGGACAGCCCGTTGCTGCCGGTCTTGAGGCCGGCATCGTCGAGAGCACGCTGCAATTGCGGCGCGTCCTGCCGCAGCATCTGCAGCGTCTCCGGCTTCTCGACGGTGAGATGCGAGGTGACCTGGCCGTTGCGGTCGACATTGATGCGGACGTCGATGCGGCCGAGGTCGATCGGATCGAGGCTGATGTCGAAGCGCGTCTTGCCGGCACGCGCCGCCGCGGCGATCTCGACCGGCACGCCGCTGATCGGCACGGGCGTGGAATTTGCCGCGGTCGCGGTGAGCGTCGCAGTCGATGCGGTGGCGGCCGACGTCGTATTGGTCAGCGGCGCCTGGATGGTGGAGGCGGCCTGCGCGCTGGTGTCGGTCGTGGGCACCGCGGCCTGCGTGCCGGCATGCGCGTGCGTGGTTGCCGTCGCCGGCGTCGCGTCGGAGCGGTCGGAGGCGCCGGTCTTCGCGTCGGTCGGGTTCGCCTCGGCCTGCGGCTTGGCGGCTTGCGCATGCGCGGTCGTCGCCGGAGTCTGCGTGGCGTTCGCCTTGCCCGCGTCCTGGCCGATATTGGAGACGTCGCTCTCGCGTTGCGCGGTCGCGACGGCCTTGAACGAAGGCTTCGGCGTGCCCTGGTCCACTGCGGCGACCAGGCCGCCATTGGTCTTGGCATCGGTCGCGGTGCCGTCGGTCGTGCCGGTGGCGGCATCGCCCAGCGTTGTCGTCGTGTCGGCATCGACCTTGGCACCCGCGGTCTTGGCGCCCTTGTCGCTCGCCGTGGCGGTGTCGGTCTTGCCGCCTGCGATCTGCGCCGCGGTGGAAGCGCTGGCGGCGATGCCGGCGGCCGCAATCGTCAGCGGCGAGGCGGCGGCATCGCCGGCCTGGCTCGCGGCCGCGTTCGGATCGACCGGCACCACGGGCGGGGCCACCACGATCGCGTTCGGATCGGGCATAGCGACCTGCGTCGCGTCGGGCTGCACGGCGGCATCGGCGGTGGCGGCAACGGTGCCGTCGGTCTTGTCGCCCTTGGTGCCGTCGGATTTCTCCGACGATTTCGCGTCGGATGTCTCGGACTTGTCCTTGGTCGGCTTGGCCGGATCGGCCGTGGCGTCGTTCGCGGTGGGGGCCGATGTGTCGGTGTCGTCGTTCGCCTTGCTCTGCGAGGGCTGGTCGGTAGCGGCGGTATCGCGCGGGCTCTTGTCTGGGGCGGACGACGGCTCGGTCCGGCGCGGCGCGGTGTCCTGCGGCGGCGCGTTGTTGCTGATGGCCTGGGTGTTGCTGTCGACCAGCGAGCCGAAGGAGTCGTTGGTGGACGTGTCTTTGGAGCTCTGCGACCGGGCAGGCTTTTGCTGCGCGCTCTGGACTTGCACGCTGGCTGCTACGTCTGACGCCCGACCGACCACGGAAAACCTCTTGGCAACATCTTCGGCATAGGGGTTGCAAGGAGCGGGCCAGCTCCCTGCCGAGCTGTTTTACCAAGCGAAATCAATTATTTGGTTGATTTGTGTCCTCGCCGCGAGGGGCACAAAAGCCCCGCCATTTCTGCCTCCCCGGCAAGAATTGCCCTAAGCGACCGCCCGCGTGATTGCTTCACCGCAATGGCGCCTATATTAAAGAGCTGCTCTCAGCCGCTTTCGACCGGGCAGTCGTGCCCCCGGGGGAACCAAAGTTCCCGGGGAGCGTCGATGTCCCGCCGGAAGCCGAAATGTCCAAGTCATCGCGGATCGCGAACGCCGCCGTCACAACGCTTTAAGGCCCATGCTGAACAGTCTGGATCTCGAAGGCCGTCCTGAGGACACCAGGGTCGTCGTTGCCATGTCGGGCGGCGTCGATTCCTCGACGACGGCTGCGCTGCTCAAGGCCGAGGGCTATGACGTCGTCGGCATCACGCTGCAGCTCTACGACCATGGCGCGGCGACCCATCGCAAGGGCGCCTGCTGCGCCGGCCAGGACATCCACGACGCCCGCGACGTCGCCGCCAAGCTCGGCATTCCCCATTACGTGCTCGACTACGAGGATCGCTTTCGCGAGTCCGTCATCGACAATTTCGCCGACTCTTACGCGCTCGGCGAGACGCCGGTGCCGTGCATCGAGTGCAACCGCTCGGTCAAGTTCCGCGACCTCCTGAAGACCGCGCGCGAGCTCGGCGCCCAGGCGCTCGCCACCGGCCACTACGTCGCCTCGCGCCGCCGCAACGACGGCTCGCGCGCGCTGGTCTGCGCCGCCGACAGCGACCGCGACCAGAGCTACTTCCTGTTCGCGACCACGCAGGAGCAGCTCGACTTCCTGCGCTTCCCGCTCGGCGACATGACCAAGCCCGAAACGCGCGAGCTCGCGCGCCGCTTCGGTCTCGCGGTCGCCGACAAGCACGACAGCCAGGACATCTGCTTCGTGCCGACCGGCCGCTATACCGACATCATCACTCGCCTGCGTCCGAACGCGATGGACCCCGGCGACATCGTCGATCTCGACGGCCGCGTGCTCGGCCGGCACAACGGCATCGCCAATTTCACCGTCGGCCAGCGCCGCGGCCTCGGCATTGCCGCTCACGCACCGCTGTTCGTGGTGCGGCTGGATGCTCCGGGCCGCCGCGTCGTCGTCGGCCCGCGCGATGCGCTGAAGATGCACCGCATCGTGCTGCGCGACGTCAACTGGATCGGCGACGGCGACATCGACCGCGCCATCGGCGCCGGCCTCGAGATGTTCGTGCGCGTCCGCTCGACCCGCAGCCCGCAGCCGGCCTGGCTGCGCGGCGGCAACGGCCATTACGAAGTCGAGCTCGTCGCCGGCGAGGAGGGCGTCTCGCCCGGCCAGGCCTGCGTGTTCTACGACGCGCCCTCGGGGCAGGCACGCGTGCTCGGTGGCGGCTTCATCCAGAGCGCCGCCGCGAAAGTCGCAACGAGCACTGCGAGGCCGCTGGTGGAAGCGGTACGCGGCTAGAAAATTTCCGGGGCAGGGGGCATGGCAGCAGACATCTCGCGGGCCGGGGTCGAGAAGGCCTATGGCCGCTGGGCGCCGGTCTACGATCTCGTGTTCGGCAAGGTCTTCGACGCCGGAAGGCAGTCGACCATCGCGGAGGCCGACCGCATCGGCGGCCGCATCCTCGATGTCGGCGTCGGCACCGGGCTTTCGCTCTCCGATTATTCGCGCACCACAAAAATCTGCGGCGTCGACATCTCCGAGCCGATGCTGCGCAAGGCGCAGGCGCGCGTGCGCGCGCTGCGGCTTAGCAATGTCGAGGTGCTCTCGGTGATGGACGCGAAAAACCTCGCCTTCCCAGAAAACTTCTTCGACGCGGTGGTGGCGCAATATGTCATCACCGCCGTGCCCGATCCCGAAGGCACGCTCGACGAGTTCGTGCGCGTGCTCAAGCCCGGCGGCGAGCTGATCCTGGTCAACCACATCGGCGCCGAGAGCGGCCCGCGCAAGCTGTTCGAGCTCGCCTTCGCGCCCATCGCCCGCCGCCTCGGCTGGCGCCCGGAATTCCCGTGGGACCGCCTCGTCAATTGGGCCGCCAGGCACCGCGGCGTCACGCTCGCCGAGCGCCGCCCCATGCCGCCGATGGGGCACTTTTCGCTGATCCGCTACGTCAAATCGTGAGCGTGATTTGCGGGGATCGTGCTGTCAGTCGGCACTGTCTCCGCAAAACGCGACCTCATCCCGAGGAGCCCGCCAGCGGCGGGCGTCTCGAAGGATCGCCGCAGGGGAAACCGCCAGCCAATTTCCAGCGCTTCAATTCGCCGTGCGTCGGCCGGAACCTCCGCATGGCCGGAGACGTTTCCCTCCCATGCGCACGACATCAAACATCATCCTGGCCAGCCTCCTGATCGCCGCCTCAGGCGCCGCGATTGCGCAGGCCCCGCCGCGAACTGCAACGCCGCCGCAAGCGACCGCGCCGCCATCGGCCCAGCACGCCGCCAATTGCATGCCGCAGGACCGCCCGAACCGCGCCACCGCGCCCGACGGCACTACCACCGGCCAGTCCCGGGAACCGCTCGGCGACAAACTGGCAAAATCTGACGGCGTGCTCTGCCCGCCCTCCGGCGTGGACCCCGAGATGCATGCTCCGGCCCCGGACACCGGCGGCAACACCCCCGTCATTCCGCCCCCCGGCAGCCCCGGCGGCGATCCGACGGTCAGGCCGAAATAGGTGGTCTCTTCCTTCGCTCTCCCCGCCCGTGGGGAGAGGCCGGAATCGGCGCAAAGCGCCGGTTCCGGGTGAGGGGGACTCTCCACGAGTCTGGTGCCGGAAAAAAATCGCAAAATCCGGTGCGAAATCGGGCCAAAGCGGACTTGTCGCGCCGAAGCTTTAGCGAAGGCGGATTGACAGCCCGCCGCCCCCTTCCTTATATGCCGCGCGTTCGCGAGATCGGCCGTTCCGCCGCTCGCGACCCTGTGGCGGGGTAGCTCAGCTGGTTAGAGCACGGGAATCATAATCCTGGGGTCGGGGGTTCGAGTCCCTCTCCCGCTACCATCTTTCCCCACACCCCTTTGACTTGGTTTGGGAAAGCTTTTTTCCCCCAACAGGGCGTTTAACCGGCCTGATATCTCCACCGTTACGCCACCGAGGCGTGATGGATCTCGGAAGACGGTGACCGTGTCGATCAGGTCTCCGATGGCTTCGGCGGCCTCTCCGTCGCCCGAACTGATACCATTCGTTAGCGCCTCCTCGAGCCGACCTAGCTGTTCTTCATATCGCTTGAGAATAGTTGGATGCAGCGCGACCTCTTTTGCGGCCGGCGGTTCACTCCGCAACTCTTCAGATATTCGCTCGCGTTCGGCGCCGAGGGCGGTCGATTGCGGACCGAGAATGGATGGATCGCCGTGCCCTTTTACGATCGCATCCACCAGTCGTTCGATTTCTCGATTCAACTGTCTAAGCTGTTGTTCGAGGCGCTGCCTTTTTCCATTCGATGTGATTGCGAGGCGCTTTCGCTCTTCGAGATAAGTACGCACGTACTCCGCAATAACTTTCGGCGCGCTCAATTCAGCCCGCAAACCACTGAGAACTGCGCTCTCAACCGTGTCTAAATAGAAGGTCCAATTCCACTGGCGAGGGGAATTCTCTCAGAACCGGTGACCTCCCTGTCACCAGCTTTGATGACACCCGGAGAGTGCGGAGGCACTTGGCCTAACCATTCCCGAGCCCTTTCTGCTGCGCGCTGACAAGGCGGCCATTGCGCTGGCGAGTGCGGAGACCCGGAAATGGCATGGGGCTCGCAATCCGCGAGCCCCGCTGTGCGCTCGGCAATTTCAGGCCTTGTGATGGACAGTCTGCAGGCCGTAGACCGGCGTCGGGATGCTCTCGTAGCGTGCCTTCAACTGCAGGGAAAGGAATTGCGAGTAATGTCGCGACTGATGCAGATTGCCGCCGTGGAACCATAGGCCTTCCTGCTGCGTCGGCTTCCACATGTTGCGTTGCTCACCTTCCCATGGGCCGGGGTCCTTTGTCGTATTCGAGCCGAGGCCCCAGACCTTGCCGACTTTGTCGGCCATTTCCGGACTCATGAGATCGGCGACAAAGCCGTTCATCGAGCTGTAGCCGGTGGCATAGACGATCACGTCCGCTGGCAATTCCTTGCCGTTGTCGAGCCTGACGCCGTTGGGCGTGATTTCCTCGACCTGTCCAGCGAACAGTTTGATTTTGCCGTCAATGATAAGCTGCGAGGCGCCGACGTCGATGTAATAGCCCGAGCCGCGGCGCAGATATTTCATGAATAGCCCGGAATCGTCGTCACCGAAGTCGAGCCTGAAGCCGGCCTTCTCCAGGCCGGCATAGAAAGCGGCGTCATCCTGGCGGATCTTGTCGTAGACCGGCTTCTGAAACTGATTCAATATCCGGTAGGGCAGTGAAGCGAAGATCAGATCGGCTTTGGCCGTCGTCGTTCCGCCGCGGACGGCGCGTTCGGAATAAAGATCGCTGATGCTCTCCATCAGCGAATCCGAGCGCACGATGTGGGTCGTCGAGCGCTGCACCATCGTTACGTCGATGCCGGCCTCGTACAGCGCAGCGCAGATGTCATGGGCCGAATTGTTCGAGCCGATCACCACCACCTTCTTGCCTTTGTAGCCGCCGGAGCCGGGATGGCGTGAGGAATGGTGTTGCTCGCCCTTGAACGTTTCCATGCCTTTGATTTTCGGCATGTTCGGCTTGGCCGACATGCCGGTCGCGAACACAAGCTGCCTGGGCCGCAGAGTAATCTCCTTGCCATCGCGTTCGACGATGACGGTCCATTCCTTCTTGGTGTCGTCCCAACTGGCGCGTTTGGCCGTGGTGTTCGTCCAGTAGTTCAGCTCCATGACCTTGGTGTACATTTCCAGCCAATCGCCGATTTTGTCCTTGGGCGAGAACACAGGCCAGTTCTTGGGGAAATCGATGTAGGGCAAGTGATCGTACCAGACGGGGTCGTGCAGGCAGAGCGACTTGTAGCGGTTGCGCCAGGAATCGCCGGCGCGTGCGTTCTTTTCGACGATGATCGTCGGCACACCGAGCTGGCGCAGCCGCGCCCCGAGCGCAATGCCGCCCTGTCCGCCGCCGATGACAAGCACGTAGGGCTGGGTCTTGAAGCCGAGTTGCTCGACTTCCTCGTCACGCAGTTCCTTCCAGGTCTTGGCGCCGGGATTGACGCCGTGCCTGGCGCCGAGCGGTCGGCTGAAGCCAGCCTTTTCCTCATGGGCCTTCAGTTCGGCCATGGTCGTCAAGAGCGTCCAGATCTGACCATTCTGCAGGCGGATGAGTCCATATCCGCGCGCGACCTCGGTCTCGAACGTGATCCAAGATTCGGTCACGCCGCCGGCCTCGGTTGGCGTTTCACCCTCGGCGATTTTCCAGTTGCGCGGCTTCACATGCGCGAGGCAATGCGCGAGCATGTCGCGGACCTGATCGCGGCCTTCCATGGTCTTGATGTTCCAGGTGAAGGCAACGAGGTCGCGCCAGTAGCATTCCGGAGCGAACATTCCTACGGCGGCGTCGAGATCGCCTGCCGCAAGCGCGGCTTCAAACTTGTCGAGGAAAACCTGGACGCGCGCGCTAAGCGTGGTGTCGAGCATCACTTCCTCCCGGATGTCGTTTGCAATTGTTCTGCGCAGGCCGCACGACCTTACTCCAACCATCGCGGGAATCCAGACTCGCGCGGCAGGGTTCCCGGTCGGCTTCGGCGTCTCTCAGCGCTCGCCTGCAACAACGCCGCTTTGCCCACCGGCGATCGGGTAGACTAAGAGCTCTATTTGCTGCGGTGCATGCGTCCGGAATTGGCCCGCAGGCTCCTGTAACGGAGGGGCAGAGCATGTCCGCTCTACCCGGACAGCTCACGACCGCCATGATCCGGCGGACTGCAACCCGATGCCAGTCCCCCACTGAAATCAACGAAACTACTGCTCACCGATTCGCGCTAAGGTGCGGCATGATCCGGGAGATCAACGATGCGATTGTCTAGCCTTGCCACTCTGGCACTTGTCGCGGGGGCTTCCAGCCCAACTTATGTTTCTATCGTCCTGGCGGCTTCGGAATGTTCCAGATCAATGGAATTGGCGGATTGGGGCGAGAACTCGACCGGCGACATCAGCGTCGCGTCTGGGGACAGTTGCATCTTCCCGATCACGTTGCGCGGCGCGGCGAGTAGCTCGGAAATCTCGCAAAAGCCAGCACACGGCAAACTGAAGAAGCTCGACGTTGCGACTTACGAGTACAGGACGAAGGCGAGATACAAAGGAAGTGACACCTTTGCCATCAAAGCAACCGGCAAGGGGCCGAAGGTTTCTGGCACATCGGTCATCACAGTGCACGCGACGATCAAGTAGGCGGGTCGAGCATTGGCGTGACGCCGAGTTGATGCGCGTCGCGTGAGGGCAGGGAGCAATAAGCTTGCCTCAACCCGTCCGAGACGCTCCCAGAACAGCACCCGGTGGCGGATCGTGATCAGGGCCTGGTTGAGAACGTAAGCCAACAGCATCGGCGGAAGTGATTTGAAGGCAGGATCCGGGGTGGCCGCCGATGGCGATCGATCCAAGCTAGCCGTCCCAATGAACATGGGAGCTAAGGAATGATATGCTTGGGTAGTTTCAATGCGATTGCGGTCTCGCGCGGGGATGCTCCATCCGCAACTCCGCGAGCTGCTTAAGCGGGTTGAGCCCAGACGCAAACTTGGTTTTGCCGGTATTGCAGCTAAGCTGCTCTCCGCTATGCCCAGAAAGACCCAGCCTCGGAGAGCTGGTTTTCGTTGAGCCAGAGGAGTGCCTGACGAAGACTCAATGGGACCAGTCGCTCCCTACCAAGAGGCGGTGGGGCTCCATCTGTTAGATAGAGCATAAAGCCATCTTTGCTTCGGAAAAGTGCTTCCTTCGCCTCACAACATTCAAGGGACTCTACGTCAAGAGTAGGCAAGCTGCGCTGGACGATCAGCTCCATGTTTTGCAGCATGGCGCTCACGACGCAGACTTCCTCTTATCGTGGATGAAGTGCACGCCAGCGGCTGGTCCATCCAACCAGACCAACTGACAGCGACGAAATGCGAGGCCCGTTGACGATAGAACTAGGAAGAACTCTCGCGAGGTTAGGACGTCAGTCGAGCCCTCAACCTCTAGCTTTGCCCCCGTTGCCGAAATGTCTTTGAGAACGCAGACTCGGCTCCAGATGCCATCCACAGCCATCAAGTTGACGGCGTGCTGATGGGCAAATTGAACACGGTCCGATTTTCTTCGACCAAAGGCCATGCGCGGCAAAAAAATAGAAGTATGAAATATCTGACGTAGAGCGTGTGCCCCAATGATTAACAAGAGTTAGCGATTCGCGCTTTGTAGCTCGACTAATCGCTAGCGAAAATTGGCGAACTTCAGTGAGACAGTGCGCGCCGCCAAAAACGGTAGGAGCCATCGTATCCTCTGGCGGAGCCAGGAGGCGAACGATGCGATCAGTCATTGCCATTGTTGTAACGGTGGGGACGTCCTCGCCTGTGCTCGCCCTGACGCAGGGGGAGATTGAGGCCAAGCTACGTGCCGCGGGCTATTCGCAGATTCAGGAGGTCCCGAGCGGCAAAATCAAGACCTACCGAGCAATCAAGGAGGGTACGGAGCGGTCGCTCATCGTCGACAGCACCGGCCACATCAAGGAGATTCGGTAGCGCTCTCGCTGGGTGGCCAGTGTTCGGTCAGTGACGCTGCCGAATACTCGCGCCAGGCGGCCCGCCTACCGTTTGTATCGGTTCACCTGCCGCACGGTCCAGCGGCGGGTGTGGCCTAGCGAGGCCTACCGTTCCGGGAGGTGCGTCGTTGCTGGCCGTACGAGTATCGAGGCGCTCTGACATGATTGCCGATCCAATGGCGATGGCCAGAGCGATAGCAGATAGGACTAAAGCTGCTCGATTCGGGTCCATCATTAGACCTCCGCGAAACGGCTCCATAGTGCCGGGATAACGCCGATCTGGTGATTTGGTTCTTAGGTTCGCCCACAAAGGTATCCGAACAACACTCGCGCAATTACGCGACTTAAGCCGATCGTTTGCGATGGTTCTTGCGGTGTTTGCCTTGGGGGCGCCCGTGCGATCGCTCCAGTACTTTCGGCAGAGAAGCCGCCGCTGGCGGAGCTATTGGCGAGGCTTGCTCGACCTCAACCGGCTCGGCTGGGTCGGGGGGCCGTATGGCCGGCGTTGCACCCAAGGCAGCCTCCTCGAGTTTGGCAAGGAAGTCGCGTCCTTGGTTCGTGATAGTCCATGCGCCGCGTTCACGAGTGATGAGTCCTTGGCTGAACGCATCAAGATCCGGCGCAAGTTCAGCGAGACGCTTCATACGCAACGTCCATTCAGGGCCGCTCGTATAGAAAACCGCGAGATGCAGCTTGATAAGCTCAAGGTTTCCCCGGCCGTCTGGCTGCCCTGCCAAAATCTTCAAAATGGAAAGCTGAAAACTCACGCGCGCCACTCGAACGCAACGACTCAATCCTTGCAATCTATCGGTTCTGGCCAACGGCTCATAGATCGGCCGTCAAGCTTCTCGCGGAGATGCTTGCTCGGTAAGCCTAACCGCCAAGGTTAATCGTGCCTGGAGGGTCAAAGGCAGACTTCGACAAGATAAAGCGCTTGTAACGGAACCGATCCAGGCGGCTCCTTCCGTTACCGAAACACATCCGCCGATTCGTTAGACCATAACTCCATCACCGCCAGCTTTTCCAGGATGGTTGGGCCATGAAGTACCGGCGCTTGCCGGTATCGCTGGCGCGGTCCAGATCGGATCTGTGATCGCCTGGCATTTCATGAGCGATGATGAGCAAGGCGGTGCTTTAAGCAAAGTAGGTTTGATCTAAATTACCGACGCAATATTCCGACGCCGTGGCGCGATCGCGCCCGACGCATTCGAACCGTCGTGCCACAGGCCGAAGTTACATCCGAGTTGCCGTTGGTCTTGGCAGATAGATGCGCGATGCCCGCTCAAAAAAACAGTACCAAGATTGTCGATTTTGGCTGTACCACCGCGCGATGTCATGGCGCTCGCGAGTAGGGCGGGATTGCAGGGGCGAAGATGCAACATGTGTCATTTGAAAGCGGGCGCGGATGAAGCTCGCGCCGCCGCGCATGTTCAACGAGCGGTCACTCGTGGTTCTCACGATCGTGATTGGAATGACGAACGCCTATAAGCGTATCCCCATTGGGATTGAAATGCACAGCAAGCTCCGGGACGATTTGAATACGGCAGAGAATGACCATCTTGTCGCGCCTGTTGGCGCTTGTCGCAGTCGCGTTATTGCCCGCTATCTCGATTCAGGCGTACAACGAAGTTAACCTTCGACGCGCGCGCCAAGTGGACGTACAGAATCAGGCGCTCGGTCTCGCTAAGCTCGCCGCCGAACAGCAGCAACAGATCGTTCAGGGCATTCGGCAGGTCCTGATTGCGCTGTCCGAACTCCCTGCGATAAAGGCGAAAGATAGCAAGGGGTGCAATGCGGCGATGGCAGGGATGAGGTCCCGGTTTCCGGCTTTCCTCACTTTCGTCGCTACCGATCTGAGTGGCCAGCCCTTCTGCGATACAAACACGGATCGCAAGCCGGTGAATGTCTCCGGGCGTCCCTACTTTGCGGATGCGTTGAAGACGGGTGCGTTTACGGTGGGACAATTCTCGACCGGTTTGTCCGTCGATCGGAAACTCATTCAGTTTGCGCTGCCTTTCTACGGAGATGATGGTCAGCCAGGGGGCGTCATCATTGCGCCTCTCGGCCTGGACTGGTTAGCGGACTACATCGCGCGCGCGGGTGTTCCGGCGGGAGACGCGCTGGCCATCACCGATCGCAACGGCACCTACCTTGCCCGCTATCCGGACAATGACCGATTTGTCGGTAAGAAATTGGTTCGCGCTGGTGATGAGAGGCAGTATGGCGACGGTCTCGCAGCCGACCTGGTTGATGTCGACGGCGTCGAGAGGATCGTGGGTTTCTCGGCTCTCGGGCCCGATTCTGGGGGACTTCGCGTCAGCTTCGGCCTCGACAAGGCGAACGCCTTTGCCGAGATCCAGAGCCGGACCCGACACGACATCTTCCTCATCGCCCTCAGCGCCATGATGGTGCTGGGCCTGACGCTGCTCGGCGCCCGGCAATTCATCCATCGGCCGCTCGGACTATTAGTTGACGCCGCGAACCGATGGCGCCTCGGCGACTATGCTCGCCGTGTGAACATCCGCGGCAGTTCTGAAATCGCGGGCGTAGCCGGCGCCTTCAACACCATGGCTGATGCGCTGGATCGCCGCGAGCAGGAATTGTCCGATGCAAAAGAGAAGGCCGAGGACGCCGCGGCCCGGCTTACGATGCTCTTCGAAAGCACAACCGACAGCGTCGTGATCGTCGACCACGATTGGCGGATCAGCTTCTTCAACCAGAGGGCCTGGTCTCAGATCGCTCAGGGGCGTGATCTGATTGGAATGCACCTGCAGGCGTCGCTTCTGGATGCCGCCGATACGGGAATCGTCGAGCAGCTTCGGGAAGTCATGTCGGACCGCCGTCCGGTTTCGTTCGAAGCGCACTGTCCTCGTCGTGCCACATGGTATGCGATCAACGCGTTTCCTTCTGGCGAAGGGATCGCGATCTTCTTTCGAGACGTCACCGAGCAAAAGCATGCCGTGGAGGCGCGCCAGCGCATCGAGGAGCAGCTTCATCAGAGCCAGAAGATGGAGTCCGTCGGACAGCTCACGGGCGGTGTTGCCCATGACTTCAACAACCTGCTTGCCGTCGTTTCGGGAAACCTTGATCTCATCGAGCGCGCGGCAAATGACGGCAAGATCCGGCGCTTCGCCGCGACTGCGCGGCGCGCCGCCGACCGGGGGGCGAAGCTCACCGCACAGCTCCTCGCTTTCTCTCGACGGCAAAAGCTCAACCCTAAACTGATTAATGCCAACGAGCTGATCTCCAACTTCCAGGGGCTCGTCCGTCAGGCGGTCGGCGCAGAATGCGAGGTTAGGCTGAAGATCGACGAGCGATTGTGGCTCTGTCAGGTGGATCCATCCCTGCTGGAGACTGCCCTTCTCAATCTAGCGCTGAACGGCCGCGATGCGATGCCGGGCGGCGGAGTGCTCGAGATCGAGGCGCGGAACGTCGTTCTGGATGGGGAAGCCGTCGCTGGATGTCCGGCCGGATCATATGTGAGGCTGTCCGTCTCGGATACGGGGCAGGGGATGTCTCCCGAGGTGCGAGACCGGATTTTCGAGCCCTTCTTCACTACCAAGGAAGTTGGCAAGGGCACTGGCCTCGGTCTCAGCATGGTGTATGGCTTTGTCCGGCAATCCGGTGGCTATATTTCAGTCGAAAGTGCCCCTAACGCCGGCACCACGATCTCGCTGTACCTGCCGAGAGCCAATCAGGAGGCTCGCGACGAGGTGGAAACTGAACAGACCCGGGCTATGCCGGGAGGTTCCGAGCGAATTCTTTTGGTCGAGGACAATGAAGATCTGTTGGAAGTCGTGTCTGCAATGCTGACGAGCTTTGGCTATCGGATTCGCCTTGCTCACAACGGTACCGAAGCCATCCGAATTCTCGACAGCGATCAGGGGTTCGATCTTCTGTTCAGCGATGTCGTCATGCCGAATGGTCCCAATGGCGTCGAGCTTGCTCGCGAAGCAAAGCGGCGGAACAGCAGGATCAAGATATTACTTACGTCGGGCTACGTGGGAGACGTGCTCGCGCGTCACGGGGCGACAGACGAGTTCCCGATTATTCACAAGCCTTTTGGCGTGGCCGAACTCGCTCAACGTCTGCATTCTCTTCTTCAGAAAGAAGATGTTTAGGCAGGCACGAAGCCAGACGGCATCGCCGCCCATAGCGACAATGCGTATTCGTCTCTAGAGCCAGCCATCTCACGGTTCTTGCGGATCAGGTCGAGGCAGCCGTGCTCGAACGCGAAGTCCCTGACGTAACTTAAGGTGGCGCAGATCGCATAGCCAGCACCGGTTGAGCGCATGGTTGCTGCCTCAATTTCGCGAGGGGCACCATGACCGAGCGACTTAAGAGCGTGCTTGCAATGTTTAGTATATAGTGTTTCACTAAACAAATCGAGCTTGGCTGAATCCCTAAGAATCCAGGCAGGCGCGAGGAAACGTCCGTTTAGTCGTTCAGCCCGTGAAGGACTGTATCGCTCTGCTCGAAGCATTCGAGCGGGTTGGAGAGTCGCGCCATGTCGATGGCCGGCCCCACTGGGAGGGAAAGCGTTATGAAACAGACAGTAAAGGCGCTTCTTACTACGTTCGGAGTTCTCGCATCCGCGCTCGGTGTCGGAGTGGGGACTACTCCTGCGCATGCGCAGGCCAAGACCATCACGCTGTGCTGGGCCGCGTGGGATCCTGCCAACGCCCTGGTCGAACTGTCGAAGGATTTCACCGCCAAGACCGGCGTCGGCATGAAGTTCGAGTTCGTGCCGTGGACCAACTATGCCGACCGCTTCCTGAACGAGCTCAATTCGCATGGCTCGCTGTGCGATCTCATCATCGGGGATTCGCAATGGATCGGGGGCGCCGCCGAGAACGGTCAGTACGTCAAGCTCAACGATTTCTTCACAAAGGAAGGAATCAGCATGGACGACTACATGCCGGCGACAGTGGTCGGCTATTCCGAGTGGCCGAAGAACAGCCCGAACTATTGGGCGCTGCCCGCCATGGGTGACGCGGTGGGCTGGACCTATCGCAAAGACTGGTTTGCGCGGCCTGAGATCCAGGCGGATTTCAAGGCCAAGTACGGCCGCGATCTCGCCGTGCCGAAGACGCTCGATGAACTGCGCGACATCGCAAAATTCTTCCAGGGCCGCGAGATCGACGGCAAGAAGGTCTATGGCGCTTCGATCTATACCGAGCGGGGCTCGGAAGGCATCACCATGGGCGTGTCGAACTACCTCTATGATTACGGCTTCCAGTATCAGGATCCGAAGAAGCCGTATTCAATGGACGGGTTCGTCAACTCGCCCGGCGCCGTGAAGGGGCTCGAGGCCTACAAGGAGCTCTACAAGTGCTGTACGCCGCCCGGCGCATCCAACTCCTACATGTCCGAAGGGCTTGATGCGTTCAAGTCGGGGCAAGTCGCGCTTCAGATGAACTTCTTCGCCTTCTTCCCGGGCCTCTACAAAGATCCGAACGTCGGTGGGGACAAGATCGGCTTCTTCAGCAATCCCGCCGGCCCCGCGACCCGGGCGACGCAGCTTGGCGGGCAGGGCATCTCGGTCGTTTCTTATTCCAAGAACCAGGCCGAGGCGCTGCAATATATCAAATGGTTCTCCGGTGGAGATGTGCAGAAGAAGTGGTGGGCGCTGGGCGGCTATTCCTGCGCCAAGTCAGTGTTGAACGATCCGGGCTTCCCGAACAGCGCGCCGTTTGCCGGCGAGTTTTTGAAGTCGATGGGAATGGTCGTCGACTTCTGGGCCGAGCCTTCCTATGCCCAACTCCTGCAAGCCGAACAGAAGCGCGTGCATGACTACGTGGTGGCGGACAAGGGCACCGCGCAGGAAGCGCTCGATGGCCTGGTCAAGGACTGGAAGGCGATCTTCAAGGAAGAAGGCAAGAAGTTCTAGGGCAAACGCCTGGAGCGCACGCCGAGCGCGCTCCAGGCTCTCTTCGGTAGAACCCGCAGGCGTCGCATAGTCGACAATCGCGACGCCAGGATTGACCAGGGCCATGAACGATTTGAGCACTTCGTCGCAGATCACCTACCGGGCCGTCCCGATCCGACCAGGCGCGATACGTCGTATCCGCGGCCTTTCGGACCAGGCGCTCGCATGGCTTTTCATCACACCGACGATCGTGCTGCTGCTGGCGATCAATATCTTCCCGCTGGTATGGACGATCTACCTGTCATTTACCAACTACCGCGCCAATCGGCCGAACGCGCCGACGCTATGGCTGGGGACCGATTGGTACCAGTCGATCCTGACGGATCCGGATATCTGGGCGGCAATGCAGGTCACGGCGCATTTCGTGGTTTGGACCGTGCTGATCGAGACTGTGCTCGGATTCGGCCTTGCGTTCCTGATCGACAAGAAATTCCGTGGCCATGGCCTGTGGACCACGATCATTCTGTTGCCGATGATGCTCTCACCAGCGGTTGTCGGCAATTTCTGGACCTTCCTCTATCAGCCGCAGATCGGGCTGTTCAACTACGTGGTCGCCTTCTTCACGGGGCGCGGCGCTTCGTCGTTCCAGATGCTGGGAGACGTGACCCTCAGCCCGTGGGCCATCGTCATCGTCGACGCCTGGATGTGGACGCCTTACGTGATGCTGATTTGCCTGGCGGGGCTACGGTCGATCCCGGATTACATTTATGAGGCAGCGGAGGTCGACCGCGCGTCGAATTGGCGGCAGTTCTGGTCGATCACGCTGCCGATGGCTCTGCCGTTCATCATGCTCGCGGTGCTCTTTCGCGGGATCGAGAATTTCAAGATGTTCGACATGGTCAACCTCCTGACCGGAGGAGGGCCGGGCTCGACCACGGAAGTCGCTTCGATCACACTGAAGCGCGCAGCCTTTGAGAGTTGGCGAACCGGCTATTCCTCGGCCTTCGCGATCATTCTGTTCGTGACAGTGTTTGGCCTTGCCAACATCTACGTCAAGGCGCTGAACCGGGTGAAAAGCAGATGAGCGCCTCAAATGCAGCCCACTCAGTTGTCGAACCGTCGACTGGCACTCGCCGCTTTGCCGGCCTGCTCGTCATACTCTATGCCATCATAACGATGGTTCCGCTGATATGGATCGTGCTCACCTCGTTCAAGTCGCCTGACGATGCGATCTCCTATCCGCCGAAGGTCCTCTTCAAGCCCTCCCTTGAAGGCTATTGCAATGTCTTCACAACACGCTCGCGTCAGACTCAGGAGTTTATCCAGACGCTGGGGCCGCCGCAGGGGCTTTGTGACAACATCGCGCGCAGCCGCAACATGGTTGTCGCCGGGCCGTCGAACTACGTGCCGCGCTTCATCAACTCGCTGATCATCGCCTTTGGCTCGACCGTGCTTGCCGTCGCGCTCGGTACGCTCTCGGCTTATGGTTTTTCGCGCTTCCGCGTGCCTCTCAAGGACGACCTCCTGTTCTTCATTCTGTCGACCAGAATGATGCCGCCAATCGCGGTCGCGATCCCGATCTACCTGATGTACCGGACCGTCGGGCTATCGGATACCCGTCTCGGGATGATCCTGCTCTACACGTCGGTGAACGTCTCGCTCGCCGTCTGGCTACTCAAGGGCTTCATCGACGAAATCCCGCGTGAATACGAAGAAGCGGCAATGATCGATGGCTATACGCGCTTTCAGGCGTTCGTGAAGGTGGTTCTACCGCAGGCGACGACGGGGATCGCGGCGACGGCGATTTTCTGCCTTATTTTTGCGTGGAACGAATACGCCTTTGCTGTGCTTCTGACCTCTGGCAACGCTCAGACCGCGCCCCCATTCATTCCGATCATCATTGGCGAAGGCGGCCAGGATTGGCCGGCCGTAGCCGCCGGCACGACGATCTTTCTTGTGCCGATCGTCGTGTTCACGGTGCTGCTTCGCAAGCATCTTCTGCGCGGGATTACCTTTGGGGCCGTTCGCAAATGAACCTTGATGTGAACACGTCAACGCCGAACGTCAGCCTGACGAGCAGAATGTTGCGGCGCGGTCCGCTGGAGGCCATCGCGACGGCGATCATTGCCGCAGGCGTGGTCATGCTGATGCAGCCGTTTTTTCTAACGCTTTATTCCTGGTCTTTCGCGGTCACTCTCTTTGGGACGGTGATGTTCATGATCGTCTCGAAGGTCCGGGAGTAGCGCTCGATGGCACAGATCAGGGTCGAAGCGCTCAACAAATCCTTTGGAGAGTTTCACGCAGTCAAGGGCGCGAGCTTTACGGTGGATGACGGACAGTTCCTTTGTCTGCTTGGGCCGTCCGGCTGCGGCAAAACGACAACGCTACGGATGATTGCAGGACTGGAATTGCCGACATCCGGCACGATCAGGCTCGACGGTGAGGACGTGACGATGAACCGTGCCTCCGCGCGAGATATCGCCTTCGTCTTCCAGCTATTTGCGCTCTATCCGCACATGAATGTCCGGCGCAATATCGGCTTTCCGCTCAAATGCGAGGGCATCGGAGCCGCGGAGTGCGACCGGCGCGTGGTGGAGGCCGCTCGGATCCTGCGTATCTCCCACCTCCTTGATCGGTCGGTTTCGACTCTCACCGGCGGCGACCGTCAGCGCGTCGCGCTTGGGCGGGCGATCGTCCGCAAGCCGAAGTGCTTCCTGATGGACGAGCCGCTCGGAGCGCTCGATACCGAGATGCGCGAGGCGATGATCCAGGAATTGCGCGCGCTGCATGACCGGCTTGGCGCGACTACCGTTTACGTCACGCATGATCAACTGGAGGCCATGGCAATGGCGGACCTGATTGCGGTGATGAACAACGGCGTGGTCGAGCAGATTGCGAGTCCGCGCGACATTTATGACCGGCCTGTTTCGCTCTTCGTCGCGGACTTCATCGGTTCTCCAGCGATGAATTTCCTGCCGTTTCGCGGCAGCCTGCAAGCCGGGGCGCAGGCGATCCGGCTCGGGGACCGCGACGTTGCGATACCCACCGCACGCGAGGCTCTGGTGGAGAGCGACCTTGTCCTGGGCGTCAGACCCGAGCATGTGCGTTTTTCCGATAGCGGCATGGTGCGGGGCGAGATCTATGGGTCGGAATATCTCGGCACGACGCAGATCGTGACGGTGACGACGCCATACGGCGCTCTCAAGGCCCGCTCGCCCGCCAGCATGCCCTTTCGGATTGGGATGAATGTCGGGCTCGATTTTCGGCCAGATACGTTGTCGCTCTTCGACCAGGGGTCGGGACGGGCAATACGCACCGCATTGCACGAGGGAGGCAAGCATGGCTGAAGTCGAGATCGGGGCGGTCTCCAAGGCGTTTGGCAAGACGCAAGCCGTCGTCGATCTGTCCCTCACGATTGGAGATGGCGAATTCGTTGCGTTGCTGGGGCCGACCGGCGCCGGCAAGACGACGACGCTGCGTCTCGTTGCCGGATTAGAGGCGCCCGACAGCGGCTCGGTCCGCATCGATGGACGCGATGTGACCAGTGACGCGCCGGCGGATCGTGACGTCGCCTTCGTATTCCAGCAATATTCGTTGTACCCGCATCTGACCGTGTTCGAGAACATGGCCTTTGCGCTACGCGCGCCGACTCGGCGCCTGCCGGAGACCGAAATTCGCGCAAAGGTCGAACAGGTTGCGCGTCTTCTCCATATCGAGGCCAAGCTCCACAGCAAGGCGACCCAGTTGTCGGGCGGGCAGATGCAGCGCGTTGCGATTGGCCGCGCTCTGGTGCGCTCGCCCTCGATCTACCTGATGGACGAGCCGCTTTCTTCGCTCGATGCCAAGCTGCGCGGTGAAATGCGCCTGGAGCTTAAGCGCATCCAGATCGATCTCGGCGCGACGATCCTCTACGTCACCCACGATCAAACCGAGGCTATGACCATGGCATCGCGCATCGGCGTGATGGAGGCCGGGCGGCTGATGCAGATCGGCACGCCGCGCGAGATTTACGAGAACCCGGTCAACGCCTATGTCGCTGCCCGGCTCGGCCAGCCGATGATCAACTTGCTGCCGGCAACTCTATTTGCCGGCGTTCCGTCCGGCGTTAAGACGATTGGCGCTCGTACCGAGCACCTGGCGATCGCACGCAGCGGCGGGGACGTGTCGGCCACCGTCACGCGGGTCGAACATCTCGGCGACCAGAGCCATGTCCATCTCGATCTCGGCGGCCAACCTGTCGTGACGTTGGCGGACCCTGAGGCGAGGTTAGACGTCGGCGACATCGTGTCGCTACGCCTTAACAGGCCGCTGTTCTTCGATGCGGCCGGCGGGAGGGTCGCGGCATGAGTCTCGATCGGACCTCTAGGGAGAATCTGGTGCGGGCGCTTGCGGAATCGGTGATCCAGCACGCCGACGAACTGACCAGCCTCGACCAGGCGATCGGTGACGGCGATCATGGGCTGAACATGAAACGCGGCTTCGAGGCTGTGCTCGCGACGTTGCCCGGCCTTGCGGACAAGTCTCTGCCAGAAATGCTGAAGTCGATCGGAATGACGCTGGTCATGAAGGTTGGCGGAGCTTCTGGGCCGCTGGTTGGCACCTTCTTCATGGAGTTGGGCAAGGCGCTTCCAGAGCAGCCAACACGCGCGGAGTTTGTCGCGGCTACGGATATGGCAATCAATGCCGTAAAGGCGCGCGGACGCTCGGAGGCAGGACAGAAAACCTTGCTGGATGTCCTGGTGCCCGTGCAAGCGGTATTGGCTGCAGGCGGCGATGCGCGGGCGATTGCGTTAGCAGCGGTGCAGGCGGCCGATCGCACGACGCCGATGCTCGCTATTCGCGGCAGGGCTTCTTTTCTCGGCGAACGCTCCATCGGTCACATGGACCCCGGTTCGCGCTCAACGTCCCTGTTGATCGGGGCTGCAGTCAAAGTATTGGAATTCGAGGCAAGGTCATGAACAATCCAAATGGCGGCAATGTCGGAATCGTTATCGTTTCACATTCGCCCAAGATAGCGGAAGGCGCGGCAGATATGGTGCGCCAGATGGTGGGCAATGCGGTGCCGCTCGCCTGGACCGGCGGTGATGTCGATGGAGGGCTCGGCACGAATGTTGCTGGAATCCTGGAGGCGATCGAGGCGGCGTGGTCCGCAGCAGGTGTGGCTGTGCTCGTTGATCTCGGTGGAGCGGAGACAAATTCCGAGATGGCGGTGGAAATGTTGGCTGAAGATCGAAGGGCGCGCGTCGTCGTCTGCAATGCTCCGGTGGTCGAAGGAGCGGTGATTGCAGCGACGGAATCCTCGGGTGGCTCATCGCTCGCAGCCGTCAAGCGTAGCGCGGAGGAATTCTATGCATGATGCCCACGCCAGCCGGGCAGGTGAGACGTCGGTGCCGCTGACCGCCTCGGCGGTTCTCGTCAACAAGGTCGGACTTCATGCGCGGCCGTCGGTCAAGCTCACGCAGTGTGCGAAGAGGTTTGCCGCAAAGATCGAACTCGCCCTCTCTGGAGACGGGCCTTGGACGGATGCCAAGAGTCCGGTGAAGGTGATGCGTGTAAAAGCTCCGCAGGGGGCGACGCTGCATTTCCGGGTCGCCGGACCGGACGGAGAGGTGGCGCTTGCTGCCATGCTTGCGCTTGTGCATGACGGTTTTGGTGAGGCTTAACGGCAGTGGCAGAGATCCAACTTATCGGCCGTGCTGCATCGCCGGGCCTCGCGTTCGGGCCGGTCGCGGTGCTGACTGCGGCCGTGGCCGGGCGAATGGCGAGCGAGGATCCGGAGCAGGAGGCTGCGGCGCTGCGGGCGGCGATTGGGGGGGCAAGGGCGCAACTCGCCGAGCAGATCAAGACGATTCAGAGTGAGGCGGCAGACATTCTGGAGTTCCAGGCCGCCATGTTGGAAGACGATGCACTCACAGATACGGCATATGAACTTATCGCGATCGGGATCGCTGCCGACCATGCCTGGCGCCGGGCACTCGACCTAGAGATCGCCGGCTATCGCGCGGCTGAAGATGAATATTTCCGTGCCCGGGCCGTTGATATCGTTGACATCCGCGATCGCGTGCTTGCGCATCTGGGCGGTGTGGATGTCGTCGCCGGAATCGCGGGCGGTTCGATTGTTGCGGCTGAAGATATCACGCCTTCGACCTTTCTTGCGACTGACTGGTCGCAAGGCGGCGCGATCGCGCTGGCCAGTGGCTCACCTTCCTCGCATGTCGCCATGTTGGCGCGTGCGCGCGGGGCGCCGATGGTCGTTGGGTTAGGTCCGTTGTCGTGGCATGGACAGCCACCAGTCTTGGCGCTGGTAGACGGCGACGCCGGAAGGGTCATCTTCGATCCGGAGCCGGAGACCATCCGTCTCTTTGAGCTGCGTATGGCGGCTGCGAAGGCCGAACTGGCTGTCGCCGAGGCGACCACCCTTGCGCCTGCCTTCGTCGCCAATGGTCGGCGGATAGCGGTTCTGCTCAATGTCGCCGGGCCTGAAGATCTTGCAAACCTTGATTCCGCAATTTGCGACGGCATCGGCCTTGTACGCACGGAATTCCTGTTCGAGGCGGCCCACGGCCTGCCGGACGAGGAAACGCAATACAGGGTCTATCGAGACATTCTCGTCTGGGCCCAAGATAAGCCGGTGACGATCCGGACCTTGGATGCAGGCGGAGACAAGCAGGTTCCCGGTTTGACGGTCGAAGGTGAGAGCAATCCGTTTCTCGGCCTCCGCGGTATCCGCCTCTCGCTCGCGCGGCCGGAGGTGTTTCGCATGCAGCTCCGCGCGCTCTGCCGTGCGGCTGTCCATGGCACGCTGAAAGTGATGTTGCCTATGGTTGCGGTCCCGTCGGAATTGGACCGCGCGAACGAAATACTTGACGCGGAGTTCACAGCCCTCCAAGCGAAAGGAGTTGCCTGCGCTCGACCGCCGCTCGGCATTATGGTCGAGGTTCCAGCGGCGGCGCTCTGTGCAGCGGATTTTGGCGCTGCATTCTATTCCATCGGTTCGAACGATCTAACCCAGTACACCATGGCGGCGGCGCGCGACATCGGCGCAGTCGCTGACCTCAATGATACCAGCAATCCGGCTGTGCTGGCACTGATAGCCGCGACCGTCGAGGCCGGGCTAAAGCGAGGCGTCGAGGTTTCGCTCTGTGGCGACGCCGCGGCCAACACTCACCTCACGGCGGCGCTGCTCGCGACCGGATTGACAACTCTCTCTGTGTCGCCGATTGCCGTCGCACGGCTCAAGGCCGCAATCGCAAAGGTGAGTTCATGAAGGACGATGTCGGCAAGGACACGCCCGGTGACAAGAATGTCGCAGAATACAAAATAATCCTGCGAAAGGTACTCGACAATCGGCCCTCGGGGACGCGCCTGAAGCTTGCGGCGGCGCTGGGCAAGAATCGTTCGTTCGTGAGTCAAATCACGAATCCGGCTTATCTGGTGCCGATCCCGGCGAAGCATGTCGCGGTCATCTTCGACGTCTGCCATCTGTCCAGCGCCGAGCGTGCGGCATTTCTCGATGCGTATGGCCGCGCGCACCCCGGAAGACTGCGCGCACCCCACCGCGAAGCGCGCACGCGTGTCATTACCGTGACCGTTCCTGAACTTGGTGACGACAAGAAGAATCGTGCGCTCGAGCAGCTCATCGTGGATTTAGCCGCGCAGCTCGCGCGCTTTGCGGAAAGCGTCGGTTAGCCATTGAATCGAACTTTAGACCGGACTGGGAGAACGCTCATGAAAAAGCTGATCAACAGCGCCGATACGGTACTCGAAGAAAGTCTTGACGGCCTCGCCGCAGCGCACGCGGATATCCTGCTTCTCGGCGCCGAGCGCAAATTTGTGCGCCGTCGCACGTTGAAACCGGGCAAGGTTGCGCTGATTTCGGGAGGCGGCTCGGGACATGAGCCGCTGCATGCGGGCTTTGTCGGCCTGGGCATGCTCGACGCGGCTTGTCCTGGCCAGGTCTTCACCTCGCCGACGCCAGATCAGATGATCGAGGCTGCGGAGGCCGTCGACACCGGCGCAGGTGTGCTGTTCATCGTCAAAAACTACGAAGGCGATGTGATGAATTTCACCATGGCAGCCGAGATGGCCGGCCGAGAGGTCGCAAGCGTGGTGACGAACGACGACGTGGCGGTCGAAAAGTCGACCTACACGACCGGTCGTCGCGGTGTCGCTGGAACGTTGATCGTAGAAAAAATGGTCGGCGCCGCTGCCGAGACCGGAATGCCGCTTGCCGCGCTCAAGGCGCTCGGCGATGAAGTCAACCGGCGTACGCGCTCGATGGGGGTAGCTCTATTGCCATGCACTGTGCCGGCCGCCGGACGACCAAATTTCACGTTGGCCGACGATGAAATGGAAATGGGCGTCGGCATTCATGGCGAGCCTGGCCGGCGCAGGGTACCGTTGGCTTCCGCCGATGCGATCGCCGCCGAGGTGCTCGACGCGATCCTGAAGGATCTTGCGCCGAGCAAGGGCAGTGAAGCGCTGCTTCTCATTAACGGATTTGGTGCGACGCCTCTGATCGAACTCTATCTGATGGTCAATGCCGCAAAGCGGACTCTGGATCGCGCGGGGATCACGGTGACGCGCTTCCTGACCGGTTCCTACGTCACATCCCTCGACATGGCCGGTGTCTCGATCACCGTATCGGTGCTCGATCGCAAAGCCATGACATTGTGGGATGCCCCGGTGCAGACCGCAGCTCTGCGTTGGGGCGTCTGATTTCCGCGCGGCTCATTTTTTGCTGCAATCGAAGTCCTATCGACTCCGCCCCGCTTAGGCCCGTCCATGCAAGGGAGCCGTTTCTCGTCGGCTCGATCGATCGAATAGTGGCGTCCGCGCCGCCAAGGTAGTGTGGCTGCCGAGAAAACCTGGATCGAGGGCAATGAGAAGTAAGATTCAACAAGAAGGACCCGATCAGAGGATCCACTCGTAGCGCAAAAAGGGACGTTGGGGTGTAGATGTTGGAGCTGAATAGCTCCCGCTGGCTGAATCTAGCTCAAACTTCCCAATCATGGATCGGGGCGAGAGTTTGATTGTTTCAATAGTTGGAACAGTGCGTATGCACGATGTGTGCACCGAGAATTCACAAAAATCTAACGCACCCAATTTGGGGAGCCAACATCGTTCCAAATTCTGAGCCGGTAACGACCCTGGTTTGTCTGCGGCAGACCCGCATGACTGTCGCGTTTGAGACGTTTGCGTTGGTTCAAATCATGGGCCAGATTTGAACCCGCCATTCGACAAGCTTCTGAGTTTAGGCGGACGATCGGAGGAAATATCGCAGATCTGCGTCGTGTGGGGAGAGGCGTTAGCGGTCTCCTGACTCGAACCCTGACGCCTCATCTTGTCGGTTCTCGCGAGCCGGTCCGCCCGTGCCGGGTGTGCCCGCCGCCTTCCGTTGTGCCCGGAGCGCCGTCATCCGCTATCCGTAGCGGCTTGCCTGTCCCGCGCGACCGGGCGCATCCTCTCTCGCATGGGCAGCAATCGTTCGAGTAGAGGAGCAGAACAGATGAGCGACCTTGTCGTAATTGCATTTCCAACCGAGGCGAAGGCGGAGGAAGTTCGTCAAAAATTGCTGGCCATGCAGAAGGAGTATTTGATCGAACTCGGCGATGCCGTGATCGCCGTGAAAGACAGCAACGGAAACATCAAACTAAATCAACTGATCAATACCACGGCTGCTGGTGCGGCTACTGGCGCCTTTTGGGGCACGCTGATTGGCCTGATCTTTTTGATGCCGCTTGCTGGTGCTGCCCTTGGCGTCGCGTCCGGCACACTCAGCGGATATTTAACGGATGTCGGCATCAACGACAAATGGATGAAAGAGACCGCTGCCGCCGTTCAACCCGGAACCGCAGCGCTCTTCGTACTGGTGCGCAAAGTCACGGCAGACAAGGTTCTTGAGAGGCTAAAAGGCGAAGGCGGCACGGTGCTAAAGACTTCTCTCGACCACACTAAGGAAGCCGCCTTGCAAGCGGCGCTGGCGGAGGTCAAAGCGGCGGTACCGGCGGCTTCGCCTCCTGATTTGCCGGGCGCTTGAAACGATGGCGACCGCCTGCCGACGACCGCTCTCGGCATTACCGCAGCCCTCTCTGGCCCAGTGACGCCGCGCCGGGTGCGGTCATTGGTGCAGTTCCGGGTCCTAGAGGCAAGTGCCGGGACCGCGCGACCGCGCCGTATGAATATATTTGCAATTCATCATACCGCGTCAAATTTAGTGAGATCCGTTCACGTGCCTGAGCCCGAGGCACAGCGTTGACCTAGATCAAGCCATTGATGGCGGTGACGTTCTTCTGAACGGAGAGGGCCGCGTGAGTGTCCGGGTGGGCTTGTTCTTTAATTCCCCGGATTTTGATCTATTTCGCCAAATGCGTGAGGGATGCAGATGTCGGACAATCCCATCGACGTGATCGAAGCCGCCATTCGCTCCGCCTTCACCAGTTACCCAAAGGAAGATGACCCGGATTGGAGAAGTCTGCACTGGATCAAGTCTGAAGAGTGCACGCACTTGGCACAGGGCATACTGCTGGAATTGCACGCAAAGGGATTTGAAATCGTGAAGAGGCAGACCTGATAGATCGGCGGCGGGCCCGCGCAAGTCGGAGTGATCGATTGTCGCACTTGCGCCACATGGCGCGCCGCCTTTGTGTACGGGATCGCATAAAAATTAAACCAGGAATGCGCGATGGCAAAAATCCTCGTTGGCGTTGTTGCGATGCGCCGAACAACGTACGCTCGGCGAGCGGCTCAGGCTGTATGTCGAAGAGAACTTCCATAATGCTTGAAGAAGTTATCAAGCTTCACTGGTTCGCCGGTATCTCGCCAGAACAGTCTTTTACCGAGGCTGGCCGCCACTGCGAGGCGGTGGTGGCCGCCGATTAAAGTATGGTCATCGGATGCTGTTGCGATGATCTCGCCGTCTTCGTCCACGATTTTCATGTGCTGCCTCCAATCCAGCGTGCGGTCAGGCCGCCGCGATGGTGCGCAATCTATCTAACCTTATGCGGGCCCTGGGCGTTCCAACCCATGAAGATCATGGCTTCCGTATTCGACATGCGCCACATCGCCGCCCTTTGTGTACCAACTGGCAAGGCCCGATTGCGGAGGGCGCGCGCCAGCACTCGACGGTCCCGGGCCTGGAAGCCGCCCGGCGATGACAAATGGGCAAATTGTTTGTTGTGGATCAATTCCAATGTGCCCAGACAGTCGTACGCTGCGCCGAAAACGAGGGAGGTTCCACATGGCATCAATCTTCTCGACGCCCCATCCAGAAAAATGCCCTCAATGTGGTTCTGGGTTGGTCCATCTAGAGTGGCGCGAGCGCGTCAATGCCCAAGAAATCCATGACCTTTGGCGTGCAAAAGCGAGTTTGTCACCGCCGCCACTCCTGATGAGAGAGAACCCTCGGTCGTCGAGATAACCAAGCCCTTCTTTACGAGCCTAATAGTCTAATCGACTGGCGTGGCTCGCGCTTTACTTGACGCCTTGACCGCCGACGCGCGCCGTTCGGCGGAGATCGTGCGGCGTGAAGCGCTTGAGGCCCAATAAATCACAGAGCCGGGGCGTCTTGCTCTTGTCCTCGTTCCAGCGCCAAACGCCACTCTTTGCGACGATTGGGCAAATAGGTCCTTGCCGTTACCTACTGTGAGCTTCGTCAGGCAGGATGCGAACGAGCAAGCGCATCCGGTCCTCCACTGGCCCAGGAAACAGGCTAAGGTCGCAGCCCCCATCAAGGGTCAAAAGGACAAGCTTGATGACCACAATCAAGTTCTTGGCGACTGGATTGATCGCGATCACCGTCCTTACAACGACCGCCGTGGCTCGCGAGAAATTCGCAGCCGGGCCAACGCGCATCACGGTGTACGGCAAGCCCTGTCATATATTCAATACCGGCCCCGGCGGCTGCTGGATTGTCTGGGAGGGCATTCCAATATGGTTCGGTCCGTCGGTCCGGGGCGTGCCCGGCCGCATTTGCGACAATGGCGACAATCCGAGGATATGTTGAGATGCGGACGATAGGAGGTGCGCAGCGGTATCCGAGGCAATCGCTGCGCGGTTCGGCCCTCGGCGGCGTCGGTCAGCGCGGCGGCGGCGAGAAGTACGCGCGGGTGCTTGTGCTCGCGTTTCGGCACCGTCTCGCTGAAGTGCCGGATCGCATCGCGCAACGTGATGAGCTCGGTGCCGCTGGGCAGCACGATCCGAGGTAAGCATCCGGCGAAGACCGCGCGCGGGTCATTTTCGGCTCAGGCGGCTTGATCAACGTTCCGGATGGCAGAGCGCCAATTCCATGGCAGCAGT